>JBAZEM010000004.1:0-150478 GCA_041653875.1 Kiritimatiellia bacterium
CGAGCACAATCAGAGAGTTGTAATGGCGTAATAAGCCGGTTTTGAAAATGTGTTGGCACAGCTCGTCGTCGCCCTTGTAAGTCGTTCATTATCAACATGTGCGTTTTTCAAAGTGTAGAAGATGGGTAAGGGAAAACGAATTCCTTGAACAGGTCGGGGCTGATCAGCAGATCGCGTTGCGTGCCGAAGTCGTTGCCAAAGAAAAAAGCGTCCACCAACCCCTTGGACTTGCCGAAAAACCGCGCGTTGGCTTCCAGATAAAAATCCACCACGTGCCTGGTCACGGCATGCACGACCTCCGGATGTGTGTACATTTTGACGAAGTAATTCTCCATCCCGAAGAAATCGGCGACTTCGTGGAAGAAGGGACTCCAGAACCCGCTGAGCCGATAGTAATCACCGGCGTCATTTCTCAAATACTCCAGAACCTCGGTGAAGTCCAGATAGTCGGGATTGGGCCATTCATAATCCTCGACCTGCCGGACATCTTCGCATTCGGCGAAAATACCGGCCGAACCGTACCCGCGTTGCATGATGTTTAGGTTGAACGCCGACCGGCCCTGAGGATGCTTGTACACCCCCGCCCCAATCAAGCAAAAATCGTCGTGCAACTTGCGCCGGAGTTCATTTCCATCGGATGTTCCAAAATATTTGTGCAACAATGGCCAGCTATCGCCATGGGGTTTGCCCAGCCAAAATCCACAACGATCCGCCGCTTGACCGGCCATGATGGCCCGGATTCTTTCCCGACTATTCATGCTTCCTCTTTACCCTGTCCGGAAACGCCGGATTCGGTCTCAGTCATGTGGGGCGCAGACGCGGGCATTGCCGTTCTGGCGAACGGCCAATACACCTGACACGCGACGCCCGATCATCCTGTCATGCACCTGTCTTAACCCACGTAACTGCGACCTTACAAAGCCAATACTCCATGTCTGCTATTTTCCCAAAAACTTCCGGTAGATGTCTTCGAATACCCGGACATCGCCGATAGTGTCCGAAGCCGGAGACCGAAACGGCTGGCTCTTCCGGACGCAATCCACGAAGTGCTGCATTTCCGCCTTGTACGACCATACCCGCCCGCCGTCGGGGAAGGTCTGAGACAGCGCCTTGTTTTCTTTATTGCCACAATATACTTCCACAGTTGCCGGCACGTTACGCAACAGAAGGCAAGGCGCCTCGGTTTTGACCCAACCGCCGTCGAAGTAGAGCTGGGTATGCTCGTCCCAGCCATGGTAGGCGATGCCGCCGGACTCGATCACGGTTCGCACTCCGGCAACTTCCAGCACCACGACTCCGCGACGGCCTTCCTTCTTGTCCAATTCCACGGCCTTGACCTTGACGTCATTGCCAGCTCCGAGGAACCAGCGCACAAGGTTGACGTTGTGGGTGTACTGCTGAAGATAGCCAAGGTACCCGTTGATGTTCTTTTTTGGAAGCCAGGCGGGATACTTGGCCGAAGTGTCGGGATATTTCTCGTCCGTCGTGGCGAACGGAGTATCCAGTCCGCCGGTCCAGTCGCCGCAAAACCCATGATTGCGAACGAACCTGAGTTGCCCCATCTCGTTCGACTTTTTGAACTGATCGACCAGCTTTTTGACCAGCATGTTCCCGGCATCGTAGCGCTTCATGTAGGCGACCATGACGCGCCGGCCTGTTTTTTTCTCGGTCGCCAGGATGCGTTCCGCCTGCTTGACGCTGATGGCCATGGGCTTTTCCATGAAAACGTCCTTGCCGGCACACATCAAGTCGATGGCGATTTCGCCCTGTCCGTAATAATGACCGGAAACCGCGACCGCCTCAATATCCTTGTTCCTGGCCATTTCCAGATGGCCTTTATAGAGGGTCGGAATGCGAAACCGATCCTGCACCATCCGGCCCAGCTGGGGCCGCACCTCGGCAATCGCGACCAGCTCACAGTCAGCCAGTGACATGATGTTCGGAATATGAACCTTCTGCGCCATAAACCCACAACCGACATAACCCATCTTGAGTTTATTCATCTTGAGCCTCCCTGTGTTAAAAACATTCTGTACCGATTTCCGCAAAACGCGTCATATAAGATTCGACAGGAACCGGAATCCTTTCTCGAAGCCCTCCTTGGCGTCGAACGCGCGATCCTCATGCTCTATCGAGAGCACGCCGTTATAGCCGCACACGCGGAGGGTGCGGATGTATTCGCCCCACGAGATAACGCCGTAGCCTGGAATCACATATTTCCACCACCCGTCCGCCAGGACACCGACGCGGCTCTGCTTGGTCTTGAAGACGGCAACATCCTTGGCATGCGTATGGAAAATGCGGTCCTTGAACTCCATCACGGCGTCCAAGTAGTCGATTTCCTGCCAGGCCAGGTGGGATGGGTCGAAGTTGAAACCGATGTTGCTCTGGGGAAACACATCGCAGACGGCCTTAAAACAGTCCAGGTGCTGGAGGTTGGTGGCATACCAGTTTTCGAATGCGATCTTGACGCCGCGCTTCTCCGCTTCCTTGGAAAGCGGATTGAACACGGCAGGGGCATCTTCCCGGATGGTCTGAATCTTCGACTTCTTTGGCTCCGGGAAACCGAGCATGGTGCAAACGGCATCCGCATTCAGCACCTGGGCCATGGCGATCAGGTCCTTCATGTTCTTGCTGTACTCGACCGGGCCGTTTCCGACATTAAAGCAGTCGTAAAAGGCAAGACTCGATACCCGCACGCCGGCGTCTTTCAGTATCTTGTTCACCTTCTTGCCGTCATCGGGCAGGACATCCTCGGCCGTCAGGTGCGCTCCGGGACCCGCCATGACTTCCAGCGCCTTGAAGCCGGTTTTTCCAGCCCACTGCGCAATCTCCTTGAACGTGATTTCTTTTCCGAACGGCGCAGTTAGCAACCCGATGTCCATGTGAAACTCCTTCCCGTTGTTGTAATCTTTCTGGCATTGCGTTAACTGATGTGCATACTACGCCGTGTGTTCGTCAATTGCCAATAGCGCCAAGTGCGCTCTTTTTGGATGGAAGTGCTATGGGATCGATCAAGAGCATCGGCGCGGGACGGCTCACGGTGGGCCCGGAATGGTCCGCCAAACGTCACTCGCACGGGGTCTCGGAAATGATGGTCATGCTGGGCGGAAAGCTCGCGGTCCGGATCGGCGAGGAACAGTTGACCGCCGGCGCCGGCGATGTTCTTTTCTATCCGCCCCGGACGCCGCACGAAGAGCACGGCGCGGGCGCCAACCAGGTTGACTTCATTTTCTTCGGGTTCAAAGGAAAACTCAATGGGCAACCCTATATGATTCATGATTCGAACGGACGCATCCGGCTACTGGCGGCATGGCTCCTTGAGGAGCAGTCATCGATGTACGAACGCAAGCGGGACGTCATGCATGCGGTGCTCGGCAACCTGCTTGCGGAAGCGGTCAAGGCTCGAACCGGGAAGCCGGATGACCGCGTCGCGTCGGTGCGCGCATTCATGCGGGAACGGATTGCGGAAGCGCTGACCGTCACGGAGATTGCCGCGCATGCGAACATGAGCCGGGCCCATTTCATCCGGACATATAAACGGCTGACCGGACGCACGCCGATGGCGGACCTGCGGATTCTGAGGGTGGAAACGGCGCGCGATCTTCTGATCGCGCGCGGCGAACCCTTGAAAACCATTGCGTCCAAGGTTGGATTCTGCGACGAGAGCCACCTTTCGAGGGTGTTTCACCGTCATTTTCACGTGCCGCCCGGCTATTTCCGGAAGGATTGAGTCCCAGCCTTCACGACCATTCCCCACCGGCGCTACTTGATTCGATTCGGCACGTATTCCTGCTCGTCTCCGCTCGTCAGCCGAGTTTATGAGGCGCTTCGTGAATTAGTCTTGTGCGGGAGCACTATGCCGGATTATGTGTTGCCGGATTATGTGTTTGCCTTTTCCATTTGCCTGCAATATAGTTTTCTATTCTTTAATGGCACGGTAATTTTGTCGTGTTGTGTCGGGCTTGCCCTGTGAAACAATGCCTTGCGAAGCATGGAGCATTAATTCAGGATTGAGCAGGCATGACCGGAACGGGAGGGATCGAATGCTAACAACTATTGAAGGAATTTATCGCAACGGTCACGTTGATCTTACCCAAAAGCCGGAAGGAGTCTGCTCTGAAGTTCGCGTGCTGGTGACGTTTCTCGAATCGGACGTCGTCGATCTTCGCCAGATCGGCATGAGTGAAGCGCAGGCGGCGGATTTGAGGGCAAGGCTCTCCGCGTTTGCCCAAGACTGGGACAGTTCCGAAATGGACGTTTACGATGAGCACTACAGCAAATGATGGCGCCCCTTGTCGGGGAGATGTGGTTCTCGTGCTGTATCCGAACGCTGACTTGCGAACGGCCAAGCGACGGCCGGTTCTTGTCGTTCAAGCCGACGGCTTGGACACAGGGCTGTCGCAAGTGGTCGTGGCAATGATTTCAAGCAAAGTGTTTCGTGCTGGGCACCCAAGCCGAGTGTTTGTCAAGCCAGGATCGACGGAGATACCCGCTTCAGGACTATTGAGCGATTCCGTGGTGATGACAGACAATCTCGCGACCATTGCGACATGCGAAATCGACCGTAAAATCGGCGCATTAGCGATGAACGAGATTGACGCGGCACTACACCACACACTGGGACTGTAATTTTGAAATACATAACTTTTTAAGATGCCTCCCCGGCATAGGTAACCGGCGATAGAGTTACCCCCCCCGTACACGTCGTTTTTTTTCTTGCTCCGCGCCCTGTGGCTGGATATTGTCATCATTAACCCGCCGTATCCGTGTCCCCACGGCTCGCTTTTGGCGCTCTTTTTTCTTCCCTTTTTATATAATCCCGATAGGCTACCTTGCTTCGCGTCATTTACCAGGGAACATTAACCATCGACCATTGAACATTTCCGCCGAAGGCGGATCCGCCTCTGGCGGAAACCATTTCCCCATGGCCTATCGTATTGAAATCGGATTGAAACGCGGCGTGCCCGATGCGCGCGGCCGCGGCGCGGCCGCGCGCGCGGCAAGCGCCTTGCGCCTGCCGGTCAAATCCATCCAGACCCGCACGATCTACCAGATCGATGCCCGGCTCAGCCGCGCGGAACTCGAGGCCGTGAGCGAGGCTTTCACCGACCCGGTTATCGAAGTCGCCGCCATCGGCCGACTGCGCCCGCCGCCGTTCGACTGGCTCATCGAGGTGGGCTTCAAGCCGGGCGTGACCGATAACGTCGGCCGCACGGCGCGGGTCGCCTTGCAGGACGTCCTGGCCCGTCCGCTGGCCGAGGAAGAAGCGGTCTATACGGCCATTCAGTATTTTGTGCGGGGCGGGGCAAACCAGAAGACAGAAGACAGAAGTCAGAAGTCAGAAGAAGAAAGACGGACGACAGACGACGGACGACGGACGACGGACGACGGAGAAGAGGAAGAGAAGCAAACATCGAACATCGAACATCCAACATCCAACATCGAATGTCAGACACCCGAGCCTACAGCCCACAGCCTTCAGCCTTCAGCCGCGCGTCTCTTGACGCGGCAGCAAATCGAGCGCCTGGCCAACGACCTTCTGGCCAATCCGCTGATTCAAACGATCAAAATATTTTCGTCGGAGGAGTGGGAAGCCGAAGAGGCCGACGAGAGCGTTCCGGCCATTCACACACCCGCCGCGCCCACGGTCCTGACCTACGATCTGGGCGGCTCGGACGAGGATCTCCTGCGGATAAGCCGCGAGCACATCCTGTCGCTCAGTCTGGACGAACTGCGGGCCATCCGGGATTATTTCAGCCAACCGAAGGTGCGCGCCGCGCGCCAGGCCTTGGGCCTGCCGGAACAACCGACGGACGTGGAAGTGGAATGCGTCGCGCAAACCTGGTCGGAGCATTGCAGTCACAAGGTTTTTGCGGCCACAATCAATTATGTGGACGAGCAGGGCCGCGCGGAAACGATCGCGTCGCTGTTTAAAACCTACATCAAGGCTTCCACGGAGAAAATCGCCCAGTCGCTGGATTGGCTGGTCTCGGTCTTCACGGACAATGCCGGGATCATCCGCTTCAACGAGCGCCTGAACCTGGTTTACAAAGTGGAAACACATAACAGCCCCTCCGCCCTGGACCCTTATGGCGGAGCGATGACGGGCATTGTCGGCGTCAACCGCGACCCAATGGGCACGGGCATGGGCGCCAACCTGCTCTGCAATGTCTGGGGCTATTGCCTGGGCTCGCCCTTCTATGCCGGCGACCTGCCGGCGGGACTCATGCATCCGCGCCGCATCCGCGACGGCGTGCACCAGGGCGTGATCGAGGGCGGCAACCAGAGCGGCGTTCCCTGGACACGGGGCTGGGAAATTTTCGACGACCGCTACATCGGCAAGCCGCTGGTGTTTTGCGGCACGGTGGGGTATCTTCCGGTAACGCTCCAGGGACGTCCCTCGGAACGCAAGGAAGTCAAGCCCGGCGATTTCCTGCTGATGCTGGGCGGCCGCATCGGCAAGGACGGCATTCACGGCGCCACTTTTTCGTCGGAAGAATTGCGCGCCGAATCCCCCGTTCAGGCCGTCCAAATCGGCGACCCGATCACCCAGCGCAAGATGTACGAGTTTTTGATGGAAGCCCGCGACCTGGGACTTTACCGGGCAATCACCGACAACGGCGCGGGCGGCTTGAGCTGCTCGGCGGGTGAAATGGGCCGGATGAGCGGCGGGGCCGACGTGGACTTGGGCCGGGCGCTTTTGAAATATCAGGGCTTGCAGCCCTGGGAGATTTTCCTTTCCGAGGCCCAGGAACGCATGACCCTGGCCGTGGCGCCCGATCAGGTTCAGGCTTTTTTGGACTTGGCCCGGCGTCGCGACGTGGAAGCCACAGTCCTGGGCACATTCACCGATTCCGGCGTCCTGGTGGTGCGCTACAAGGATCGCGTGGTCGGTCGGCTGGACATGGATTTTCTATACGAAGGTTGCCCGGTCATGACCCTGGAAGCCCGCTGGACGCCGCCGCAAGTGCCCGCGCCCCTACCCCTGCGTCCCGGCAAATGCGACGCGGTGCTGACCGAACTGCTGGCCGACCTTAATCTCTGCTCCAGGGAATTCAAGAGCCGCCAGTATGACGGCGAAGTCAAAGGCTTGAGCGTGGTCAAACCCTATGTCGGCGTTTATAGCGACATGCCCAGCGACGCCACGGTGATGCGCGTGGAATACGACCGCCCCGCGGGCATTGTCCTGGCCGAAGGCATCAACCCGTTTTATTCCGACCTCGACACCTACGCCATGATGGCATCGGTCATTGACGAAGGCGTCCGGCGGATCGTTAGCGCCGGCGGCCATCTGGGCCAGATCGCCGGGCTCGACAATTTCTGCTGGCCCGATCCGGTGCAGTCCGAAAAAACGCCGGATGGCCGCTACAAGCTGGCGCAATTGGTGCGGGCCAACAAGGCCCTTTATGACGTCACCACCGCTTTCGGCGTGCCCTGCATTTCCGGCAAGGACAGCGTCAAGAACGATTCCACCCGCGGCGGCCGCAAAATTTCCATTCCGCCGACAGTCTTGTTCTCCACCATCGCCCGGATGGACGACGTGCGCAAGGCCGTTACGATGGACATGAAGGCCGTCGGCGACCTGATTTATGTGATCGGCCTGACCCGCCGGGAACTGGGCGCTTCGGCCTTTTTCCGCTGGCTGGCCCAGCGCCAGAATACGCCCACCCATGTGGGCGGGACTGTGCCAAGCCTCGATATCCCGCAGGCCTTGGACCTCTATCGGGCCATGAACAAGGCCGCGGACCAGGGCCTGTTGCGTTCCGCGCATACGCCCACCCGCGGCGGTTTGGCCGTGGCCTTCGCCTTGAGCGCCATGGGCGGCGATTTTGGCATTGAAGTGGAACTCGGCAAGGTTCCCGCCGAAAGCGGGCTGACCAACGACGAACTGCTGTTTTCCGAATCCAACAGCCGGTTTGTCGTCACAATCGCGCCCGCGCAGTCCCAAACGCTGGAAGCGCTCTTCCAAGGATTGCCTTGCGCCTGTGTTGGACAGGTGACAGCCGATAAAATTTTACGGGTTAAAGGATTGCGCGGACAGACCTTGCTGACCGCCAAGACCGCATCCTTGCGCAAAGCATTCAAGGGGACACTGGAGGGGATTTAACGGAGAGCATAGAGTTAGGCGGCCAAAGGCCGCGACTTTGCCGTTCTCTCGAACGGCGCTACAACGAGCCGGTGTAGTTGCGGTTCGATAGAACCGCTTGCCGCCGTGTGGATTGTCCGCCGTAGGCGGATCCGCCTCTGGCGGAAATTTCCTTAGCATTAAATTAGGCCCCGCAAAGCGGGGCGACTTTTTCATGTAGAGCCGACTTTACGTCGGCTATCTTCGGCATAGGATAGCCGGTATTCCGCCGGAGGCGGATCCGCCTATGGCGGAAAAACCGGCTCTACATCAGATTGAATTTCCTTACATCGAGTTAGGCGCCGAGGAACGGGGCGACTTTTTCATGTAGAGCCGACTTTACGTCGGCTATCTTCGGCATAGGATAGCCGGTATTCCGCCGGAGGCGGATCCGCCTATGGCGGAAAAACCGGCTCTACATCAGATTGAATTTCCTTACATCGAGTTAGGCGCCGAGGAACGGGGCGACTTTTTCATGTAGAGCCGACTTTATGTCGGCTATCTTCGGGACAGAATAGCCGGTGTTCCGCCAAAAGCGGATCCGCCTATGGCATAAAATTCCTGTACATTTAATTATACCGATCAAGTCGGCGATTGCTTCTGTAGCCGTCGGACGTTAGGCCGACACTCCGGGAAACGCGCCCCTACGTGGCGCGGCTACAACATTTAAATCCTATATACGTTTGGCCTAATTATATTTTTTCAATTTTCCATGAATACATCAAATAAACCGCCCGTCTTAATAATTACCGGCTACGGGGTTAATTGCGAAGCCGAGTCGAAGGTCGCCTGGGAGATGGCCGGCGCCGACGCGCGCCTCATTCATCTGCACGACTTGCTGGCCGAGCCCAAACAACTGCAGTCGTTCAAGGCCCTGATGTTCATCGGCGGGTTTTCGTTTGGCGACCATATGGGCTCCGGCCACGTGCTGGCGTTAAGTATCCGGCACCGTCTGCGCGACGAACTCCACGCCTTCATCGAGGCCGGCAATTTGATCCTGGGGGTATGCAACGGGTTCCAGGTCATGGTCAAACTGGGGCTGTTGCCCGGCCTGGACCACGATTATTTCAACCAGAAAATCGCGCTCATGCAGAACGATTGCGGGGCCTTCCAGAATTTCTGGGTGGATCTGCGCTTCGAGGCGGCTTCGCCTTGCGTGTTCACCCGCGGACTGGGCCGCCTGCAATTGCCCATCCGGCACGGCGAGGGCAAGATTTTCACCACCGACCGCGATTTGCTGGATACGTTGGAGCGCGCCCATTGCGTCGCCTGCCGGTATGTGGACGCCAAAACCGGTGTGCCCACGATGCGCTTCCCGGATAATCCCAACGGCTCGCTCAACGCCATCGCGGGGTTATGCGATCCCACCGGCCGCATCTTCGGGCTCATGCCCCACCCCGAGGCCTATCTCTTTCCAGAAAACCATCCCCAGTGGCAGACCCAGAAGCTGGATGGGACCCTGCCCCAGAAAGGACTGGGCTTGCAATTGTTTCGTAATGCCGTGGAAAATATGCAAAAAAGTTAGCATAATTGTGCTTCGTTCTTTGTCCCTCGTTATCAACCAAGAACGAAGAACCAGGAACGTTCTTTAACGGAACCCCCATGATCGCAATTGTGGATTATAACGCGGGCAATCTCACCAGTGTCAAGCTGGCCCTGGACTATCTGGGCACAAGCTCGGAAATCACGCGAGACCCCGCGCGGATTCTCGCGGCCGAGCGCGCGATATTTCCAGGGGTCGGCTCCGCCGGCGCCGCCATGCAAAACATCCGCGCCCTGGGCCTGGCCGACGTCATGCGCCAAGTGGTTCAGCGGGGCACACCATTCCTCGGCATCTGCCTGGGCACCCAGATTGTTTTCGAAGATTTGGAGGAGGATGGCGGCGTGCAGGGCTTAGGCATTCTGGCCGGCAAGGTCAAACGATTCCAGCCGACCAACCCGGCCGACAAAGTGCCCCAGATCGGTTGGAACAGCGTGCAGTTCGCCGAGCCGCACCCCTTGCTGGCTGGGATTGAGAGCGGCAGCGAGTTTTATTTCGTGCACAGCTATTACGCGCTCCCGTCCGATCGCGCCTGCGTGCTGGGCGAAACCGAATATGCCGGCGCCCGCTTCGCCTCGATCGTCACCCGCTCCAACCTGGCGGCCACCCAGTTCCACCCCGAAAAATCGGGCCGCCTGGGCCTGCAGTTGCTGAAGAATTTCACCGCCTGGAGACCAGACCGATAAGGCGCCGGTAAACTAACTTCCCCCTTTGTCAGACTTGTCCGCCGTGTCCGACTTGTCTGACATCTTAAGTGTTCCTCGGCAATTCGGATAGCCGGAACAACCCCAGAATGATTCCCCCGCGTGCGGGCCTTTCCCGGCAGTGCGTTTGCGCATTTCTTTGCCGCACAACGGGCAGGCGGGGGCACGCGGCTTCCCATCTGCTCTTGCCTGCGCCCGCGCGGCGTAAAGCCGTTCGGTAAAACCGCCATGCTCGACAAAATCACGGCTCTGGCTTTCGATTTGCCTGCGTAGCAAATAGGCGGCCTGATTCACGGCGCACAGCATCGCGTTGGCCGCCAGTTCCGGCGTCGCCTTCGCCACAAAAGCCGACAAGCCCGCCAGGCCGGTCAGCCGGACCGTTCTTTCCTTCGCGGGCGGCAGATCGGCAATCATATCGTGCTTCAGTCGCTCGCGCATGGCCAGCGCCTCGGGACAATCCTTGGGCCAGACGCGCAGTCCGCGCTGGATCAAAAAACTTTTGTAATCCTTGAGCAGTTCATCGGAAAGGCTGGCCCGCGCCACATTGGTGAGTTTTAGCTCGGTCTTGCGCGAGGTCGCCGCCGCACCGCTGCCCTCGCTGATATTGCGAACGCCACTGCGCGCCGCCTGCACCATTTGGTCGTGCGTGCGCGAGCGTTTGTCGATGAACCGGTCGCAAAAGACGACGGTGGCGTCATAAACCACCTCGGCAACCTTGTAACTGCGCAGTTTCTCGTAGCCACCATACGGCAACAAAACCCCGTCTGAATCGCTCATGACACCTCCTCCGGCAAGGATTTGCCGTCCGTGGCCGGCAGCCTGTCCAAAAAGTTTACATGTCCGACACGTCGGACCTTCCCATTCGATCAAGCATGAACTGTGTATCGCTGGAAGCGTTTTTAGATTACCCATGCCACGGCAAATTTACAATGCCAAAACATGAGAAAAAACCATTACCCTGAAGAATTATGATGGCCTGACCGCTTGCCGTTCGATATATTTACTTGGCGTATAATTGAGGAGCATATCGTCATGAAGATCATCACTTCCCCTGAAGACATGCAGAAAACCGCGCGCGCTTTGCGGCGCGCGGGCAAACGGATCGGCCTCGTGCCGACGATGGGGTTTCTCCACGAAGGGCACATGGCGCTGGTCAAGCTGGCGCGGCGGCGGGCGGATGTGGTGGTCTTGAGCATCTTTGTCAACCCCACCCAGTTCGGACCAAATGAGGATTTCGGCCGGTATCCCCGCGATTTCGAGCGTGACCGCGCCATGTGCGAGGCCGCCGGAGTTGATATTATTTTCAATCCCGCGCCGGACGCCATGTATCCGGCCGGCTATTCCGTCTATGTGGAAGAAAACGCCCTTTCCAAAGGGCTGTGCGGCGCATCGCGCCCGGGCCATTTCCGCGGGGTCCTGACGGTGGTGGCCAAGCTGTTCAACCTGACTTTGCCGGACACGGCTGTGTTCGGTCAAAAGGACGCCCAGCAGGCGCGGCTGATCCGGCAGATGGCGCGCGACCTGAATTTTCCTGTAATCATCGTGCTGGCGCCCATTATTCGCGAAGCCGATGGCCTGGCAAAAAGTTCGCGCAATACGTATCTCGCGCCGGCTGAACGCCGGGAGGCGCTTTGCCTCCAGCAAGCGCTGAAAACAGCCCGGCGGCTTTACCGGGAAGGCGAACGCGACGCCCGCCGGATCGGCGCCGCAATGCAAGCCGGGATCGAGCAGATGCCCTCGGCCCGCGTGGATTACATCGCAATCGTGGACGCCGACACGCTCCAGCCGGTTCAACGTCTCGATCCTCCGGCGCTGGTGGCCATAGCCGTTTATATCGGCAAGACCCGCCTGATCGACAACCTGACATTGCCGGAAGATGGTTTGAGCAATCTTCCGGAACAGGGCCAACAGTAATTAACCGGATGGATAGATGCAAGCCAGTTTGGGATACTGAGCGAACGCGCGGTCAAGGGTCACCAGACGGTAGCCGCCCGATATGGCAAAGGCGGCCAAGTACGCATCCATAACCACTTTCGGCGAACGCCCAAAGGGCCGACACAAGCGCTCCCAGGTCACGTCCAAGCCCGGCGATTCCAATGCCATCGCAAAGCGCCCCGAGGCCAACATCGCCGCATACACGGCCCAAGCATGCGGCAACGACAGCGTATCTTCACCCATTACGGCCTCGGTACAAAGCAGACGCAGTAAACCGGTCTGCACGGGCCGGGCGACACAAATCGTCGCGGCAACAGGCAAAGCCTGCCACCACGCCTTGACAAGCTCGTGTGCGGCATGCCGTTGTGCCACCAGCGCCAAAAGGATGTTAACGTCGCATAGCAGTTTCATAGGCAGCCGATTCCTCGCGCAGGAGAATGTCGTGGATATCATCCGGCGTCAGAAGCAACGCGCCCGGTTTGCGGCTCCTCACAAGGGGGAACTTGATCGAGCCCCCCGATGGCTTCGAGGCAACGGCATCCAAGTTTTCTTCGAGCGCCTGCGTGACAAGCGCCTTAAGCGTAATACCGCGACGCACGGCAACCGTCTTGGCGCGTCGAGCCAAGGTGTCTGGAAAATCGAGTGTTGTTCGCATGTCGGCATATTCATGCTTTTATGCCTGTCTGTCAAGCGGAAACAATTGGTTCTCAACGGCCATTTTTTCCGATACCGTCTTTTTCCGATTGCTTTTCCAGCCAAATCGCTATACTTCTTATGCGTTTTCACTACTCCGACAAAATCACAAAAAAGGAAAACAATCATGAGAAAAGCATCCAAACCCATGGCATCCGACGATCCCCGCCTGACTGTAACTATTGGAGGCATCGCGTTTCGCAACCCGTTCGTGGTCGCCTCCGGTCCGACGGTGAAATGGAAAGACCAACTGATCCTGGCCGAGGAATCCGGTTGGGCGGGCGCGAGTCTCAAATTGGCCTTCGATCCGGAACCCTACATCAGCCTACCGCCCCGCTATCGCTATTTTAAAAAGGAAGCCTACCACGCCTTTACCGCCGAAAAGCGATTGACCTTCAAGGAAGGTCTGCGCCTCCTGGAAGAAGGGCGCCAGGCGACGCGCCGCCTGGTGTTGTTCGCCAACATCACCTATATCGGCGACAAACCAGGCCTGACCGGCTGGATCGAGATGGCCAAACAGGCCGAAGCCGCCGGCGCCCATGCGATCGAACTGAATATGTGCTGTCCCAACATGTCGTTCAACGTCGCCATGACGGAATCGGCGCGGACAGAACAGACCGGCGCCAGCATGGGCCAGAACGCCGCCGTCGTCAGCACGATTGCGGAAGCCGTCAAGCAGGCGGTCAAAATACCGGTGTTCGTGAAGATCACGCCGGAAGGCGGCCGGATCGCCGACGTGGCCAAGGCCTGTTACGACAAGGGTGTTGACTGCGTGTGTTCGGTCGCCAACCGCCTGGCCATTGCCGACTTCGATATCGAGCAGATCGACCAAGGCCCCTATCGTCTGCAGGATGAACCGACCATGGCCTGTTTTTCCGGTCCCTGGATCAAGCCCCTGGCCCTGCGCGACGTATTCGAAATCCGGCGCAAGGCAGGATCCCAGCCGTTCGTCATGGGTACGGGCGGCATCGCCGGCGCGCGCGACGCCATTCAAATGATCATGTGCGGGGCCGACTTGATCGGCGTCTGCACGGAAACGATGCTCAAGGGTTTTGAGTTCCTGCCGCGCTGGCTGAAAGGGCTGGGCGAGTTCATGGACCGGCATGGCTATAAGAGTTGCCGCGCGTTCCGCGACCTGGCCGTCGGCAAGATCACCTCGGCCGACAAACTCACATTGCACGGCGGTTACGCGGAAGTGGACCTCGCCACATGCACCGGATGCGGACAATGTTGCGCCATCGGCCACTGCAACGCCATTACCATCGTCGACAAGAAAAGCCGTATCGACCGCAAGAAATGTTTGGCCTGTTCCACGTGTGTGGACATATGTCCCGTCGGCGCCATCCGCATGGTGGACACCGGCATTTTGGAGAAAAAATCATGAAGCGACTGATTAAAAAAGGCGACCCCCAGCGAACCAAGGAAATCGTTCTCGGCCAGGATCCATATCTGGATGCGCTCTACGGCTGCTTTCGCCTGCATAATCCCAAGGGCGACGCCTTCGCTCCGCAACGCGAGGTCGAACTGCTGGCGCGCAGCGGAAAAACCGTGCATGTGACGGCGCCCCCCGCCATGAAAGTCGAGTTGCCCGCCGACCGGAAGGTGGTCAACACGGACATTTTCCGTCTGGAAGAGATCGGCCGGCACGGCGATTCGATGCACCTGTTGACCATGCGCGCGGGCTGGAACCAGACGGCCGCGGACATTCGGCGGATGATCAAGTTGGACAAGCACGGCTCGTTTGTGGCCAAGGTTGTCGGGCCGGGATTCGATATCCCGATCGCGACCTCATCCGTGTTGCCGCTCGGCCGGAACAACACCTGGATCGGCATGATCCTGGTGCATCCCGAAGTGCGCCGGCAGGGCGTGGCCAACGCCATGATGCAGGCCTGCGTGCGTTATGCCCTGGAGCAAGGCAAGGTGATTAACGGCCTCGATGCCACGCCCATGGGCAACACGGTGTATGGCGCCGTGGGCTATGTCAATTCCTATCGCCTTTGGCGTTCCGTTTTCCAACTGGCCGAATTTGCGGGCAAACCGTATGACCGTCAACGCGTGGCGCCCATGACCCAGACCGATCTGCCGGAAGTCATCCGCTATGACGCCACAGCGTTCCTGGAACGCGAGGACATCCTGCGCAAGCTGTTCGAGGACGGTGACGGCGGCTGTTTCGCGTATCGCAACGATGCCGGCGTGGTTCAAGGTTATTGCTATTCACGCCCCGGCCGCATCCGCCCGTTTGTGGGGCCCTTTATTGCGGACAATGAAGAGATTGCGCGCAACCTGCTCACGGCGGTTTCCCAAAAATTACTTGAAGACCCCGCCAACGAAACGGCATTTTTGGACACGCCGGAGAGCAAATTCGCGGACAAGGGCGCGTACGTCGAGCGAGCCTTCGACCAGGAGAAAAAACCGTCCGGCCACCGGCTGAGCGCCACCTTGAAACCCGTGCGCGATTTCACGCGCATGTACCAGCTCGTGCCCGACACCGAGGCCGGAAAGCTGGTGGACCGATTTATGCAGGCCGAAGGTCTGCAAAAAGATTCGCCGCGCGTGGCCGATTTTGCCGCGACCATGAACCGGGCCGTGAACAACTATACGGAAACGCTGGCGTTCATGACGCTCGAACGCGAATCGCTTCAGCAGAAATACTGGGGTATCACCGGACCGGAGAAGGGCTGAGCGCTTCAAAGACTAAGCAAACGCCCAACGTCGAATGGCAATCGGATGGATGACAACATCCCGTCCGCCGCCTGCCCTCCGAAGCGCTCGGGCGAAGGAGGGTTCGTCCTATAATTCGTTCCGGCTTTTCAGTTCGATCGTGACCGGGCCGTCGTTGACGATTTCCACCGTCATCATCGCCTGGAACTGACCCGTGATCACGCGCGCCGCGCCCAGGATGCGGCGCAAGCCGGCCGCATATTCCTCGTAAAGCGCGTTGGCCTGCTCCGCGGGCGCCGCCAGCATGAAACTCGGGCGGTTGCCCTTGCGGGTATCGGCGTGCAGGGTGAACTGTGAAATCACGAGGATCGCCCCGCCGACTTCCACGATGGCGCGGTTCATGCGCTCCTGCTCATCCGGAAAAATACGCAGTGCCGCCGTTTTTTCGGCCAGATAGCCGGCGTCTGTTGCCGTATCCCCCTGCCTGACCCCCAGGAGCACTACGTAGCCCCGTCCGATGGCGCCAATTTCACGGCCCTCCACGCTGACGCTTCCGCGCTGTACTCGCTGGATCAAGGCTTTCATCTTGCCAATAATTTTCTTGATTGCCCGTTTCAAAAACAATATAAATAAATTTTTATCCGAGTCGGCAACAAGTTTTTCCCAGACGATACATGAAAGGCAGGACGGCGTGAACGACAAAATCAAGGTTGGCATTGTCGGCTCCAAGTTCGCCGCGGATTTTCACGCCTTCAGTTACCGCCGCAACCCCGCCGTGGAGATCGCCGCCGTGGCGGCCATCGACAACCTGGAGCCGTTTTCGAAGAAATGGAATATCCCGCGCGTTTACGCCGACTACAACGAGATGCTGGCCAAGGAAGACCTGGACCTGGTCTCGGTCTGCTTGCCCAATTTCCTGCATCACGACGTCGTGCTGGCGGCGGCCGGCCACGGCAAAAACGTTTTCTGCGAAAAACCCTTAGCCACGACCGCCGCCGATGCCAGCGAAATGATCACGGCCTGCCGCAAGGCCGGGGTGCTGTTGTTTTATGGCGAGGACTGGGTGTTTTCCCCCGCCCTGCGCCGGACCGAGGAAATCATCCGCGAAGGCGCGCTCGGACGCCTGCTTTATGTCAAGGCCAAGGAATGCCACAACGGCACGCACAGCCCCTTTGCCAAGGCCAAGCAATCGTGCGGCGGCGGATGCCTGATTCACCTGGGCATCCATCCCCTGGGCTGGATTCTGTACCTGCTGGGCAATGGCGGTAAAAACCAGGTGGTGGAAGTGTTCGGCAAGTGCAACGGCGGGCTCCAGGATAATTACGTTCACAAGGACAATGGCGGCGAGGATTTCGCCCTCGGCATCCTGAAATTCGCCAACGGCGAGCATGCCTTCATCGAAGGCAATTACATCACCGTGGGCGGCATGGACGACAAAATCGAAATTTACGGCTCGGAAGGCAACCTCAAGGCCGACCTCACCTTCGGTTCATGCCTGAGCGTGTACAGCCGCCCCGGTTATGGTTATGCCATCGAAAAAACCGACAACACCCTCGGCTGGACCAAGCCGGCGGTTGACGAGTTTTTGAACCTGGGCTATGTTGACGAACTGGCTTACGCTGTGGATTGTGTGCGCCGGAAACAGACGCCGCAATACGGCTGCAGCGGCGCGCTGGGCCTGGCCTGCGTGGAAATCATCACCGCCTTGTATGAATCCAACCAGACCGGGGCGGTGGTGCGCGGGAACTGGGGATAGGACAGAATTGCGGATTGCGGATTGCCGGCCCTGAGCACGCTAAGCGCGTCGAAATGCAAAGTGTGGAACAACAATTCAGGAGATTAGTATGCAAATCAATCCCGCCGACAAGTTGAAAGAGTTGTTCTCCCTGGAAGGCAAAACGGCGGCCATTACCGGCGCGGGCGGCATATTGTTCGGCGCCGTCGCGCGGGGCCTGGGCGAGATGGGCGTCAAGGTGGCTTCGCTCGACCTGCGCCTGAACGAAGCCCGGAAGACCGCCGACGAAATCAAGACCGCGGGCGGCAACGCCATGGCCGCCGAGATCGATGTGCTCAAGCCCGAGAGCGTCACCAAGGCCAAGGATGCCGTGCTTGCCGCGTTCGGGCGCGTGGATATCCTGATCAACGGCGCCGGCGGCAATCATCCCAAGGCCGTCACGAAGCAGGAAGAAGGGCTTTTCTTTCCCGATCTCGCGGTGGACGGCATCCGCTTCACCTTCGACCTGAACATCATGGGCACGGTGATCCCCTCCATGATCTTCGGCAAGGTCATGATCCAGCAAGGCGAAGGCGTCGTGATCAACACGTCTTCCATGAGCGCCGACATACCCTTGAGCCGCGTCCTGGCGTATTCGGCCGCCAAGGCCGGGGTCAGCAATTTCACCAAGTGGCTGGCGGCTTACATGGCCTTCAGCCATTCGCCGAAAATCAGGGTCAACGAAATCCGGCCCGGCTTCTTCCCCACCCTGCAAAACGCCGACCTGATCAACAAAACCCCCGGCACGTTAACCGCCTCGCGCGGAACGGACATTCTGGGCAAGACCCCCATGAAACGCTTCGGCAAACCCGAGGAACTGGTCGGCGCCATCGCCTACCTGTGCTCGCCCGCGGCCTCGTTCACCACCGGCAGCAGCATCACAATCGACGGCGGGTTCGGCTCGTTCTCGGGAGTCTGAAGAAATTCAGTGATTTAGCGATTGAGTGATTTAGCGATTGAGTGATTTAGCGATTTGGGAATTCAAAAACAATGAAATATACCGTAATCATCGCCGACGACCGCTACCCCCATTATCGCGAAGAAACCGCCGTGCTGGGCGCCATTGACGCGGACATTGTCACGATCAAAAGCCAGGCGGCAACTGACTTAATCAAGGCCTGCAAATCGGCGGACGGCATCATCGTCAACCTGGCGCCCATCGATGCCGGCGTGATTGCCGGCCTGACAAACTGCCGCATTATTTCCCGTTATGGCGTCGGTTACGACAACGTGGACGTTCCCGCCGCGACCGCCAAGCGCATCTGGGTGGCCAACGTGCCCGATTATTGCGGCGAGGACGTTTCCGACCAGGCCATGGCCCTGCTCATGAGCTGCGTCCGCAAGGTGGCCTTGCGGGACCGGCAGGTTCGCGCCGGCGTCTGGAACATCCAAAGCGCCGGGCAGGAATGGCGGATTCAAGGCAAGACCCTTGTGTTTTTCGGCTTCGGCCAGATTGCGCGCATTCTGCACCGCAAGCTGAGCGGGTTCCAGTTGCAACGGGTGCTGGTCTATGACCCCTTCATAGACGAAGCCGCCATCCGCGCCCTCGGCGCGGAGAAAGCCGACTGGGACACCGCCCTGCGGGAAGGCGACTTTTTCTCCATTCACATGCCGCTCAACGCCAAGACGCGCGGACTGTTCGACGAAGCCGCCTTCCGCAAAATGAAACCGACGGCCATCATCGTCAACACCTCGCGTGGACCGATCGTTGACGAGCGCGCCCTCTATCGCGCCTTGTCCGAGCGCTGGATTAACAGCGCCGGACTGGACGTTTTCGAAAAGGAGCCGGTCGATCCCGCCAATCCCCTGCTCACCCTGGACAACATCACCGTTTCAGGGCATACCGGCTGGTACACGGAAGAATCGCAAACGGAACTGAAACGGAAGGCGGCCGAAAACGTGCGCGACGCCCTCATCCAAGGAAAGCCGAAATATCCGGTGAATAAGATTTGATTTGGGGCTTCGGCAACTATGCCGTTCTATCGAACGGCCACTACACCAAACAGTGTAGATGCGGTTCGGTAGAACCGCTATATTTCGTAATTTTTTTGTAACAACTCAGGTAGTCAGGAGTCAGAATTCAGGATACAGAATAAAATACGTAAGAATCGGAAAAACGCGACAGACATTCCGCCAAGGCCTTGTGTTTAGCGCCGATTCTCTTCGTATTCGCTTGGCCTACACGGGTTCCTTATTCTGACTACCTGCCCGCAGTGCTACGCACAGCGTTGCAGGCGGGCTGACTCCTGAATTCTGACTCCTGAGCAGTGACATTTTTTTAACATTAAAGCATTGAAAAGGGAGGACTTATGCATGACGAACTGAAGCAAATCGGCGACATGGGCATCGTGCCCGTAGTCAAAATCGATAACGCCAAGGACGCCGTGCCGTTGGCGCGCGCGCTCGCGGCCGGCGGTTTGCCGGTGGCGGAAATCACGTTCCGCACGGCCGCGGCCGAGGAAGCCATCCGGAACATAGCCGCCGGCGCGCCCGAAGTCTTGCTGGGCGCCGGCACGGTGCTGACCGTGGACCAGGCCGAACGCGCCATAAAAGCCGGGGCGCGATTCATTGTGACGCCCGGATTCAGCCCGACGGTCGTGAAATTTTGCGCCGAGCGCGGAATTCCAATCACACCCGGCATCGCCACGCCGACTGAAATTCAAATGGCGCTGGAGCACAACCTGGAAGTCGTCAAATTTTTCCCGGCCGACGCTTTTGGCGGCGTCAAGACCCTGAAGGCCTTGAGCGCGCCCTTTGGCGCGGTAAAATTCATTCCCACCGGCGGCATCAGCGCGGCCAACCTGGCCGAATACATCGTGTTTCCCAAGGTGCTGGCCTGCGGCGGAAGCTGGATGGTAAAGGATGAACTGATCAAACAGGGGCAATTTGCCGAAATCACCCGGCTGACGCGCGAAGCCATCGACATCATGCTGGGCTTCGACCTGGCCCATATCGGCGTGAACGCGAAAGACGCCGCGATGTCGCTTGGCATCGCCAAACAATTGGCGGAGATGTTCAATCAGCCGCTCAAGGAAGGCAACAGTTCCAACTTCGCCGGCAAGGGCCTCGAGATCAACAAGAGCCAGGGACTGGGCGCGCACGGCCATATCGCCATTGCCACCAACAGTATCGCGCGGGCTTGCGATTGGCTGGCGCGCAAGGGCGTGGCGATCGACCTGAATTCGGCCAAGAAGGATCCCGCCGGCGCGCTCGTGGCCGTGTATTTGAAAGACGAAATCGGCGGGTTCGCCGTGCATCTGTTGCAGAGGAAGTGATTTGAGGAGGAAGTCAGAATTCAGGAGTCAGAATTCAGAATTAATCAGGATTCGGAATGATGTTTTCATTCTTACTTCTGGCTGCTGACTTCTGAATGCCTGGGGTTGTCAACGGGAGAAATTATATGAACCAACGCATTGTGACATTTGGCGAGATCATGCTGCGCTTGAAATCGCCCGGGTTCGAACGGCTGTTTCAGTCGCCGCTGCTGGAAGCGACCTTTGGCGGCGGCGAGGCCAACGTGGCCGTGTCGCTGGCGAATTTCGGGATGAATGCGGCGTTTGTGACCGTCCTGCCGAAAAACGACATCGGGGACGCCTGTATCGCGGAACTGCGCCGCTTTGGCGTGGACACCTCGCTCATCGCGCGGGGCGCCGGACGCATGGGTATTTATTACCTGGAAAACGGGGCCAACCAGCGCGCCTCCAAGGTCGTTTATGACCGCGCCCATGCGGCCCTTGCCCTGGCTCAACCGGGCGCGCTGGACTGGAAAAAAATATTCGCCGGCACCACCTGGTTCCACATTACCGGCATTACCCCTGCCATCAGCCAATCCGCCGCCGATCTCTCGATGGAAGCGCTCAAGGCCGCCAAGCAGGCCGGATTGACCGTTTCCTGCGATTTCAATTACCGCGGCAAGCTGTGGAAATACGGCAAAACCGCGCCGGAGGTCATGAACGAACTGGTGAAATTCGTGGACATCGGCATCGCCAACGAGGAAGATTGCCAGAAATCATTGGGCATCAAGGTGGACGTTACAGTCGAAAAAGGCCGGCTTGATACCGCGCAATACCAGGCCCTGACCGACAAGGTTTTGCAAACGTTTCCCAACCTGAAAACGATCGCCATCACCCTGCGCGAAAGCAAGAGCGCCGATGTTAACGGCTGGTCCGCCTGCCTGAACGACCGCCGCCAGTTCCTGCTCAGCCGGAAATATGCGATCACCGACATCGTGGATCGAGTGGGCGGCGGCGATGCGTTCGCGGGCGGGCTGATTTACGGGCTGGCCAATGGCAAGCCGCCGGAGGACGCCTTGAATTTTGCCGTCGCCGCCAGTTGCCTCAAGCACTCGATTCCCGGCGATTTTAACCGTGTCACGGCCGACGAAGCCGAAAAATTGGCCGGCGGCGAAGGCTCCGGCCGTGTGCAACGCTAAAGCCACGCCAATAGGAATTTGTGTTGGTTCCGACCGGGCCGCGTTGCACAAATGACCATCGTCGCGCCTTCGCGGCGCTATGCCGTGTCGCGAAGGCGGAAGGCTGGCCCCTACCTCGATCTAACAGGGAATTGCTCTTTCGCAGCCGCGCCCGTAAGGACGTGGATTCTTTTGGCAAGCCACGGCGTCGCCCCGCGCCTACAAGAGTCCGTCTCGCTCTGGGAACGACAAGCATTGGCCGCGTAAAAATACGTCGCGCCGTTTATACCGGAAAATACAAGCGTCAGGGCTTGGCAGTCTCGGAAACGTTGGTTGAAACTGTTGCGGACTCCATCCCGGTCGAATTCGTAGGCGCGGCGACAGGCGTTGTTGAGACTACAGACGCCGGCGGAACAACCGGCGCGCCGGCCACTCCACCGCCGGATTGCGGCCAGACATTAGGCGCCGCCTTATAGAAACGGTATTCCGTCACCTGCAACGCCAGGATCGCGATAACAAGCACGGCGCCCACGGCGCACAGCGCCGGCAGGATCGGACGCCAGCGTGCGGCGTTTTTGTCGCCGGCCGGATTGGTTACATTCGCCGCCGAATTATCCTGAACATCCATGCAAAATACTCCCATTTGCGTTGAATTAGGTGACATTATAGCGCCGCTCCGGCATTAGGCAAGCTTTGTTTATTATGCGCATAATGAGAATTGCTTGGTTTTCCTTGACACCCCGTATTTGGCACGGCAATCTACGCACATCCATCGCATAAAGGAGCGCATCATAGATGAATCTTCACTGGATTGACTGGTCCATCATTGTCGGATTGTTTGTGGCGCTTACATGGCTCACCTTGGCGACAAAGAAATATGTGCGCGGCGTGGCGGACTTTCTGGCGGCGAATCGTCTGGCGGGACGTTACCTGCTGTGCGTCTCCCAGGGTCTGGGCGGCTCGATCGGAACTATCGCGGGATGGGAAGCGGCGTATGCCGCCGGCCTGCCACCCGCGTGGTGGGCCATGATGGGAATCCCCGTGGGATTGCTCATGGGGCTCACGGGGTTCATCGTTTACCGATTCCGCCAGACACGCGCCTTGACGCTGGCCCAGTTTCTGGAAATGCGTTACAGCCGTCGTTTCCGATTTGTAGCGGGGTTGTTGTGCTGGATCTCTGGCGTGCTGAACTTCGGCATTTTTCCAGCGGTTACCGCGCGTTTTATCATCTACTTCTTCGGTCTCCCGCAAATCGTGCATATTGGGCCGATCGACTTATCCATGCTTGCCGTGGTGATGGCGCTTCATCTTGGTTTTTGCCTGTTCATCGCCCTGAACGGCGGGCAGATCACAATTATGATCACCGATTTTGCCCAGGGCGTGCTTGGCCTGCTCATCGGCGTGGCACTCACGATTTTCATGGTCTATAACTTCTCGTGGTCCGACATCTATGCCGGTCTTCAGATGGCGCCGGTAAACAAATCGATGATTGACCCTTTCAAGACCAGTCAAGTCACCGACTTCAATATTTGGTTTTTCCTGATAGGAATATTTGGCGGTATTTACAACGCCCGCTCCTGGCAGGGGTCTTCGGGATTCAACGCCGCCCCTAAAACGCCGCATGAAGCCAAGATGGCGGGCATTCTGGGAACCTGGCGCGGATTCGCGATCAGCCTGGCAATGATGTTGATCCCGCTGGCCGCCTATGCCGTTCTTCACCTTGCCAAGTTCTCGGATATGGCCGCCCCGATCCTGCACGATATTAACGCCATCCAGGACCCGAATGTCCGCAGTCAGATGACGGTGCCGCTGTTTCTGTCCCACATTCTGCCCGTCGGCATGATGGGGCTTTTCGCGGCGGTCATTATCAGCGGGTCAAACGCGGTTGACGATACGTACATCCATGCGTGGGGCACTATTTTCGTTCAGGATGTAGTCATGCCGTTGCGGAGCAAGCCGCTGTCGCCGAAGGTCCACATGCTGTTGCTCAAATGTTCCATCGCCGGCGTTGCCGTTTTCGGTTTCTTTTTCGGCTTATGGTTTCCCCTTAAAGAATACATCCTGATGTTTTTTGCAATTACGGGGGCCATCTACCTGGGCGGGGCCGGAGCGGTGATCATCGGCGGACTGTACTGGCGCCGCGGCACGACCGCCGCCGCCTATGTGGCATTAATTTCCGGGTCAGTTTTGGGGTTCGGCGGGATGGTGATCCAGCAGGTCTGGTCCCCCTACATAGTCCCGTTTTTACTTCGTTATTACCAGGGCAACGCATGGTTGCTGGCGCATGCCGACAAATTCCCCATCAACGGACAGTTGATGTATTTCTATGCCATGGCGGTGGCCTTGTTGAGTTATGTGCTCGTGTCCCTGCTTGGGCCGCGCCAGATATTTGACTTGGACCGCATGTTGCACCGGGGCAAGTACGCGGCAACCGACGATGTCAAGGAAGCGGCCAAGGCCGACAGCATGGCGCCGCGAAACTGGCGCCAGCGTTTTGCCAATGCGATCGGATTGACGCCGGAACTGCGCCACGGCGACCGCATCCTGTTTTGGGCGACGTTCGGTTGGAGCATGGGTTGGTGGGGAATATTTGTAATCGGAACGACGTGGCATCTCTCGTTTGGACTGCCTGAATCAAGCTGGTATTGGTATTGGTGGTTCAAGATATGGCTGGGTTTTGTGCTGGCCATCGCCTGTGGCATCTGGTTTTTGTGGGGCGGCATGCGCGACGCCGTGCAACTGATCAAGGACTTGCGCCAGATCGTCCGCGACGACCGTGACGACGGCACCGTCTATACCAAGGAAGCGGCGCACTATACGCCGATCGCCGGCCATCACCATCATCGAGAAGAGAAGAAGGACGCGCCGAAATAGTCGGATTTTCACGCGGGCGCGGCGGCGGGAATACGTTCCGGTCACCGCCCATCAAATTAGGCCCCGCAAAGCGGGGCGGCTTTTTCATGTAGAGCCGACTTTATGTCGGCTATCATAGCCGGTGTTCCGCCAAAAGCGGATCCGCCTATGGCGGAAAATTCCCATGTATCAAATTAGGCCCCGCAAAGCGGGGCGGCTTTTTCATGTAGAGCCGACTTTACGTCGGCTATCTTCGGCATAGGATAGCCGGTATTCCGCCGGAGGCGGATCCGCCTATGGAGGAAAAACCGGCTCTACATCAGATTGAATTTCCTTAGCATGCGCTTATCGCCCCCAGAGCGGGGGCGGACTCCTGTAGCCGCGGCGGTGACGCCGTGGCCGCCCGCCGTCGCCCCGGGGCTATGGTGGGCAGGCCGAAGAATCCACGCCCTTACGGGCGCGGCTACGAAAGAGCAATTACCTGTTAGATTGAAGCGCGCTCAATTGAAAATCAGCGCGTTCCAATCTTCGTACCGGTGAAAATCGAGTTTTGACAAAGGCGCGCTGGCGGTGAGTTCCCGGCCTTCCGGCAGATAAATGGAATAATCGTAACGCGCAAGGTTGAAAAGCCATTTGTCGCCCTTAACCGGAGGGTTGCCGCCAAGCGTCGGAAGCGACGCAAAAGGGATGGCCACTTCCAATATCCAACACTCATCCCGGTCCGTCCAATTATTGACCGTCCCTTTGACCTTGGAAATCATTTTCAAGCCTGCGCAATTCCATTGCGACCAGCGCGCATAATTCCCGGCCGCGTTTCTTTTCAGGTTGTACGCATCCAGCACGGTGCTCAACGCGTTTATTTCAAAATTGAAATACGGGTCTTTTTCCGGGTGCGTCTTGAAGAAAATTTCAAGCACATCTTCGTTACAGGTCGCGCTATCCCGCGCGGTCAACAAGCTCCAGATATCCTCGTCACAGGCTTTGAAGGCCACATAGAGGAAATTTTTGTCGTAAGCGATCTTGGCCTCGGTCTTCGAAACGGGCGCCTTGAACGACACCGGGATAAAAAACGATATCGTTCTGGCTTGCGCCCAGACCGGCTCGCTCAATTCGCCGTCAACCGTAAGCGCGGTTTCGGAAAACGGACAATAATATGCCGCGCGCATGCTTTCAGGCGCGCGCGCCTTGCCGTCCGACCCCACGGAGGCGCAACCCGGCATCAAAAGCCCCGACGCGGCCAAGGCCGCGAAAAACAAAACGTTTTTCATTCGAACGATCCCCTCCCCAGCTAAATTTTTATTCTTTTTCGTGTTTCCGGAGATTTTCCAGGTCGGTCTCGTCGTGTTCCTTGGCAAGGGCGCGCTCCAAGAGCGCCTCTTCAACATGGGCCTCTTCAATGACCACATGGTCTTTCTGCTCCATCAGCGCCACATCATCGGCGGAAACGTGGCCGATCACGCGGCCGTCGTCAAGCACGTTAAAATCCTTTTCTCTAAGCCGTTTGAACAGGCGGTTCAAATCCAATGTTCCGCCGATCGTGAACCAGACGGTGGAAATTATCCCAATGACGCCGGCCAGGATGAAGTTACAAAAGAAAAACCAGTTGGCCCACCAGTTATTAGGCCAGGGACTGATCTTGTTCCAGACAATCAGGACGATAAAACTGCCGAAGCCCCAGCCAAAACCCCAGATAAACACCGACCATGCCAGGATTTTATCGCCGGCGGTGTATTGGGAATCGATGCCGATAAGGCTTTTGAACACCGATCGGATCGATAATTTTTCTTTGACGACTTGCTGACCTTCACGGTGGTATTTTCCGCGGTGCAGCATCCGGTCCAGGTTGAAAACTTCACGCGAAGTCAGCAGCGACAATCCGACATACATGGCCAACGACACCGCCATCGCGATAAAATATATCTCCTGGGAATTGATCGGGAACTTATCCGGGGTTACGGTCCAGACAACGTATGGATTTAAAGGCGCCGATAGCGCATGGAGCGCCATTCGCACCTGCTCAACCATCCCGAGACTCGACAGCCAGGGGTAGATCGACCCGGCCCAGTATTTCTGGGCGAGGATCCCGCCGACCGCCAGGACTGCGCCGCTGATCAGCGCGCCGAACGCGCCCGCGCTCGTTCCGCGTTTCCAGTACAATCCCAGGACGATGCAGGGCCCCGCGCCGCCCAGCCAGATGGCGCCGGTGATCGCGAAAAACATCAGGATAAAGTCGATCTGGCCGAATAGAAACGAGAAAAAGAAAGCGAAAAGCGCCACGCCGGCTATAACCAGACGCAGCAACAACAACTGCTGACGGGGCGTAAACGGTTTCCGGCGGAAGGGAAGAATAACATCCTGCACGATAATACTGCCCCATGAGTGCATATAGGAGATATTGTTGCCGGTCAGCAGAAAGATCATGACGGCGCAGAATGCCCCCATGATTCCGATCGGCAAAATGGCGCGCAGCGCCATCGGGACCCGCATCTGGCTGAAGATGGTTCCGAAGGTGACCGCGATCCCTTTGTCTTCCGATTTTAATGCCTTCTGAACGACATGCAACATGGCCTCGGGATCGGAGGGGGCATCTTTCGCCGCCGCCACCGCTTGTTGTGACTCCGCTTTTTCAGCGGATTGGGAAGAAGCATGCGCTTCTTTCCGCTTTGCGGACTCTTCCTCCGCCTCAACTTTATCAAGCCGGGCTTGAAGTTCAGGATTGATTTTACCGGTTTCGAGGTAAACATCGACGTCCTGACGGACATCTTTAAACTGTTCCGCTCCCGCTACGTCATTCATGGCCGTGGCGGCCAAGTCCGTGCGCACGGCCTTGGCCGGCGCGGCAAAATCGGCGTTATTCAAGAAGGTATAACCCGTCACGGCCAGCAATATACACATCATTCCAAGAAATCCGCTCCGCCACGAACTGAGAATAGAGGCCATTTTCTGTTCATGGGGCGTAATCGCAGCCGTGCTGTAACCCTGGTTCCCAGCCCAGGCCATCCGATTAAGGATGCTGGATAATATCCCGACAAAAACATAAAACAGGTTGAAATCCCGCAAAGCCTCAATGTCATAGGGATTAAGCATACTCGTTCCCGGCGCTCTCGCCAACAGGGTCGGCGCCATCTCATTAAACCACGAAAACTTGTATAAAAGACAGGCGACAATAATAACATACAGGGGATAACTCAGAATGCCCTCCACGCAGTCGGTCACCATGATGGTAAGCTGTCCGCCGAGCGTTACGAGGAAAACGGCCAGTCCAAGAAAACCGGCCATTAACAGACCGAAAGTCGGGAACACCAAGCCCATGATGTCCACCTGCAACGGAAGCCCGCAAAAGTAGATCAAGCATCGGGCGCTGACCGCCGGGAAAATAGCGAAGTTCATGACGCCCGAAATGGACTGCAAGGTTGCGGCCAGGATGCGGAACGATTTGCTGTATCGCATTTCGAAGAATTGGCCCATGGTCATCGCGCGGGTTTCGCGAAAACGGTAAATGCAATAACCGGTCAGGCCCATAATAATGCCGATCGGGGCGGCGATCGTACCCCAGAACCCCAGGGCGAAACCGGAATTGTAGTACATCTCCCAGATGGCCACGAGGCTGATGAGCCCCATGCCGGCCTCGCCGCCGGATACCGCGATGACATAGCGGCCGGCAACCCGCCCCGCAGTCAGGAAATCGGAAACCCCCTTGACGTACCGTTGGCTCTTAAGCCCGATGTACAGCACCACAAAAAGAGAAATTGCAACGATCGTCCAGTCTATCCAATGCATGATTACTCCCCTGCCCTCGCCAATTTTGCGCGCCTTGTGACAAAGGCCCGGCATTCGTCATTGATTCGATTTCAAGAAACCCCACGCCCGCGGCGGCGGTTTTCGGCAAAACCGCCCTGCCTTATTCGATAGTTGGACGCAACGTTACACACTCGAACCGGAGAAGACAAGCGGTTAATGTTCGAAAAAGTAATGGGTCAGTGAATGGGGGGGGCAACCTAATGAGGTCGCGGGCTAAGGTGTAGTGGCCGTTCGATAGAACGGCAATCCGCGGTTCTGTCGAACCGCATCTACACCCCCCCAATGAGTGACCCATTACTCGAAAAAGAGTCAACCATTTTTTTCTTGCCGATCGAAGCGATTGACGGTAGCATGATTTTTATTCGGTGATCGGACGTTTTGGCGCCGGACAATATTTCCAAACCAAACCGGTAAAAGTGCGGCATCATGAACAGGAGACTTATGAAAACCTTGTCTTTTTTGACGATGGCCATGTTCGTTGGCGTATTGAGTCTGGGCCAGGCCCATGGTGAAGATCAACCTCAAATCGGTCCGACTCAAGCCGCAGCCCCGGCGCCGGGTCCGGCATTTACGGCCGGCAAACAGCAGATATTTCAGCCTGTAGCCATGGACCCGGCGCTCGTGCGCCAGAACATGCAGGCTCGCTCGGAATATGACGACCTCAACCGGCGCATTATAGTCCGGCAAACCAAACTTTATGAGGAAAACGCGAGCATCAAGGAACTCCAGACCAAACTGCGGGATTTACAGAAAAAAATCGACAAACTCCTGGCGGAAGACGAGGAGTTGAACACCCTGAAAAAGAAATACGCCGCCATCACGCCGGAAATGCCCATGGGACCGCGCAAAGGTTTTTCGACCAACGCCATGCCGTTTTCCATCGGCCGCTAATGCGCGCGGATTGCAGATGCCGTATCGCACCTTCAACTTGAACGAAGCGGCCGAATATCTGCATCTGGCCCGCGCCGATTTGGAAACCATGGTGCAGCGCCGGGAAATTCCCGTGGAAACGCAGCGCCAGCGGCTGGTGTTTCGCAAGAAAGAGATTGACGCCTGGGCCTCGCAACGCATTTTGGGGCTTTCCCCCCAACGGCTGACCACCTACCACAAACAGACCTCGGCCCTCACGCGGGACCGCGCGCTTGTCGTAACGACGCTTGTCCGCCCGGAGGTCATCGACCCGGCATTGCCCTCCAAAACCAAAGCCTCCGTGCTCCGCGACATGGTGGCACTGGCCGACCGCACCGGACTGCTGTGCAATCCGCATGATTTTTTGCAAAGCCTGGTGGAACGGGAACACCTGTGTTCCACGGCGCTCTCCGACGGCATCGCGCTCCTGCATCCCCGCAACCATGATCCGTATGTGGTGATGAATTCCTTCATCGGTATCGGCCGGGCCATCCATCCCGTGCCCTTTGGCGCGCCGGACGGGAACCGAACCGACTTGTTTTTCCTGATCGGCTGTCAGGACGATCGCCTGCACCTGCACGTGCTGGCGCGGCTGTGCATGCTGAGCAAGCAGACGAAAGTCCTGCGCCAACTGCGCGAGGCGGAGTCGGCCGACGCCATGGCCGCGATCCTGCGCCGGGCGGAAGAGGAAGTGGTCAGGCAAATATAGGAGGTAATCAGGCTGCCAAAGATGGTCACTGTTTCTGTAGCCGTCGGACGTTAGACCGACGTTCGCCGACCAATCGCGCGTGCCAACCTGCCCGCAGTCGCTACGCGCCAGCGTTGCGGGCGGGTTGTCTCGCGGCTTATAACGTGTTGGCCGCGGGAAGGATCCACGCCGTTACCGGCGCGGCTGCCCCAGATAAAAACGAAGAACCAAGAACATGGAACCAAGAACTGGTCTTCCATTCAACATGCATATGCACCCACCAGCGCTTATTCACAGCCCCGCAAATCCGGTCTATAAAAAACTGCTGGCCCTGCAGACAACCCACGGCATTCGCAAGCACGGCGAATTCCTGGTCGCCGGCCCAAAACTCACGGACGAGGCCCTGCGTCAACAGAGCCGGAACATCTGCGCCTGGATCTCGACCCCGGACCTGCCGCCGCCCCCCACAGCGCTCGCCGGAATTCAATGGGTGCTGCTGGACAAAAAACTGTTTCAAGATATAAACGTGTTCGGGACCCCGGGAATCCTCCTGACCATGCGCCGGCCCGATCTTCCAGTGTTTAACCCCATGGCCCCCTGGCCGGCCGGATGCACGCTGTTGATTCCATTTGGCGACCCCGAGAACGTGGGCGGCGCCATACGCGCCGCCGCCGGGCTGGGCGCCGCGCGGGTCGTATTGCTGCGGGAAGCGGCTTGTCCCTTCCTGCCCAAGGCTGTGCGCGCCTCAGCCGGGGCCGCCTGGAAAATCAGGTTGGAATCGGGCTGCGGCTTGGCCGATCTGGCCGCCGTTGAAACCGCCCCGCTTTTTGCGCTCGACATGGCAGGCGAACCGCTGGAAAATGTGAGGCGCCCCGCTTGCTACGGGCTGGTGGCCGGGATGGAAGGCCTTGGGGTGCCGGCGGCATTGCGGCAACATTGCCGGCTGGTTTCCATTCCCATGGCCAACGGGATCGAATCGCTCAACGCGGCGGCGGCCACGGCCGTGGCCTTGTGGGCCTGGCGAATTCAACCGAAGCAAACATCGAACATCCAACATCGAACTCCGAACGTCGAACGATAAAGAAAACGACCTTACTTCGAAGTTGGGCGTTCGATGTTCGTTGTTGGATGTTTGCCTGTTGCTTACCTTACCGGCGCGGGCTCGGACGTCGCGATCCGCCCCGGGGCGGCGGGCGGCCATGACGATCGGGCGGCCGGTGGAAAGCCGGCGCACTCGGCCCATGATCGGCCGCCACCGGGAGCGGGTGCGCGGGCAAAGGCGGAAGTTTCAGCCAGGCTTCCTCCGGTTGCGTATAGGGCAGGCTCCGCCCGATAAACGTTTCGATGGCCGGCATATTGAACGCCCCCTCCTCACAAGCAAACGTGATGGCGGTTCCCAGCGCGCCGGCCCGGCCGGTGCGCCCGATCCGATGGACGTAGTCTTCCGCCTCATAGGGCACATCGTAATTGATGACGTGACTGATCCCCTCCACGTGAATGCCGCGTCCGGCGACGTCCGTGGCGACCACCACCTTGACGCGGCCGGCCCGAAAAGCTTCCAGAATGCGCAGGCGCTTGTCCTGGGGCACATCGCCGGAAAGCGGCGCGCACGGTATGCCATAGTCGGTTAGTTTGCGCGTCAGCCGGTCCACGCCGTCGCGCCGGTTGCGGAAGACCAGCACGCGCTCGACCGGCTCGTTGCGCAACACGCTGATGAGCAGGGCCAGCTTCTCGCGGGCGGAGACCATATATACTTTCTGGTCAATGGCATCCACGGTGACTTTTTCGTGTTCCACGGACACCATGACCGGCGCCACCATCCAGGCCGAAGCCAGCCGCATAATATCCTCGGTAAGCGTGGCGCTGAAAAGCATCGTTTGACGCCGGTGTTTGGGCGGCAAACTATACACAATCCGGCGCACATCCGGGATAAAGCCCATATCCAGCATGCGGTCGGCCTCGTCCACGATCAGGATTTCAGCGTGGTTGAGATGCAGGACGCCCTTGGATTTGAAATCCAGCAGGCGGCCGGGCGTGGCCACCACCAGGTCAATCCGATTCTCGGCCAACTCCATTTGCTGTTTACGGTAATCCATGCCGCCATAGACAACCGCGACGTGGAACGGACAATATTTTCCCAAGGAAAGGGCGTCCTTATGAATCTGGATGGCCAATTCGCGGGTCGGCGCCAGGATCAGGGCGCGGGGCGTCCCGTTGGCCGGAGGCTTCGGCAAAGGATGGCGCAAGAAATGCGTAAAAATGGCAATCAGGAAGGCCGCCGTCTTGCCGGTGCCGGTCTGAGCGCGGCCGGCAACGTCTTTCCCATCCAACGCCGGCGGCAACGCCAGCGCCTGCACGTTCGTGCAATAGGAAAACCCGAGATCGGCAACGGCGTGCATAAGCTCCACCGGCAGTTTCATGTCGTGGAAACGGGTCTTCCCTTCCAACGGCGGAACTTTAAACTGGTCCGTCGTCCAGGACGGCCCCGATTCGCGGCGGGCGGGTTCAGCGCGCTTCGTCCCCTTCGCCGCCGGATGCAAAGCATGGCCGGCGTGCGCTCCCGCACCGGCGTGGGAAGTCGGAGCGGCATGCGCCGCGCCGGGGCGCGCGGACGGGACGGCGCGCGCCGGCAATTCCTTGGACAGAGCCGCCCGCGCGGGGGCAGGCCCCGCCGCTCGCGGCGCCGGCGCGACGACAGGCTTGTGAGGGGGAGCTTTTTGGAACAGAACGCGGCCAATCTTGCGCAATAATCGTTTAATAAAAACCTCCGCCTATCCAATATCAGATTCAATTTCAGCGCTCCTTGAGCGCTTGTTTAGAACAATCCTCGCACCCGCCCGGTCTTCACATCCACATCGATGTTACGGAAGGCCGGATTCGAAGCCGTGCCGGGCATGAGCTTGATGTCGCCGGCCACCGGCACAACGAAGCCCGCGCCCCGATAAATCAGAATATCGCGGATCGGCAGTTCCCAGCCGAGCGGGCGGCCCTTGATCGCCGGATCGTGCGACAGGCTGAGATGGGTTTTCACCATGCAGGTGCCCAGTTTGGCGATTTCGGGATCGGCCTCGAACGCCCGGGCCTTCTGCAGGGCGACGTCGGTATAGGTGACGCCCTTCGCGCCATAGACTTCCCGGGCGATCAGATCGATGCGCTGGCGCAGAGGCAGAGTCAGATCGTACAGGAACTGGAAGTTGTTTTTTTCATGGCAAGCCGCGATGACGGTTTCGGACAATTCGCGGGCGCCCTCGCCGCCTTTGAGCCAGTGCTGGGAATACGCCGCCAGAGCGCCGTGCTGTTCGGCGATTTTTTTGATCAGGGCCGCCTCGGCCGCGGTGTCGGTATAAAAACCGTTGATACACACCACCGGCCGCACACCGCTTCGGCGGACCGTTTCGATGTGGGCCGCCAGATTTTCGCACCCCTTTTCCAGCAGGCCCAGGTTTTCCTTGCGGTAGGCTTCGTCCAAGGGCATTCCCGGCTTGACCACCGGGCCGCCCCCGTGCATCTTGAGCGCGCGCACGGTGCAGACGATGACCACGGCATTGGGCTTGAGACCGGAAAACCTGCATTTCAGGTTCCAGAACTTTTCAAAGCCGATGTCGGCCGCGAACCCGCTTTCCGTTATGTGATATTCGCCCAGGCGCACACCGAGTTCATCGGCAATGATCGAACTCTGGCCGATGGCGATATTGGCGAACGGGCCCGCGTGCACGAAGACCGGCTGGCCTTCGATCGTCTGGAGCAGGTTCGGATTCATGGCGTCCACCATCCAGGCCGTCATGGCGCCATCCACCTCCAGATCGCGGGTGGTAACCGGCCGGCCGTTGCGGCTGTAGGCCAGCACCATCCGCCCCATGCGCTCGCGCAGGTCCTTAAGATTTTTCGAAACCGCCAGGATCGCCATGATTTCGCTGGAGACCGTAATCTGGAAACCGGAATCCATTTCGAGGCCATCCATTTTGCCGCCCTTGCCGATGGTGATATTACGCAGGGCTTGCGCGCAAAAATCGATCGCCCAGCGGGTTTCGACCCGCCGCGGATCGATGTCCAAGCGCTTGAGCCCCGCCTGCTCCAGGCGCGCGTCGTCGTAGTTGCGCTCATGCTGCATCCGTGAAGTGAGCGCCACCATCGAGAGATTGTGGGCATTCGTGATGGAATCGATGTCGCCGGTCAGGCGGATCGAGAGCGGCGTTAACGGAACGCACTGGGCCAGGCCGCCGCCGGCCGCCGAACCCTTCACATTGAAGGTGGGACCGCCGCTGGGCTGACGAATCGCGCCGACCACGCGTTTGCCAAGTTTGCCCAACCCTTCCACCAGCCCCATGGTCGTGGTCGTTTTGCCTTCGCCCAGCGGCGTCGGCGTAATGGCTGTGACGTCAACATATTTGCCCTTGGGCGCGTTTTTCAAGCGCGCGAGCACCTGCATAAAATCGACTTTGCCCAATTGACGGCCCATGGGAATGAGCTCCTTCGCTTTCAAGCCCATGTCCTCCGCCAATTGCGCGAACGGCTTCATATTGTCTTCCGCCGCTTCGGCGATCTGCCAGTCCTTGAGTTTCAAAGGATCCAATTTCGTCATTGACCCAATCCTTTCGATCGATTTCGCGCATTAAAATCCCCAAAAATTCGCGTTCGGAGAATTTAACATGTCCGGCGACGATAACAACAGAAAAATGCGGCGTCCGCGTAATGGGCAACCTCATGAGGTCGCGGGCTGAGGTGTAGCGGCCGTTCGATCGAACGGCAATCCGCGGCTCTATCCTGCCCGCAATGCTGCCCCGCCTGCAACGCTGTGCGTAGCACTGCGGGCAGGGCATAGCGATGCAGGCGGGCGAACCGCATCCACACCCCCCATTCACCGCCCATCACTTTTTTTACATTTCTATTTGACATTTGGCGTTTTCTAACAGATAAACGCCGGTTGTTTTTCCCAATTGAAAGCGAACACCATGCAACGGATGGAAATTCAGGCGCCCGCAAAAATCAACCTGTTCCTGGATGTTCTCGGGAAAAGGCCGGATGGCTATCATAACATCAAAAGCATCGTCCTGCCTGTTGCCATATATGACCGGATTGTGCTGGAGAGCCGTCCCGAGGGCGTCGAGACCATGACAGCCCGCGATATTCAGTTGCCGGGCATCCCTTGGCCCCTGGCCTTATGCCGTCCGGAGGACAATCTGACCACCCGCGCCGCCCGCTTGCTTAAAGAAGTTACCGGTTATCCCGGCGGCGTCCGGATCGTTCTCGAAAAGAACATTCCCGTTGGCGCCGGCCTGGGCGGCGGCAGTTCGGATGCCGCCGCTGTGTTAAAAGGCCTGAACACGCTCTGGGGAACCGGCCTTTCCCGGGATCGCTTAATCGCGCTGGGCGCCCGCATAGGCTGTGATATTCCCGCCCTCATTCACGGCGGGAGCCTTTGCATGGAAGGCGTGGGCGAGCTTCTGACACCCATGCGCCGCAACACGCAAAATCCCTTGTGGCTGCTTCTGGTATATCCGGGACTCGCCATTTCCACCACCGACATCTACGCGCGCTATAAGACCGGCTTGACATCCACGCCCCCGGCGGATAAATTCCTCCAGGTTGTTTCCGGATTGGAACAGGGCGTGCCGGCACAAATAGCCGCCGGACTGCATAATGCGCTCCAGGCAACGGTATTCCGGAAATACCCGCTCCTGGAGCTGATTAAAAATAAACTTGCCGCCGCCGGCGCTCTCGGTGTACAGTTAACGGGTTCGGGCTCAACCCTGTACGCGCTGGTTAAAGACGCGGATCACGGACACATCCTGGAGGAGCGTCTGCGTAAATCCATCGGGTGCCCGGTCTGGACGTGCGTGGCGCAGGCGGTTTGACTTGCCGCCGCCATCGGAAGCCATCCGGCGGGCGAAACGGATTGTTGGTTTTAAGTCGGTCTGCCCGATGGTGTAACGGCAGCACACGGCCCTTTGGAGGCCAGAGTCCAGGTTCGAATCCTGGTCGGGCAAGGCCGCAGGAAGGAAATCATGCTTAAAATTTTTTCAGGCAGCGCCAATCCGGCCCTGGCCGAGGGCATCGCCCGCAATCTGGAAGTTTCGCTGGGCCATATCGCAATCAACCGGTTCCCCGACGGCGAGATCGCGGTAAAAATCGACGATAACATCCGCGGCAAGGATGTTTTCATCATCCAGCCCACCTGCTATCCGCCAAACGAGCACGTCATGGAACTCCTGATCGTGATCGACGCCATGCGGCGGGCCTCGGCGGCGCGCATCACGGCCGTCATGCCCTTTTACGGATACGCGCGCCAGGACCGCAAGGACCAGCCGCGCGTGCCGATCACCGCCAAGCTGGTGGCCAATCTGCTGGTGGCCGCCGGCACAAGCCGGTTGTTGGCCATGGATTTCCACGCCCAGCAAATCCAGGGATTCTTCGACATCCCCGTGGACCACCTTTACGCCACCCCGGTGATCGTCAAATACCTGCGCGAAAAAGCGCTGGTCGATCCGGTAGTGGTATCCCCCGATCCGGGCGGCATGAAGATGGCCTATCAATACTCGCGCCTCTTGAACTCCGGGCTGGCGATCGTCGCCAAACAGCGCATCAGTCCAACGGTGGTCGAATCCTATAATCTGGTCGGCGATGTCAAGGGCAAAACCTGCATCCTGGTGGACGATCTGATTACAACCGGCGGCACACTCTGCGCGGCCGCCAAACTCCTGAAAGCGGCGGGCGCCCGCGATATTATCGCGGCGGTCACCCACGCCGTCTTCGTCCCGGAGGCCTACGAACGCCTGAAACAATCGGCCATTCAAGAATTCGTTGTGACGGATAGCGTGCCGTTAAGAATGACGTCCAACACCTTGCCCGTGCGCGTACTGTCCGTGGCCGACTTGTTCGCGGAAGCTATCCGGCGCATTCACAACAATCAGTCGGTGTCGTCCTTGTTCAAAATTTAGTCTATAGGGAGAGATATTCATGGCCCAGGAAACAGATACCATCAAACTGGCGGCGAGCAAACGCGATGTTTGCGGCTCGCATCGCGTGAACCGCCTGCGCAAAACCGGCGTACTGCCCGGCATCGTTTACGATACCAAGGGCCAATCCCAACCTATTCAGATCAAACGGCACGAGTTCGAGTTGTTGCTCCGCAAACGGGCGGACGAAAACCTGATCATGGACCTTGTTCTGGATGACGCCGCTCCCCGCAAAGTCCTGTTGAAGGACGTCCAGCGCGATCATATTCACGACCACCTGACGCACGTTGACTTCCTCGAAATCTCGCTTACCCGCAAACTGCGCGTGCCGGTCGCCATCCGCTTGACGGGCGAGCCCTTCGGCGTCACCCAGGAAGGCGGCATCCTGGAACACCTCGCGCGTACGGTGGACGTGGAATGCCTCCCCCTGGATATCGTCAAGGAATTCGCGCTGGACGTCAGTCAGCTGAAAATCGGCGACAGCCTTTTTGTGCGCGACCTGAAAATAGACCGGGAAAAACTGACGGTGCTCACCGCCCCGGACATCGCCGTCGCCTCGGTCCTAATGCCGCATGTCGAAGAGGAAGTCAAGCCGGAGGAAGCGGCGGCGGAAGGCGCGGCCGAACCGGAGGTCATCGGCGCCAAGAAGGAAGGCGAAGCCGAGGGTGCGGCCAAGGAAGGCCCGGAAGCAAAAGGCAAGGAAACGGAGGCCAAGGCCGAGAAAGGCAAGGAAGCCAAGGGCAAAGGCAAGGAAAAGAAATAATCCGTTCCGCGACGAGCCGCGCTCGGAGCCCACTCGGAGAACGACTAAGCGTGAAACTGATCGTAGGGCTGGGGAATCCCGGGAAAGAATACGAGCATACGCCGCATAATGTCGGCTTTGAAGTTGTGGATGCGCTGGCCGAACGATGTGACTGCGCGTTGCGGCGTAGTTTTCGTTTTCAGGCGCGCCTGGCCCGGACGATACTGGAAGGCGAAAAGACCATGCTGGTCAAGCCCGGCGCTTACATGAATCGCAGCGGAGCGGTGGTGGCGTCCTTAACGCGCAAGCTGGGCATCGGCCCGGAAGATCTGCTCGTCATTTTCGATGACGCCGATCTGCCGATGGGGCGCTTGCGGATTCGGGTGGGCGGAGGCGGCGGCGGACACAAGGGCTTGCTTTCAATTTTAGAGCATTTGGGTCACGAACGGTTCGCGCGACTCCGGCTGGGCATCGGCCGGCGGGAAGACAAGGATTTGGTTGCGCACGTGCTGACGCCCTTTGCGCCCGATCAGCGGGACAGCGCGCGCGCGATGATCGTCACGGCCGCCGATGCTGCGCAATATTTGGTGAAGCACGGCGCGGAGGCCGCCATGAACAAGTTCAACACGCAATGACAAGGAGAAACGCTTGAAAAAATACGAGGGCTTGATTGTTTTGTCGCAGCCGGTGGACGAGCAGACGCTGGAAGACAAGCTGGAAAAAATCCGCGCCGAGATCGTAAAACTGGGCGGCGCCGTGGAGCACACCACGCGCATGGGACGCCAAACTTTTGCGCGGCGGCTGAAGAAAAAGGACGCCGGGTTTTACGTGTTGCTGACCTTCACCCTCGATCCCGTGAAAATCGCGCCTCTGCGCGAGCGCTATAAACTTAACGAAGACGTGTTCCGGGTCCAAATCACCCTGGCGCCGCCGCCCGCGCGCGAAGGCGCCAAGGAGACGGGCAAGCCCGCCAAAACATAGGACGCAGATTTTTAAATTAGGCCCCGCAAAGCGGGGCGGACTCTTGTAGCCGCGGCGGTAACGCCGTGGCCGCCGAAGAATCCACGCCGTCACCGGCGCGGCTACAAAAAAGCAATTTCCTATTAGATTAAATTACGCCGTCAACTGCACCAGGAGGAACGCGATCATGTCCTATCTAAACCGGGTTTTTCTGATCGGCAATCTTACGCGGGACCCCGAAATCCGATACATCCCGTCCGGCAAGGCCGTGGCAGATTTGCGAATGGCCTTGAGCCGCAAATATCGGACGACCTCGGGCGAGACCAAGGAAGAAACGTGCTACGTCAGTGTCGTGGCCTGGGAAAGACAGGCGGAAACAGCCGGGGAATATTTGAAAAAAGGCTCCGCCATCCTGGTGGAAGGATCGCTCCGTTACGAACAATGGGAAAAAGACGGGGAAAAGAAAAACATGTTGCGGGTAAACGCCGATCGCATCCAGTTCCTCGACCGCTTGAAAAGGCCGCAGGAACCGGGCGAGGCGCCCGAGTCCGGCCAACGGCCCAATGCGCCGGCCGCGGCCAGCGAACCGGCCGCGCCTTCGGCGCCGCCCGCCGAAGAAAAAGGCGACGACGATAATTTGCCGTTTTAGATCGATCGAACGAGAGATAACGACGGAAACGATTTGGGACAAGGGGAGGTTAGCGTGAAGATGAAGAAGAAGAAGATCAAGAAGACCGATCGCAAACGGGAACCCCGCGAAAGCTTTGGGTTTTTTTCGGAAGAAAAACGTTGCCGCTATCTGGAAGGCATTCGCCGCATTGACCACAAGGATGCCGAATTGCTTAAAAAATTCATGACCGAGCACGGCAAAATCATGCCCAGCCGCGTCACGGGCACAACTACCAAACAACAACGGCAATTGAAAAACGCGATCCGCCGGGCGCGGATCATGGGATTTGTTCGATAGAAAGGCGGGGAAACACATGGCGATGGAATTGATTCTGATGACGGACGTGGAAGGACTGGGACTGGAAGGCCAGACGGTAAAGGTGACGGAGGGCTACGCCCGTAATTATCTCCTGCCCCGCAAAATGGCGACGGAGATCAGTCATGCCGCTTTGAAACGCCTGGAAAAAAGCCGCCTGGAGCGCGAGGCCCGCCAGCAGAAAGATCGCGCGGCGGCCCAGGCGCTGGCCCAAACTCTCGAACAGCTCTCCTGCACCATTCCGGTGAAGGTGGGCGAAAACGACAAGCTCTTCGGGTCGGTCGGCGCCAATGACATCGCCGCCGCGCTCAAGGCGCAGAAAATCGATCTCGACCGCCGTAAAATCCACTTGGCGGATCCCATTCGCGAACTGGGCGTTTACACCGTCAAGATCAAATTGCATCCCGAGGTCGAGGCATCGCTGAAAGTCTGGATAGTTGGAGAATAACATCATGCCCGTTGAGATCGGTTCCGCCGGCGTGCCGGCGAGCCGCGATCGCAAGCCTTTGTATAATGAAGATGCGGAGCGGGGCGTGTTGGGCGCCATCCTGCTCGATGCCCCGAAAGTGTACGATTTCTGCGTCGAGAAACAAATCGCGGCGGAATCCTTTTACGGGCGCGCCCATCAGGTCATCTTCAGCGCCATGGAGGACATGGCCAAGGCCCTGCGGCCCATCGATGTGCTCACCCTCTCCGATCGCTTGTCCGTGCAGGGCAAGCTGGATGAGATCGGCGGCATCGCCTACCTCAACCACCTGCTGGACGCCATCCCAACGGCCGCCCACGCCGAATATTACATCGACATGGTCCGCCAACAGCACCTCCTGCGGCGCATCGTGGATTGTTCGCGCAATTCCGAACAGGAATGCTACACCTCCGAGGAGGACGCCGACCATGTCCTTTCCAAGGTCGAACAGGATTTCTTCGGCATTTCCGAAAACCGGCACGGCAGCATGTTGCCCTGGAATGCGGCCGTCAAGCAAACGATGGGGGTCATCGAGCATATCAAGTTGACCGGCAAGGGCATCAGCGGGATTCCAACCGGCTACACCGATCTGGATGCGATGTTGCTGGGCATGCACAACGAGGAACTGATTGTGCTGGCGGCGCGGCCCTCCATGGGCAAAACGTCGCTGGCCATGAACATCGTCGAACACGTCGTCCTCGGCCGGACGGATAACCAGCCCCGTCCGGTGGGGATCTTCAGTCTGGAAATGTCGCAGGAACAACTGGTCATGCGCATGCTGAGCAGCCGCGCCGAAGTGCCGGCGCATCGGATCGCCTCCGGACAGATTACAACAACAAATCACGGCCTGTTGGCCCAGGCGGCCGATTCCCTGATGAAAGCCCCGATCTTCCTGGACGACACAGGCGGCCTGGAAATCCTGGAATTGCGCTCGCGCGCCCGGCGCATGAAAAAGAAACACGGGATCGAGCTTTTCGTCATCGACTACCTGCAACTGTTGCACGCCAAGGAGCGCAGTCGCGAGGGGCGTCAGCAGGAAATCGCCTTCATTTCGGGATCGCTTAAAAACATGGCCAAGGAATTGAAGGTCCCGGTCCTGGCGCTCAGCCAGCTCAATCGCGCGCCGGAAGCCCGCGAGAGGGGCGGCGAACCCCGCCTGGCCGACCTGCGCGATTCGGGCGCCATCGAGCAGGACGCCGATGTCGTGTGTCTGTTGTACCGGCCCGGCAAGTACAACAAGGACGATGGCAGCAACGAAGGCGGCGGCGCGCCGGAAGATCCCAATGTCGCCCAGCTCATCGTTGCCAAACAACGCAATGGGCCCACCGGCAAAGTGCCGCTCACATTCCGCGACGAAATCATGCGCTTCGAAAACATGGCGCGCGCCGCCTACGGCCAGGGGCCCGACCGCGCGGCGGAAGGAGAGGCATGAACCGGCATAGGGTCTGCCGCCTGATCGCCATCGCCTGTCTGCTCCTGCCCATGGCGCTGCACGCCGCCGTGATCCGCGAGGTCAAGGTGGTCTCGCGCAGTCTCGCGCTCCAGGACGAGGCTTTTGTGTTCGCCTACCTCGGCGTCCACACCAACGACGTGGTGGATCAGCGCCGCATCGCCCGCGACGTGAAAACCCTGCTGGGCACGGAGCGTTTTTCCTTCGTGGACTCCGAACTCACCCCCGTGCCGGACCAGCCGGACGCTTTCGACCTGATCTACGTGGTCGAACCGCGGCCGCGGCTGGAACGGCCCATCGCCGTGAGCGGCGCGGAAGCCATCGGCGAAAAAAAGGTCCGCCAATGGCTGGAACTGGAAGTCGGCGATTTCGTGGATGACGCCGTCATGAGCCTGAAGTCGCGCAAGGCGCTCGACGAGTATCGTCAGCGCTATTATCACGACGCCACCCTGACGTGGGCCATCGACGCGAATAAATCCAATGGATTCGCCAATGTCACCGTAACCGTCAAGGAGGGCGAACGGGCCAGCCTGCGGAAGGTGCATTTCACCGGCAACACCTATGTGCCCCCCGGCCCTTGGCAACGCCTGGCTTCAGGGCTGAAACACCAGCAGGCGGTCTCGGAGCAGTCGGTGCCGCCCGAAGTTTTGGAAGAGGCGCTCAAGCCGCGGCTCTGGAACATTTTTTCCTTTTTCACCAAACGCGGCGCCTATAATCCGGACGACCTTGACGCCGACCGCAACCTGTTGCGCGCCATTTACCAGAACCGGGGCTACTTGGACGCCCGCATCGGCGCGCCGCAAGTGCGCGCCTATGACCGTGGCAAGCTGGAAGCCACCTACCCCATCGAGGAAGGCAACCAGTACCGGATCGGAACGGTCAGTCTGCGCGGCATCACGCTTTTCCCCGAATCCAACCTGTGGTCCCTGGTCAAGCTCAAGACCGGCGACATTGCCTCCATGGGCCGGATCCGGAAAACGGCGGATGACCTGCGCGATTATTACCAGTGCCGCGGTTACATGCGCGCCGGGGTCAAGCCGCTCCTCAAGCCCCAACTCACCGGGACCAGCGTGGACATCCAGTTCGACGTCACGGAAAGCAGTCTGGTTAATATTCGTTACATCGATATTCGCGGCAACACCCGCACCCAGGATAAAGTCATCCGACGCGAGTTGCTGGTCTATCCGGGCGAGGTGTATAACCAGGTCGGCATCCGGCGCAGCGAGGCTGTTTTGCGCAATCTGGGCTTTTTCGAGACCGTCAGCGGCTATCCCCGCGAAACGCTGGAACCCGACCGGGACGACCTCGTGTTCGAGGTGGAGGAGAAGCGCACGGGCCAGTTTATGGTCGGCGCAGGCTATTCCAGCGTCGATGACCTGATGGGATTCGTCGAACTGTCGCAGGGCAACTTCGACCTTTTCAACTGGCCCTACTTCACGGGCGGCGGCCAGAAACTGCGCCTGCGCGCCCAGGCCGGCACCCAGACCCAGGATTACGAGATTTCGTTTGTGGAGCCTTGGTTCCTCGACCGCAAACTATCGCTGGGCGTCGATTTCTACGACCGAAACTGGAATAACCTGAGCGATTATTATAACGAACAACGCATCGGCTCGGCCGTGACGCTGGGCAAACCGCTGAAGGGGTTCTTCCAGCGGGTCAACCTGACCTATCGTATCGAACAGATCAATATGTACGACGTGGCCACGAACGCCGTGCCGATCATTCAGAACGACGCCGGCGTGTGGAACGACAGTTCCATGAAACTGACGTTCGTCCACGACACCCGCGACAACGTATTTATCCCAACGCGCGGCACAAAGGTCAACCTGTCCGGGAATTTATCCGGCGGCCCGCTGGGCTTCGACGTGGATGTGTACGGCTTCGAAGGCGAAGGCATTGCCTACCTCCCCGTCGTGTTCGACCATGTCTTGAGTCTGCGCGGCTGGTCGCAGACGGTGCAGGAATACGGGAACAACCAGGACGTGCATGTTTTCGACCGGATTTTCCTGGGCGGCCCGCGGAACCTGCGCGGATTCAAATATCTCTATGTCTCCCCCTACGACCAGGGCCAGCCCATCGGCGGCAAATCGGCGGCGCTGGGCCAGGTCGAATACACGATTCCCCTGTATAAGAACATCCTGCGGTTCGCCACGTTTTACGATATCGGCAATGTTTGGCTTGATGCCTTCGACTTCAATCTGTTAGAGTACTGCTCAGACATCGGCGTGGGGCTAAGGCTGGATATTCCCGGTTTCCCAATTCGCATCGATTACGCCTGGCCGTTGCAAATCAGCGGCGAAGATATCCAACGCACCTCCGCCCGGTTCAATTTCTCGATGGGGTATGGATTTTAAACACGGGGATTAATGAGTTCCTGGTTCTTTGTTCGTCGTTCTTCGTTCGAGTTAGGCCCCGCAGCGGGGCGGCTTTTCATAACGCCCGGTGAGGGCACCGGGCCTACAGTATTGTAGGCCGGGTTCCCTGACCCGGCGGGTTTGGATTTCCTATACATTAAAATTAAGCCGCCAAGGGCGACGACTCTTTCATGTAGAGCCGACTTTATGTCGGCTATCTTCGGGACAGAATAGCCGGTGTTCCGCCAAAAGCGGATCCGCCTATGGAAGAAAAACCGGCTTTACTGAATTGAAATTCTTATCCATTGAATTAACCAGGAACAAAGAACTGAAAAAAAACATGAATATGCGCACATTATCACTGCTTGCCACCGCCGGTCTATGCCTGGCGCTGGCCTCCGCGTTGAACGCGGCCGAACCCGCCATCGCCTTCGTTTCCATGGAGCGCCTCTTCGACGACTATTACAAGACCAAGGCCGCCAATGTCCAACTCAAGGCCCGTTTCGACTCCGTGGACGCGCCCCGGCGCGACCTGATGAATCAGGTCAAAACACTTAAAGCCGAGATCGAGAAACTGGGCGGCGAGGCCCGCGACAAATCGCTCAGCGATGCCGAGCGCGACAAGAAACGCGCGGCGGCGGAGGACAAGTACGCGCTCTTCCGGGACGCCGAGGCCAAGCTGGCGGAATTCGACGCCACCTATAAAAAACAGTTCGGCGACCAGATGAAACAATCCCAGCAACAACTGGTCGGTGAAATCCGCGCCGTCATCCAAACCTACGTCAAGAAACACAACATCCGAATTGTCTTCGACAGCTCCGGCAAGACCCTGAACAGCGTCGAATCCGTGGTTTATTACGACCCGGCCTTCGACATCACCGAACCGATCCTGGAGATCCTGAACAAGAACGCCACCGCAGTGGAAACCAATAAACCGACAGAAACCAAATCAATAGAGAAGACGCCATGACACTAACGGTTGAAGAAATTGCCCGTCGCTTGGATGGGCGCTTGGAAGGCGATTCCCAGGCGGAGATCTCGCGGCTGGCCGGCATTCGCGAGGCGGAGCCGGGCGATCTGACCTTTGTGGCCACACCCCATTACGCGGGCGCGGCCGCGACCACGCGCGCCACGGCCGTGATCGTGAACGAGGACTGGGACCGCCCTTGTGCGGCGACCTTGATCCGGGTCAAGAGCGCGGACAAGGCTTTCGCGGACGCCGCCCAATGGTTCGCGCCGCCGCCGATTTCGTTCGCGCCGGGAATTCACCCCACGGCCATCGTGGCCCCTGACGCCAAGATAGGCAAAGACGTTTACCTTGGGCCGTATTGCGTCGTCGAACCGGGTGTAACCATCGGCGACCGCGGCGTATTTTGCGGCCATTGTTACATCGGCCACGGCACGGTCATCGGCGACGACTGCAAACTGTATCCGCACGTTTCCATCCGGGAATACGCCCGCATCGGCAACCGCGTCATCATTCACAACGGCACGGTCATCGGCAGCGACGGATTCGGTTACGTGCAGGAAGGCGCCGTCCGCAAGAAAATCCCCCAGATCGGCATCGTCGTGATCGGCAACGACGTCGAAATCGGCGCCAATGTCACCATCGACCGCGCCCGGTTCGGCCAAACGCGCATCGGCAACGGCGTTAAAATGGACAACCTGATCCAGATCGCCCACAACGTCATTATCGGCGACAACTGTGTGATCGTCGCCCAGGCCGGCATTTCCGGCAGCACCATGATCGGCGAACGGACGATTATCGCCGGCCAGGTGGGCATCGTCGGCCACCTGGTGCTCGGTTCGGACATTATCGTGGCGGCCCAGGCCGGCGTGACCAAGGATGTCCCCTCCGGCACATTTGTGCTCGGCTCCCCCGCCATGCCCTACGAAAAGTTCACCAAGATGCACGCCCACCTGATGCGCCTGCCGGAGCTGAAGGACAAAATGACGGCTTTCGACAAGCGCCTGGAAAAACTGGAGCAGGCCAAGCCGGGCGCAACTCCGGCGGCGCCGGCGCCGAGCGCGTAACTTCATTCATTAGGCCTTCGACAACTTTGCCGTTCTATCGAACGGCCCCTGCATCGAATGGCCTGTCTGCCTGCGCCCGAGCCGAGCTCGTGCCGGCCAGGGGTGTAGCCGCGGTTCGTTAGAACCGCTGGAGAATTCGTGGGGTCTGCCCTTAGATTAAAGAATAGCGATTTGGGTGACGATCAAGACACGGTCTCACTGAGACTCGCACAGGCGCCGCACCTCAAGTTGTAACGCGCGATCAGGTTTGTCCGTGGGCCTCTTGCAGGTTCACCAGTTCCGGGATCCCCGGATGCGTAAAAACATGATGGCTTCCCTTGGTTCGGGACAACCGGAATCCAAACACATTCACGATGCGTAACCATATCGCCAAACCGGACGCTCCTCGAACCGGAAAGAATTGCAAAGAATCAAATAAACAAATCCATTCTGAAGGCTTCTCTGACCCTCCGCCGCCTTAGTCAATCACTACTCACCACGGATGGCACGGACAAGAAAGCCGTGCTCATCCGTGGCGAGCAAGTGTTAGCGGCGATTATTTTGCCGGTTCGACAGGAACCGCAGGCGCAACCGGAGCCATCGGTTCGGCGGGAACCGCAGGCGTCGCCGGGGACGCCATTCCGGGGGCAATCGTCATATCCATAACCGGGACCGCCGCGCCGGGGGGGATCACAGGCTCCCCAGCTTCGACCGGCGCCACAGGCGCCACAACCGGGGCCGCCGCTTCGGCAGGCGCCACAGGCTTCTCGGTGGGGGATTTCATGCCGCATTTGGAGGCATCCATCCCGCAAGACACGGTCTTGCCCAGGACATCCGGCTTGCAACAGCCGGGAGAATCCTTGTCCATCTTGCATTTATCGCATTTTACGGCGCCGGGCTTGCAGCATTTGTCCGAGCCTTGATACTCGCCGCACTTCGGGCACACGACGCACAAGCACTCGGGCTGTTCGCCGTTGGCCTTGATCTTGGCAATGGCCGCTTTCGGGTCCGCTTTGACTTTCTCGATGCAGTCCTTGCAACACAGATAGATGCGAACGCCTTCCACATCCACAAACACATCTTTGCTGATCTTGCCGCCGGTGATCGGGCAGAGTGTCTGCGCCTTGGCGGTCACCGCCGCCGCATCCTTGACCGGCGCCGCCGGTTCCTGCGCCGTCAAACCCGCGACCAAGCCCAAAGCGATCGCCGCCGCCAAGACACCCATCATCTTCTCATGTTTCATGGAATCTCCATTTCAGGTAAATTAATGATTTATCGACTACGAATCACCGCTTGAAGTTTATGCCGGGCGCCTCCTTTCGTTTATTTGTTGCCGGACTTAGCCAATAATTTTTTCAGATAATCCACGTAAGCGGCGGCGCCGCCCGGACGATAGCCGGTGCGGGCGATGACTTTGCCGCCGGCATCCAGGAGTAATACGGTGGGGAACCCTTCCACGCCATAAGCCAACAGCAATTGTTCGTTCTGCGCATCCAGATCGGTGCGCGGCCTGTCCTCGTTCGGAAAACATGCGCGGAACAATACCACGCGGTCCTTGGCAAACGCCTCGAATTCCTTTCGATCGAAAACTTCCTTTTCGAGCTTGATGCACCAACCGCACCAACCGCACCCTGAAAATTCCGCCAGGATCGGCAGCTTCTTTTCGGAAGCTTCCTTCTTGGCCTTGTTAAAATCAGTCCGCCACGTATTTGTGGAATCCTGGGCATGAGCGCCAGCCAACATGGTTAACGCCAAGGCGATTGCGATCAGCGGCAGATATTTATTCATTCGACGCTCCCTTCCAAATGAAAAATTGCATACTTCAATTGAAATGTTTAGCAGGGTTCCCGGCAGGAATCAAGGATAAACACAACCGCGAAATATTCGGAACACGACGTTTAGCCGCATCCAAAGATTCCGGATTCATGCCCTATCCACCTGAAAAACGCAGGCAGCACAGCTCTCGCTAAGCAAACGTTTTGTTGATGAAAAAAGTTCGGCGGCCTAACCCGGGGAACACCCGTGCCGGCCGCCGAACCAACGATCATTAACTATGGCTCAACGTTTCACCGTTGCGAGAGCACGGCTTGGTTTTCCACCCAAAATCCGATAACCCTGCAACTTTGAACCGTGAACCTTGAGCTAATTAATACATGCCATCCATACCGCCGCCCATGCCGCCGCCCATGCCACCCATACCGCCTCCGCCACCCGCCGGCATCGGTTTTTCCTTTTCAGGAATATCGGTCACCATGCACTCGGTGGTCAGCAACAGCCCGGCGATACTGGCCGCGTTCTGGATCGCGAAGCGCGTCACCTTGGTCGGATCGATGACGCCATCCTTGATCAGGTCGGTATATTCCGCCGTCGCCACGTTGTAACCCAAACTACCCTTGTTCTTCTTAACCTCGGCCACGACGATCGAGGCATCGATGCCCGCGTTGGCCACGAGCTGGCGAATCGGCGCTTCCAGCGCGCGATTGATGATCTGCACGCCGATGGCTTCATCACCCTTGGCATCGAACTTGTCCAGCACGGACTGACAACGCAAGAGCGCCACGCCGCCGCCGGACACGACGCCTTCTTCCACCGCCGCGCGGGTCGCATGCAGGGCATCCTCAACACGCGCTTTCTTTTCCTTCATTTCCGTTTCGGTGGACGCCCCGACGTTGATCACGGCGACGCCGCCGGCCAGTTTCGCCAGGCGTTCCTGCAGTTTTTCGCGGTCGTAGTCCGAGGTGGTTTCCTCGATCTCGTTGCGAATCTGCGCGACGCGTCCCTGTATGGCCGAGGTCTTGCCGCCGCCTTCGATGATCGTGGTGTTTTCCTTGTCCACGGTCACGCGTTTGGCGCGGCCCAGATCGTCGATCTTCACGTTTTCGAGCTTGATGCCCAGGTCTTCCGTAATGCACCGACCGCCCGTCAGGATGGCGATGTCTTCCAGCATGGCTTTGCGCCGATCGCCGAAGCCCGGCGCCTTCACGGCGCAGGCCTGCAAGGTGCCGCGCAGGCGGTTGACCACAAGGGTCGCCAGCGCTTCGCCTTCGACTTCCTCCGCGATGATCAGCAACGGCTTGCCGGCCTTGGCCACGTTCTGCAGCAACGGCAGGAGATCCTGCAGGCTGGAGATCTTCTTTTCATAGATCAGGATGTAGGCATCCTCCAGCAGGGCTTCCATGGTCTCCGCGTTGGTGACAAAGTAAGGCGAGAGATAGCCCTTGTCGAACTGCATGCCCTCGACGACGTCGAGCGTCGTTTCGATGGTCTTGGCTTCCTCGACCGTCACCGTGCCGTCCTTGCCGACTTTGTCCATGGCATCGGCGATGATTTCGCCGATCTGCTTGTCGCCGTTGGCCGAAATGGTCGCCACCTGGCAGATTTCGGTGTGTTCCTTGACCTTCTTGCTCTGCTTGGCCAGGGCATCGGTAACCGCCGCGACGGCCTTGTCGATACCGCGTTTCAAGGACATGGGGTCGGAACCGGCCGTCACGTTTTTCAGGCCTTCGCGGTAAATGGCTTCGCTCAAGAGCGTCGCCGTGGTCGTGCCGTCACCCGCCACGTCGCTGGTCTTGCTGGCCACTTCGCGCACCATCTGGGCGCCCATGTTTTCGAATGGATCCGCAAGTTCGATTTCCTTGGCCACCGTGACACCGTCCTTGGTGATGGTGGGCGAGCCGAACTTCTTGTCCAGAATGACGTTGCGACCGCAGGGTCCCAGCGTAACTTTGACGGCGCGGCTGAGTTTCTCCACGCCCCGCAAAATCGACTGGCGGGCATCCGCGTCGTATTTCAATTGCTTACCTCTATCTGCCATAATACCTGTCTCCTTTATTGTGTAGTTCCCTTGAAAAAGGGTTTTTACAATTACAATTACGCTTCGATAATGCCGAGGATATCGTCCTCACGGACAATCTGATATTCCTTGTCATTGATCTTGACTTCGGTGCCGCCGTATTTCGGCAACAACACCAAGTCGCCCTTTTTAACGTTCATGGGAATCAGCTTCCCATCGTCATCCCGTTTGCCGGCGCCGACCGCGACGATCTTGCCCTGCATGGGCTTTTCCTTGGCGCTATCGGGAATGATAATGCCTCCCTTTTTGACTTCCGAATCCTTCTCCGGCTCGATCAGAACCCGATCCCCTAACGGCTGAATTTTCATATATGCACTACCCTCCTTTATTTGGTTTGTTACCCTCTTCCCCGCGACACAAAAGTGCGCGGGACTTTACTTCTTGTTCTTATCCTTGTCGTCCACCATTTCGAAATCGGCGTCAATAACGTCATCGCCGGCCTTGGCCGGACCCTCGCCTGGAGGCGCCTGCTGTTGGGACTCGGACGGGCCGCCCTCGGGCGGCTTCTGCTGTTGCGCGCCCTTGGCGCGCGCATACAGGTCGGCGGAGATCGCCTGCATTTCGGCGGTCAGCGCCTCCGTGGCGCTGCGCAAGGCGTCGCTCCCGCCATCCTTGATGGCGGCCTTGAGTTTCTCGATCGCCGCTTCCACGCCGGCTTTCTTGGCCGCATCGATCTTGGCGCCCTGCTCCTTGATCAGTTTCTCGGTTTCATAGACGAGCGCGTCGGCCTTGTTTTTCAGCTCCACGCCTTCGCGGCGCTGTTGGTCGTCGGCGGCATGCTGCTCGGCGTCCTTGACCATTTTTTCGATTTCGCCCTTGTCGAGGCCGCTCGTGGCGGTGATCGTGATCTTCTGCTCCTTGCCGGTGCCGAGGTCCTTGGCGCCCACGTGCAGAATGCCGTTGGCGTCGATATCGAAAGCGACCTCGATCTGCGGCATGCCGCGGGGCGACGGCGGAATGCCGTCCAGGTGGAACCGGCCGATGGACTTGTTGTCGCCGGCCATCTTGCGCTCGCCCTGGAGCACGTGGATTTCCACCGAGGACTGGTTGTCCGCGGCGGTGCTGAAAATTTCGCTCTTGCGGGTGGGGATGGTCGTGTTGCGCTCGATCAGCATGGTGAAGACGCCGCCCAGCGTTTCGATGCCCAGGCTCAAGGGGGTCACATCCAGGAGCAGGACGTCATGCACTTCGCCTTTCAAAACGCCGCCCTGGATGGCGGCGCCGACGGCGACCACCTCGTCGGGGTTGACGCCCTTATGCGGATCCCTGGCGAAGATTTCCTTGACCTGATCCTGGACCTTGGGCATGCGGGTCATGCCGCCGACGAGCACGACCTCGTCGATTTTCGAAAATTCGATGCCGGAATCCTTCATGCAGGCGCGCACCGGGCCGACTGTGCGCTCGATGAACGCATCCACAAGCTGTTCCAGTTTGGCGCGCGTCAGGGTGACATTGAGATGTTTGGGGCCGGTGGCGTCGGCCGTGATAAAAGGCAAATTGATATCCGTCTGCTGGGCGGTGGAAAGCTCGCACTTGGCTTTCTCGGAGGCTTCCTTCAGGCGCTGGAGGGCCATGGCATCTTTCGAAAGGTCAATGCCGTTGTCCTTCTTGAACTCGGCAACCAGCCAGGAGATGATGGCCTGGTCAAAATCGTCGCCGCCCAGGTGGGTGTCGCCGTTGGTGGCCTTGACCTCGAAGACGCCGTCGCCGATTTCGAGGACCGAAATATCGAAGGTGCCGCCGCCCAGGTCATAGACCGCGATCTTTTCGTCTTTCTTCTTGTCCAGCCCGTAGGCCAGCGAAGACGCCGTCGGTTCGTTGATGATGCGCAAAACCTCCAAGCCGGCGATCTTGCCGGCGTCTTTGGTGGCCTGGCGCTGGGTGTCGTTAAAATAGGCCGGCGTGGTAATGACCGCCTGGGTGACCTTCTCGCCCAAATAGGCTTCGGCGTCGGCTTTCATCTTCTGCAGGATCATGGAGGAAATTTCCGGCGGCGAATAGACCTTGTCGCCGATCTTGACATTGGCGTCGCCGTTTTTGGCACGAACCACCTCGTAGGGCACCAACGTAATCTCACGGGCCACTTCATCGAATTTACGTCCCATAAAACGCTTGATGGAATAGACCGTGTTCTTTGGGTTCGTGACCGCCTGGCGTTTGGCCGCCTGGCCAACCAACCGCTCGCCGCTCTTGGTAAAGGCCACCACGGAGGGCGTTGTGCGCATTCCATCCGCATTGGGAATAACCACCGGCTGGCCACCCTCCATGATGGCCATACATGAATTAGTCGTGCCTAAATCAATGCCTAATACTTTTGACATTGTTAATTCTCCTGAAGCAATCGGTTAATTGGACATGCCTATTAAAATTTCAATAGTTTAAATAGCAAGGACTATGCCAAGACATTATTAATTATTGACTCAATGAAGATATAATGTTGTATATTAATTAGATACGATTAATTTATTTTTATTAAGTTCTCATATCACACCAGAACACCGGGACATTTTGGCTCGTTTGTCCGGAAAAGTGCGACATTTTAATCGCACGTTATGTCACAATTAAAATTACTCGCCTTCGGTTGAAAAATTATCAGGCTTACGCTTGCCCTTCGGAGCACCCGTCGTCCCTCCCACACGTCGCGCGGCATCCGGTTTAGCGCAGTTGCTTCACCATCCATTCCACCAGGCGCAGGGGACCCAAAATGCGGCGGCGCGCTTCGGCGATGGCATCAAGCCGGCGCTCCCAGAGACCGGGATCGGCCATGGTCTGTTTTACGGTTTCGATCCCGCGCGCGCCCAGATCCGGCAGGCGCACAAACGCTTCCGGCGGGATCATTTTTTCCGCGGCGCCCGAACCGTAATACAGCGGCAGGCACCAACATAACAGGGCGTCCCAGATTTTTTCGGTCACATACAAATCGCCCCCGGCATGATTCTCGATGGCCAGCGCGAAACGCGCCGGCCTCAGGACACTGCCTTTGTCCATCAACTGCCCGCCCGGTTCCAGCGTCATGGGCAAATTACGGCCGAACAGGCGCAAATCCACGCCGGCGTCCCGGAGCGCCTGAAAAAATGCCATGCGCTCCTTGTGTCCCGGCAGGTGCAGTTTTCCGGATGTCACGGCCACAAGCGCGGCATGCTCTTTTCCGGGCGGTTCGGCCCTTAGCGCCTTGACATGACCCGCCACGTTCCAGGTCACCGGGAGCCGGATCGGATGCTGACAACGCCGATCGGGACCATAGACGGCGGCGGCATGGCGATGCGCCAGGGCAATCTGACCGTCCTTAATGAAGTTCGGCGGCTCGTAAAACAGAAGCGTGACTTTTTCGCGCGGCAAGCCAAGCCATTCCCACCCGGCCCTGGCCCGGATGGCGGCCACCGTGTGCCCCATGGCCTGCAGCAGCCAGTTCTTCCATTGCGGATAGCGGTCGCTACAGTCGGGGGCGCCGGGATTTTCAAAGACCAGCAGGTGGTCCACGTCGCGTCGGTTGAGCGCGATTTCCACATCGCCCTGCCGGCCCAAGGCGCCTTCACACTGATTCCAGAAGGTATCAGCGCAATAATGGCGGCCGAACATAATGCCTAAACGCAAAGTCATAAAATTGGCAGGCGCAGGATTAAAGGCACGGGACAGGCTGAATCGTACCGGTTTGCTTGTATATGTCAATCTCGACATCCCGTTGACTGCCTGTATTTTTCCTTTGAATCCCGCCTCCGGTTTCACTATGCTCCCTTTTCGTTCAAGAGGCCAGACGTAGAGGTGGAAAACACGATGAGAGCATTATCCGGTATTCAGCCTTCCGGCAAACTGCATGTGGGCAACTATTTCGGCATGATGAAGCCCGCCCTGGAACTCCAGGAAAAGGGCGAGGCCTTTTTGTTTATCGCCAATTATCACGCCCTGACCACGGTCAACGAAGCCGCCGCCCTGCGCGCGCTGACGCAGGACGTCGCCCTGGATTTTCTGGCCTGCGGCCTCGATCCCGAGCGCACGGTATTCTACCGTCAGAGCGATGTCCCCGAAGTCCATGAACTGGCCTGGCTGTTGTCGGTGGTCACGCCCCTGGGACTTCTGGAGCGCTGCCATTCTTACAAGGACAAGCTGGCCAAGGGCATTCCGGCCAGCCACGGACTTTTCGCCTACCCGGTGCTGATGGCGGCGGACATTCTGGCCGTGCAAGCCGATGTTGTCCCCGTCGGCCAGGACCAGAAACAGCACGTCGAGGTCACGCGCGACATTGCCATCAAGTTCAACCAGAAATTCGGCGAGACTTTCAAGCTCCCGGAACCGCTGATCCGCGCATCCGTGGCCGTGGTGCCCGGCGTGGACGGCCAAAAAATGTCGAAATCTTACAACAACACGATCGAACTGTTCGCGTCGCAGGCGGAGACGCGCAAGGCCATTATGCGCATTGTGACCGACAGCAAGACCGTCGCGGAAGCGAAGGATCCCGCAACCTGCAACGTGTTTGCGCTCTACAAACTGTTCGCAACCGATGCGGAATGCGCGGCCATGGCCGCGCGCTACCGCGCCGGCGGACTGGGTTACGGGGAAGTCAAAAAAGCGTTGTTCGATAAATTCCGCACCGCGTTCGAACCCTTCCACAACCGGCGCGCGGAACTGCAAAAGGACCCGGAACAGGTCGAGCGGATTCTCCAAAGCGGCGCGGCGCGGGCGCGGACTGAACTTCAAAAAACCCTAAAAGCCGCCCGCCGGGCCGCGGGCCTGGAGTAATGTGGAATGCAGATAGGATTAACTACGAAATACGCGAAAGGCGCGAAAATAATGCGGACAGGATTCGCAGATCAATTTATTGTCACTAAACTTTCGCGTATTTCGCGTGTTTCGTAGTGAAAATCCTCGGATTGCGCGGGCGCGGTCCACATTAGAATAAGGGTAACATGCCGATTCAGGAAGAATACAAGGTCAAACTGGAGGTGTTCGAGGGGCCGCTGGACCTCCTGCTCTACCTTATTAAAAAGGACGAGGTGGATATCTACGATATTCCCATCGAGCTGATCGCGCGCCAGTATATGGAATACCTCGGCCTGATGCGGATGCTGGACCTCGACATCGCCGGCGAGTTTCTCGTGATGGCGGCCACACTCATGATGATCAAGAGCCGCATGCTCCTGCCGCCCGAGGAGCGCCCCGACCTGGAAATCGAGGAGGCGGATCCGCGCTGGGAACTCATCCGCCAACTGATCGAATACAAAAAATTCAAGGATGCCGCCGCCAACCTGCAGGAGCTGGAATCGCGCGCGGGCAATATGTTCCTGCGCAACGCGGAGGATCCGGTGGTGGTAGTGGAACAGCCGGGCGTCGGCCTGGAGGACGTCACCATTTTCGACCTGATCGCATCCTTCAACGAGGCGCTCAAGCGGATTCAGATAAACGAGGTCGGCGAAATCATGGCCGAGCGCTTCACAGTGGCCGACGGCATCGAGTCCATCCTGCGGCGCATTCGCGAGGAAACGCGCGTGGTATTCAGCAGTCTGTTCCGTCCGCTGATTACGCGCCATGAAATCATTTGCACGTTCCTGGCGCTCCTGGAGTTGATCCGCCTGCGCCAGGTCGTGGCCCGCCAGGAAGCGGTGTTCGGGGAGATTGCGATCATGCGCCCGGAGACGGAACAGAAGGCAGAAGACGGACGACGGACAACGGACGACGGACGACAGGCCGGAGAAGACGGACAGGCGGCGAATGAAGCAAACATCGAACATCCAACATCCAACGCCTAACTTCCAATGGAAGATCAGAATAAGATTTAAGGATTTTTATGACAGAAGAAATCCGTCAACCGACCGAAGCGAATATTCAACCGGAACTCAAGCAGGTCTTGGGCGCCTTGTTGTTTGCCGCACACAAACCGATTACGGCAAACGAGTTGCGCGAAGTATTGGCGCAGGTGGCCCAAAATGGCGAAGACGCCGTCCGTGCCTTCGGCAAAACCCAGGAAAGCGACATTCGCGAGGCCATCGCGCAATTGAAGACCGAGCTTGGCGAACGAAAGCTGGGCCTTGTTCTCGTGGAGGTGGCCGGCGGATTCCGGTTCCAGACGGATCCGGCCGGCGGTCACTGGGTGCGACGCTTGTTGAACTTGGACAAACCAGCGCGCCTTTCCAAGCCGGCCCTTGAAACGCTGGCCATTATCGCGTATCGTCAGCCGGCGACCCGCGCCGAAATCGAAGCCTTGCGCGGCGTCAACGTGGACGCCATGATGCGCCACTTGCTGGAACTGCAGTTGATCCGCATCGTCGGCCGCAGCGACCTGCCGGGCAGGCCGTTGATGTACGGAACGACCCAATTGTTCCTGGAACATTTCGGCCTGAGCAGCGTCAAGAACCTGCCGGGCATTGAGCAGTTGTCGCGGCGGGATGCCGAGCGCGCGAAGAAGGAAACCGACGCCGGACGACAGACGACGGACGACAGCCAGGAGAAGGCGGAGGCGGAACAGCAGCCAGTCCTGCCACTTGTCCACCAAGACACAGAGTGCGAAGGAAGGAAAACGGAAGAAGCAAACGCCCAACATCCAACATCCAACATCGAACATCCAATGGAAGAACAGAAGACGGACGACCCGCAGCGAAAAGCGGAGGGAGCCGAGGAGGAAGAAGAAACCGAGGAAGAGGAGGACGAGTACGACGAAGACGAGGACGATGAGGATGAAGATGAAGACGAGGATGAGGATGAGGAAGGAAAGGAATAGAACCATGCAGGTTAGCGAACTGCGAAAAAAAATCGATGCGCTGGATCGGCGCTTGGTCGGCCTGCTGAATGCGCGCGCCCGGGTGGCCGTGCAGATCGGGAAGTTGAAGCAGGCATCGGCGGACGTCGTGTATGTGCCGGCGCGCGAAAAAACCGTGCTCGCCCACGTCCGCCGGGCGAACCGCGGGCCATTAAGCCGGGAAGCCATCGACTCCATTTACCGGGAGATCATGTCCTCCTCGCGGGCCTTGGAACGACAGGTTCGCGTGGCCCATTTCGGCCAGGCCACCACGTTCACGCACCAGGCCGCCCGCCTGCGTTTCGGCGCCAGCGTGACTTACATCCCCTGTGAAACTATCGGCGACGTTTTCGAAAACGTCCGCAATAATCAAGCGGATTACGGCGTTGTCCCGATCGAAAATTCGACCGAGGGCGCGATAACGTACACCCTGGATGAATTCGTCCAGACGCCGCTGCGGATCTGCGCGGAGATTTACCTGCCGATTTCACACCATTTGATGGCCGCCGGGCCGCGCCGGGGCATCCGACGGGTGGTCAGCCATCCGCAAGTGCTCGCGCAGTGCCGCAACTGGCTGCATACGGAAATGCCGGGGGTGGAGGTCGTGCCGGTGACCAGCAGCGCCCATGCGGCGGAGATGGCCGTCAAGGACCGGCACGTGGCGGCCATTGGCAGCATTCTGGCCGCCGAACATTATCATTTACAGGAGTTGGCCGCGGAAATTCAGGATTTAAGCGGCAATACGACCCGCTTTCTGGTGATCGGAAAATCGTTTGGAACGCCCACCGGCGACGATAAGACCTCGATTTTCTTCGCCGTCAAGCACAAGGCCGGCGCCCTGTACAGCGCCCTGGGGTCGCTCAAAAAATATCGGCTCAATATGACAAAAATCGAGTCCCGGCCCAATAAATTGAAAGCCTGGGAATACCTTTTCTTTGTGGATATCGAAGGGCATGTCGAGGAGCCGCGCGTACGCAACGCCTTGCGCGATCTGGAGCGCCATTGCACGCTGATGACGGTTCTGGGGGCGTATCCCCGGGCGCCGGAGGCCGATTAAATCAGAGGTCAGACGACAGACTAAAGAATGACCGTAGGCCGTGGACTGCAGGCCGTAGCCGGACATGACAACGATGATGTGGTATCCGTAAAATCAGAAATCAGCAATCCGAAATCCGCAATCAGATTGACCATCACCATTCATGAAAAACATCGCCCATGCGTGGATAACCGGCTTGAAGATGTACGAGCCGGGCAAGCCGATCGAGGAAGTGGCGCGCGAACTGGGGTTCGCGTCCGTGGATGACATCATCAAACTGGCGTCCAACGAGAACTCCCTGGGCCCCTCGCCCCTGGCCTTGCGGGCCATGCGGCGCGTGGCCTCCCAAATGCACCGCTATCCCGACAGCAGCGCGCATTTACTGCGGCGCGCCCTCTCGCAAAAGCTGGGGGTCAAGCCGGATCAGCTTTTGATCGCCAACGGCGCCAACGAGATCATCGAGTTCATCGGCCACGTATTCCTGGGGCCGGGCGTGGATATGATTGTCGCCGATCGCGCCTTCGCCATTTACCGGCTGATCGGCGAAATGTTCCGGGCGCAGACGATCAGCGTGCCCATGCAAAAATTTACGCATGACCTGGACGCCATGCTGGCGGCCATCACCCCCCAAACCCGGGTGGTCTTTATCGCCAACCCCAATAATCCCACCGGAACCATGGTCGCCAACGAAGCGCTGGACAGCTTCATGCGGCAGGTTCCGGAACACGTTGTCGTGGCCTTGGACGAGGCCTACGTCGAATTACTGCCCGTGGATCGACAGCCCGACACGCTGAAATATGTCCGGGAAGGGCGCAAAATCATTATCCTGCGGACGTTCTCCAAAACGTACGGATTGGCCGGCCTGCGCATCGCCTATGCCGTGGCGCCGGAAGAGGGCATTCAATTGATGCACCGCGTCCGCCAGGCCTTCAATTTCAATTCCATGGCCCTGGCCGCCGCCGAGGCCGCGCTGGCCGACGACGCCTTCGTCCGCAAAACGCGCCGCATGATCCAGGCCGGCCTGAAATTGTTTGCGGAATATCTGCCGCGCATGGGAATCGCCTACGTGCCTTCCGTGACGAATTTCATGCTGGTCGAGGTGGGGCAAGCGCGGGCAACGTTTCACGCCCTGCAGAAAGAAAAAGTCATTGTGCGGCCCATGGACGGTTACGGCCTCCCCGACCATGTGCGCATCACCATCGGAACCCGCGAGGAAAACGAACGCTGTCTCAAAGCCCTCGCCCGCGTCCTGAACAAGCCCGAACCGCAGTTCTGAAAATTTATAAAACCGCTCGTGCCCCCAGCCACACGAGCAAGCCGACAACGGCGACAAGTGCCGCCGCCAATCCGAGACAGCCGGACGGTTCTGGCGCCTTTGAAGCCGGCGGCGGCGCTGAAGGTGACGGGGCCTCAATCCTGACGTTGCCCTCCGGTGTCCATAGTTCGGGATTCACAAACGACTTGGTGACTACACGGAATTTCATGCCGCGCCCTCGGCAAAACGCTTCGCCTGCCGTCAGTTTCCGCGCTGTGTTCGCGTCTCGGAAAAGGTGTTCTCCTTTGACTTCCCGGATTTCCTTCTCGCCTCCTGCAATCTCAACGAGGAAGTCCGGTTCGTAGCGTCCTTGTCCGCCCCACCATTTGCGATAAGGAATCTGCAAGTTGTGATGACGTGTCCAGCGCAACACCATCGGATCGCGGTCGAGTTCGCTCATGTACTGAACTTCCCAGTACGAATCGAACCACTCGCCCGCCGCGCCGCGCGTGCTCTTCTTCCAGCCCTTGGACCAGCCTTGATGGTAGCGCCCCATTACTGCCGCCTCGTGATGACCTTGAAGACCATTTTTCGCGTCCGGCAAAAGTTCTCCCCTGCCGCAAGTTTCCGTTGCGTGTCCGGATCGGCCAGTAAGTGACCGCCCTTGACCTCGTGGAGTTCCTTTTGCCCGTCCTCGCGTTCGACAATGAAATCCGGGTTGTAACGGCTCCGCTTCCCATTGACCTTCGTGTATGGGATCCGCAGTGAGCGGCAACGCTCCCAGCGTTTGACTGTCGCGTCGGCGTCGAGCAAGAGCATGTAGTCGCGTTCCCACGTTGAATCGTAGGGCTCGCTTGTTCGCGTCGCGCGTTTGAGGTCGTGCAGTATGCCTTTCTCACTCATGTTTCCGGTGGTTTGTCGATGATCGCCTTCAACAGTTCCCGCCGGTCGAACACCCGGCGGACATAGTGCAGACTGTCTTGCAGGAAAAGCAATTGAGATTCCGTCCCGCACTGACCGACCGTCTGGCCGGCCAGAAATTTATCGCTGATGTGGCCCAGCATGACCTTGTAGATCACAGCCCGCCCGCTCATGGGCAGGCCGTTGTTGAACAGAACTTCTACGGTCAAATCGAAAAGTTGGTCGCAAAGCTCTTTCTGCCGTTGGTCAAGCGGGATGGTTTCTTTCGGGGGGATGAACTCCGTGGCAGGTTGCTTCTCCGCATCAGAATAGGCAACCGTCGTCACAAAGCCCGTCCCGGTCAAATCACGCTCGCTTTCGCCGGTGCGCTCCTCGCGGGTCACGGCGACTTGTTCGCGGGGATACTGAACGCCGCCAAGGTATTCGGCCCAGTCCTGATCCAATGGCTTCTCTTCAAGTTCTTCCGGTTCCGGCAACTCGATCTCCTCGCCTTCGTTTTGAGGTTCGGGAATCTCGATTGCGTCTTCGTTTGCGTCCACTTCCTCCGGTTCTTCGAGTCCCTCGTCGAGGTCAAGTTCCTCTTGTATGCCGACATCCGTCTTCACGTAGGCGTCAATCATTTGCCAGAGCCATTCGTGCTCCAATTTCGGATGGTCAACAACGATGAGCCGTTCCTTCTCGTCCTCCTTGCGTGGGAACACGCGCCGAAGGCCGCGCCCGATGACCTGCTGTCCGTACACCTTCGACGAGAACTTGCGAAGCAGGGCAATGACGGAGACCGCCTTCACGTCCCAGCCCTCGCGCAACATGAGCACGCTCACAACGGCGCTGTGGCGCTCTTCGTCCGCGTCGGTTCCGATGGTCATGGCAACTTGCAGTTCGGCTTTGCGCTGGTCCGCGCTGATATCCGTTGCCTCCGCGTCCTTCGATGCAATCACGAAGGTCTTTAGGCCGAGTTCTTCTTCGAGAACCCGCTTCGCGTTGTAGGCGTCTTTGATGCTGACGGCCACAACGAACAGGATTGGCCGGTATCTCCCGCCCTCCTGTGTTTCGTAGCGCCGCCATTTCGCTTGTCCGCCGACCTTTTCGCTTTCCGCCGATTGGACAACCTTGCCCCCTGCCCGCTTGACCTGTTCCACCCAGCGGCGTTTGGCCATTTCCAACTGTTGGCGCAATGGCTTCGGACTCGTGACCCACTTGGTCGCCGGAATCTGTTTGGCGTCAATCTCCTCCCACGGCACTTCTTCCACGCGGACAACCTGACCGGTCTCCGTGTCGGTGTAGGTGAGTTCCACCGTCTTGATATTCGGTTGGCACACGTAAACCGTCTTGATGATCCCGTCCTTGACCGCCTCCTTGATCCCGTAAAGGCAGATCATGCGGCTTCGCGGACTCTCCCCGTCCGCGCGGTCGGGCGTCGCGGTCGTGTCCACGCGCATGACCGTCTTGCCGGACTGCGACAGCAGGTCAAGAATCTCGTCGTATTTTGGGGCAACTGTGTTGTGCGCCTCATCGTTGAAAACGGCAATCCGGCCAAGGTGGTTCAGGATTACGCCGAGATTCTCCGCACCCTGAGTGCTCGACGTGTAAAGCTGGTGGATGTTGCCCAGTGTCACGGCGGCGCTTCGGATGCCAGCGCTTCCGGCCCCCGGTTGGAGAACGTGCAATGTCATGTCATGCACGTAGTGGGCGAACTCCGGCGGGAACAGATTGAACCGCCGCCAGACGGAATCGTCCCGGCTCGGTTTCTCAAAGTCGGTCTTCAACCGCTCGCGCACGATGGTATTCGGAGAGAGCAAAAGGAAGGACCGCACCTCGTGGCAAACGCGCAGATAGGCCATAATCGCGGCGATGATCGTCGTCTTGCCGCCGCCCGTCACCACGTTCAACAGGAGGTCTTTCCATCCCGCGTCGCGTGGCTTCAACAATTCATTGGTGAAGATCGCCCGAAGCACGGCGTCCCGCTGGTGCGGCCAGAGCGATTGATATTTACCCGCCGGGGACTCCACCGCCAGATGCAGGAGATAATCCCGGACCCGGTCCGGCACCGCCGGACTACGGAACGATCCTGCCACCCAGTTTTGATACGCTTTCAGCGTTTCGCCATGGAACGAGTTGAACATCATTCCTCCCGAGGCGCGGCACTGGCGTAATCGACGCCGGGTTCACGAACGATCGGAAACTCGGATTTGCCGTCCAGAGCCAGAGACTCTTCCAGCCGCTTGAACTCCGGCGTCTCCCGGATGCTGTCCAACCACAGGAACAAGCGCACCATGCGGATGTTGAACTGGTATTCCCCGCGCTCGAAACCGTCGCGAATGACCTTCAGTTGCTTCAGTTTCGCCAGGAAATTCCCCAGTTTGCGTTTCTCGCTTTCGGTAAGTCCTTGTGCAACATCGGCCTTGCGGAAGTTCATATCCGGCCCGACGGCTGAGATTTTCCGGAGAATCGAACGATAGTCCTTGCTCCTTAGCATGGCGTATATCTGTGGCGTCACATAGCGACTGCCGACCTCGCTGGCCGCAGTGAAAACGGCGTATTGCGCGTCCACCTTGTCAATGCGGTTGTCGCTGTCGCGCCGGAATGCGGTGTCCCCAATCAGTTGCATCATGTTCGGAAACCCGGCGGCATAGTGGGTCATCAAATCGAGCGCGTTATCGTCTACCGTCTTGCCGATCTTGGAAAACGTATCGGCATAGAACTCCCGCATTTCCGGCTCGGACATCCGGTCAATGTTGACGATCTTGAATATCCGGCCAACCGGCTCATGGTGCGAGATCAACTCCCATCGCCGTTCTTCCACGCCGCACAACATCAGCAGAACCGGAACGGTCTTGCCGGTTAGCGCGTTCGTGTCAACCAACCCCTTCAGGAAATGGGCGAACTGGGCATTACTGGAGATTCCGTTAATCTCATCCAGAACGAGAAAGACACCCTTCACCCCGGCATCGCTCAACCGGGTGATCAGTTCACGGAAGAAGACGAGGAGGTAGTTCACTGAAGCGAGGGAAGGCGCATCCTTCTTGAGAGCATCGAGGTTCAGGGAAACGCCAAATAAGCTCTGCTGCCCCACATACTTCCCCAGCCAATTCCTGATTTTTTCGTTTCGTTTGGGGTCGAATGCCCCGGACTGAACCGCCGCCGCAAGAATCTTCTCCGCCACATCGTCCATTGTGACAGCATCGCTCAAGGTGGCGTAGATTCCGTGTAGTCCATGGTTTCTCTCGGCAACGGCCTGCGAATAACCTGCGATGGAACTCTTGCCGATGCCGTACTCCCCTTGAACAAAGATCGTCTCGGCGTGCCCCTGAGTGACCGGAATGATCCCGCGTGTCAGAATCAACTCAACGGCTTCCTTGCGTCCGTGAAAGAATTCAACCGGCACTGGGCCTTCAGGAAAGAACGGTTTGTTTCGGAAATCATCCGTCGTCATGTCAACCTTCCTTGCTGTCCTGCGGCCTTTGCGGCTTCTTCGACCCATCCGGCGAAGTTCTGATACCCGTAGTTCAACCGCCAATCATAGACCTTCACAAGAGCCGAGAGCAGGCAGATGCGTCCGTTCCGCTCAAGTTGAAGTTTGTCGAACGGGTTTGCCCCTTGATAGTCGGCAAGGCCGTCTCGATTCTCGATGTTGTTGATGTGGATACCCAGCAAGCCGTTGCCCCGCTTGTAGCTTTGCTCGATTTCATAGAGCACGTACTTTCGATCCGCCGTCTCCGCGCCGATCAGTACGACCGTGACCGAACTGTTGTCCAATCCCCGGTCAATCATCCGCTTGATGGATTCGTCGCCCTTCTTCTTGGCCTCTTCCCAAAGCGAGGCGTCAAAGAAACCCGCCGCTTCCCGTTCCTGGGTAACCCAACTGTTGCGCACGACGTTCGCGCGCCAGATGTCGCGCTCATAGTGAAAACTGAAGAACACTCGTCTTGCCATTGTCCTTCCTCCTCATCGTATCAGACATTCCGCCACAATTATTCCGGCGACTACGAGTAATACCGGAACATAGTAGCCCGCTTCGCTGGGCGAGAATAGCAGTTTGCTCCACGAATCGACCCTGTCATTGAACTTGTCCGGGTTCAGGTCGAACGGGTTGGCTGTCCACTGTTCCTCACTCATCATGCGAACTTCATCATACAACTGTCGGAACTTCGCTTCCAAACGAAGGTAGTAAGCGTCCAGGCCCCAGAAGGCAACCGCCGGGAAAAGGGCAATGAATAGAAACCCGTGATTCGTTTCCTTGGCCGACAACGCGAATGTCCCCGCAATCAGCGTCAGCGCCCAGCCCTTCAACGTGAACGAGTTCTGCGCCATCCGGCTGATTACGGCCCGAATCATATCCAAGTGGTGGATTCGTTGCTCGTCCATATCACTCCAAATGCGACTTCATCGCTTCCCCGCCAGTCGCCGGTTCACGGCCTCCAGATCGAACCGCTCCGGATCGTAATCGTCACCGACCCATTCCAACAGTTCCTTCTGTTCCGCGGTCTTCTTCGGCGCCTTCAACGCCTCCAGAATGTCGGAGTAGCCCGGAAAACTGCCGCAATCTTCCGGCGGGCAGGCCCGCGCACCATCGAGACACACGGGATACTGCGCCTGCGGATCGAACGGAAGTATCTTCTCCACCACGATGTCATGTTCCCAGCTATCGCCCGGATCGTACTCGTACATGAACTTCTGTTTGGGTTGTCCGGCGACATCGCGAAGCAAGGCGCGATCATCGCACTCCATATCCATGTCATCCATTTCGCACATCTGTTTACTGGTGTAGTAAACGCCGGCGATCCTGAAGGTGTGCATGTGGCTGTCATACCAGCCCATCGCGACTTGAATCGCGTCATGCAGATGGGCCAGGGTGAAGCTGTCGGGCAGCACAATCCGGCGCCAGATCGGCGGGCGGATATACCGCAACGTCACCTTGAACTGAATCGCGTTCTCGGGTTTCGGTCCCCACGTCATTCTCGGACCTCGCTTTGCCATTTTCTGATCCTCCTCTGCACCTTTGCGTCTTGGCGCGAATCTTTCTGTCATTCCATCTTCAACTTCATCGCCTTCATGCCTTCCCCGCCGAGATCGTCCTGCACCCGGCAGGCAAGGGTGACTTCCCTGCCCGCCGTAGCCTCGGCGGAGGCGGGGGTTCCCGCTTCCGCATCGAAGGTGTACTCAACGGTCATCTGGCCTTCAAAGCCGCCTTCCCCGCGCTCCTTCTTCTCCTTGCGGCAAAGCTGGTAGCCCTGCGTCGCGGAGAAAATGCCGTCCCGGAAATCGAAGTCCCATTGCACGTTCACGATCTTGCCGCCGGTGTTCATCGAGCGGGCTTCCGACACGTCGAAGCGGTAATGCCGCGCGCCGATCCGCGTCACGCCGATGCGCGGAATGTCCGGCGGCAGGATGAACGCGAAGAAATCCTTGTACTTGTCGTGCTTCTTTGTGACGTGCGCCTTGAAGTCGTCTCCAGCCAGCGGCCACAACCGCAGTTTGATGAACTGAATCGGCTTGGCTTCGCCCAGTTTCATGACCTGTTCGGCATAGGCGCGGGCCTTCGGGTCCACGCCCCAGCCGATCATGATCGCCTGACGCTCCTCCGGCTTCCGCGTCTTCATGACCGCCTGCGCGAAGTTCTTCACGTCCGTTGCCGTGATCACGTCCGTCTCTTTCGGCCCGGCCACCCAAAGCAGTTCATTGGCTTTCACGCCTTGAATGTTCGCGTCCGCGCCGGTCCACTTCCGCGCGCCGTAACAGGCCACCACGAACGCCCGAAACTCCTCGGCGGATAGTTTCGTCAACCGGTTGATTTCGTAAATGCCCCAGTGCTCCACCGTGTAGCCGGTCAACGGCATGGTCGAGGCTTCGACCGCTTTTTTCTTGGCGTCTTCAACGCTGGTAAGCGTGCTGTCGGCAACAGCATGTTCAAGGGCAAGCTCGCCGTCATCCTTTTTTGCCTTTGCCTTCTTGGCCGCCCGCTTGATCTCCTCCAGGTTCGGCGCGAGAATCCGGGCAATCCGGTCTGCCGTGAGCGCCACCGCCACGCGGGAAATATCGCAACCGATCCACCGACGGCCATGACGCTGCGCAACGGAAAGTGTCGTTCCCCCGCCGCAGAAGAAGTCAGCTACGACATCGCCCTTGTTTGTTGACGCTGCAACTATTCGTTCAAGAAGACGTTCTGGCTTCTGCGTCGGATATCCGATTCGTTCGTCTGCGACTTGGTTGATGATGTCAATCTGCCAGTAGTCTGACGGGGCGTATCCTTCGCCGAGGTAGTTCCTTACAACTAGTTCTGGGTGAGTCTTCTCCCATTTTGGGTCGACATCCTTCGCAGAGCGGATCGGACTCCCTTGTATCCCACGCCCACAGAGGCGATAGAGCCCCTTCTCGTCAACCAGTTTGTACTTCGCTACCGTCGCGGGATCATACTGTTCAATCACCTTTGTGTCATCCCAGTTGAATGGGTATTCCCCTGATCGCGTGAAAAACAGGATGTCGTCGTGTTTTCTGTTCCAGTACCGCTTGGAGAACTGGCGGGTCTTGTAGCACCAGACGACATTCGCATGGAAATTCTCGTAACCAAAAATTCGATCCATCTCGCACTTCACATAGTGGCTTGCGTGCCAGTCCAGATGGACGTAAATACTTCCCGTCGGTTTCAACAGCCGCTTCATCTCGTACAGACGGGCGTTGAGCCAGATGAGGTAGCCGGGCATGCCGCCTTCCCAGATGTCGGTGAAGGATCGGACTTCGTTCTTGTCGCCGAAGATGATGTTGTAGTTGCGGCCGGAGAAGAACGGCGGGTCAATGTAGATCAGGTCAATGCACTCGCTGGGTAGCATCCGCATGACGTGCAGGCAATCGCCGAAGAAGAGCCGGTTCAAACCATTGGGGAAAAGTTCTTCCTTCTCATATCGGCGTTTGATACCGGTCTCGACCGTGTCCACGAGTTGAAACGGCAGCTCAATGCGCGGGTAATGTTGTTCAAAGCGCCGTTCGTGGTCGTAGCCCAGCGGTTCTTCCGCCACCGGCACATGCCCGAACCGCGCCGGAATCTTGAAAAACGCTTTCTGCTCCGGCAAAGCCGTCGAGTAGACCGCCTTGCCTTCTTCAACCTGCATGTCTGGTTTCTCACTCATATTCGCCGCCCCTTCGCCTTGCGGCGGGTGCATTCTCGTTTTAGTCGCTTGGCAATGTCTCCAATTTTCGCCTGCAAGTCGCGCCAGCGCCGTTCGTCCCCGTTGAATTGGTCAACCAGCCATTGAGTGAATCGCTGACCGGCAGGCAGGTTTGGATAGTGACTGGGTGACGGCGGATACGACATCATCGGCTCCCGTATCTTACGCGAGACTCGGCTACGACCGCATGCTTCCCAACATGCATCGGTTCAAACACTACTTTCACCTCGGCATTGAGGGCATGCGCCACACGCCGCAGCATGCTCAGAGAATGCCCTTCATAGGCGGGCGACTCCAGTCGGCTGATCTGTTGCTGAGAGGTCTTCAGTTTTCGTGCCAGCTCTTTTTGGGAGAGGCCGACTCTATCGCGTAGCGCCGCAATTTGCATTGCCACGTCCCACGCCTCACCGGCGCGCTTGAAGCGCTCGGCAAAGTCCGGGTCGCGAAGTTGTTCTTCCAGAAACAGGTCAAAATTCGTCTTCTTCATATCGCATTCCTTTCCTGCCAGTCGCGCATCCGCTCGCGGGCTACCGCCATGTCGTGCGATGCGATGGACTGTCCTTTGTTGCGAATGCCGTGAACCGCGATGATCCGTCGGCAGCGGACAAAGAACCAAAGAATACGGGTATTCAGTTTGCCCATGTGCCGCAACTCAAACAGGCCATGATCGAGCGCCTTCGACAACGGCGGACGCTGATACTGGCGGTAACGCAGTTTTGCCAATCCCGCCGCCAGTGCCGCGAAGTCGTCCGGATCGCTGGCCTTAAGTTCCAACAGGAACTCCCGGACCGGACACCGTCCCGTTTCCGATGTATAAAACTCTACGCGAAATTCCATGACCATGCAACACCAATCTTGATGTTATCTCCGTTTGCGAGCTGTCGTTCTTGCGATGCTGAAAAAAGAGGAAGCGGGCATACCGGGGCGGCGACCACTAATGGTTTCATCATGGCGCGCGAAAACAGGGACTATCCTGTTGTGTCCGGGGCGGGATATCCGGTCTGCGGTCCTTCCACGGCGGCCGGCTCGGCCGCCGGTTCGCGAGACGCCTCCGCCTTCGACAAGGCTTCCGTCTTCGCTAAGGCTTCCGTCTTCGCTAAGGCTTCCGTCTTCGCTAAGGCTTCGCCGGACACGTCGCCGGACAATTCTGTCGTCTGACCGTCTTCAGTCTTTTCCGGGCCGGCGTCTGGCGTCTGTCGTCTGGCGTCCGATTTATCCCGGGGCGCCTCGGCGTGATGGTGTTCCTTGAAGCGCATGGACATGATCCGGGAGACCTTGTCGGCCTCCATTGTGACGCCGTAGAGCGTTGCGGCCGCGCTGATGGTCGAACGATTGTGGGTGATAACCAGAAATTGCGATTGGTTCAAGAAGCCCTTCAGCACCTTGACGAACCGGTGGATATTGGAATCGTCCAAGGCCGCGTCCAACTCGTCCAGCAGGCAGAACGGGCTGGGCTTGACCATGTAAATGGAGAACAGCAACGCCACGGCCGTCATCGTGCTCTCGCCGCCCGACAGCAGGGAAATACTCTGGAGCCGCTTGCCCGGCGGGCGGGCATACACTTCGATGCCGCATTCCAGGATGTCTTCCTCATCCGTCAGGATCAGCTTGGCCGTGCCGCCGCCGAACAACTGGTGGAACATGGCCTGAAAATTCTCGTTGATCTGGGCGAAGGTTTTCGAGAACATCTCCGTCGTGGTTTGATTGATCTTGCGGATCAGGTCCATCAACTGCTGTTTGGACTTGACCAGATCATCCTGCTGTTGGGTCAGGAAATCGAAGCGCTCCTGGAGCTGTTTGTATTCATCGATGGCCCCGGTATTGACCGGGCCCATGGATTCGATCTTCGCGCGCAGTTCGGCGACCTGGCTCTCCATGACTTCCGCGGCGGGGCGCGCGCCCTCGCTCCACTCCGGCTCAGGCTCGGCCTGGATGGCATCGGCCGTCAGGCGATAGTCGCCCGCCACGCGCTCCAGGATATGTTCGTGCTTCATGCGGGCCTCGGCGCATTTCACGGTCAGCTCGTTCTTGCGGGCGCGCTGGGCATCGAGATCCACGCGTCGTTTTTTGACCTGTTCATCCAGCGTCTTGAACTCAATCTGCTGCCGTTCGCGCTTTTCCTGGAGGGCCTGCATGCGCTCCGCTTGGGTCTTGAGGCCGGCCTCGATTTCGGGAATCTTCCGCTGGGCATCCGCCACCGCCTGCTTGAGCGCCTCAATGGCGGAGCGGTATTCCGCCACCCGCGCCGCGCGTTCCCGGATCGTCGCCTCGGCCTGCGCAATGCGGTTGCCGAGCGGCTGATGCTGGGAAAGCAGGTGTTCGACGGCCTGGCGATACTGGGCGGCGCACACATTGGCGGCCAGAAGCAAGTTCGACATCTGCTTGTGATCGTGATCCAAAGTCGCCAGATCGCGGTTGCGGGTTTCCATCATGAGCTTGATTTCGCCGCGGCGGGCGCGGCAGGCGTCCATTTCCGCGATCATCGCGCTCTTGCGCTCGGGCGAACTGCCCTGTTTTTCCAGTTCGCGCAGTTCGTAGGTCACCGTTTCCAGGTTGTCCCGCACCTGGTTGGTCTGGCGCAGCACCAGTTCCTGTTCGCCTTCGCGCCGGGCCAGCCCCTGGCGTTTTTCCTCCAAGGCCGCGCGGGCCTGTTGAATGGCCGCGTCCAACGCCGTTTGCCGGAGCGCAATGGCGTCGAGTTCGCCCGTCAAAACACCGGCGGCCGTGTTCAGGCCGGACAACGTTTCCTGAAGCGCGGCAACCTGGTGCCGCTGAGCCAGCGGATTCCGGATGCGCGCGTCACCGTGATACAGTTCGCACGCGCCATCGTCCCGCACCAGCGCGCCTTGCCGCGTCACATACACCGCCTTGGACGGAATAACCGGCGGCAACGCCTCGATCGAATCTATGACCCAGACCTGGCGAAGCAGCCGCCGCAAGAGAGGCCGCACGGCCTCCGCCGCGGTCACATGCTCAAGCAGCGCCTCAGCAGAAATAACGGGGGCCGCCGACTCATCGGCCACTTCGGGCGCACGGGCGGCCAGCAGACAAATCGAACCTTGCGGGTCGGCGGCCAAACGCCGGATCAGGCCGCGCGCGCAGGCGGCGTCAGTCACGACAACGGCATCCAGCCACATCCGCAGAACGGCTTCCAAGGCCTGGGTATACTCGGGTTCGGCGGTAATCTGGTCCGCCAGGGCGCCAAGGACGCACGCGCCATCCAAACCCAGCGCGGCCGGGTCGTTCAGGACCTGCTTGACGCTATCGGAAAATTCTGATTTTTCCGCCAAACTTTTGGTAAGCAGCGCAATCTGGGCGGTCAACGCGGCAGACTGGGACTGGTTGGCGCTCCGCCGGTTTTCCCGCTCCTTGCCGTCGGCCGCCAAACGCTCGCGGTCGGACAGAAGGGTCTTTAAATTTTGGTCGGCATCGTCAACGGCATCCGTCAACGCCTTCATGGTTTGGGCGGATTCATCCAGGCGCTTGGCGTGGTTTTCCAGGACAAGTTTCAGATTGGCCTGTTCAGCGGCGCAGCGCTCCCGGCGGCTGACGATATGGCGATCCGCGTTCTCCATCTGGTGAAGTTCGTTCTGGAGCCTGGAGTGCCGATCGTCGATTTCCAGCATTTCGCCCTGCATTTTCTGGACGTCCTGCTTGGTCTGGTCCATGGTCTGTTCATGCTGGGCGTTAATCCGGGACTTGGCCAGCAGATCGTCCTCGGCCGTCTTCAATTTCTCGCTTACCTCTTTCAACTGGGCCTGGCTTTGCGCCAGGGCGCGGCGGTCGTTATCCAGTTCCTGGGTGAGCCCGGCCACATCGCGGGAATCGCGCAGGATCAGGTCCTCCAGTTCGCGAATGCGATGCCGGTTGATTTCCACCTCCTGGCGCATGCGCTCCAACGCCGTTTGCATCTCCATGTCGGCCTGGCGCTGGCCGGCGATCTCGCGTTCGATGTCGCTCAAGCCGTCGCGCAGGGTTTCGCCCTGCTGTTCGTGGCGCTGGATATCCTGCTGGAGCGTTTCGATGGTTGTGTTCAGGGCCGCCAGGGTGGCGTCCATGCCGGAGAGTTCAGCGGCGATCCCTTGAAGTTTTTCGCGGGACAGAAAGATGTCCAGCCGGCGCAGTTCATCGAACAGCGTCCGGTAGCGGGCGGCCTTGCCGGCCTGGCGTTGGAGCGAGATGATCTGGCGCTTGACTTCCTTGATGATGTCGGCCAGGCGCAAGAGGTTGTTTTCGGTCTGCTCCAGCTTGCGCAGGGCCTCGCGCTTGTCGGTCTTGAACTTGGTGATGCCGCTGGCTTCCTCGAAGACCTCGCGCCGGTCATCCGGGCGCGCCCGCAGGATCAGGTCGATGCGGCCCTGCTCCATCAGCGAATAGGAGTTCGTGCCGATGCCCGTATCCATGAACAGCCGCTGGATGTCCTTGAGACGGCAGGGTGTTTTATTGATGAAGTACTGGCCCTCGCCGGTATGGAACACGCGGCGGGTAACGGTGATTTCGTGGTACTCCGTGCCCAGGGTTTTCTCGCAGTCGGTAAAGGTCAGGCTCACTTCCGCCATGTTCAACGGCTTGCGGGACTCTGTGCCGCCGAAAATGCAATCTTCCATTTTGGAGCCGCGCAAAAGCCGCGCGCTCTGCTCGCCCAGGACCCAGCGGATAGCATCCGAAATATTGCTCTTGCCACAGCCATTTGGCCCGACAATGGCGGTAATTCCTTCGCCGAATTCGAGCGACGTCCGGTCCGCAAAACTCTTAAATCCAACCAGTTCAAGACTTTTTAAATGCACAATTTCCTCGCCAAATTAGCTCTTTCACAACAACAGCTAAAATTTATGACACTATAGCAAGTGGAGTAAAACAACACAACCACAATCTGTAGTGATTTACGCTCCCGAAGCCCCACCGGGGTTATTTATATCCAGCGCGGAAAAAGGATTGCCCAGGGGGGTGGCGGGACGCTGAGATGCCGGCCGCGAGCGCAACGCCTGTTCGATCCGGACGAGGGTCTCGTTCAATCGATCGAGGAATACGGAACAAGCCATGGTTTCGGCGCCGGCCCCTTCCGTGGTTTCGCGTTCGAGCCGGTCGGAGGTGACCACCACGATCCGGCCCGCGATTGCGGACTTGCCCGCCAGTCCGGTCTGAAACACGAGCTGTTCAATGACCGTATCGGCCGTTTTATCGCGGGGAGAAAACAAGACTTCCACGATCGAACTTTCCTGTTCATCGGGCCCATCGCCGGAGTGGCCATCGAAAACCACCGTGATGCGCTCTGCCAGAATGCCGACCGTTTTTTCCAGCATTTGAACGAGGCGCCGCCGCTTGCCGTCCAGGTCGCGCGGCAACCAGTCTGTCCGGTCACCAGAACTGCGATCTCCAATTCGGCAATGACCGGTTCGGTGGATCAGGTTATAGCCGTCAATAATCAGCCACTCGATCATGGAAACCTCGAACGATTCCACAGTGGAGTTACTCGGTTCGGCTGGTAATTTCAATCAGATGAAACCCGAATTGGGTCTGCACCGGACCGTGCACCTTGCCAATGGCATCGCTGAAGACAACCTGGTCAAATTCCTTGACCATCTGGCCCTTGGAAAATGTGCCCAAGTCGCCCCCCTGCTTCCCGGAAGGACATTGGGAATGTTTTTGGGCCATGGCGGCGAAATCCGCTCCGGCTTCAATTTGTTTTTTAAGGGCTTCACATTCATGTTGCGTGCGGACCAGGATATGACGCGCGGCGGCTTTAGTCATGGAATTCTGCCTTTCTTTAAAAAACAGCTCTGTCTTGCTCGATTCACGAATCATCAACCGTTATCCATTGGCCATCGATTTGGCCAACCTGTCGATGCGATCGATAGGCGCCAATATACCATTCGCCGGCTTGAATCAAAATTTATAAATCATCGCGCCCTGGAAGCGGTTGTCGGGGGCCGCCGACTGAGCCTTGTAGGACGTCGTCAGGTAACCGTACTCGAAGGCCGCCGTGACGGCGGAAGTGATCTTGTAATAAACGCTGGTTAACAGAATCTGCTCCTTCGAACGGTTGCCGGCGCTAAGGTCCTGGTTATCCGGATCGTCTATACCGAACGACAGGTTCCAATTCAGCTTGTCGGTCAGATCGGTTATCAACTGAATATAGCCGCCCCGGGCGCCGATGCCCTTCTGCAACGTCTTATTAATCCCCTGCCCTATGCCGCCATAATATGTGTCGAGGTTCTTGCCCTGCCAGATGGCGCCCTGCAAGGCGACCTTCTCATGCAACGGCAGGAACAGACTGCCGATCACCGACCAGGTATTGTAATCCTTGACATCGTCAGCCACGACCGCGTTGCTGACGGTTGAATCGACCGTTTCATTGCCCCAGTGGCCGGATACGCTGAGCTTGGCCGCCTTGGCCGCCAAAAGCGGGGTTTCCAAGCAAACATTGTACTGCACGGAAGGATAGCCGGAATCGGCGCCGTCGTCCTGCATGCCGCCGTCGATATCCTCGCCGATCGTGCGGGCCGCGGCCACCTTGGCCACCAGTTTGGTTTTATCATGGAGCGGGATATCCTGGGTTACGCGGAATTGCGGCCGGCGCAGGCCAAGCGCGCCGTTGTCGGCCAGGATGGCGATGTTCACCGTTTTCGGAATGACGGTCATGAAAGTGTCCCAGTCCTGGCCGGCGCGCACCGCCGTCCCCGACGACGGCATGGCCAAATCCAAATAAGCCAGGCGCATGCGCAGGTTGGGGGAATTCTGCGAGCCGCCGTTGCCGTAGAAATCCACTTCTACTTTACCGGTGGTTTTCAGGTTTTCGATATCCGGACCGGTCAACTCCAGGCCCAACCTGGTTTCCCGCGCGGTCATGTTAAATTCATTGTCGCTCGCGCCATTGACTTTCGGCAGGACATAATACAACGCGTCGCCGGCCGAAATTTTCTGCGTGTCATAGGCCGCATCCAGTTTGACATAGCCATAGACCTTGAGTGTCAGCAAGGGGCCTTCACTATCGGCGCCCGGCGCCGGAATCTTAACCTCGACCCCCGCCGCCGCAATCGCCGTCAACCCCGCCGCCGCGATGCCCATCAGGATGCCAGTCCGATTGTTCATGTCGCGATCGCCTCGTTGGTGTTTATGACCCACGCCCCGATGCCCGTAACTGCTCGCGTTTATATATATGGCGCATGTCGCCGTCAATCCGAATTCTGATTTTTTATTTTGCTTGACGCTTATCGGCAAGCTTGCCATATTGCACGCCACTTATGGGACAACAATTACGATCTCGAATAAAACGGCAACGGCGGGGACGCTGGATTGAGCGCAAGAAAAAGGCCGCGCATTTGGCGGCCAAGAGCAAGTCCAAGACAGCCCCGGCGCCCGCGCCGGCTTCCGCTGTGCCCGCCAAAGTCTAAATCCGCCAATCGGCAGGCAGCCTCCGCCGCAAGACGGTTACGGAATGGAACCAGCCATGAGGGCCAAGGGTTGCGCCAGGTTTCTGCCCATTGTCATCGTGACTATGGGTCTTGTTTCATTTTCCGGATGCCTGTCGTTCCCGCGCGCACTCCCCCCATTGCCGGCCGACGCCATCAAGCCGGTTGTGGCCGTGACAACGTTCCGCAACGAAACGGGGTTTTCAGGGCAGTGGGAACTGGGCCGTGGTGTTCCGGACCTGCTCGTTTCCGAACTTCTGCAAACAAAGCGGGTTGTGGTGGTGGATCGCCAAAACCTGCCGGAAGTGGTCGGCGAGATTAACAAGCAAGGCAACGAGCTGTTTCGCAAGGAAGACGGCGTCACGCGCGGCCGCCTGAAAAACGCGCGCTATCTCATCCGCGGGGTCATCACCGATTTCACGCAAGTCGGCAACACCACGGGCTGGTTCCGCTCCTCGAAGACCGAGGCCGGCATCTGGGGCGCCCGCGCCCTGGTGATGATCAACCTGACGATTATCGATGTCGAGAGCGGCGAAGTGCTCTGCTCCGTCCCGGCCGAAGGCAGCGCCTACGCCTCGTTCTACTGGGCAAAATTCAATTACAAGGACGTGTCCTTCGGCGGCGACGCCTTTTTCAAGACCCCCATCGGCGCGGCCACCCGCGAAGCCATCCAGCAGGCGGTGCGTGAAATCATGCGGCATCTGCCCCTGACCACCTGGCGCGCGCGCATCGCGGAAGCCGCCGCGACTTCGGTCATCATCAACGGCGGCGATAATTTTTGCGTCCAAACGAACACTGTTTTCAACGTGCGCGAATCCGGCCGAACCATCACCGACCCCACCACCGGCAATATCATCGATTACATCGCGGGCAACGTAGTCGGCCAGGTCCGCGTCACGCAGGTGCGGCCGCAAGCCGCGGAGGGAACAATCGTTTCCGGCAAAGCCAAACGCGGCGATTTTTTGGAGCGCACCGATTTGAGCCGCTGAATATCAGAGCAAAGCGCCCTGCTGATTTTTCGGTTTCAGCCCCAGCCGCTGGTAACACAAATCCGTGGCCATGCGCCCCTGGGGGGTGCGCTTGAGGTAGCCTTCCTGGATCAGGTAAGGCTCGTAAACTTCCTCCAGAGTGTCGGGTTCTTCCCCGACGGAGACGGCCAGCGAACTAATTCCCACCGGACCGCCCGCAAATTTCTCGACGATCACCCGCAAGAGGCGCTTGTCCATCTCGTCGAGCCCGTGCTTGTCGATGTCCAACATGGTCAGGGCCCGGTCGGCGATGGTATGCGCGATTTTATTGTTGGCCTTGACCTGGGCGTAATCGCGCACCCAGCGCAGGAGGTTGTTGGCGATCCGCGGTGTGCCGCGCGCGCGCCCGGCGATTTCGCCGGCGCCGGGATTGTCGATATCCACGTTCAGAATGCGGGCCGAACGCCGGATAATATCGCCCAACTCGTCGGCGCGATAATAATCCAAGCGGCAATTCATGCCGAAACGCGTGCGCAAGGGCGCCGACAACAACCCGCTGCGGGTCGTCGCGCCGATGAGGGTGAACTTGGGCAAATTAAGCCGCACCGAACGCGCATGCGGCCCCTGATCGATCATGATATCGATGACAAAATCCTCCATGGCCGAATAGAGGTACTCCTCCACCGATTTTTGCATGCGGTGAATTTCGTCGATGAAGATGATGTCGCCGCGCTCGGCGCTGGTAAGCAAGCCCGCCAAGTCCCCCGGCTTTTCGATCACCGGCCCGGAGGTCGCCCGCAGGTTGACGCCCATGGCGTCGGCCAGAATATAGGCCAGCGTCGTTTTTCCCAGGCCCGGCGGGCCGGAAAGCAGGACATGATCCAAGACATCCTGGCGGCCACGGGCCGCTTCCACAAACAGTTCCAAGCGCTCCTTGACTTTGGGCTGCCCGACAAAGTCGCGGAACTTGTTCGGCCGCAGGCTGAGATCCAGCGCCGGGTCCTTCTTGTTGAGAACTTCCGTTTTCGGGCGTTCGGTCATGGGGAGCTTAAAAACCGTTCTTGATTCCTGGTTCTTCGTTCTTGGTTTATTCGGGACGAAGAACGGCGAACAAAGAACCAAAAACTCTTTGATTTCATTCCAACGTTTTCGACAGATGGTCCGGCAAGTCCGCAATGGCCAGCCGGATCTGTTTCATGGAATCGCGATCGCGCAGGGTGACGGTGTTGTCGGTCAGGGTGTCGAAATCGATCGTCACGCCGTAGGGGGTTCCGATCTCGTCCTGGCGACGATAGCGCCGGCCGATGGCGCCGGTCAAATCCCAAAAACAGTTCCAGCGCTTTTGCAGGAGGTCGAACACTTCGCGGCCCTTGGCCACGAGTTCGGGCTTGTTTTTCAGGAGCGGAAACACGGCCACCTTGATGGGCGCCATGCAAGGCGCAAAACGCAGGACTGTGCGCAGTTCGTAACCGGCCGGCACGGGTTTGCCCGGCTCGGCCTCGATCGTTTCTCCGGCAGTAGCGCCGGCGGGCACCCATTCCTCGCGGTAGGCCTCGCACAGGATCGCCAGCGCGATGCGATCCACGCCGGCCGAAGGCTCCACGACGTGGGGCACAAATTTTTCCTTGGTCTCCGGGTCAAAATATTCCAAACTCTTCCCGCTGACTTTCTGGTGCCGGCTCAAATCGAAATCGCCGCGCGCGGCAATTCCTTCCAGCTCCTGCATGCCGAACGGGAAATCGTACATGACGTCCACGCAGGCGCTGGCGTAATGGGCCAATTCGTCCTTGCCGTAAACATACTGCTGAAGACTTTCCGCCGGCAGACCGATGCGCTCATACCAGGCCATGCGTTCCTTGACCCAGTAGGAATGCCACTCGGCATCCGTGCCGGGCTTGATAAAATATTCCAACTCCATCTGTTCGAACTCGCGCGAGCGAAAGGTGAAATTACGCGGATTGATTTCGTTGCGAAAAGCCTTGCCGACCTGGGCGATGCCGAACGGTATCTTTTGGCGCGCCGTCGCCAGGACGTTGGCAAACTGCACAAAGATGCCTTGCGCCGTTTCCGGCCGCAGGTAAGCCACGGACGAGCCTTCCTCCACCGGACCGACAAAGGTTTTGAACATGAGATTGAAGGCCCGCGGCGCGGTCAGGTCTTTCGACCCACACCCCGAGCACTTGACGCCCGCCGGCAGTTCGAATCCTTTTTCGGTTTTGACCAGCTTGGCGCCCTGTTCCTCGCAGAGCATGTCGGCCCGGAAACGCTTGCGGCAGGCCTTGCAGTCCACCATGGGATCGGAGAAACTGGAGATGTGCCCGGAGGCTTCCCAGACCTTGGGGTGCATGATGATGGAACTATCCAGCCCGACGATATTTTCACGGCGGTGGACGATATCGCGCCACCAAGCCTCGCGAATATTGCGTTTGAGTTCACAGCCCAGCGGCCCGTAATCCCAGAACCCATTGATCCCGTCGTAAATTTCCGAGCTTTGGAAGATGAACCCGCGCCGCTTGCACAGCGACACGAGCGCATCCATGGAAACCTTGTGTTGATTGCGTTGCATAGCCCAATACGATGTCCTAAGATTGTCGCGCGGTCAAGGTGAAAACCGATTTTTTTAGAGAAAAAAAAGATTTCTGTTGCATTAAAAGCAAGCCGTGATAGGATGCACTCGTTTTGACTGCGGGGTGGAGCAGCCTGGTAGCTCGTCAGGCTCATAACCTGAAGGTCGTTGGTTCAAATCCAACCCCCGCTACCCCATTTGAAGACCGGGCCAAACGTTCCGTTCCGGCCCATAACCTAAGTTGCGGTCGCCTCTCCGTTTTTGTCATCGGCAATTCGTGGTTCCCGCCAGATACGATCCGCCTGAGGATGCGATTTCTTTGCGTTGGACTGTAGAGAATTTGTCCAGAATGGTCGGGGCGAGGAGATTTGAACTCCTGACCTTTTGCACCCCAAGCAAACGCGCTACCAGTCTGCGCTACGCCCCGGAAAAAAGCGGCACGGAATCGGATGGGGATTTTGTTGAATTGCCCGAAACACTATCAGGTCGTCGGGAGACTGTCAATTAGCGAAATTCACGATTCTGCCATAATTTTTCTGTCGCGATAATCTGCTTGCAATTGATTCCGAATCGGATATTTTCTGTGCCTTCCGGTGTACCTGTAGCTCAACTGGACAGAGCATCTGACTACGGATCAGAAGGTTGCAGGTTCAACTCCTGCCAGGTACGCCACGCCGCCCGACCTGACAGATGATGCCGCATCGCGATTTGAAGCAATATCCACGGGGGGTTGCTCGTGGTAAGCCGCGATCTTCTTCGTGACAGCAAGCGCCCCGTTTTGACCGCCCCGGACTAAACTTTGTGACAATATGTGTGCAAGTGGTTCCTCAATCTTATTAGCTATTCTTAGGAGTGAACCCAAAAGAGCGGCCAAATGCACAACCGCATCCACCCCTTGCATGGCGCCTTGCACCGCCGCCGGATCGGTCACATCGCCAAGGCGCGCCTCGACGTTACTGTCCGGCGTCCGTCTTCCGGCCTGTCCAGCGACAGCGTCCGGACATGATACCCGGCTGCGGATAATGTATCGACCACACGCGGCCCCACCGCGCCGGTTACGCCGGTGACAAGAACAGTTGCGCCGTTTGAAATATTCATATTGTCCGCTTATTTGCTATTATTAGGACTGACCCCACGCCGTCCCGGGCCGCCAAGTTCCGCCCTCGACTCGCCACTATTTTGCTGTTGCCACGCCCAATGCTCAAATGCGAATATGATTTGGAATGGTTGGATCCGCTTATCGGGACTTGACGCCGGAGTTGAAAAGCGCCATCTTTATAACAAACGACGGATGACGGAAGCTCTGACCGCTGACTTCTGATCTCTGATCTCTTTCTTTCACATTCTTCATTTTTTTAAGAGGAGGGGTGGTTTATGGCTTCCAAGCACGGGCTGGGACGGGGATTAAGCGCGTTGATCAACGAAAAACCGGCCGTCGCCGACCTTCCTGCGCCCGCCGAAGCGGACTTTGCGAAGGCGGAAACGCCCGGGACCTCTGGGATGACGATGGTTCCGCTGGATAAAATCCGACCGAACCCCAAACAACCCCGCCGCCGATTCGCTCCCGAAGCGCTGGAAGATATGGTGCGGTCGATCCAGACGCACGGAGTGCTTCAGCCGTTGCTCCTGCGCCGGATGGGCGATCATTACGAACTTGTGGCCGGCGAGCGGCGCTGGCGGGCGTCCCGGCAGGCCGGACTGGAAAATGTGCCGGCCATCCTAAAGGATGTCAGCGACCGCGACGCGCTCGAACTGACGCTCATCGAAAACCTTCAGCGCGAAGACCTGAATCCCGTTGAGGAAGCCGAAGGCTACCATAGTTTAGCGGAGCAGTTCGCCCTGAGCCATGAGGAAATCGCCCTGCGGGTCGGCAAAGCGCGCGCCACGGTGACCAATTCCCTGCGCCTGCTTGCGCTTCCCGAGGAAATCAAGCAGATGCTGACCGATTGCCGCCTCTCGTCCGGACATGCCAAGGCGCTTCTGGGCGCGGCGATCGACGAGGAGAAATGTTTTTTGGCGCGGCGCACCGTGGCGGAAGGCTGGTCGGTCCGTGTGCTGGAAAAGGCCGTGGAGCGCCTGTCGCGCGCGCCGCGCAAGCCCCGCGCCATGCGGGACGATATTCCCGCCGCGCATCTCCAGGATCTTTCGGACAAACTGCACCGGCATTTCGGCACCAGTGTGCGCCTCGTGCCTTCGCGCACCCTGGCTAACGGCAAAAAAGCCAAGGGCTTGATCGAAATCGATTTCTATTCCAACGAAGACCTGACCCGCATCCTGGACCTGCTTGGACTTTCGGAATCAGGGGTAGAGTAACCGAGGCAAACGCCCAACATCCAACAGCGAGCGCCCAACGTCGAATGTAAGATCGGATGCCCCCTCCTGACTTCCGATATCTGACTTCTGCGCTTCTGGGCACAGTCGCGGATATTGCTTGCAACCCATGAAACATCCTGGTTAGAATGCCTCCCGTTCGAAACATGGTGGGTGTAGCTCAGTTGGTTAGAGCGTCAGATTGTGGATCTGAACGTCGCGGGTTCGAGTCCCGTCACCCGCCCCATCCCAAAAATGTTCTGAAACGAGCGAGCCCGCCATGGCGCGTATTCTTGGCAATGCGTCCGACAAGATCCCCGCCGCCATCTCGAAAGCCCGCGCCTTGATAGTTGGCGGAGCGCGCTTTACACATGCGGCCGCCCGGTTCTGGGCCTCTCTGCTGAGCGAAGTGACCTCCGATTATCCCGACTGTAATACCATGGTTTTCGAGACCTTGGCCGGCACCATCCTGACACGCGACCTGCTGTTCCCTGAAATAGCCCTCCAACGCGAACTGGATCGCCTCCAACCAACGGTCTCGATCGAAAAAGCCCTGAAAGAAGCGTTGGCCGAATTCGAAATCTTCGGGCCGCCCGGCGCCGTTCAGCTCAGCCTGCTTGCCAATGACCGGGAAATACGGCGCTGTCAACTGCCGTTGGATTGCGTGGACGCCGATATTTTCGCCTACCTGCTGACGTGGCTCATGGAATGGGCGGAACTCCCGGCAAGCCAATGGAACAACGATCGCGTGGAAGGCGCGTTTCCGGTTTGCGATCCGGACAGCACGGCAAGCGGCCGCGTGCAATTCGAATTTACGCGTTTCCATATCAGCGAAGGCCTGTATCGCTGGCGCCTTTCGATGCGTTTGGCGTTGGCGAACAAACCGGGCAATTGACCCGCCGCGCGGGATGCTTTATAATTAAACTGGTCATCAGAAGTCAGAAGTCAGAAGTCAGAAGTCAGAAGTCAGAAGTCAGAAGTCAGAAGTCAGAAGTCAGAAGTCAGAAGTCAGAAGTCAGAAGTCAGAAGTCAGAATAAAATGTTCACTCGTCTCCGGAGGGGCGGGCGCCACAGGCGACCAGGATCCATGCTGGCTTGCCTCATTCTGAGTTCTGACTTCTGACTTCTGACTTCTGGCTCCTGAATACTTGCAAAATCAGGAGCTTATGATATCGGAAACACGCTTGCGCAAAGAACTGAATCGCACCTTGCGGGAAACCGACATCGCCGGCTTGGGCGAACGCGAAACCGGCAAGGTGCGCGATTCGTACAAACAATCCGGACGGCGCATCCTTATCACCACGGATCGGATTTCGGCCTTCGACTGCATCCTCGGCACGATCCCGTTCAAGGGCCAGGTTCTGAACCAACTGGCGGCTTTCTGGTTCGAACAGACCAGCGCCGTCGCGCCCAATCATGTCATCGATGTGCCCGATCCCAACGTCATGGTCGTGGCCGAATGCGAGCAATTGCCGATCGAATTGATTGTGCGCGGTTATATCACCGGTGTCACCAAAACCTCGCTTTGGTATAATTACGAGCGCGGCATCCGCAATTATTGCGGCAATCCGCTGCCCGACGGCCTGCGCAAGGACCAAAAACTGCCGCATCCCATCCTGACGCCGACAACCAAGCTGGAAGCCCATGATCGGCCCATATCCCGGGAAGAGGCTTTGACCGAAGGACTGATCACCGCCGCGCTTTTCGATGCCGCCGCCGATATTTGCATGCGGCTGTTCGATTTTGGCGTGCGCTATGCCGCGTCACGCGGACTGATCCTCGTGGACACCAAATACGAACTCGGTCGGCGCGACGGACGGCTTGTCGTATCGGATGAAATCCACACCCCCGACTCGTCGCGTTACTGGTTTGCCGACACCTATGCCGCGCTGTTCGCGCAGGGCGCCGACCAGCGCAAGATCGACAAGGAATATGTCCGCGAATGGTTCGCCGCGCGCGGGTTCCGCGGGGAAGGCGTCCCGCCCCCCATGCCCGACGACGTGCGCATCGAGGCCGCCCGGCGCTATATCCAATCCTACGAAACCATTACCGGCCGTGAATTTATCGTGACCGACGAACCTGTGGAACAACGCATCACGGCCAACTTGAGAAAAAAAGGGTACATGGCGATTGCTCAGTAGCCAAAAGACAAAACAATTGATGATTATCAAATTGACAAGGCTCTTTGGCATGGATACCGTTTAGACATGAACACGGTTCAAGAAATCCAAAGCGAAGCCATGTCCTTGTCGGCCAGTGAACGCGCGGGACTTGCGCACGAGCTGATCCTGAGTCTTGATGATCCTGCGTATTTCGAACTTGGCCCCGATCAGGAGCGTGAGATTCAACGTCGTGTCCGGTTGGTACGCGAAGGGAAGGCTGCCAGCCGCCCCGCCAAGGACATCTTCGCCGACATCAAGGCCAAGTACAAATGATGCCCGTTGCCATTCTGCACGAGGCCGAAGTCGAGATATGGGATGCCGTTGCGTATTACGAGGGAAAATCTCCCGGGCTCGGCTTGGATTTCGAAACGGAAATTGAAGATTCGATTGAAACCCTCAAACGTTTTCCAGAGCGCTGGCATCTTCGCGAGGACGGCACACGAAGATACCTTGCGCATTGCTTTCCTTATCTGGTCATCTACATGTATCTCCGCAAGTGCATTTGGATTATTGCCATTGCCCACTGCAAGCGCAAACCAGGATACTGGAGAGACAGAATCAAGACAGTAGAACAATAGTATGCAAGCGTTATGCTTTATGCATCGATTGAGGTTTTATTATGAGCGTTCATCCCATCGAATTCCGGTATTACTCCGAAGCCATGCGCGCGATCTTCACGGAAGAGGCCAAACTGCAGAACTGGCTGACGGTCGAGGCCGCCCTGGCGCGCGCCCACGCGGCGCTGGGACATATTCCCAAGGCGGCGGCGGCGGTCATCAGCCGCAATGCCACCGTTGCCAAGGTCCGGCTGGAGCGCGTCAAGGCGATTGAAGATGAAATCCATCACGACCTCATGGCCATGGTGCGGGCGCTGACGGAAGCATGCGGGCGCCAGGCCGGCAAATATGTGCATCTGGGCGCCACGTCATACGATATCGAGGACACCGCCCTGGCCTTGCAGCTCGGGGCCGCGCTAAATATAATAGAACAGGACGCCCAGGCCTTGCTCAAGACGCTGGCGGCTTTGGCCAAGCGCACGCGCAAGTTAGTGTGCGTCGGCCGCACGCATGGCCAGCACGCCGTCCCGACCACCTACGGACTTAAATTCGCGATTTATGCCGGCGAAGTGCGACGGCACTTGGATCGGCTGGCGGAAGCCAAAAAACGCATCCGCGTGGGCCAGATGACCGGCGCCGTGGGCACCCAGGCGAGTTTCGGCCCCGATGCGCCGCAGTTGCAGCGCTTGGTAATGAAAGACCTTGGGATCACGCCGGTCATGGTTTCCAACCAGGTGATCCAGCGCGACCGCCATGCCGAGGTCGTGTTCGACCTGGCCCTGCTCGCGGCCACGGGCGAAAAAATCGCGCATGAAATCCGCAACCTCCAGCGCACGGAAATCGGCGAGGTATTCGAATCGTTCCAAAAACAGCAGGTCGGCTCTTCCACGATGCCCCAGAAACGCAATCCGCACAAGAGCGAACGCATTTGTTCCCTGGCGCGGATCATCCGCGCCCAGGTGGCCCCGGCCCTGGAAAACATTCCCCTCGAACACGAACGCGATCTGACCAATTCCGCCGCCGAACGCGTGATTTTCCCGGAAGCCTTCATCCTGACCGATTACCTGCTCCGCCAGCTGGACGAGATTCTGCGGGGCTTGGATATCCGCGAGCCGGCCATCAAAAAAAACCTGGGATTGACCAACGGCCTGATCATGAGCGAGCGGGTCATGCTGGAGCTGGTGAAACACGGGATCGGGCGGCAGGCGGCCCATGAAATCCTGCGGCAAGCCGCGCAGACGGCGTTTGTCTCCGGCCAGCCGCTCAAGGAAATCCTGCTGCGGGACCGGCGCGTCACCAAAGTCATGACGGCCGCGGCCCTGGAGCGCTGTTTGGAGCCGGCCAGTTATATCGGCACAGCCGTGGCGCAAGTGGACGCCGTTCTGAAGAAATGCAGAATGTAGAATGCAAAAACAGGCAAACAGACGTAACCACGAATCGCTCAAACCCACGGAATGGATGTACAACATGATCCACAAACCAAACACGAATGATTCATCTGCTGAATTTTCGTGTGTTTCGCGGTTATCTCTTATGGCCGGACCGAACTTGCCATGAGCACAATCCTATATTACTTTTCCGGCACGGGCAACTCGCTGGTCATCGCCCGCGACTTGGCCGCCGCCTTGGGCAACACAACGTTGATTGCAATTTCCAAAGCGCTTCGGGACCCGATCGCCGGGACGGCCGATGTCAGCGCACCGGCCGATGCCGTCGGCATTGTGTTTCCCGTGTACGCCTGGGGACCGCCGCGGATCGTTGTCGATTTTATCAATGCGCGCAAGTGGAACGATATTCCGTATCTGTTTGCCGTCTGCACCTGTGGCGGGTTTCCCGGCGGCGCGCTGTTCTTGCTCAAACAGGCGCTCCGCGCGCAGGGCGGGAACTTGTCTGCCGGTTTTTCAATCGTCATGCCCGGCAATTATACGGCCATGTATGGCGCCATTGCGGAAGCCAAACAACAGAAGCTGTTCGCGCGGGCCCGCGCGCGGGTCGCGGGAATTGCCGGGCTGATCAAAGCGCGCCGCAACCGGCCGGTCGAAAAAAGCTTTTTCCTGGTCAACTGGCTGACGGGGTTCCTGTACAAATTCGGCATGCCGAAGTTTAAAACGGCCGACGCCAAATTCTGGGTGATGGACACCTGCACGCATTGCGGCCTGTGCGCCAAAGTCTGTCCGCGGCTCAACATTGACCTGAAAAACGGCCGCCCGCAATGGCATGGCGATTGCGAGCAATGCATGGCCTGCCTGCAATGGTGCCCCGTAGAGGCCATCCAGTCCGGCCGTTCAACACTGCAACGCAAGCGCTACCATCACCCGGCCATCGCCGCGAAGGATTTGTTCGTGAAACCGACTGATTAGATGCATAGGGAAATTCAAAACACAGCGGTTCTATCGAACCGCATCTACACCTGTCTGGTGTAGTGGCCGTTCGCGAGAACGGCATGGTTGCCGGAGGCCTAACTAATCCGCAAGGAAGGAAGATCGTATGCCGTCTTTAGTCATTGTCGGGGCGCAGTGGGGCGACGAGGGCAAGGGGAAAATCGTGGATGCCCTCGCGGGCCAGGCGGATGTCGTCGTCCGCTTTCAGGGGGGCGACAACGCCGGCCACACGGTGTTTCACGGCGGCCGGAAATTCGTGTTCCATATTCTGCCCTCCGGTATTCTGCGGTCGCGCGTCATGAATCTCATCGGCGGCGGGGTCGTCGTCAACCCGCAAAAGCTGGTGGAGGAATTAGCCGCCATCCGTGTGCCGGAGTCCGCCTGGCGCAAGCGCTTGCGCCTGAGCGGGGAGGCGCACTTGATCCTGCCCTGCCATTTGGCCCTCGATCAGGCCGCCGAGGCCCGGAGGGGCGCCGGCAAAATCGGCACGACCCAGCGGGGCATTGGCCCGGCCTATGCCGACCGCGCCGCGCGCACGGGCGTGCGCATAGGCGACACGCTCGATCCGGACTATTTCCGCGCCCAGGTAAAAACCTGCCTGGAAAGCCATCGCGCCCAGTTACCCAAGGAGCGCGCGCGCGAAGTCTGCAATGTGGAGCGCGTGACGAAGGAAACACTGGCCCTGCTGAAGCCATTCCGGGACCTGATTGTGGACACGGGCCTCCTGTTGGAGACCGCGCGCCGCAAAGGGCAACATATTTTATACGAGGGCGCGCAGGGCACGATGCTGGATATCGGCGCCGGCACCTACCCCTATGTGACCAGTTCCCATACGATTGCCGGCGGCGTTTGCGTCGGCGCGGGCATCGGCCCGCACGCCATCGACCGCATTCTGGGCGTCAGCAAGGCTTACGCCACGCGCGTGGGCGAGGGTCCTTTTACGACCGAACTGCACGACGCCACCGGCGAGACCCTGCGGCGCATCGGCGGCGAGTATGGCGCCACGACCAGGCGTCCGCGCCGCTGCGGCTGGATAGACATCGTGCAGTTGCGCCGCGCCGCGCGGTTAAACAGCCTGGATGGGCTCATCCTGACCAAGTTAGACGTGCTCGACGGATTCGAACAGATCGGCGTTTGCACGGCTTACCGCTGTGGCGGCAAGCGCCTGACCGAATGTCCGGTCAACCCGGTGGAATTGGCCGCGGCGGAACCGATTTTCACGTTTATGCCGGGTTGGAAACAATCGACCGCGGGCGCAACAAGCTTCAAGGAACTGCCCGCGGCGGCGCGCGCTTACATCGATCGGATCGAGCGTTGGCTGGATTTGCCCGTGGTCATGATTTCAAACGGCCAGGACCGCAAGCAGTTGATCAGAAGAAAACGCAGAATGCAGAATTAAAAACACAAAAAAGAGAATGCCGCAGGAAGATTGATTTTACTTCATTCTGCATTCTTCATTCTGCATTTAATTTGCATTCTGCATTTCTTATTGCACAATCGGCCAGGACCAGCGCGGCCATGGCTTCCACAATCGGCACGGCCCGCGGCAAAACGCAGGGATCATGCCGCCCCGTGGCGCGGAATTTGACCAGCCGGCCTTCGTAATCGGCGGTTGCCTGTTCCCGGGCGATCGTCGCCGTCGGCTTGAACGCCACCCGAAACACAATAGGTTCGCCGTTGCTGATGCCGCCCTGGATACCGCCACTGCGGTTGGTGCATGTTCCCAGGCGTCCGGCCTTAGGCACAAACAGATCGTTTTGTTCCGACCCGCGCCCGCGCGCGCCGGCAAACCCGGCGCCGATCTCGAAACCTTTGGCGGCGGGAATGGAAAGCATGGCCCGGGCTAAAAGCGCGCTGAGCTTGTCGAACACCGGCTCGCCCCAGCCGGGCGGCACGTTGCGACACACACAGGCAATGACGCCGCCCACGGAATCGCCGTCTTTTTTGGCGGCTTCGATCAAGGCCTCCATCGCGCGGGCCGTGGGCGCATGCGGACAGCGCGCGGCTGTGGCATCCACCTGCGCGCGGGTCAGCGTTTCCCCGCTCAGGTCCGGAGCTTCCCGTTCGCCCACCGCGCCGACCCAGGCCACAATTTGCACGCCGTATTTCACCGCCAGAAATTTTTCAGCCACGGCGCCGGCCATCACGCGGCCCACGGTCTCGCGCGCGCTGGCGCGCCCGCCGCCACCCACGGCCGTCAGGCCGTATTTCAGACGATAAGTTAAATCCGCGTGCGATGGACGCGGGATCGTCCGGATGGCCTGGTAATCCGCGGAACGGCTGTCGGTATTCTCCACCATCAGCGCAATGGGGGAACCCAGTGTCAGCCCCTGTTCCACGCCCGACAGGATGCGTACCTGGTCGCGCTCGTTACGGGAGGTTGTCAACGCGCTTTGACCGGGCCGGCGCCGGTCCAACTGGGGCTGGATATCGGCGGCGCTCAGAGGCAGGCGGGCGGGACAACCGTCAACAATGGCGCCCACCGCCGGCCCGTGCGACTCGCCGAACGTGGATGCCTGGAATCGTATGCCGATTGTGTTGGACATAATGAACCCCCGCTTGGATTCGAAGATTATAAAAACTCCGCCAAAAACACAAACACAAACCCCGTCTGCCCAAAGGTTGCAGGGCAACTTCACATTTTTCTCAACCAATTGGAGTTCTCGATAGTTGCGATAGCAAAGGCTTTGCGAGCTCTTTTTGCTCTCATGGTATCGTAGAAATCCTTGAACATTGCCGGGCATGTTCCCGGCCTGCGCCGAATCCGGTAGACCGCTAAGACAGCACACGGTCGAGCAAGTCCGGCAGGTCCCTCATTGCGGGCACGCGATAGTCGGCCTGGGATGCGGCCGCGCCGTCACCCACGCGAATCGTGCGGCACCCCGCGCGGCGGCCGGCCTCGATATCCGTTTCCGCGTCACCGACCATCCAGGATGAGGCCAAATCCAAGCCGTGCTTGAGGGCCATGGTTTTCAGCATGCCCGGCTGCGGCTTGCGGCAGTCGCACTCGCCCACGTCATGGGGACAATAAGCCACATCCAAGATATCCAAGCGATATTCCCGCAGCAGGTCCCGCAGGTTCCTGTGCATGGCTTCCACCTCGGCCGCGCTCACGAGACCACGGGCCACCGCCCGCTGGTTGGTGACAATCGCCGCCTGGTACCCATGCGCGCGCGCCACGCGCAGGGCTTCCACGAACTCCGGCAGAAGGTGAAATTCCGCCCAGTTCAAAACGTAGCGCCCCGCGCCCGGCGACGCGTTCACGATGCCGTCACGGTCGAAAAAAACACAACGGACAGCTTGGTTCATAAGAATTCCGAAGTTGTAGCCGCGAGACGACCCGCCTGCAACGCTATGCGCAGCATTGCGGGCAGGTAGGCTCGCGCAATTGGTTTGAAAACGTCGGCCTAACGTCCGACGGCTACAGGAACAGTTACCCACGATCCCGGATTGGGGCCGTCCCATCTTATTTCCTTTTCAGAACCTCCGAAAAATGAATAATAGGGTAAATTCAACTGTCTGGCAACATCGTCGGGAGAGTGGGAGTCGAGAATGATTAATGGTAAATGGTCAATGGTTGATGGAAAATGGGAAACAGGCTGATGAGAAATAATCGGCAGAGGCGCGATGGAGGCTTGTGGCTGGGCGTGATTTTCTGGTTGACATTGGCCGGCATGGCCGCCGCCGATAGCACAAAATCACTCGATATCTTCGCCTTTCGCAAAGCCGCCGAGGCCCCGCAAGCCTGGAAGGCCGGCAACGGTTCGCCCGCCGTCTCCTACGAACCGGAATCACCCTGCGGCGTCCGGTTCCCCGGCCTGTTTGGCGCAAACAACAACCGCGCGTATTGGGATCGCGCCGTGGCCCTCGACCTGCGCGGCTATGATCTCCTCGAACTGGATCTGACCTGCATCCGGCCGGAGACAATTCGAACTTTCGCCTTGTATCTTAAAAGCGGCGACGGCTGGTATCTTTGGTCGGCGCCCCTCACGGAAGGCGGCCGGCAAAAATTGTTTTTTTTCATCAAAGACGCCACTGTGGAAGGCAAGCCCGCCGGATGGAACGCCATCAGCGCCGTGCGCATCAGTCTGACCAGGGAAGAGGGGGAAGCGAGGAAAGCGGGAGAGAGCGGAGAGCGGGGAGCGGGGAGCGGGGAGCGGGGAGCGGAGAGCGGAGAGCGGAGAGCGGGGAGCGGGGAGCGGGGAGCGGCGGCGGTCCTGACCCATGGTCTGCGCGCCCGCATCTGCGACCTGGTGATTGTGCAAGGCACGCTTTCGCTGGCCAACGCCGCCGAACGAACGTATGCCCGCAGTATGGCCCTACGCATCCGCCGCTGGCTTCAAGATTTGGGAATTGTGGCCGACATCGCGGATGACGACGCCGTGGCGGCCGGCCGGCTGAAACCAAGCTCCGCCGGAGCGCTACGCCCAGGCGAGTCGGCGCGGCTGGCAATCCTGCCCTACAACTCCCTGCCGCCGCGTAAAGAACTGCGGGCGCTGGAATCCTTTATCGAACGGGGCGGCAAGCTGATGGTGTTATATTCGGCGGAGCCCAGGCTGGCCGGGATGATGGGCCTGAAGTTAGGCAGTTACCAGGCGGCCAAGGCGGCCGGTCAATGGAGCAGTTATACGTTTAGCAAGTATGCTCCGCCACGCGTGCCGGAGACGATATACCAAAACTCGTACAATATATTGCCGGCCTATCCGGCGGACAAAAACAGCAAGGTAATTGCCTTCTGGCAAAACAGCGCCGGAAAAGATTCGGCCGATCCGGCCTGGGTGCAGTCACCCTGCGGTTTGTGGATGTCCCATATGCTCCTGGCCAGCGACGCCGTCAACAAACAACGCATGCTCTTGGCCATGTTGGGCGCTTATGTGCCTTCCCTCTGGGAACAGGCCGCCGCGCACGCCATGTCCCGCGCCGGGAAAGTGGGGCCGTTTAGCGACTTGAACGATGCCCTGACCGGTATTACCAGGATGGCACGGGGCACAACGGCGGAGGAATCGGTGAAAGCCCTCCTGGCGCAGTGTGGGCAGGACTATAAAACAATGTCCGCCGCCCTGGCAACCCAGGCTACGCCGGAGGCTTCGCCGAGGCGGGAGCGAAAATACACGGAGGTCGTGGAAACCGGACAGCGCCTCCAAACCAAATTAGTGGAAGCCTTTGCCCGCGTCCAACGCCCTAAGAACCCGGAGTTCCGCGGAATTTGGGACCACACCGGCATGGGACTTTATCCCGGGAATTGGTCCAAAACCGCCCGAATCCTGGCGGACGCCGGCATGAACGCTGTTTTTGTCAACGTACTCTGGTCCGGCCTGGCGCACTATGAAAGCCAGATTCTGCCACAGTCGGCCGCCGTCAGCCGCTACGGCGACCAATTGAAACAATGTATAGCCGCCGCGCATACGAACCGCATAGAAGTCCACATCTGGAAAATCTGCTGGAACCTGGGCAATGCGCCCAAATCTTTCGTGGCCGCCATGCGGAAGGCGGGGCGCTTGCAAGTCACCGACACCGGCAAGGAACTGGAATGGCTCTGTCCCTCCCACCCCGACAACGTGGCCTTGGAACTGAAAGCCGTCAGCGAGGTGCTCGCGCGCTATTCTGTGGACGGCATCCATCTGGATTATGTGCGCTACCCGGACAATCACGCCTGCTTCTGCGCCGGTTGTCGCCGGCGCTTCGGCCAGTGGCTGGGCGATAAAATTTCCGGCTGGCCCCGGAGCGCGCAAAGCGGAAATCTGAGCGAAAAATACAACGCCTGGCGCAGAGAGCAGATCACCGCGTTTGTCCATGCCGTGCACGACTTGTCCCGCAAAGCCGGAGCGAACATCCGCGTGTCGGCCGCGGTCTATGCGGAATATCCCGGCTGTAGCGACAGCATCGGGCAGGACTGGGGCCGCTGGCTGAAAGAAGGCCTGGTGGATTTTGTCTGCCCCATGGATTACACCGCCGGCAACGACGCGTTCAAGAACCTGGTCCGGCGGCAGTTGGCGCTTGCCAACGCCGGCGGACGCGTATTTCCCGGCATAGGCGTCACCTCCTCGGAAAGCCAGTTGACCCCCGACCAGGTCATCGAGCAAATCCGGCAGGCGCGCGCCGCCGGCGCCGGCGGGTTTGTCCTGTTCGACCTTAACCGCACGTTGGAGAAAGACGTACTGCCGGTGTTGCGCATGGGAATAACCAGGCCGGACCGGTGACCGGCTCAAGTTTAATGGCGTTACACTGGCGTCCCATAGGGACGCCAAGACTGTAGCCGTTTAGGCCGTAGGCTGTAGGTCGGAATCAATAAAGCACATTGGAAAAAACCGGAGCTGAAGTTTGCGAAGCATCAGTAAAGTTTTCGCTTTTTTCGTGATTTTACCTACAGCCTACAGTCTGAGCATCCTATGGGATGCTAATGATGGCATTACAAGGTTGACTTTGTGTCTAAAATGCTCGTGAGCAAATTAAGGTATGGTCTAAACTACCAACGCGGGGTATGCCCGCAACCTAAAGAATTTGCCCGCTAACCATTAAGAGTTAAGATGGATATAGCGTGGAGACAAACATGAAAAATCGCATTGAAATTAACCGGCAATTCATTTCGGCAAACCGTGCGTGGCAGGCACAAGAATCACCGTGCAAAGCGTTTTGGAACTTGTGCGGGACGGCATTCCATTTGAGCGGATTATTCTCGATTACCACCCGGATCTGACGATTGAGGACATTCAGGCCTGTGTTCAATATGCCATGGATATTGTGGCAGTCGAAGATGTGCACATCGAAATGGCGCGCGCATGAAATTCCTCCGGGTTTGTGGTCGTAGAGCCGTTCCGACATCGGTTCAGAAAGATCAACACCTAACCGTTTTAATTTTGACTGGCGGCGACAGTTCCACTATGCTTCCCGTTTGAAAGACGGCAATAACACCTTGACTCCGGGAATATAATCATGACCATGAAACCGACCGGCAAAAGCAAATTCAAACGGATTCTTTTAAAGCTCAGCGGCGAGGCCATGCAGAACAAGCAAAGCCGCTTGAGCATCGATCCGGACATGGTGCGGACCGTCGCCGAGCGGGTCAAGGCGGCGCGCACCATGGGCGCGCAGATCGCGGTGGTCATCGGCGGCGGCAACATTTTCCGGGGCGGCAACGGACAGGCCCACGGGATCGACCGCAACATGGGAGACTACATGGGCATGCTGGCCACGGTGATCAACGCCCTGGCGTTGCAGGATGCCCTTGAAAAAATCGGCGTGGAGACCCGCGTGCAGACGGCCATCGAAATGAAACAGGTGGCCGAGCCGTTCATCCGCCGGCGGGCGATCCGGCATCTGGAAAAGGGGCGCGTGGTCATTTTCGGCGGCGGCACGGGCAACCCCTATTTTACCACCGACAGCGCCGCGGCCCTGCGCGCCAACGAAATTGACGCCGATGTCCTGCTGAAGGCCACCAAGGTCGATGGGATTTATACGGACGACCCGTTTAAAAACGCGAAGGCCCAGCGCTATACAACCCTGACCTTCGGCCAGGCGCTGAAGGATTCGCTGAAGGTGATGGATTCGGCGGCTTTTGCATTGTGCATGGAGAACAATATCCCTATTATTGTGTTCGATTTTTTCAAACCCGGAAACGTCGAGCGCGTGCTGGCGGGTTGCCGAATCGGCACGCTGGTCAAAAACCCTGCCATAGGCGGGTAAAACCTAATCGGAGCGCAGACAATGGAATCACTGGATGATGTCCTGCTGGAAACCGAAGACAAGATGTCCAAGTCGCTGGAATTCCTGCAACAGCAGTTTGCGGGGTTACGCACCGGCAAGGCCTCCGCCAACCTGGTGGACCATATCACCGTGGCGTATTACGGCGCCCAGGTGCGCCTGCGCGAGATCGCCAATATCTCGACGCCCGACATGCGGCTCATCGTAATCAACGCTTACGACCCCACCGCCTTGCCGGCCATCGAGAAAGCCATCAGCGCCGCCAACCTCGGCGTCACGCCGCTCAACGATGGGCGCGTCATCCGCATTCCGATCCCGGAACTTAGCGAGGAACGCCGCCGCGAACTCTCCAAAGTGGCCAAACAGATGACCGAAAAGGCGCGGGTCGTCATCCGCGGCAACCGCCAGGAGGCCAACGAACTGATCAAGCGCCTGCTCAAAGACAGTTCGATCACGGAGGACGAGAAAGACCACGCCCTCAAGGAAATTCAGAAATACACGGACGATTTCATCAAAAAAATGGATCAGGTTCTGGAAGCCAAGGAAAAGGAAATGATGACGTTCTGAATAAATTTTTCGCCAGTCGAAAAATTTATAACCGTGGAGAAAAAACCATGAAAGACAACGAATCCACGCCTAAACCGACGGAAACGTCGCCTATTGACGCCGACGCCAAGAGCCAAACCTCGCGAATTTCCTTGGGGAGCGCCCGGCAGATTAAATCGGCGCTCGAAACGAAAAAAGCCACAAGCCGCATATCCGACACGCCAACGTATGTCGAACAAATCACGCAAACCATTCACTTGAGACGCCCCCCCACTTCGCCGATCACGGTGCAGCCCATTGACATGCCGCCGGCATCGAATAAGCCGGGCGATGCCGATCTCATGCAGGCGCCCACCGCCGTCCGCCCCATGACCGCCGAAACGGCCAAGCGGCAAACCTCGCGAATCGGGTTGCCCGAGTCAGTGGCGCCCAAGAGTCCCGTGGATTTTAAGCGGAGCACCGGGCCCATTTTGGGCATTCCAACGCATGCCGGGCCGATTCCACAAACCATTCGCCTGAAACGCCCAGCCACGTCGCAATTGACGCGCCCGCCCACGTCGCCGATCGTCTCCAAGCAATCCGAGCCCGCGCCAATGCCGCATGTGGAAAAGACATTGCGAAGCGACCATGACATCACCGAAGCGCCGACAATCGTCAAACATATTGCCGCACCCAAGACATCGACATCGCGTATCGTTCTGGACGACTTGCCCGCGCCAACCTCCGCCCCCGCCAAACAGGCAACAAGCAAAATCCCGCCGCTCACGACCGCGGAACCACCGGCGCCCAAGACGATCCGCCTGAAACGCCCTTCCACCGTGAGTGACGCCGAGGAAGCCGCCAACGCCGCAGCGGAGGGAGCGTTGCGGACGATCAGAAAAGGCGAGACATCGAAGATCGATTTGCCGATCGAGGATAGCTCCCTGACGCCCATTACCCAGCGCAAGACAATCAAGATCAAGCGCACGGACCGCACCACTCCTGCGCCTCGCGCATCGACGCCGGCCGCCGTTGCGGCGCCAAAGCCCGGCGCCCGCGCGGAAGCGCCCGCGCCGCAAGAGAGTGAAATGTTGGCGCTTCCGCTCGTGACACTGGCCGCAACGCTCTGCATCGCCGCCCTGGTTTATATCATGGTCGCCCAGACATTTGGCGTCCACCTGCTTTTGCCCGCTTCCATGCAATTACACTGATATGACAGTAGTCCGAAGCCAGAATTCAGAAGTCAGAATAAAGATACAATCGATGAGATTTAAATTATGCAGGCCTGTTCGCATGCCATTCTGAATTCTGACTCCTGTATTCCATTAGATTAAAAATTATAGGAGGCCTTGCCATGTCATCCAACCTGATCGTCAACCTGACTGCCGCCAACTGGGACACGGAAGTGACGAAAGCGACGGTACCAGTGCTGGTGGATTTTTGGGCCGAATGGTGCGGCCCCTGTAAAATGATCGCCCCGCTCCTCGACGAATTGGCGGGCGAATTGGCCGGCAAAGTCAAGATTGCCAAAGTCAACGTCGAGGATGGCCAGGACCTGGCCGCCAAATTCCAAATCCACTCCATCCCCACCCTGCTGGTCTTCAAGGCCGGGGTCGTCCAGGAACAAATGGTCGGCGCCCCGCGCAAAGCCGACCTGAAAACCAAGCTGAGCGCCTACCTGTAGGCCGCATTGGAATGAGCGCCGGAATCGCCACTGTTCAGCGAATCCACCGCCGGCCATCGGCGGTTCAAACATTTAAGAAACTTGGATTGGAAGCCTGCACATTCCATGGATGGCGGACGGCCACGACCGCCGGGAACGACGGCGGAGGCCCGTCGCCCTATCACAAAACAAAGTTGTTTATTCATAAACACTTGTGTTTCCATCTGCGTTTCAAGTTAGGCGGCCAAAGGCCGCGACTTTGCCGTTCTCTCGAACGGCGCTACAACGAGCCGGTGTAGTTGCGGTTCGATAGAACCGCTTGCCGCCGTGTGGATTGAAATTCCTTAACATCGAGTTAGGCCCCGCAACGGGGCGGCTTTTCATAACGCCCGGTGAGGGCACCGGGCCTACAGTATTGTAGGCCGGGTCCCCTGACCCGGCGGGTTTGGATTTCCTATACATCAAGTTAGGCCCCGTAGCGGGGCGATTTTTTTCATGTAGAGCCGACTTTATGTCGGCTATCTTCGCACAGAATAGCCGGTCTGAAACCGGCTCTACATCGGTTTGTCCGCCGTAGGCGGATCCGCCTCTGGCGGAAATTTCCTATGCATTCAAATTAGGCCCCCAAAAGCGGGGCGGACTCTTATAGCCGCGGCGGTAACGCCGTGGCCGCCGAAGAATCCACGCCGTCACCTGCCCGCAGTGCTACGCACAGCATTGCGGGCGGGCCGGCGCGGCTACGAAAAGCAATTTCCTATTAGATCGAGTTGCTGGTGTGGCGCGATGTTCGGCAAATCCTCGGCGCGCCGGGCACGGTTTTCGGCGTCGCCGGATATGGCGGGGCAACCGCATGGGAGGCGCGGCGGCACCGGCCCAGGTCCTGCGAACGATTCGCCGCAGCACAGGGACGTCATGAAATCGTGGCCGTTTGGTGAGTTTGCATTTGACATCCTGCCGGCATTATATTATTTATAATAATATCAGATTCGGTTCCCGAAAATTTACCGGGGCAAACATGACTGCAACCAATCAAGCCGACATCATATCCGATCTCCAGCGCCTCAATGTATTTGACCGCCTCACGCCTTATGGCCATCAACAATTGGCGCCTACCTTCAAGGGATGGCACAAAGGACTGCGACGCCAAGTCATTATCCGGCTACTGCCCGTCCCCAGAAAGGCAATGGATGCGATGCAACGGCGGGAATTGAATGCGCTGGCCAATCGAATTATCCATTTTCACCATCAGGGCATTTTAAAATGGCTTGAATTCGAAGAGATCGCGTTACATCACGATAGATTCTATTGTCTGATTAGCGAATGGTTTTCGGACGAATCGTTAAAGGACTGGTTGATACAATACGGGCCCTTGAGCGAAGAAAACGCCATTTTAACGGCCAAGCATGTTGCGCCGGGCCTGGCCCATTATTGGCACCGTTGTCATATTGCGCACGGCAATCTTAAACCGGGGAACATCCTCATTAACAGCGAAGGCAAGCTCAGGGTCGACAAGTTCGGCTTGACGACATTACTGACATTGATGCGCGAGGATGTGGGTGTCGGCACCCCGGCTTTCATGGCGCCGGAATTGATAACCGAGGGCGCCACGCCGAACGATCTGTCCGATATTTATGCCTTGGGCACAACGCTTTCCTGCCTTTTGACAGGCTTGCTTGGATCCGCGCAAAGCGAAAGCCATATGCAGACAAATCCCCCCCTGCGCACACCCTTGTCGCGCGAGATGGACGAGATAATTCGTCACATGACCGCCGCGCGACCGCAAGACCGTTTTTCATCATGGGAAGCCGTCCGTGAAGCAATCCAGCGATATGCGCAATCGCACGCAATAAGTTCCGGCCAGAGCCGGAAAATACAGCCGATAAGAATACCGATAGGCGGCAAGAACTTGACTGGAATGTTCGGCGCCGCCAACAGCACGGATGCCAAGGATGCCGGGGTTTCCAAGGCATCCACGCATATTATACCGGCGCCGCCGAGAATGACGCCCAAGATAAAAGCGCCCATCGCCTACTCGCCCGTTCAACACAACGAAAAGCGGATTCTTCCACAAAATAAATTATCGATCGTGGCGGCGGCAGCGTGCCTGGTATTGATTGGCGCAATCACAATGTGGGCTTTGCACGCCGCGAGAAACGCCGACGCTCCGAAACCGTTGCATGCGCGGAATGCGCCGGCGCATTCGCGGGACATGCCATTGGCGGGAAACGACGACTGGGACAGCCTGCCGGACGGCGCCGGAAGGTTGTCAACATCGTCTCGCCAGGCGCTCGCCATCCGAACCGCCGCTCCGGCAACAAACGCGCCTCTCACAGATGCCGAAACGGACACGTCCAAGACGGGGGCGACGCCGCAAATGCTGTTGGCGCGGGACGAGACAAACGCCGACGTAAAAGCGGCCCAAGCGAAAAGCGAGGAAACGGGCCCCAACGAATCCGCATCCGCCGGGCGATTGTCGCAATCCGGGACAATCGATCACGCGGAAGAAGGGCGCGTTTCGGACCAGCCGATTCAACAATTGTCGCCGCCATCACCGTCCTTTTTAAGCCAACCCGTCAAGGGTGATAACCAGGAAAATTTATCCGCCCGAATTCAAGCCCCGTCCGTTGCCGGCAAAACCACCGACGCTTCGCGCGTTGCCGCGCCGGGAGACGGAACGGCAGATCGCAAACTGGCTGTGTTATTGAAGGAAGCGGAAACGGGCGACGTCGAAGTCCAGTGCACATTGGGCGATTATTACGCCTCCATTAACGACCAGGTGAGCGCATTCAAATGGTATCAGCGGGCGGCGGAGGGCAATTTGGCGCGGGCGCTTTGCAAATATGGCGATTGTTTAATGACCGGCAGAGGGACCAGGACGGATGAGTTGGCGGCAATTGAGGCGTATAAGAAGGCGGCCGAGCAACACGACGAGTTTGCGCAATATAAATTGGCCGACTGTTATCTCAAGGGGCGCTACGTGCCCCGGAACCCGCGAATGGCCGTCCAGCTGTTTCAAAGCGCGGCCAGCAACAACCACGCGGAAGCTTGGTATTACTTGGGCGCTTGCGCGCTGGATGGAACCGGCATGATCAAAAGCCCCAAACAGGCGCTGGCCTATTTCAACAAGGCCGCCGAGTTGAATTATAGTCCGGCCTATTGCCGGATGGCGGCCGCCTATGCGGAAGGATTGTTCGGCAAGACCAACCAGGCAATGGCATTGACAATGTACACGAAAGCGGCCGAGATGAATAACATCGAGGCCCAAGGCAAACTGGTAACATATTATCTTTCCAACAAAAAGAATGCGACCCAGGAAAGGGATGGCGCGGAGCTGAACCGGTGGTTAAAATCCGCGGTGACAAACACGCTCGACGCGGCCGGCAACGACGACAAAAAAATATTGGTCAGGTTATACGTGATCTATGGCGATTGTCTGACGGACGGCCTGTTCATGCGGAAGGACTTGTATGAGGCCGCGATTTGGTATGAAAAAGCGGCCAGGGCAAAAGACCTCGACGCATTATATAAATACGGCTTATGCCTGCTCAACGGAACGGGTGTTCAAAAAGACGAAACCGAGGCCTTTAACTTATTTATACGCGCCACCGCGCAAAACCATGCCAAAAGCGCATGGCTGGCGGGGGAATGCTGCCTGGACGGACGGGGAGTCAATCAAGACAGCATACAGGCGGCAAAATGGTTCATCAAAGCCGCCAATCAAAACGTGCCGGAAGCGCAATATCGGATGGGGGAGTGTTGCATGGATGGCAATGGAGTTACGGCCAACGCACAGGACGCTTTTTTATGGTTCCTAAAATCGGCCGAGGCGGGATATGAGCCGGCCATCGAAAAAGTCATTGAATGCTATCAAAAGGGCATAGGCGCTAAAAAAAGCAAGTCGAACGCCATGGCGTGGCACAGCAAATTGTTAAAAAGCGAAAAAGCGAAGTAAACGCATCGCAAGGACAAGAAGAAACGCTATGAAAATCGAAGAACTCCCGCAAAGATTGGAGCGGCAACTGGCCGCCGTAAAACGATTAAACCGCTGGGTACTGCTTGGCATTGTCTTGGCCGCGCTGGGCGCTTACACCTTGGGTTGCAACCGTTCCAACCAGCCCAAACAGAGGATCATCCGCGCCCATGCGTTCATTCTCGAGGATTCGAGCGGCCAGATACAGGCCCGCTTGACTTTGGACAAGGATGGGAGTCCGACACTGCAAATGTGGGACGAACATGGCAAGCCACGCACGCAGTTGAGCGCGCGCGCCGGCTTGCAAATGCGAGGCGAAAACGGTTCTCCCCGCGCCCAGCTGAATGTTGACAAGAACGGATGCCCGGCATTATTCATGTGCGACAAGAAAGGCCGGCCCCGCGCGCAACTTAACGTGGACAAGGATGAAATTCCCCTGCTGATTATGTCCGACAATAGTGGCATTAACCGCGCCGAGATGACCTTAAACAAGGACGGAAGCCCGGCATTATTCATGTATGACGAACAGGGCAAAAAACGCGTTCAAATGACCATGGACAAGAGCGGCGCCCCGGGGCTGTTTATCAGCGACGCACAGGGGAAACAACGCGTCCAGTTGGGCATGGACAAGAGCGGCGCCCCGGGGCTGTTTATCAGCGACGCACAGGGGAAACAACGCGTTCAAATGACCATGGACAAGAACGGCGCCCCGGGGCTGTTTATCAACGACAGCCAGGGAAAACAACGCGTCCAGTTGGGCATGGACAAGGAAGGCAATCCGGGACTGGGATTGTTCAACGCGCTTGGCGAGTTCATCTGGACTGCGCCCTGAAGACAATCAACCGCCACAGGCGAACAAGCCACAATCCGTCAGCTGACGGACTGACACTTTCCGCTATACCGGTTGCATATGCTGGTGCGCCTGGCGGGGATCGAACCCACAACCTTCGGCTTCGGAGGCCGACACTCTATCCAATTGAGCTACAGGCGCTTTTGGCATGGTTCAAGGTTCTTGGTTCACGGTAAACGTGGAACCCTTGAACCACTGAACCTTTAAAACCTCGTCAATGTATCCGTCCCCCACTTTCTTGACAAGGGATTTATTTATCATTGCGGATTTCTGATTTTTGATTTTCGATTATCAGCATCGGACTTCGGCATGAAAATCCGCAATCTAAAATCGACAATCCGAAATTTGCTATATTTTTCGCGCGAAAAATATATAGTATGCCTCCATGAGCGATCCCCTTACTCCCATGATGATCCAGTATCGGCGGATAAAGGCCGAATTGCCGCCCGGCACGATTCTCTTTTTCCGGCTGGGCGATTTCTACGAGATGTTTTTCGAGGACGCCGTCGAGGCCGCGCGCATTCTGGACATCGCGCTCACCAAACGCCAGAAAGCGCCCATGTGCGGGGTGCCGCATCATGCTTACGAGATATACCTGGCGCGGCTGATCCGCGCCGGCAAAAAAGTGGCCGTCTGCGACCAGGTCGAAGATCCCGCCGACGCCAAGGGGATCGTCCGGCGCGAGGTGACCGGCATTCTGACCCCGGGCGCCGTGCTGACCGATCAAATCCTCGACCGCAACCGCAACAATTACCTGGCCGGTCTTTACGAAACCGGCGGGATTTTCGGCCTGGCCCTGCTGGACCTCTCCACGGGTTCCTTTCAGGCGGAAGAATCTTGCGACCTGGAGGCGCTCCGCGACAACCTGCTCCGGCTCGCGCCCACCGAATGCGTTTTGCCCGCCGAAGCCGCCCGCGATCCGGCCTCATCTTTGCGCACACTCTTGAATCAGCTTCCGGCGCTCATGGTAAGCCCGCACGACGACTGGACCTTCGAATACGAGACGGCCCACGACACGCTCCTGCGCCATTTTAAGGTGCAGTCCCTGGAGTGTTTCGGAGCCGAGGGCCATCCGGCCATCGTTGGGGCGGCCGGCGGCATAGTGCATTACCTCGGCAATGCGTTACATCGCAATCTGGCGCATGTCCAACGCTTGTTTATCCGGAATCCCGGCGATTTTCTGATCATGGACGAGGCCACGCGCAGCAACCTGGACCTGGTCGCTTCCCGAAGTCTGCCTTCGGTGTCATCGCCCGACGGCGCCGGTCGCGATCGCGGCACAGTCACGACACTTCTGGGAGTGTTGGACAGCACCAAGACCCCCATGGGCGGCCGGCTTCTGCGCGAATGGGTATTGCGTCCTTTGACCCGTCTCGAAGCCATCCGGGACCGCCTCGACGCCGTCGAGCACTTTTGCAAGACCCGGGCGCTCCTGCGCGACTTGCGCGAGGCCCTGGCGCAAGTGCGCGACATGGAGCGCATTATGGCGCGCCTGGGCGCCGGCAACGGCAATGCCCGGGATGTCCGCGCGCTGGCGCAATCGCTGACCGCCCTGCCGACGGTCCGAAACCTCGCGGCCGATTCCCCCGTTCGATCACTGGCGGCCCTGGGTCACACCATTCTGCCCCAACCCGAGCTGGTGGCCCTGGTAGAACAAGCCATTGTCGATGAGCCGCCGATCGGCATTAAGGAAGGAGGCCTGATCCGGCACGGCTACCACGCCGAACTGGATACCCTGCGCGATGCCGCCACACAGGGCCGCAACTGGCTGGCCGAATACCAGGCCAAGGAGCAAGAACGCACCGGCATCAAGACGCTCAAGGTTCGGCATAACAAAATATTCGGCTACTATATCGAGGTTTCCAAAGGCCAGGCCGCCAATGTTCCGGCCGATTATGCCCGCAAACAGACCTTAGTCAACGCCGAGCGCTTCATCACGCCCGAACTGAAGACCTACGAGACAAAAATTTTCGGCGCCCAGGATCGCGCCATGGCGCTGGAATATGACCTCTTCCTGGAAATCCGCGCCACCCTCGTGCAGGCCACGGAATCCATCCAGGCCTCGGCCCAAGCCCTGGCGCAGTTGGATGTCCTGGCCGCCCTGGCGGACCGGGCACTGGCCTTGCGTTACGCGCGGCCGGTTATGACCGAGAGTGACGCCTTGACCATCAAGGACGGACGCCATCCGGTAGTCGAGCAAATGCCAAATGCGGACCGCTTTGTGCCCAACGACACCCTGCTCGATGGCGGCGAAAACAGGGAGATCATTATCACCGGCCCAAACATGGCCGGGAAATCAACCTATATCCGCCAGGTTGCCCTGATTGTAATCATGGCGCAAATGGGGTCATTTGTGCCGGCGCTCTCCGCCGAAATCGGCATCGTGGACCGGGTCTTCACGCGTGTGGGCGCCAGCGACGACCTGGCGCGCGGGCGCAGTACTTTTATGGTGGAAATGCAGGAAACCGCCAACATCCTGAACAACGCCACGGCCAACAGCCTCATCGTGCTCGACGAGATCGGCCGCGGCACGAGCACCTTTGACGGCATCAGCATTGCCTGGGCCGTGGCCGAGCACCTGCACGGAACGGTCAAGGCCAAGACCCTCTTCGCCACGCATTTCCATGAACTCACCGACCTGGCCATGACCCTGCATGGCGTGAAAAACTACAACGTGCTCGTCCGCGAGCAGGCCGACGGCATCGTCTTTATCCGCAAAATCGTGCCCGGCGGCGCCGACAAGAGTTACGGGATTCAAGTGGCCCGCCTGGCCGGTCTGCCCCAAACAGTTGTGGACCGCGCCCGGGAAATTCTGCTCAACCTGGAAGAGGGTGAATTCGGCGAAGCCGGTCAACCGAAGCTGGCGCGCCATCGTCTGCGCAAGGATAAAAACCACCCCGGCCAGATGGCGTTGTTTGAGGTCTGACTGTCACCGGCTCCTCCCGGTTGTTCGCGAGGCCGGCCAAAAAACTCTTCGCCGGAATCATACGGCTGCTTCCCGTGTCAATCGCGCAACGAACCCAATTGCGCCGTCAGAAACTTATCCAGCGCCTGGCGATAGGCCGGCGTCGTCAGAATTTCGCCCTCGTTATGCGCGCCGGTTAACTCAAAAAAAGTCTTCGGCGCGCGGGCGGCGGCAAACAAACGTTGGCCATGCTCGAACGGGATCATATCGTCTTCCCGGCTGTGGGCGACAAGCACCGGACAGTTAATCCGCTCCAGGCGCGCAAGCGTATTATAACGGTAGCGGCTCAGCAGGCGGACCGGCAGCCAGGGATAAAGCCGCGCGCCCATGTCCGGGATCGAGGTGAAGGTGGCCTCCAGGATCAGGGCGGCGGGCGCCGCGCGCGCGCCAGACGCAACACGCTCGACCAGGCCGGCCGCCACGGCGCCACCCAGGGATCGGCCAAAAACAACGATTTTTTCCGGCGGCGTGTTGCGCTTCCCGACCAAATACTGCCAGGCCGCCTGCGCATCCTGGTAGGTGCCCTCTTCCGAAGGCTTGCCGGCGCTTTCGCCATAGCCGCGATAGTCGAAAATCAGGACATTGAGGCCCAGTTCGTGGAAAAGTCCGACCGGATGCAGGCGGTCGCCGATATTGCCGCCGTTGCCGTGGCACATGAGCGCCGTGCCGCGGGCCTTCTCGCAAGGCACATACCAGCCGGCCAGCCGTATGCCGTCCGCCGCCTCCAAAACGACGGATTCATACGCGAGCCCGACATCCGCGGGGGTGGCCTGCACCTCGGCCAGCGGAAAATATACCATGCGGGACTGGCGGAAAAAGAGCAGGATGCACAGCCCAACATAAACGGCCGCCGTGATTTTCAAGACCGAAAGCGCGATTTTGATGAGATCAGGCATGTTCATGGTCTCCGCAACCAAATCCGTTTTCACCACAGAGCCACAGAGAACACAGAGTTTTGGTCCGGTATTCTTTCTCTGCGCCCTCTGTGACTCTGTGGTGAAAACCACTTCACTCCCCATCCGCCGCCTTCTCAGCCGGCGGCGTCGGGAAGCGGCCTTCCAGGGCGTCGGCCACGATGCGTTTGGTGTCGGACGGAAAATCGCTTTTCAGGATCCATTTCAGGAACTTGGGATTGTCGCGCGCGAGGTCCTTGAGGTTCCGTCCGATATTTTGCACGCCGAAATTGACGAGCAGTTCGCCGTTCTGCCACCTGAGCTTGCCCGTGCGATCGGCCCAGGCCGGATTGCGCGGCGGATTGCAATACTTGTCCAGCTCGTCCAGGGAACGCGGCAGGTCGCTGTATTTCTGCAACTGCGCCTCCAGGACCGCCACCGTGGCCAGGGCATCGGCCTCGGCGCCGTGGGCGCCCAGGTGCATTTCGCCGCAATAAAAATACAGCGCCGCGGAGAGATCGCGCGGCTCCTTCTTGTGATAAATCCGCTGGGCATCCACAATGCGCCGGCTGTCGGGATCGAACGCAACCCCGGCGCGCGCGAACTCCTCGGCGAGCATCGGGATATCGAACCGCACGACGCCGAACCCGCCCAGGTCGCAGTCCGCTAAAATCTCCAGGATGGCGGCGGCCATCTGCCGGAATGGCGGCGCATGGGCCACGTCGGCATTGGTAATGTGGTGAATGGCCGTGGTCTCGGCCGGAATGGGGATTTCCGGGTTCAGCCGGAAGGCATGCTGTTCGCGCCGGCCGTCCGGGAACAGCTTGACAATCGCCAGGTCGATGATGCGGTCCATCCGCGGGTTAATGCCCGTGGACTCGATATCCAGCACCGCCAGGGGGCGTTCCAGCTTTAAATTGGTCATATCAGCATTTCCTCTTTCGTTAATTAAGCCCCGCGAATCGAGGCAATTGTTTCATGTAGCCGCGGCGGTGACGCCGTGGCCGTCGGAGGAATCCACGCCCTCACGGGCGCGTCTACCCGGATTTTCCGCCGGAGGCGGATCCGCCTTCTGGCGGAAAATTTCTGCTTTGAATTTACATCAGGATGGCGCCGCTGTCCAAGCCTCATTTTCAATCCGCCGTTGACACCCGAAAAGCAATGTGCAAAATTATTTTAAACAGCGCGGTTCCGGTTGAACATTTATTTAAGGACAGCAGACATGAAACCAACTTTAGTTGTCATGGCGGCGGGTGTGGGCAGTCGGTACGGCGGTTTGAAACAAATCGAGCCGGTGGGACCCTCCGGGGAAATCATGCTCGACTATTCGGTGTTCGACGCCATCCGCGCCGGGTTCGGCAAGGTGGTGTTCATTATCCGGCGCGACATCGAAAAGGATTTCAAGGAGGCCATTGGGGCGCATTTTATGGGTCGCATCGGGGTGGACTACGTGTTTCAGGAGCTGGCCGATCTGCCGGCGGGCTTTGCCGTGCCGCCGGACCGCAGTAAACCCTGGGGCACGGGACACGCCATCATGCGTTGCAAGACCGCGGTCAAGGAGCCTTTTGCCGTCATCAACGCCGACGATTTTTACGGGGCCGGGTCTTACGCGACGATCGCCCGTTACCTGCAGAATGTGGCGCCAACCGATACGGCCTATGCCATGGTCGGATTCCAGCTGGTCAACACGCTCTCGGAGCACGGGTCGGTCACACGCGGCATCTGCGAGGTGGATGCGCATCGGATGTTGAGCAGCGTCACGGAACGGTTCAAGATCGAAAAGACCGCCGAAGGCGCCCGCTACGAAAACGAGCGCGGCCAATGGGTGAGTCTCCACGGCCACGAAATCGCCTCCATGAACATGTTCGGGTTCACGCCGACCTTGTTCGGGTTCCTCGACGAAAAATTTCCCGCGTTCCTCAAAAAAGCCGCCGGCCACCCCAAAGCCGAGTTCCTGATGCCCGCCATCGCCGACGAACTGATCCGCGAACAAAAAATCACCATGCGCGTGCTCGATACGCCGGAAAAATGGTTTGGCGTCACCTACAAGGAAGACAAGCCCTTTGTGGCATCCGGCATTCGCCGGTTGATCGAAACCGGCGTGTATCCGCAGAAGCTGTGGGACTGAAGCACGTGGAGCGTGAAGCGTATAGCGTTGAGCGTAAACCATAAATTAAGGACAATCGGCCAGCGGACCAGAACACGCTCCACGCTCTACGTGCTTAGAACGCCCCGCTCGATCTCGCCGTGCTTGCGCAGTTCGCGCTTCATGATCTTGCCGGCGGCGTTCTTGGGCAATTCGGGCAAGAATAAAAATTTACGAGGCGCCTCATGCCGGCCCAGGCTCTCCAGGCAACAAGCCCGGAGCCGGGCGATCGCTGGCCCGACGCGCTCCGGGGCCGGGACGCCATCCTTGAGCGCCACATAGGCCACGGGAATCTCGCCGTGCATTTTATGCGGCTCGCCCACCACAGCCGCCTCACAGACGCCCTCGCAGCGGGCCAAAACCTCCTCGATAACGCGCGGGTAAATGTTCATGCCGTTGACAATGATCATGTCCTTGCGGCGATCCAGGATGCTGAAATAGCCGTCCGCGTCGCGGACGCCCAAGTCGCCCGTGCGGAACCAGTCGCCGAAAAAGGCTTCCTTCGTCTCGGCCGGCAGTTTCCAATAGCCCTTCATCACATTCGGCCCGCGCACACAGATTTCACCGATCGCGCCGTCGGCCACATCCCGGCCCTGCTCGTCCACGATTTTCATTTCGACATTCGGCACCGGCAGTCCGACCGTGCCGGGCTTGGTTTGCCCGCCGATCGGGTTGACGCACGTGACCGGCGCGCACTCGGTCGGGCCATCGCCCTCATAAATTTTCATGCCAAAGCGCGCCTCGAACGCGCGCATGACTGCCACCGGCAGGGCGGCGCCGCCGGAGACGCAGAATTTCAGCGTCTCGAAATGGGGCACGACGGAATCCGGCAGGCGCAGGAGCGCCACATACATGCTGGGCACGCCCATGAACAAGGTGATCCGCTCGGCCGCGATCATCCTGGCAACATGCAAGGGATCGAAGCGCGAGAGGGGCACCATGGCGTTACCCGACATGAGCGGCAGGAACATGCAGGCCATGGCGGCAAAAGCGTGGAAGAGCGGCAAGATAACCAGGAAACGCTCCTCCCCCGGCTGAACGTGCATGGCCTGCAAGGTGCTCCTGATATTGCTCGCCAGATTACGGTGGGTCAGCATGGCGCCCTTGGGCCGCCCGGTCGTTCCGGAGGTGTACAAAATAGCGGCCAGGTCTTCCGCCGGATTGAAGGCCACCACCGGCGCCGGCCCTTGCGCCTCCGCGCATTCCGCCCACGAAATATCCGGCGGCGCCGGCTGAGCGCCGATGCACACAAAAAACTCCAGGTCCGGCGCCAACGGACGCAGGGCGTTGACGGCAGAAGCAAAGATGCCGTGATAAAACAAGGCCCGCGCGCCGGCATCGTTGAGAATAAACGCGACTTCCTTGGGATTCAACAACAGGTTGATCGGCACAACGACCGCGCCGGCTTTCAAGATGCCGAAATAAGCCAGCGGGAAGAAGTCGGAATTGATGCAATAGAGCCCGATGCGGTCGCCTTTCCGAATACCACGCCGGGCCAGCGCGGCGGCCACCCGGTCGCTCATCCGGTCCACCGCGGCGAAATCCAGCGTGCGGCCGTCGAACACAACGGCCGGTTGGCGGGCGAATCGGCGTACACCGGCCCGGAACATGTCCGGGAGCGAACAATCGTCAACCTCCATGAGAGACTCCTTAAGAAATGCAGAATGAAGAATGCAGAATGCAGAATCCGGAAGTCAGACAAGCACAAATCATTTTCTTCATTCCGCATCCCGCCTTGATGTATATATTAATTTTCCGCCATTGGCGGCTCCGCCTTCGGAGGAACACCGGCTATGACAGCCGACATAAAGTCGGCTCTACATGGAACAGTTGCGGCGTTAGCCGCCTAATTCGATGTATAGGAATTTCAATCCACACGGCGGCAAGCGGTTCTATCGAACCGCAACTACACCGGCTCGTTGTAGCGCCGTTCGAGAGAACGGCAAAGTCGCGGCCTTTGGCCGCCTAACTCGATTCGTTCTCGCACGTTAATGTGGTTTGTCCGGACCATTGCGCGCCGGGGGCCAGCACGGCCGGCGCGCTCATGCAACCGGTTTCGACGCAGACCATGCGCCGATATTCGTCATCGCCGAAATCTTCCATCCGCCCGGATTTTTCAATCCACGGGTTCCAGACCACGACATCGCTCATCCCGCTTTTCGCGATTACGATCTTGCGCTTGTTGCCCCGGTCATCCAGCGCCACGCGATCGGGCGCATTGAGATAGATCCGGTCGGTTTCCCGGTCGAACGTCACGACCTCCCGCGTTTCGACGGTCGGGCCAGGGGCAAGGAAATCATCGAAAGCCGCGCCCTGCAAGCCGCGCAGGCTGGTTTGCGCGATATCGGCCACTTGGAAGTAGGTATGCAGGGCCGTCTGGAATGGGAACGGCGCCGATCCCGTGTTTTTCACGGCAAACTCGATGATCAAAGCCGGTCCAAGCGACACCGTCAACTGCAGAGCAAAGGGGTGCGGCCAGAGCGCGCGCGTCCGGATATCGTCCTCCAGCCGCAGGGCGATCGCAACGACGCCATCCGCCCCCAAGGCCGTACGCGCCACGGACCAAGCACGGGAGCGGACCAATCCATGCTTGGGAAGCGGGCCGTCGCCAAACTGCGGAAAAATCACCGGGATACCGCCCCGGATGGGCGTTCCATCCTTAAAGTGCGACGCACAACTCACGAAAAGCGTTTCGCGGCCCCGCGCGGGTTGCCAGGAGGACACATGCGCGCCATGCAAATAGATCTCGGCCCGCGCGCCGGAGGCGCGCTCAAGCACGGCCTTAAGCAAGCGACCGCGCCCTTCCGCAAATTGGACTCGGCCCGCTATGCCGAACTGTTGTTGAAGCTGATCCAGATTCATGATCGGCCATCCGGCGCCGGGGGCTAAAAATCAACCGACAACAGCCGGAACATGGGCCGTCCGGTCAACTCGCCCGGCGCCAAGTTGCTGTCCCGGTCCCGGTCCAGCGCTTTAAACGAGTCGTTCAAGGCGCTCCCCCAGTCGGACGCATTCGAAAATTCCGGGTAGCTGATTCTGCCGTTTCGATCTTTATCCAAGGCGTCGAAATGCATTTTTGCATCCGGCGAATAGTCCACGGCCCTCCATTCCTCCAGCGTAATCGCGCCGTTCTTGTTGGCGTCCAGTTTTTCGAAGGTCGATTTCCCGACATACCCGCCGAATTCGGCCCGGCTCACCCACCCGTCGCTATTGGTATCGGCGCTTCGAAAAACGGCCGCCGCGGCATTGGTTGGCGCGAGCGCCGCGGCCGCAAGCGGCAGGGCGCTCGTTTGCGCCTGAACGGCAACAGCCCAGGCCACAAGGCCAAACCCCAGCGCGATCGGACTTGGTTTCATTATTTGCATGCAACGCTCCTCAATAGACACTAATTATTTCCTGCAAAATTCGTGTTCATTCGTGTTTATTCGTGGTTCCTCTGTGCAGGGATTTTCCTGTTATTTGCAGCGGTTCCTGATGTCTGAGGTACTATTAAGCCTGTCACCCGATTTTACCCCGGCAGATCGGCCAGCGGCATTTCCTCTTCCGTGCGGTCATCCAGATTCTTGATGCGCGCGGCGCCCCGGGCCACGTCATCGGGTCCCACATAAACCGCTTTCTGGAACGCACCCTTGCCGACCCGCCCAAAAAATTGTTTGGGTTTCTCGGCATGCAACGCCATATCCACGCTCATTCCGCCGCGGCGCAAGGCGCGCGCGAACTGCCGCGCAACCGATTGCTGAAAATCCTCCATGTAGCCCACAGCGCAATTCAGCTTGGACTGCAGACCGGCTATGCGCCCTTTGTCGGCCAACAGTTCCGCAATCACCACGTCGCCAAACCCCAGGCCGACGGCGGTCATGGGCGCTCCGCCGACGTCGCCCAACAGATTGTCGTAGCGCCCCCCGCCGAAAAGCGCCCGGAATTTACGCTCGGCATCGAAGGCCTCGAACACCAAGCCGGTGTAATAGCCCAGCCCCCGCACCACGCCGATGTCGAATACAAGCATTGCGCCGAGGCCATCTTCGTTCGCCAAACGGAAGAGCGTTTGCACCGCCGTCAAGGCAGGGTTCTGTTCGCCGAGCATGGCGGCGGCCTGTTCCAGCGATTGAAGGCCGAGGATGCGGAAAACCGCCTCGATGGCCGCGAGATCCAGTCCGGATTCCTGGAGCAGACGCCGGATATCGGCATCCTCAAGTTTGCCGCGTTTATCGAGCGCCAGGAAGGTGGCCGCATGAAAGGCCGGCGGGATACCGGCCTTCGCCAGCAAAGCCGCCAACAGGGCGCGACTGCTGAGATGGATTTTGACCTCCCCCGCATTCAAGCCGAGCAGGTTCAGGGCTTGGACGGCACAAGCCAGCACTTCGACTTCAGCGGAAACGGAAGCCTCGCCGACCACATCCAGGTTCCATTGATAATGTTCCCGTTTGCGTCCACGGCTCATGCGCTCGTACCGGAAACACTGGGCGACGGCGAACCATTTCAAGGGGAAAACAAGTTGACCCTGGCGCGCCACAATCATGCGGGCCAGGGTTGGCGTCATTTCGGGACGCAAGGCCAGGTCCCGATCGCTTTTGTCTTTGAAGGCGTAGATTTGCTCGACGATTTCCTCGCCGCCCTTGCGCTTGAGCAGGTCGAGCGATTCCACAACGCAGGCATCGTACTGGGCAAACCCGAAGGCGCGGGCGGAACGGAGCCAGGCGTCAAAAATCGCGTTGCGGACGGCCATATCTGCGGGATAAAAATCCCGCATGCCGCGCGGCGCATCGAAATGAGCGGCTTCCGTCGTCATGATTTGACGGGTTTCATCACCAGGGCTTTCATGATCCGGCCCATCTTGAACTTGACCACCTTACGGGTGGGAATCGTTACAACGTGGGTGGGTTTATTAGGATTCCGGCCGATGCGGGATTTGCGAATGCACACTTCGAAAACGCCGAAATTACGAAATTCCACGTTTTCGCCCTTGGCCAGGCTTTCCACAATATAATCGAGCGTTTTCTGAAGGATTACAAACACATCCTGCTGAATCATCCCGGTTTCCTTGGCAATCCGCATAACCAAATCCCGTTTTGTCATAACCCCGCGCCCTCCTGAATGTCATTACAAACTTTTTTGGCTTAATCCGTGAGAGGACAATAGGTTACGCCATGCAAGCATGTCAAGCAGTAAAACTCAGACCATGCCGATAAGGATATCGCCCTCCACAGAACGCGGCACAAAACGAATAATCCGGTTGCGCGCCAGCGTTGCGGTCAGACCACCGCCGAGTTTAGCAGAAGAAGGCCGAATCCGCGCCGGCAAATATTCGCCCGTCCAGCCGGTGGCCACCCCCGCGGCATCGACCGCTTCGACCAGGACCGCCACTTCGCGGTCAATCCAGCGGCGGGCAAAAGCCATTCGTTTTTCGCGCGCCAGCGCCGAGAGTTTGGAAACCCGTCTTCTTTTTTCGCTCTCCGGCACTTGGGGCTTCATCACGGACGCAGGGGTTCCGGGCCTAAGGCTATAGGCGAATACATGCACATTGCTGAAAGGCCCTTGCGCAATCATTGCTTCCGTGGCGTCAAAATCCTCCGCGCGCTCCCCCGGAAAGCCCACCAGCACGTCGGTTCCCAGGCCGATTCCTTCGACCCGCTCAACGGCATAGGCCACAACGGCGTTATACTCCCGAATGGCATACTTCCGCCGCATGGCACGCAGAACCGGATCGCTCCCGCTTTGCATCGGCAGATGCAGGAACCGGCATAGTTTGCGGGACGCAGCCATGCAATCGATGACCTCGCGCTCCACCGTACTGACCTCGAGGGAACTCAAACGGATGCGCTCCAGGGCGGACACCGTTTCGATCCGGCGGAGCAAAGCAGAGAGCTTGCGGCCATGATCTTCATAACAACCGATATTGGCGCCCGTCAGAACGATCTCCCGGTAACCGGCCTGGACAAGGCCTTCGATTTCATCGACAATCTCCTCAAAAGGCCGGCTCCAAGCCGGCCCGCGCGCGCGCGGCACAATACAGTAGGCGCAGTGGAAATCGCATCCGTCCTGGATTTTAACGATGGCCCGTGTCGTGTCGAACGAAGGCAATGCCGGCGCCGTTCCAGACAGACCGGATGGAAACCCATGCTCAGCCAGCAAGGCCGGCAATCGGAATTTATCGGACTGACCTACCAGAAGGTCCGCGCAATCGGGCGTCCGCAGGGCGCGTCCGCCCGCCGAGACCGGACAGCCGGCCAGCACCACGAACGCGCCGGCCCGGCGCTTGGCGCCGCGCGCAATGCGGACGCTGTTCTGTTCGGCCTTGGCCGTGACGGCGCATCCGTGAATGACGCAGACCTTGCAGGGCGCGCCGAAGGGCACGACCCGATAGCCGGACGCCTGAAACACGGCGCGCAAACGCGCTGTCTCGGCCTGATTCAGGCGGCATCCGACCGTTTTAAAAGATACGGTTGTTGCGTGCATACTGGTTTGCTAAGATATGTCGCATCACTGAGTTAGGCCCCGCAAAGCGGGGCGACTTTCGCAACTGAGATTAGCCGCAAAAATGCACAAAAAGCACAAGAAAGAACCAAACAGTCAAATCTTTTTTGTGTCTCTTGCGCCTCTTTGCGGCAACTTTGCCGTTCTATCGAACGGCCTCTACACCGATTTGGTGTGGTTGCGGTTCGTTAGAACCGCTATGTTTTGTCCGCCGGAGGCGGATCCGCCAATGGCGGAAAATTCCTGTACATCGAGTTAGGCCCCGCAAAGCGGGGCGGCTTTTCATAACGCCCGGTGAGGGCACCGGGCCTACAGTATTGTAGGCCGGGTCCCCTGACCCGGCGGGTTTGGATTTCCTATACATTAAATTAGGCCCCGCAAAGCGGGGCGACTTTTTCATGTAGAGCCGACTTTACGTCGGCTATCTTCGGCATAGGATAGCCGGTATTCCGCCGGAGGCGGATCCGCCTATGGAGGAAAAACCGGCTCTACATCAGATTGAATTTCCTTAACATCGAGTTAGGCGGCCAAAGGCCGCGCCTTTGCCGTTCTGTCGAACGGCCCCTACACTGAACGGGTGTAGTGGCGGTTCGATAGAACCGCAGGATTGTCCGCCGCGGGCAGATATGCCAGTTGCGGTAGATTCCTATACTTTGAATTAAACGCCACGAGGTGCATGATGAAAACCATATATTTATGCGGACCGATCATGGATGAACAAGGCGGGGTGGCCCGGGAATGGCGCAAAACCGCCGCCAAAAAACTTGGCCGCGCGTTCACACTGCTGGATCCCATGCGGCGTAATTTCAAGGACCGCGAGGTGGATAGCGCCAATGAAATCGTGGAATTCGATCTACAGGACATTCGGAACGCGGACCTGTTGCTCGTCAATTACAATAAACCGTCCATCGGCACCGCCATGGAAGTGTTTTACGCCTCGCATCATCTGGGCAAATTTGTCGTGGCGTTTTCGCCGTTCACCTTCAAGGACAGCAGTCCCTGGATGGTGCGTTACTGCACCAAGATACTGCCTTCCTTGGACGCTTCGATCCGCTACATTCGGGCCCATTTCGGATAAAATAGAGGCGGGTGACGCCGCAACTGTTTTATGTAGCCGCGGCGGTGACGCCGTGGCCGCCCGCCGTCGCCCCGGGGCTATGGTGGGCAGGCCGAAGAATCCACGCCGTTACCGGCGCGGCTACCCGGATTGTCCGCCGGAGGCGGGTGACGCCGCAACTGTTCCCAGGCAGGGCGCAACAGCCTGTTGCGCCGTTCTTCCAAAACTACAGCATCTAATGATTTCCCCGAATTTCCACATTCTGCATTCCGCATTTAATTGAGCACGGCGCCGCTTCCCGCGCTGGCGACCTTTTCAGCGTAGCGCTTCAGGTAACCGGTCAAAGCCCGCGGAGTATAGGGCGGAAGCTCGGCGCGCCGGCGCTGGAGATCGGCTTCGGCCAGCTTCACTTCCAGGCAGCGGCCGGGAATATCGATGCGGATCAAGTCCCCGTCCCGGAGCAAGGAAATGGGACCGCCCGCGGCGGCTTCCGGGGAAACATGGCCGATACAGGCGCCCCGGGTCCCGCCCGAAAAGCGCCCATCGGTGATCAAGGCGACCTGTTCCCCCAACCCCTGCCCCATGATATAGGACGTGGGCGCCAGCATTTCCTGCATACCCGGACCGCCCCGCGGACCTTCGTAACGGATCACCACCACATGGCCCGCCTCGACTTTCCCGGCCAGAATGCCGGCGCAGGCCTCTTCCTGCGAGTTAAAGATCACCGCCCGGCCCTCGAACGTTCGCATGGAAGGCGCCACGCCGGCCGTCTTGACCACGGCGCCTTCCGGCGCCAGGTTGCCCCAGAGAATCGCCAAGCCCCCTTCCGGCGAATAAGGATTGTCCAACGGCCGGATCACGTCTGTATCCAAGACCTTCACCCGGCTCACATTGCGCGCGAGCGTCCGGCCAGTCACCGTGGGGGTTTCCGGATGGATCAACCCGGAGATTGCCTGGATCGTTTTAATGATCGCGTTGATACCGCCGGCGCGGTCCACGTCCTCCATGTGATACAGACTGGAGGGCGAGACCTTGCAGATCACCGGACACCGTTTGGAAATATCGTCAATCCGATGGAGATCGTAGTGCACGCCGGCCTCATGGGCGATCGCCAGCGCATGCAGAACGGTGTTGGAACTGCCCCCCATGGCCATATCCAGGGCAAAAGCGTTGTCGAGCGCGGACTCCGTCACCAAGTCGCGCGGTTTCGGCCCTTCGTCCCGGGCCATTTCCACGATTCTTTTGGCCGCCTTGGTATAGAGCGACCGGCGCCGGGGATCGGCGGCCAGGATCGTGCCGTTGCCCGGCAAGGCCAGTCCCAAGGCCTCGCACAGGCAATTCATGGAATTGGCGGTGAACATCCCCGAACAAGAGCCGCAACCTGGGCAAGCCTGGGCCTCAACGGCGTCCAATTGGTCGGCGCTAATCTTGCCCTGACTGCGGGCCGCAACGCCTTCAAAAACACTGATCAGATCGAGGGCTTTGCCATCCGGCGCCCGCCCGGCCGCCATCGGCCCACCGCTGACCATGATGGTCGGCACATTGACCCGCAAGGCCCCCATGATCATCCCAGGCACAATCTTGTCGCAGTTGGGAATACAAATGAGCGCGTCAAAACAATGGGCTCGCGCCATGGATTCCACGCAGTCGGCGATCAACTCGCGGCTCGGCAGGGAATATTTCATGCCCGCATGCCCCATGGCAATGCCATCGCAAATGCCGATGGTGTTGAATTCGAACGGGATTCCGCCCGCTTTGCGAATCTGACGGCATATCAGGCGCCCCACGGCATTCAGGTGCATATGGCCGGGAATGATCTCGACGAACGAGTTGCAGACGCCGATAAACGGCTTATCCATGTCCTCCGGTTTGACCCCCAGCGCCCGTAAAAGACTCCGGTGCGGCGCCCGTTCAACCCCGTGCTTGATCCGATCGCTATGCATGACATACTCCTTTGGAATGGTTGATGGTCGATGGTCAATGGTCGATGGTCAATGGTCGATGGCCTAACGGTTCACACTTTTTATTGATTTCCGACTGTGTTTCAGTGTATAAGAACGGGACTGGATTAAAAGAATAAAATCGCACAGGGGAGAAAAACCTTATGTGGAAAATGCTTTTGCCGATCATGCTCCTGACCGTCTGCCTTGCGGGATGCCGCAAGCAGGATATGCGCACCGTCGTCGTGGCCGTGCCCGGCCTGAAAAACCAGGCCGGCGCCCAGGTCATTCAGGACGCCTTCATGCGCCAGCCGGGCATCAAAGCCATTATACCGGATTACCAGCAGCACACCTTGACCGTCACCTACGACTCCATGGTCATCGCCCGGAAAAACATTGAGTTCACGATCGCCGGCGCCGGATTCGACGCCAACGATATCCGCGCCCCGACCAATGCGGCCAAACAAATTAAGAATGCAGAATGAAGAATGCAGAATAAAGAAAAAAGCATAGATGGGAACCTTCCGGTATCGGCGATATTAAGTTTCTGCATTCTTCATTCTGCATTCTGCATTTCTTAATGAATGCCCTCGTTGACCAGTTTATCGACTACATCGCCCTGGAGCGGGGGTTAAGCCCAAATACGCAAACGGCCTACCGCGCCGATCTCGGCAAATTCGTCCGTTTTCTGGAAGGGCGCAAAATCGACACGCTGAACGCCGTGTCGCGCAAGCACATCCTGGATTTCCTGATGGACGCCAAGGAGCGCAACCTCAGCCTCAATTCCATTTCGCGCCTGTTCGTTGCCGTCAAGATTTTTTTTCGCTACCTCCACCAGGAAGGCTTGCTTGGCCGAAACGTGACGGAAGTGATGGAATCGCCGCGGCTCTGGAAAGTTTTGCCGGCGACGCTCGCGTTAAAGGAAGTCGAGCGCCTGCTGGCCGCCCCGGCAGGCGACAAGCCGCAAGCCATTCGGGACCGCGCGCTCTTGGAAATGGCCTACGCCACCGGCTTGCGCGTCTCGGAACTGTGCGGCCTGACGCTGAATGATGTTCATTTCGATGCCGGCTACCTGCGGTGCGTGGGCAAAGGGCGCAAAGAGCGGGTTGTGCCCTTCTCGGAAAAATCGGGCGCGGTGTTGACCCAATACCTGGAACAGGCGCGCCCGCGCTTGACCGCCGACCCGCTCAATCGGGTCGTGTTCCTGACGCGCGCCGGGAAAGCGTTCAGCCGCAAAAGCATCTGGAAAATGGTCAAGCAATACGCCCATAAGGCCGGAATCGTCAAACCCATCAGCCCGCACACCCTGCGGCATTCCTTTGCCAGCCACCTACTGCACAACGGCGCGCCGTTGAGGATCATCCAGGAAATGCTGGGCCACGCCGACATCGCCACGACACAGATTTACACACACATTGACCAATCCCGCTTAAAAGCCATTCACGAAAAATTCCATCCACGCGCATAAGCGGAAGACGGACGACAGACGGCAGAAGACGGACGACAGACGGCGGACGGCAGAAGACGGAAGACGGACTACGGACGACGGACGGCGGACGGCAGAAGACGGAAGGCGGACGACGGACGACAGACGACGGACGGCGGACGGCAGAAGACGGAAGGCGGACGACGGACGACAGACGACGGACGGCGGACGGCAGAAGACGGACGACAGACGGCAGAAGACGGAAGACGGACGACAGACGACGGACGGCGGACGGCAGAAGACGGAAGGCAGACGACAGACGACGGACGACGGACGGCGGACGGCAGAAGACGGAAGGCAGACGACAGACGACGGACGATGGACAAAAGATAGAGACTGTAATTGCGGCCACAAAATATAGATGTTTTGCCGTAACTGCTCAGGAGTCAGAATTCAGGAGTCAGCCCGCCTGCAACGCTGTGCGTAGCACTGCGGGCAGGTAGTCAGAATAAGGAACCCGTATAGGCCAAGCGAATACGAAGAGAATCGGCGCTAAACACAAGGCCTTGGCGGAATGTCTGTCGCGTTCTTCCGATTCTTACGTATTTTATTCTGTATCCTGAATTCTGACTCCTGACTACCTGAGTTGTTACGTTTTGCCTTGATTTTTTTAACCGTGCCCGTAATACTTTTCCCGGAATTGTTGGTTGCCAAGAATTACGAAAATGCCGCTCCATGACCCTGACACCTCAACAAAAGAATAAAATCATCCGGGAATTGGTCGACTTTCTCAAGGACGAACCGGAAATTCAGCGCATCGTTGTTTTTGGGTCTTTTTTAAGCTCCAATGCGCCGAACGATCTGGATGTGGCAATTTTTCAAACCAGTTCGGGAAAATATCTGCCGTTGGCCATGAAGCACCGGCGCAAGATTGAGCCCCTGGCCCAACGCATCGCCGTAGATGTCATTCCGTTGCGCCCCAATCCTCCCAAAGTCACCTTCCTTGAAGAAATCGCCAACGGAGAAGTGGTTTATGAAAGATGAAACATGTGCTGTTATCGGTTCAACAACACCTGAAATGACCATTCAACATATACAGGAGCACGGCCATGGCCATAAAAAAAACTGAGCCCGTTAAACGTCCCGTCCGCAAACCCAAAGAGGAAATGCTCTCCGCCTACACCGAGGCCCTCCAGCAACAACCGGACCTGGGCGAGGCGCAACTCAACCCTGAAAAAATCGTGGAAGACAGAAAAGCCAAGGCCGCCGTCCAGGTGGCCGAGGCATTGTCCTCTGCCGGGGTTTCGAAGGAAATTTACGCTCTCAAAACTGAAATTGGACGCATGCTGGGCGAGCTGGCAGACAAGCTGGATCAGCAGGTCGGCCGGTTTACGGACGTTCAGAAGGCCATCGCCGTCAAGGAACAGGAACTCCGCGAGGTGTATGAAATTGACAAGGCCGCCGCTTCGTTAGCGGCCCTGCTTGAGGCTCAAAGCCAACGACGCTCGGATTTCGAGGTTGAAATGACCGCCAGGAAAGAAGCGTTGGAAACGGAAATTAACGAAACACGCGATCAGTGGAACAAGGAACGGAAGGAAGTGGAACTCCGAATGAAGGAGCAGGAAACTGCCGCGCTCCAGAAGCGGGAACGCGAAAAAACGGAATTTGAATACACCTTCCAGCGCAATCGACAGCAGTCCATAGACAAGTTTAATGACGAGAAACAGAGTCTGGAAAAAGACCTGCATGCCAAAAAAGAAGCCCTGGAAAAGGAATGGGCGGAGCGCGCCCGCGTGCTCAAAGCGGCGGAAGCCGAACTCAACGAGTTGCGAGCCCGAACCGTAAAATTCCCGGCCGAATTGGATGCCGCCGTCGGCAAGGCCGTCAAGGAAGCGACCGAGAAACTGAACACAGCGGCCACGGCCAATCTGTCCCTGGTGAAAAAGGAATATGAAGGCGAACGCAATGTGCTGAACGCGAGGATCGAGTCATTACAGGCCACAGTCCAGCAACAGACCGACCAGATCGCTAAACTGGCCAAACAGCACGAACTGGCCTACGAAAAAGTCCAGAATATTGCCGTCAAAGCCATTGAAGGCTCCGGCAATCTGAAAACCGCATCCGCGTTTCAGGACATGTTGGCCGACCAGCTGAAAAAACAGGCGCGGGACGATAAATAATCGGGCGTAAGTCACACGTTTCTCTTACGACGGATCAATCGGCGAATGAAGCAATATGTGGAAGATACGAAAAAATCCTTACCGGCCGCTGGAGAAACGCATAGGCTATACGTTCCGCAACAAGGACCTGCTGGCCACCGCGCTCATGCACCGGTCTTTCCGCTATGAAAGCGCCGATATCCGCAACGACAACCAGCGCCTGGAGTTCCTGGGCGATTCCGCCCTGGGCCTGGTGGCCAGCGATTACCTTTTCCGTCTGTATCCGGACATCGAGGAAGGGCCGCTGACCTGCCTGCGCAGCCGCCTGACGAGCGGCAAGGCCCTGGCGCATATCGGCGCCTCCATCGATCTTGGCGCCGACATCAAGCTGGGCAAAGGCGAAAAAGCGTCCGGTGGCCACCAGCGCGATTCCAACATTACCGACGCCATGGAAGCCATCATAGGCGCCGCCTACCTGGATGGCGACCTGAAAGCCGTGCGCAAAATATTTCAGACCTTGTTCGTGGCGCAGATCGCAATTCACCCCGACGACAACTGGGGCGACAATCCCAAGGGACACCTGCAAGTGCTGGCCCAACAGCGCTGGAAAACCAATCCTAACTATCGCTTAGTCAAACAGGAAGGACCAGCCCACGCGCGCGTCTTCACCGTGGAAGTCGCCATCGCCGGCAAGGTCGGCGGCGTCGGCCAGGGCTCCTGCAAGCGCGACGCCCAGCAATCCGCCGCCCGCCAGGCCCTGAAAAACCTGCCGACGGACAACACAGGTCGCCGTTAACACGCATTGCGGCGAGCCAAACGCGCACCCGAAGAGGGCCGTCCAAACGCAAGATGAATCTGCTTCCAATCATGCCCATGAAAGCGCATAATATCTTTATGAAAAAAGATGTTACTCTTGAAATCAGCGATATTCTGGCAACATCGGATTTGCTGTCCAAAGCCTTGAAACTTACGGGGTTAATCACACGTGTTTTTCGCGAAGCAGGCTGGGATCTGGTAGTCGTGGGCGGTTCAGCGGTAGAGTTTTACACGGAAGGCGCTTATATGTCCGGTGACATTGATATGTGCCGGCGCAATCTCAACCCCATTCCATTGCGAACGGCACAAAACTTGATCAGCCGATTGGGCGGGACAGGCGGCCCCCGCAGTTGGAAAGTGGCTGGATTGTATATTGATTTACTGGGGTTGTTGGAAAACGAAGCGACCACCCCGTGCCGCACAATCGAAACACCTTGCGGCGTGATTAGCGTTGCCCCCACAGAGCTTATGCTGGTGGAACGAATTCTTATGGCTTTTTATCCGCGCCCCGACAGGCAAGCCCGCGCCATCGCCAAAAAATTCATGGCTGTATGCCTGAAAGAAACCACCGCAATTGATTGGAATGAAGTGGAAAGACTGGCGGCTTGTCCCTCTTTCGATGTGTTGAAAGAAACCCGCCAATTGCGCCAGGAAGTAGTTGATGAACTCGAAAAATAAACTCAAAACCGACTGGACCTGGGAGGAATGGCAGACAAGCCGCCCAGCGCGCCGGGCAGTCGCAAAACGCGTCGGCCCGCCTATTGTCCGGCGCAGTGAAAGCTCATCGGATCGTCGGCTCCACGCCGCTTTTGCGGGACAACGCGGCCCCGCCTTTCCCGACGGACATCGGCCGCCTGATGAGCATGAAAACAAACTTGACTGAACAGGGAACTGCGCATGGCCAGTTCCGCCATTTGCATATCCTCGCGGGCAAAATCAAGCCACTTCTGTGTGTCAGGCGGCATAAAGTTCCTTGCCTTTTTCGAAAATTTCCTTCCGAACGAAAAGATTTTCCCTCTGCAAACAGTCCCATTCGTCCGGCGTATATACAAGGAAGTCAACGCCCACTCGAGGTTGCAAGGCCTGGATCAGCTCGGCGCTCCGGTCGAGAAACCGCAAACGCGTAACGCGCACGACCACGAGGTCAATGTCAGACCATTCCGCGACTTCATTACCGGCAAGCGAACCAAATACAATAATTTTCAAGGCTTTAAACTGATCGATCAGTATCGGCAAGAACCGATCCAATTCAGATTGGAGTTTTTGCTGACGTTCAATATTCACACACATTTTCCCTTTGCGCTTGGACAACGCTTAGCGGACAGACAAACAACGGTTCAATTAATCCATGCATGCTGTTACCATAACACGCCGGCCCTTAAAATCAAGCAGAAAACCTTTTGCCTGTGTCTGTTAGCCTTCAATCCGTCAGCTGATGGAAACCATGAATTTGGATAGTCCTGCAAGCGCGACGCCCAACAATCCGCCGCCCGCCAGGCCCTGCACGAAATGCAAAAAGAAGACAGACAACGGCCTGCCCGCCGTAGCCATTTGGGCGAAGGCGGGATGCCGGACGCCAGACCAGAGACGGCAACTTCCGGTCGGGTCCGGTAACCGGCCGGCGCCGGGACATGAAGAGTCGCCCGCGCGGTTCTCATATTTGGCAATGTTGGAACTAATGCCCCAACTAATCCATCGTCGTCCCGATCAGTTATGGCGGGCAGCCCCTTCGTTACCCGGGGGAATATGACGTAACCGAGTTGGGTAGCGGGCTTCAGTTGTAGCGGCCGTTCGAAAGAACGGCAATCCGCGGTTCTGTCGAACCGCATCTACACCCCCCTATAACGATTCACTCAATCTCGACCTTGTATCATTATTCTTTTTGCCATAACATAAGCATGGCATGGTTTGTGCTTGAGATAATGGTTCAGGGGTTTACGCTCACAAAGTGAGGAAGCTATGATTAATAAATTCCGGCAAACAGACGTGTTTGCCAGGCTCCGCCACTGTGTCCCGCCGACCAGGCTACGCCGGAACGCTACGCCCAGGCGAGGCCAGCCGACAGCCGGATTCACGCTGGTTGAAGTGATGGTTTGCAGTGTTATTTTCGTCATATTCTGCGTCTTTTTTCTGAATTCGGCCGTAGCTTCCATGCGGTCACAGCAATTGGCCTGCGATTATTACAAGGCCATGACCATTGCGCGGAACCGGATTCAGCGCGCCACGGAATTCGAATACGCCAGCATTCTACTCATGAATGAAAATCAGGTCCCGGTGGACGGCAAAGGCAATATAACCTCCACAGGCATATATCGGCGAACGACACTTGTGTCCGCCTACACCAACGGGACGCCCAATTTGCTCCAGATCACGGTCCAGGTGCTCTATCCCGGCGCGCGGCGCAGTATGAACGCCAAGCCGGTGGAGCTGAGCACTCTGCTAACCGGCAATATGTAAGGAAAATCACAATGCATGTCTGTCGTCCGTCTTCACACGGCTTCACTTTGATCGAGGCGCTGGTGGCCGCCACGATTGTCGTACTGGTGATTACCGGCTCACTTTCCACCTTTATCTACGGGTTAAGATCATGGCAGGCGGAGACCGTGAAGAACGAAATCAACATTGACCTCGAAGGGGCCATGGAGCGCATGCGCCAGGATTTGCGCCTTTCCAGCGTGGGTATCGGATTGATGGCCTTTTACCCCGCCAACGCCTCCGAATACACCGCCATCAGTTTCCCGATAGCGACCGTGACCAACGGCCTGCTCCAGCGGGATGGTTCCGGCAAGATCAAGTGGACCAAAACGGTCATCTATCACGTCCTTCCAGGCGACCCGGACCAACTGCGGCGCACGGTATTCAGTCCGCGCAAGACCAACGCTACGCCAAACGAGCTTTATTCCCAACTGCAAGACGTGGTACTTGGAACCAACACCTGCCTGACGGGAGAAAGCGTTTCCGAAGAAGTGGTTTTCCAGAATCTTGTGAACCTGCGGATTCGGCCGCCCGAAATCATGTTTGACGGGTATGCCCCAACCTATTGCAAGGCCCAAACGTTCAACTGGGGCAGCGCGGTGCTCAGCAACGGCGTTCACAACCTGAAGTTCACCATCGAGGGCAAGAATACCAACAGCACCGGTTATAAGGTCGGCTTCGACAAGTTCACCCTCAGCCCAAGCGCCAGCCCGCGCGAAGGCGAGATTTACCTGCCGCTCAACTCTCATCCGGCGTATTGGGGGAGCCCCTATTACACCTATTCCCTGTCCGGCGGTTCGGTCTCGGCCCAGGATATGTCCAGCAACGGCGCCTCCTGGAGCGGGAACTGCCAGCTGACCTACAATGGCGCCGCCGTCAGCAACAGCATCACCTTCGTGACGCCAAACGATCTCTGGTGCGACGCCAATTTCGACAGCCCGCCGGGCGTGCTCAACAGCAACGTGACCCGCAAAGCCGACAACAGTTTCATTGCCGCTGATCCTTACATTCCCGACATTGTCATCTCGATGGACAAGGGCACCAACTGGACCGCGGCCGGGTGCACGGAAGCCATCGTCAATTCGGTGGATGTTTCCAACACATCGCCGGCGGTGGTCAACATCATTTATGGAGGGACCAATCCGGCCGCGGGCATCACCATGAACGGCGAGTGGGTTCGGGTGCTGTTCGAGGCCGGGACCAATGGCAATCTATTCATCGAGAACGCAAAAATTTCCAAGCAGTTGTCCGGGACCAACCCCGTGGCGGGCACGACCTCCAACCTGACTTTCGGCGGCGCGCCCAACAAAAAAATCCTGTCCGGCACGTCCGCCCTCAGCGACTGGGTTCCGAACTACGTCATCAACCGGGAATGCAATTATCTGGTTCAGTTTGACCTTCATACGGATTCCGAAAAGTTCAATAACGCGCGGGGATGGCGTCAAAGCAACGCTTACTTATCCGCCGTGGGCGGCGTTATGACCAACACACTCATGGGGGTCAGCGCGCTGGAAGTGCGTTATCCATCCCAGGGCCTGTACCGCTCCGGCATTTTCGACACGCATATTACAGCGCCCGGCTACAAGGAACTCAAATGGACCCATGTGGAACATCTGGCGGAGGGCGCCGATATCGATATTCGCGTCCGCAGCGGCAATCAGCCGGATTTGAGCGATGCCGGCGCCTGGCTGGCGCCGGGGTATTTCCAGCTTTGCGATGGCGCCAATAGTCTCGCCTTTCTTTCGCCGCAAGGACGCTACGTGCAATATGAAGCCTTGTTCGGATGCGGCGGGCTCCATACCAACAGCGCGATTCTAAGGGACGTCACGATTGCCTGGGATGTGCCGGCCGGCCTCGTGGACCTGCAGGTCGATTTCGCCAAAGGTCCGGACTATGGCATCGTCAGCGCCACGGTGGATGGCCAATCATTCGTCAAAGGCCTGGAAATCGAAATGGAAATATTCAAAAAAGGCCCTTTCGGCGTCAATACGGCGGTGGGAATCATGGAGGTCCGGCCGTTGAACACGAATAAGTGATCGAAGTCCGCCGTTCTAACGAACGGCCTCTACACCGATTGGTGTAGCTGCGGTTCGGTAGAACCGCTATGTTCATGTATAGGAACTTCAAAGTTTGTAGCCGCGAGACGATAGGCTCGCGCGGTTATCCGAAAACGTCGGCCTAAACGTCCGACGGCTACAGCAAAGTAAAAGCCGCCCCGCTGCGGGGCCTAATTCATGAAATTACCCCACATCAAGAAGGGAGTCGCTATGCGCGCACTACGTCATACTATCGGGAAGCCGCACGCCCCGCACGATGGCCGTTCGGGCTCGGCGCTGGTCGTCGTTCTCGGCATTTCGCTGGTTCTCATGCTGGCGGGCGTCACCATGGTGGTCCTGTCGCGGCAGTCCATGCACCGCATCCAGCGCATGGCCCACTATGCCCAGGCCCAGGCTGTGGCGGAAGCCGGGATTGCCGACATGATCGCCAAGCTCGGGACCAACTATGCGTTTTGGCAGAGCAACGCCTACACGGCGCCCTTTTTTTCCAACGGCGCCTACCATGTAACGACCCAGCTCCAGACGAACGGCAATGTGCTCATCACCAGCGACGGCATTTATATGGAAGCCTCCAACCGCACAATCATGGAGCTGCTCGGCACGGTCCAAACGCACTGGAACGAGCTCTATGACACCAACTCCGCCATCTTGTCCGACGGACTGATCACGCTGGCCACGGGGGCGTACGATATTTACGGCAACGTGCATGCCAACGGCAATGTCAGCCTGGCCAACGGCACAGTCAACGGCGATGTCACCGCCGGCGGCACGGTCAACGGGAGTTCGGGGGTCACCGGAACCATCAGCAACGGGGCGCCGCTTTCGCCCGTGCCTCCTTCCGGTCCGTTTAATTTCGACAGTTACCGGCAGATGGCGACCAACGGCGGCGCTTATCGGGAGGGCAATCAAAACCTGTCCGGCAATCCGATCGCGTCGCCCGCGCCAGTCGGCGGCATTTCAAACGGTGTCCTGTATGTCAACGGCGACTTGACCATCGGCAACCTAAGCTCTTACGCGGGCACCATCGTCGTGAATGGAAACATTACGATTGTCAACCATTTCACCCAGACCGAATTCCCCGGCAGTTCCAATATGCCTTCTTTATTGAGCACCGGCACGATCACCATCCAAAATCATACAACCTTGAATGGCGTCGTGTACGCCGCGGGGAATGTCATTCTTCGGAACAATACCACCATCTACGGCGGGGTCATCTCCGGCGGATACACGGATATCCGCAACAGCATCGAAATCCACGCCATCGCAGGCTACCCGGCCTGGGACCCCCTGAATCCGGAGGTTCCCCCCGCAGTGATTGTCGGCGGGTGGCTGAAATGAGGGCGGACGCTCCGCTTGTCACGCCGTAGTCCGGCATTGGCATCTTTCCCTTGTCCATTTCACTCGAAGGACGCGCCCGATTTTTCGAATTTACGAAGTTGCTCCTCGGTCATCGCATATCCCGACTCCGGATTATCTTTGGCTATTTTGCGGAGGGTTTCGATCGTCTCCTTGCGCACGATTTCGCGTTCGCGAAGCGTCTGATAATCCACGACGAATTCCGATTCTTTTTGCGGGGATTGGACTTGCGGCGCCTGCGTATGAACGGGAGTCGCCGCCCCAATCGCCGGAGTGGCTTTTGAATCCACAACATCGGACGCTGCGGGCGGCGCCTCAGGCGCAGGCGTGGGAATCGCAGTCTGATCCCGATCCGTTCCCCGCAGGGCGCGCACGATGGAGTATGTCGAATATCCAACGATCGATAGGAGCAGGATCGCGCCACACAGAAACGTCAACCGCCACACCGTTTGCTGAGTGATGTTCACGGCAATTTATCCCTCCATCCGCTCCATAGATATATATCGTTGACCGTCGGATATCGGGGCGGCGGGTCCGTGAGGAAGCGCGTGTCGAACGTGTATCTTTTCGAAAACCCGCTGACTGGCGTTGTGCCGGAAAAGGTGCCGACGGCACCCCGGTAGAACTGAACAACGCCGCCCCATAGATTGAGAAAGCCGGAGACGGCGCGACTGTCGTGGTTCTGAACATAAAAACTGCCGTCCGTTTGGGAGGCAGTGGCCGATCCGACCGCGATGATGTGGGCAAAAATATTCAGATTATTCGGGGCGCTCGTGCGCACGACAACGTCATGATTGGCGATCAAGCCCAAGGCATCGTCGGAAGTGTTCGTGCCGTAGGTGTTGGTGCCATAGGGGATATTGGTGTTGGCATAACGGATATGGTTGGTGATGCCAATATCATAATCGGCGGCAATCGAAAGCCGCCCGTCCAGCGTGCCGCCGACCTGCACAGTGCCCGCATTGGTTCCGGTCCCGGCGCCGGTGGACCGAACATATATCAGGCCATTGGACGGAACGGGATATGTATATGCTGTCCACCCTCTCCGGGCATTGGTGATCAGAACATTGGTTCCGCTCAGGGCGATCTGGGAGCTACCGGTAATCACTAAAGAAGCGTTTGACAACAAGTTGGTGAAATTAACGCTTGTTGTCAAGTCTTGCACAGGCGCATTCCATTGAAAACCCTGATTAAAAGCCACGGCGTTCGTCACACTGGTTGGCCCCCATCCATTTTGCGTAGTTGAAATAAGCGCGTTGAATATCGGATCGTCCCGCAGGTAAATGAACGTGTTGGCGTGGACCGGACCGTTAAAGACCTCACCGGACCTGATCCAGATTGCTCCCGGGCCGTCATTATACCACAGGGCAAACCGAGCCCATGTTTGCTGACGAACACCGGACATCATCACGCTTTTTTTAACTCCGTTGACCTCGCCGGTGGAAACGATCGTGTACGAAGTCAGGCCGGCGCCGGCGACCGAGTTGATCGTGACGCCATAGGTCCCGTTGCCAATGGCGCCGGTGATGACGCCGGGAGGGGCTCCGGCGCTGTTTCGGATGCAGGACACGGCCCGCTCGGCGCCGCCCTCCGCCACGTAAAAAGCCTGTTCTTGACGGACCTGCCGGTCGGCCATCTTTAACTGGGACCCGCTTTCGCTCAATATGCCCAAGGCCAGAATAGCGGTAATGGCCGTGAAGCAGACCACCGCGACCAAAATCACACCGGAATTGTTGTCGGTTTTCATGGCGCGCCTCTCTAATTGCGCCTCTTTACAAAGGTGCCTATCTGGTTGGTTATGGTGAACCGGCCTTTGTGCTGAATAATGGTCAGTTGAATGCTCACCCCGGAAGCATTGTTCGTAATAACGGCGGCGGACACATAATTACAGATCAATTGACGGGTCTCTTTATGGGGATCGGACGGCGGGGCTTCCACCCATAAGACAACATTGCTGGCCACTTTATTGAAATCAATCCAGCGTTCCCCGTCGAAGGCGTTAGAATAGGTCAGACGCCAACTGCCATCGGGCGAACCTGACGAGCCCGAGCCCAGCCCGGCCGGAGTTAAAAAATGATCATTGTCACCGGGTGCCGGCGGATAAACATGATCAGCACCATTCCACATTCCTTTCTTAGCTTCATATACGAAATTATTGGACGCCGTCCGCAGGCCGTTGTTGGAACCTATTCCATAAACCAGCCGCGACAGGGCCAAATTGCCTTCACGATTAGTTGCCATGCTTAGCGAGGTGGCCTGCCACATCTTCTGACACATGACGTACACTCCGATGGCGCCGGCCATTGTCAGGCCAAATATCCCCGTCGTGATCATCAACTCGACGAGCGTGAAGCCCAGCGAACCGTTGAAGAACATTCCTGGTTCTTTGTTCTTCGTTGGACAAACCGCTGTGGTTCCGGTCTCAAAATCTGTTCTCATGGCGGATGTAACTCCGAACTGATCGATCCCGCCAAACTGACAGTGGAAGTGATTCTACTGGCGGGATTGATCCACATGTTGGTTAAATAAATATTTTTGACTATGATATTTGGAGTCTGTGTCACGATGGCGACCGAATATGAAATATTGGTCGGCACACCGGACACGGTTCCCGTAAAAGAATGCACACCATTGCTCAAGGGCGCAGAAAAAAATGAAGACGACACCAGAATTTCCATGTTCGAGCGCGCATTCTCGATGGCCTCCATGCGATTATCGGACATCACGGCTGAGCGTTTGGCTGAGACAAAGCTTTGCAGGAACAAGGCCAGCGCCACGATCAATAACGCCGTGGCGATCACGACTTCCACCAGCGTAAACGCTCCCTTGCTCATCTTTCCGGCCTGCTCATGATTATTCATAGATTTAATGATACAACCACTCCAAAAATATTCAAGTCGGAATCATGATCTGGTTAAGCATTTTGTATGCCAATTGCACGCATTCTTAGGATTAATAGATATTAAGGCGGGCTAAGCGCCCGCAACCCAAGGGAGGGCGGGCATGTTGCCCGCTACGGACAGCGACACGCTGTCCCTCCCCAAAAACATACACGCAAAAACGTGTATCTTTACGGGAATAGCGTCTAACGTCAATAATACACGAATTCAGGCGGGGGAACGAAGCCAGAAAAATCATTATTGCGAATTCGATAATGAACTGTAACGACTCAATACTTCAAGGCAGACCCGCCAAGCGGGAGATCCTAAAACCAAGAACTAAGAACGAAGAACCAAGAACTGATTTTTTTCTTCATTCTGCACTTCTTCAAATCCGCTCCGGCGTCTCGATGCCCAACAAATTAAGCCCCTGCCCCAGCACACGCGCCACAAGGCCGCACAGCCGCACACGACTTTCACGGACGCCCTCGGGCGCCTTGAGAAACGGCACATTCTGATAAAAGCTGTTGTAGAGACCGGCCAGTTCGTATAAATAATCGGCCAAAGCGCTGGGCCGGGCCTGCCGCGCCGCCAGCGGCACGATTTCCGCGAACCGCGCCAGGTGAATCGCCACTTGACGCTCCGCGCTCTCCTGCAAGACAAGAGGAAACGACGTCAAATCCTTGCCCGGAAACTGGCCGCGGTATTTGTCTTCGACGCTCCGAATGCGGGCATAGGCATACTGGAGGTAAGGCGCGGAATTGCCGTTGAGCGCCAAAGCCTTGTCCCAACTGAAGGTCACCAAGCTTTGCGGGTTCTGGCTGAGGTCCGCATATTTCACCGCGCCGATCCCCACCGCCCGCGCCACTTCTTTTTGCTGTTCCGGCGCCATCTCCGGACTGGTTTCCCGTACCACCGCCAGCGCCCGACTCTCGGCCTCGTCCAACAGTTTTTCCAGCTTGATGACGTTGCCCTGCCGCGTGGAAAACGTGCCTTCCGGCAGGCGCATCAGACCGAACCAGACGTGCTCCAGGAGTGTCGGGACACCCAGCCGTTTACAGATGGCGAAAAATTGCGCGAAGTGGAGTTGTTGGCGTTCGTCGGTCACATAGATGATAAGCTCCGGATGGAACTCCTCCACCCGGCTCAGCACCGTGGCGATATCGGTTGCGGCGTAATTGAAGGCGCCATCGCTCTTGCGGACAATGCAAACGGGCAGTTTTTCCTCCTCAAGAAACACCACCAGGGCGCCTTCGCTTTCGCGGGCCAAGCCTTGCTGTTCAAGCCGGGTGATCGTGGCCGGCAGGCGGTCATGGTAATAACTTTCGCCGCGCGTCAGGTCGAACCTCACCCCCATGCGCCGGTACATATGCTCGAACTCGGCCAGCGAGAGGTCCACGAACTGTTTCCAGAGCGCAAGATTTTCCTTGTCGCCCGCCTGCAGTTTGACTAATTCCTGCCGGCACTGGCTTTTCCACTCCGCATCGGCCGCTGATTTTTCATAACTCAGCACATAAATTCGTTCCAGTTCTTCGACAGGCGTCTCGGCCAGCCTTTGCCGGTCAATGAAATGACGATATCCCATGATCAGAATCCCAAACTGCGTACCCCAGTCGCCCAGATGGTTGTCGGCGATGACGCGGTAGCCCAGGAACCGGTAGAGCCGGTCCAAGGCGTTTCCGATCACGGTGGAACGGATATGCCCGATATGCATCGGCTTGGCCACGTTCGGGCTGGAATAATCCAGGATGACCGTGCGGCCTGCGCCGGGGGAACTCACGCCCAGACGCTCATCGCGCGCCATCGATTCCAGCCGGCCGGCAAGCCAATCCTCGCGCAATCGGATATTGATGAACCCCGGCCCGGCCAGATCCAGGGCGGCCACGGCCTCATGCAATGGCGTGTGATCCACCACCGCCTGGGCAATCGCGCGCGGCGGCTTTTTCAGTTGCCTGGCCAGTGACATGGCCGCGTTGCACTGGTAGTCGCCAAAGGCCGCATCCGTGGCGGCCACAACGGCCACGTCGTCAAAATCGCCCGCGTCGGGAAACGTCCGGCAAAACACGTCCCGGAGCCAGGCGGTCAGGATTTGATCGATGGAATCCATAAATACGTTTAATGCGTTCTTGGTTCTTCGTTCTTCGTTCTTCGTTCTTCGTTGGCAAACATGGAGTCGAACTTAAATACGTTTTTGGTTCTTCGTTGGAAAACAAGGAGCAACCCTAAAAAGAGTCCGTGGATGTGATCCTACCCAAAACCAAGAACAAAGAACCAGGAACGGATTTTAACTCTTTACGTTTAAGATTCACTTCAGTCCCAGCGCCAGCCTGTATAGCCAATTGGACAGGATCAGTAAACCGAAAAAGCAAAGCAAGGCCACCCAGACACGCGCGCGCCACTGGAGCCAAAGGCCGGGAGTCAGGCGCACACCGCACAACAGCGCCGCCGCATTTATGGCGAAGATCAACGCCGTGGCGGCATAGAGCACCGCCGCCAAGGGACACGCGTGCAAAACGTCCGCCCATTGCCCGTGAGCCATGGTAACAAAGCCGCGGGTCAGTCCGCAAGTTGGACAGGGATAGCCGGTGAGGCGGCGGAACACACAAATCGTGAAGGGAATCCGATCCAGCGGTAGAAGGTTCGCCGCCAGCAGAACCGCTCCGGCAATGAGCGCCCAGGGAAGATGATGCGCCAAGACGGCCCGAATGGTTGATGATTGATGGTTGATGATCACCAAAAGATGGTAAATGGTACATGGTTAATGGTCAATGGAAGACAAAGCACAAAACGAAAAAATATTACCGACATTCTCTCCGCGAACATTAACCATACTTTCTGATGCTCCCATCTTCCATTAACCATCAACCATTGACCATGCTTCGTTGACCATCAACCATTGACCATTTTCCATCGGCCATGCTTTTCAGGCCGCGACTTGAGCGCCAAACACGTTCCGATAGGCCACCGCCAGGATGCAGAACGTGATGGGCATGGTGACAATCACGCCAATTCCGCAGGCGATCGCGCCAACATGCCCGAGCAATACGGCCACGAACAGGAGACCGAGGAACGGCAAGAAATTCGGCTTCACGACGTTCAGGCTCAACATGGAGGCCGGCCAGAACTCCATCCTCTTATCCACGATCAGGAACAGGCCGAACATGAGCGCGGTCTCAAGCGCAATGGAAAGAACGACCGCCAGGACGGAGCCAACGCAGATGATTAAACTCAACAAAAAGGACGCCGCGAACATTATAATCCCCCAGATCAGGCAAAAGAGAAAGGCCTGGAGGAAATAGTCGAACCCCTTGAAAACATCGCCCATCTGCGGCTTGGGTTCTTTCCGATCCACAAACGCCAGGGCCATCCAGGCCAAACCGGCCATCATCGGCCCGCTGAGAATTCCCAACGTGGCGATACTGATGACGATCGCCAGCAGGGAGGCGACAATCCAGACGCCGATATTGGCCTTGTAAAGCTCCCAGCCCTGTTGAATCCACTCGCCGAATTTTACTTCCACTTTTCCTTCCGTCATGACCCACCTCCTTGTTGTGTTGTCATTGTTGTCATAGCATCATTCCGCCTTTCAATGCGCTCCCGTCAAATTTATTAATGAAGTCAGTTTATCCGAAAATAGCGGCAATGCAAGCGGAAAATGCGACATCTTTTTTCTTGACTTAAGATGAGTTTGCCATAGTTTGCCTGTCCAAACGCGTCGAATACAAGTTAGGCCCCGCAGCGGGGCGGCTTTTCATAACGCCCGGTGAGGGCACCGGGCCTACAGTATTGTAGGCCGGGTCCCCTGACCCGGCGGGTTTGGATTTCCTATGCATCGAGTTAGGCGGCTAAGGCCGCAACTGTTCCATGTAGACTTTATGTCGGCTATTATAGCCGGTGTTCCGCCGGAGGCGGATCCGCCTATGGAGGGAAAACCGGCTCTACCTGGATTGTCCGCCGTAGGCGGATCCGCCTCTGGCGGAAATTTCCTTAACATTAAGTTAGGCCCCGCAAAGCGGGGCGCCTTTTTTATGTAGAGCCGACTTTACGTCGGCTATCTTCGGCATGGGATAGCCGGTATTCCGCCGGAGGCGGATCCGCCTATGGCGGAAAAACCGGCTCTACATTGGTTTGTCCGCCGCAGGCGGATCCGCCTCTGGCGGAAAATCTCCGCGCATTAATTCGGCCGCGGCACACATCGCAATTACAACCGGGAACATATTCATGATCGATATCATCCAGATAGGACTGGGCCCCTTGGGGCAAAAAACTGTGCGGTATGCCTTGGAACGCGGGTCGATCCGGATTGTCGGCGCGGTGGACCCGGCGCCGGACAAGGCCGGGCAGGACCTCGGCGCGATATGCGGACTTAAACCCCTGGGAATTATCGTCCAAACAAATCTGGCGGCGGCCTGCCGGGGAAAGAAACCCGTCGCGGCCATCCTGACGACGGTTTCCAGTCTAAGCCGGCTTGAGCCGCAGGTCATTGAGCTGGCCAGAACGGGACTGCATATTGTCTCCACCTGCGAGGAGTTGGCGTTCCCATGGAAAACACAGCCGCGGATCGCCAAACACATCGACGCCGCCTGCAAGCAACACGGCGTGGCCTGCGTCGGGACGGGGGTTAATCCCGGCTATCTCATGGATTTTCTGCCGTGCATTCTGACGGCCGTCTGCCAGCGCGTGGATCGCATCTGCGTTTCAAGGTTTCAGGATGCGTCGCCGCGGCGCATTCCGTTCCAGCGGAAAATCGGCGCCGGCCTGACCCTGGCCGAGTTTAGGGCCAGGGTTGCGTCCGGGACACTCCGGCATGTCGGACTCGCCGAATCCATGCACATGATCGCCCGCCATCTGGGATGGACGTTAAGCCGAACGACGGAGTCGTTGAAACCGATCGTCGCCGACCGTGAAATCCGCTCCGGCTACAAGCCCATTCGGCGCGGAGAAGCCTGCGGGGTGGAGCAGATCGGCCGCGCCGCATGCAAGGGCAAAGAAGTATTAAAGCTCCATTTTCGCGCAGCGGTGGGCGAGCCGGAATCGTTCGACCGGGTGGAGATTGACGGTGAGCCGTCCTTTACATCCCTGATCTCCGGTGGTATTAATGGGGACATTGCGACCTGTGCAATCGCGATCAACGCCATCCGTTCCATCGTGCAAGCCGCGCCGGGGTTGCGCACCATGCTCGATCTGCCGCCGGTGGGATTCGCGGGCGCGTAAATAAAATTCCAAAATCCAGGGAAACGTTATCAATTAAAACGAAACGAGCAAAACGGACGGAGAAGTTGGATTTGTTTTGTTTTCATTGGAATTTTACGCCATAGGCAGGTCCGCCAAAGGCGGAGAATATTCCTTGGAATTTGGAACTTGGAATTTATTTGGGTTGCGGGCCTATCCCGCATTAGAACCTTAAACACCAGGAACCGCAAAGAAAAACAAGACAACCACGAAACACACGGCACACACGAAATGGATGAAGATCAGATTCTGTTTTTCAATATAAGAAAATAGAGTCTGTAATATTATTTTGCCGAACTTTCGTGTATTTTGTGTGTTTCGTGGTAAAAAATCTTCGGGTTGCGAGCGTCAGCCCGCGTTGGGAGGAATGGCATCATGTTTGAAGGCGCATATACGGCCATTGTCACCCCGTTCACCAAAGACAACCGGGTGGACTACGGCAAACTCAAAGAACTGATCGAACTGCAGATTGAGGGCGGCATGGACGGCGTTGTGCCGGTCGGCACGACAGGGGAATCCCCCACCCTGGACAGCGACGAACACAAAAAAGTCATTGAGACCGCCGTGGCAACCTGCCATGGCCGAATCAAAGTTATTGCCGGCGCCGGCGCCAACTCCACCAGCGAGGCCCTGGAACTCACCGGGTTCGCCATGCGCGTGGGAGCGGATGGCACACTCCAGGTTTCGCCTTATTACAACAAACCCAGCCAGGAGGGACTTTACCGCCATTTCAGCGCCATCGCCGATCTTGGTTTGCCGGTGATCCTATATAATATTCCCGGCCGCTGCGGCGTGGAAATCGCGCTGGACACCGTTGCCCGTCTGGCCCAACATCCGAATATCAGGGCTATCAAAGAGGCCGCCGGCAGTGTGCCGCGCGTAAGCCAGATTCTGGCGCTTTGCGGCCTGTGTGTGCTCTCCGGCGACGACCCCCTGACACTGCCCATGATGGCGGTGGGCGCCAAGGGCGTCATCAGCGTGGCCGGCAATATCGCGCCCAAACCGGTGGCCGACCTGGTTCACGCCGCGCTGGAAGGGCGCTGGCAAGACGCCCAACGCCTGCACCAAACCTATTTTCAGTTGTTCAGCGACATGTTTATCGACACCAACCCCATCCCGGTCAAAGCGGCGCTGGCAATGATGGGCCGCATCGAAGAAGCGTATCGCCTGCCCCTGTGCGCCATGACGCCCGCCCTGAAAAACCGGCTGGCCGACACGTTGCAAAGAGTGAAATTGATCTAATTTAATCGTAAGGAATTCCAATCCAGGTAGAGCCGGTTTTTCCACCATAGGCGGATCCGCCTCCGGCGGAATACCGGCTATTCTGTGCCGAAGATAGCCGACGTAAAGTCGGCTCTACATGGAAAAAAGTTACCCCGCTTTGCGGGGCCTAATTCAATCGTAAGGAATTCCAATCCGGGGTAGCCGCGCCCGTGAGGGCGTGGATTCCTCCGACAGCCACGGCGTCACCGCCGCGGCTACATAATAAACCATTTGCCGCCTTAAACCATTTACCACCTTTGGCGGTTACATTTTTTTCACAAGGAACAACACCATGCCCAACACCAACCATCCATCAGCCAGATTGAAGATCGCCATCATAGGCGCGGCCGGTCGCATGGGCCAGGCCCTCATCCGGTGCGCAGCCCGTTCGCCGAACCTGCACCTGGTCGCAGGCGTGGAAGTGGAACAATGTCCGCTCCTTGGCAAAGACATCGGGATCGTTGCGGGAATCGCGGATATCGGCGTGCTCCTGGCGTCCGATACCCGCAAGGCTTTTCAGAAAGCGGATGCGCTGGTGGATTTCAGTTTTCCCTCGGCCACCGCCAAGCATGCGGCGCTGGCGGCGGAACTGAAAAAGCCCATGGTTATCGGCACCACCGGCCTGAACCCGGCGGAGACTGAGACCATCCGCAAAGCCGCCGCCCATGTTGCGATTGTCTGGGCGCCCAACATGAGCCTGGGCGTAAACCTCCTGTTTGCCATGGTCAAAAAAACCGCCGGCGTCCTGGGCGACTACGATATCGAGATCATCGAGACCCATCATCGTCACAAGAAGGATTCACCGAGCGGGACCGCCTTGCACATGGCGGAAACGGCCGCCGCCGCGCGCGGTCTCAAGCTGAACGACGTCGCGGCGCATGGCCGGCAGGGTTTGGTGGGAGAGCGCCCGGCGGCGCAAATCGGCATTCATGCCGTACGGGCCGGCGATGTCGTGGGCGATCATACCATTATTTTCGCCGCGGAGGGGGAGCGTCTGGAGCTGACCCACCGCGCAAGCAGTCGCGACTGTTTAGCCATGGGCGCTCTGCGCGCGGCCGAATGGGTGACCGGGCACAAACCGGGGCTTTACAATATGCAGGACGTCCTGGACATCAAGGAATGAGGCCCGGCATTGCGGATTGATGATTTCCGATTGCGGATTGTGAAGGAATTAAATCGGGGAAATAAATAATGGAAGTTGGACTAAGTCTTGGATCGAATATGGGGGATCGGCTGGCGCATTTGAAAAACGCCAAGGCCATTATCCTGGGCAGTCCCGGCATCGTGGCGGCCGATCAATCGCCGGTTTACGAGACCGAGCCGGTGGACGTGCCGGCGGAGTTCCAGACGCTAAGTTTTCTGAATGCCATCCTGATCGTCAAAACGTTGATTCCCATCTCCCAACTTATGCGGACGTTTCAGTTCATGGAGCAGAAAATCGGCCGCGTGCCCAATACGATCGTAAACGCGCCCCGCCCCATAGATATCGACATTATTTATGCGGACGGCCTGCAGATCCGGGAAGAGCACATTGCGGTCCCCCATCCGTATTGGGCCCTGCGCCGGTTCGTGGTCCAGCCACTGTGCGATGTCCGTCCGGACTTGATCGTTCCAGGCCAAACCGGCACGGTCGCCAATGTGCTGGAACGCCTGAACGATCCGCATAAGGCGGTTTTGTTCGCGAAGAAATGGTAGGAACGGAAGAAGTCAGAAGACAGTAGTCAGAATTCAGAATAAAACAGGCGGCTCACGGAATCAGCTTGTTATTCACTATGCAAAGGCTCAGGCAATTTTATTCTGCCCTCTTAATTCTGTATCCTGACTCCTGAATTCTGTATTCTTATTTTTTATGACCACCGAACCCAAATGGACTGCCGGCAAAATCAGGGCCTTGAAAGGCGGGGAAAAATTCGCCTGCCTGACGGCCTATGACTACACCACGGCGAGATTGCTCGACGAAGCCGGCCTGCCGCTGCTGCTGGTGGGCGACTCCGTGGCCATGACGATGCTCGGCTACGCCAACACCCTGCCCGTGACCATGGAGGCGATGCTCCACCATACGGCCGCCGTGGTCCGCGGCGTCAAGTCCGCCCTGGTCGTGGCCGACATGCCCTTCATGTCCTATCAGGCGTCCGTTTCACAGGCCATCGGAAATGCCGGCCGTTTCATCAAGGAAGCCGGCGCCGACGCCGTAAAAATCGAAGGCGGCGCCTTCCGCACACCCACCGTAAAAGCGTTGATTGAAAACGGCATTCCGGTGTTGGGCCACATCGGGCTCACGCCGCAGAGCATTCATGCCATGGGCGGCTACAAGGTCCAGGGGAAGAAAACGGCCGAAGCGCAAACGCTCCTGCGCGATGCCCAGGCGCTGGCCGAGGCCGGCGTGTTTGCACTGGTCCTCGAATGTATGCCGCCGAACCTGGGCGAGGAAATTACGCGGGGGGTTCCAATGCCGACCATCGGCATCGGCGCCGGACCCCATTGCGACGGACAACTTCTCGTCACACACGACTTGCTCGGACTCTTCAGCGAATTCACCCCGAAATTCGTCAAACGCTACGCCAACCTCGGCGTCGAAATGAAAAAGGCCTTCGCCGCCTACAAGGCCGATGTCGCCCAGGGAACCTTCCCCGGGGCCGAACATTGTTATTCCTGATAAAGAAGGTGTTCAGTGTTCGGTGTTCAGGCAAAAGGGCGAGATTTACCAATCACTTTTTGCTTTTTTTGCGCGAGGCTGAACCTTCGGCCGGGGCCGGTTCCACAGCCTCGGCGCTCGCGGCGGGCGGCGTCAGTTGAACGGTCAGGCGCTCGCCCTTGACATCCACATCAATCGTGCCGCCTTCCACCGGACCTTCCGAAAGCAGGAGCCGGGCAATGGGCGTCTCCAATTCCTGCTGTAGAAAACGCTTCAACGGACGCGCACCGTAAACGGGATCGTAGCCGTTGCGGGCCGCAAATCGCTTGGCGGCCTCGGTCAATTCCAATTTCACCCGACGCTCGGCCAGGCGGGCGCGCAGTTCGATCACCTGGAGATCGACGATCTTAGCCAGTTCGCCCTCGGTCAGCGGCTTGAAGAGCACGGTGTCGTCCACCCGGTTCAGGAATTCAGGCCGGAACTGCTGGCGTAAGGCCGCCATTACCTGCTTGCGGGCCTCCTCCGAAATATGGCCGGCGCGGTCAATACCCTCGAACAGGTAGTTCGAGCCTATATTGCTGGTCATAATGATCACGGTGTTCTTGAAATTCACCGTGCGGCCGTGGGAATCCGTCAGACGGCCTTCATCCAGGAGCTGGAGCAGGATGTTGAAGACATCGGCATGGGCCTTCTCGATTTCGTCGAAGAGGATGACGCAATACGGCTTGCGGCGCACGGCCTCGGTCAACTGGCCGCCCTCCTCGTAGCCGATATAACCCGGCGGCGAGCCGACCATGCGCGAGACAGAGTGCTTTTCCATATACTCGCTCATGTCGATGCGCACCATGTTTTCTTCGCTGTCGAACAAGGCCGCCGCCAGGGCCTTGGCCAGCTCCGTCTTGCCGACGCCCGTGGGCCCCATGAAAATGAAGGAGCCGATCGGCCGCTGTGGATTTTTAATGCCGCTGCGCGCGCGCAGGACGGCATCGGCCACGGCCCGCACGGCCTCGTCCTGGCCGACCACGCGCTCGTGCAAAACCTGTTCCAGGCGCAAAAGTTTTTCGCGCTCGCCTTCCAGCAGGCGGGTCAGCGGGATCTTGGTCCAGCGCGCCACGACCTCGGCGATCTCCTCCCCGGTCACTTCCTCGCGCAGGAGCGGCGCCGCGCCGATTTCCGCGGCGGCATCCAGCGCCTTCATTTTCCTTTCCAATTCCGGGATCACACCGTGGCGCAGTTCGGCCGTTTTTTCAAGGTTATAGGCGCGCTCGGCTTCTTCACATTCGCGGCGGACTTTTTCGAGTTTCTCGCGCAGGGCCTGCTTTTTGCCGAGGGCGTTTTTCTCGTTTTCCCAGCGCGCGCGCATGGCATCGGCCTGCGCCTTCAGATTGGCCAGCTCCTTGCGCAAGGTCTCCAGCCGCTCGCGGCTGGCCTTGTCCTTTTCCTTGCGGAGCGCCGCTTCCTCGATCTCCAGGCGCATCGCCTTGCGCGTAATCTCGTCGAGTTCCGCCGGCATGGAGTCGATTTCCGTGCGGATCGAGGCGCAGGCTTCGTCCACCAGGTCGATGGCCTTGTCCGGCAAAAACCGGTCGCTGATATAGCGGTTGGAGAGCACCGCGGCGGCGACCAGGGACGCGTCCTGAATGCGCACACCGTGATGGATTTCGAAACGTTCGCGCAGTCCGCGCAGGATGGAGATGGTGTCTTCCACCGAGGGCGCCTCGACCAGCACCGGCTGGAAACGGCGCTCCAGGGCGGCGTCCTTTTCCACGTGTTCGCGGTATTCGTCCAGGGTCGTGGCCCCAATGCAGTGCAGTTCGCCGCGCGCCAGCATGGGTTTGAGCATGTTGCCGGCGTCGGTGGAGCCCTCCGTGCGCCCCGCGCCGACGATGGTATGCAATTCGTCGATGAAGAGGATGATCCGGCCCTCGGCCGACTTGATTTCATTGAGCACCGCTTTGAGGCGCTCCTCGAACTCGCCGCGGAACTTGGCCCCCGCCAGGAGCGAACTCATGTCCAGCGAAAAAATGGTGTGCCCCTTAAGCCCCTCCGGAACGTCGCCGCGCACGATGCGGTGCGCCAGCCCCTCCACGATGGCGGTCTTGCCCACGCCCGGCTCGCCGATGAGCACGGGATTATTTTTGGTTTTGCGCGAGAGGATGCGGATCACACTGCGGATTTCCTGGTCGCGCCCGATCACCGGGTCCAGCTTGCCCTGGCGCGCCAGGGCCACCAGGTCCATGCCGTATTTCTGCAGGGCCTCGTAGGCGCCTTCCGGATTGGCGCTCGTCACGCGCTGGTTGCCGCGCACGGCGGTCAGCGCCTCCAGGAACCGGGCATGCGTCACGCCCAATTCTTTCAAGATGCGTCCGGCGGGCGCGCCGCCATCCTCGTCAAGAAAGGCCAGCAGAAGATGCTCGACCGACACATAATCGTCCTTCAGACGCTTGGCCTCATCCGCCGCTTTCAGCATCAGCCGGTTCAGGCGCTGGGTGATATAGACCTTGCCCGCTTCCGTGCCGCCGCCGCTGACGCGCGGACGTTTATCCAGCTCCTGCTCGATGCGCGCCTTCAGCGCCGGCACGGCGACGCCCAAGCGTTCCAACAGGCGCGGCGCCAGGCCGTCGGCCTGGTCGAGCAAGGATGCCAAGAGATGCTCGCCATCCACTTCCTGGTGGCCATAACGCAGGGCCAAAGCCTGGGCGGCCTGCATGGCTTCCTGCACCTTCTGCGTGGTCCGATTCAAATCCATAAACTCCCTTCGCTCCGGTATGGAACAACGCAAAAGCGCAAGGCCGCAAAGTCCAACTCGCAGATTCGCCCAACACCGGGCTTCGTTGCTTTGCTTCCCTGCGCTTCGTTATACCTTATTCTTTCTTGATCGATAGTTTCCTCCGCTCCTCCTTTACACCGGGCCCTTTCGGGAGGGTCACAGTCAAAACCCCATTTTTGAAGACCGCCTGGGCTTTATCCGGATCCGCATTCTCGGGCAACGGTATCTCGCGATAAAACGACCCGGACGACCTTTCAAGATAATGGAAGTTCTTCCCCTGATCCTCCTTTTCGGTCTCCTTTTCGCCTTTCAAGGTGAGCCGTCCGCGGCTGACGCAGACATCCACATCCTTTTCGGACAGACCGGGCAACTCCGCCGTGACTTTAACTTCTTTCTCGCCCTCCGAGACATTGACCTTCGGCATGAACTCGCCCTCAGCCCAACGTCCTATAGGCATCGGCAAAAAGAAATTGTCGAACATGCGGTTAATCTCCCGTTGCAGGTCAAGAACCGGATGCTCAAGAGCCAGCCGCCGGGCCGGCAATGCGCTCGCAGTGTGCTTTTTAACGGAAGTATTTTTTTTAACACTCATGGGAACCTCCTTTCCATGATTATTTAACCGACTGGCTGACACTCACTACCGATCTCCCTTTCTCTTCTACTCTCTACTCACCTGTTTCAGTCAGCCAGTCAGTGTTAATTAATCTTCATAATACAATTGAGCAAAATACATGCCAGAACATACACAACTTAATGTATATTCATAATTAGTTAATTGACATCAAGATACGTATGGCGCTCAAAAACGATCAGCGCACACGCAAGCGTCATATTGGCGCAAACAATCGGCGTGGCGAGCAATAATGACACATCACAAAAAAAATAATAGTGAGAAAACCTTCGATTTAACCCTCGCTTATTTCCGCGATATAACGGACGGCATACCAGGCGGTTTTCAATCCCAGCACCAGCATGAAGACCAGAAACGCGGCGGCCAACTGCGAGCCGGCTAAATTCCGCGCGCCGCCGATATAGCCGAAATGGAACAGGAACAACACGAATAAGAGATTGAGGCATCCTTCGTAACAGCCGTGGGCCAGATCGTCCGGCAGGAAGATAATGCTAATAATGAGCCAGGTAATGAAATCGGCCATGACCCCGCCGATCGCCATCGCATCCAGAACGCTTTGGACCTCCGCATTGTCGATCGCCAGAAAAGCGGCAAGACTTCCATAGATGGAGGTGCGGATAACCGAGACAACCGTGCGCGGCGCAAGACTAATTGGCAAATTCATGATGGTTGCGTCCGATCGAACGGCTCATACCACCCAGGAACAACGACACGCCGAATCGCGCAGGCGGGCCAACGCTTTCGCCGGACCCAGGGCGCTCAGTTTTTCCGCCAAAACAGTCGTAAGCGGCGGAAGGCGGCCGACGGCCTCGAAGAAATCGTTTTTTTGCCCGGCATTATCGCCGAACTCGGCCTGGGCGGCGGCGCCGACATAGGAAAAATCGGCGTAGCGTGCAAGCAAAGTCTGCCCCACCATGATGCATGCGCCGCGTAAAAAAATCGCATGATAGGGCCGCAAGGCTTCTCCGCCGGTATCGTCCACGAACGGCTGGCCATCCTTGTTCATCTCGGTGCCGATATTGACGGGAAATTGCAGTTTCTCCGCCGCGGCCATAACCTCGGCCAGTTTCCGCAATTTCACGTCCCGCACTGCCGGATCGGCAATGCGATGATTGCGATCGGGAATGATATTAAGCGCGCAGACGCCCCGCGCCCGCAGGCATTCCAGCATTTTCAAGGCATCCGCTTCGCCCTGCGACATGCCGTCAAGCCACGTCGCCATCGGCAGGGCATGGCACTCGCGCACCCAGGCCACAAAGTCATCCGCCGGCGGGAACGTTTTTGCGGTGGGCCGCTCATACCCGATGCCGCCGCTCTTGGCCAGCACGGCGCGGATTTTATCTTCCATGACCGGCATGTTTTTGCTCCATGTTTCCACATCGGACGGCCGCGCCTTCATCAGTCTCGACCAGAAAGCGAACAGGTCAACGGGCGTCTTGAACACGGCCGCCGCTTTTTCCCGATAGGCGCCGACAATATGCCGCTCCGTGGGACATGCACCCGGAGAGAGAGGCAGAACCTCGGCGTCATAATCCAGGGCGATTTCCGGCAGGCGCGCATTGATGCGCGCCACCAGCGCCCGGTTGCGCTCCCCCGCTTGACGCCGGTAATACAAGAGCGTGGCGGCCGCGCGACTGCCCGGTTTCGGGCTATGGGCAAACCCGGCGCCCATGATATAAGCGACCCCCGGCTCGCCCGGCGAATTGATGTCCACCTGGGCGTAGTCGCTGAAAAAAGCGCGCGTTTCCAAGTTCACCGTGGCACGCAACCCCAAAATCGCCCCGGCCGCGAGAAATTCCTCCAACCCGTCGAGCACGTCAAAATCGCAGAGGCCGGCGGCGAACAGCCCCTGGCGGCGGGCTTCCCAGGCAATATGGCTGGGGGAATAGCCCTTCGTATTGTAGGAGAAGAAGGAATGCATATGCATATTGACGCGCTCGGTCGGCGCCGGCAAAGACGCGCCGCAACATGCGGCCAGGGACATCAGCGCCTGCCGCCGTTCTTCGCGATCGAAGGAATCCAACTGTTCGATGAGCCGGCCGGTATTCAATGGGTTCATGGGAAAAAACATGGCCAATGGTTAATGGCTGATTGTTTCTGATTTCTGGTTTTTACTCAATTTTTTAATTTCAAAATTAAAAATCCGAAATCAAAAATCGGAAATCCGCAATGCCTTCCGCCGTCACTTCCGCACCATGGGCACGAAGCGAACGGGCAGATCCTCTTCCTGTTCGATCTGGCCGCGCTGTTTACGCAGGATGACCAGGCGCTGGAAACCGCGCCCCACCGGCGCAATCAGACGCCCGCCCTCCTTCAACTGATCCACCAGGGTTTTGGGTATCTCCTCCGGAGCGCACGTTGCAATGATGGCGTCAAAGGGGCTGTATTCCGGCCAGCCTTTGTAGCCATCGCCGGTCAGGACATGAATGCGCCGATAGCCTTCGGCATCGAGCACGGCGCGGGCATGGCGCGCCAACTCCGGAACGATTTCGATGGTATAGACATCCGCGCCGCACTCGGCCAGCACGGCGGCCTGGTAGCCCGAACCAGCGCCGATTTCCAGGACCTTGTCGCCGGGCTTCAACGCCAGTTTTTCGGTCATATAAGCCACGATGTAGGGCTGAGAAATCGTTTGCCCACACCCGATTGGGCAAGCGGCGTCGGCATAGGCATTATCCACGTCGCGATAGGCAGCGGGAATGAATACATGCCGGCGAATCCGGCCCATGGCCGCCAGCACCGGCGCATTGGTGATATGGTAGGCCTTTAATTGCGCGACCATGCCTTGACGCCGGAGAGCCCAACCGGCATCCGCGTCCGGCTTGCCCGCGCCCTCCCCATAACTGTTCGCGAAAGGAATCATACTCGCCACCGCCATAACAAGCATGGCCCGCCGACAAAATCCCAAAGCCCAAATTTCAAATCCCGCCATATTCCATCCTTCGTTGTATTCCTGCGGAGAGTATATGGCGTCATCATGGATTTGTCATGCCTAAAACCTTCACCAGGCAACCTCGGTTGCCTGGTGGTGTGGATGCGGCTCGATCGAACCGCGGATTGCCGTTCCGGTGAACGGCGGCTGTAACTGGCGCACAATGCCCAATCATGTCGCGCCGCGTCTTTCGCCACGCAACTTTTTGGGGCAAAAAAAAATACTTTTTTGTTTGACAGTCCGATACACCTGCCGTATGGTTTCACTTCTTTTACATTTATAGGAAGGTGAACGCTATGAAAACAACGATACCCCGAATGGAAGACGTCCGACGCAACTGGCTGTTGATGGACGCCTCCGACCAGCCCTTGGGCCGGCTCGCCGTGAAAATTGCCGACCGTCTGCGCGGCAAACATAAACCGACCTATACCCCCCACGTGGACACGGGCGATTTTGTCGTCGTGATCAACGCCCGCAGTGTCAAGTTGACGGGCAAGAAAAACGACCAGAAAATCTACACGGACTACTCGGGCTACCGGCACGGGCTCAAAGAAATCAAGGCGTCCGTATTGCGCGAACGCAATCCGGAACGCATGATTTACGACGCCGTCAAACGGATGTTGCCCAAGAACCGGCTCATGAGCGAGGTGTTTCAGCGGTTGAAAGTTTACGCGGCGGACAAGCATCCCCACACCGGACAGAACCCTCAGCCTCTTGTTTAATAAGGAGAAAAACGTGGTTACAACCCAGACCGCTATCAAAGCCACCGGGCGGCGCAAAAACGCCGTCGCTTCCGTTCAACTGATCGAAGGCACCGGCAAACTGCTCGCGAACGGCCGGGATTTCACAAGCTATTTTCCCTCGCTGTCCACCCGCAACTACGTGCTCCAACCGCTTAAATTGACCAATACGGACGTCAAGTTCGATGTTTTTGCCAGACTCGTCGGGGGCGGCATCACCGGCCAAGCCGGCGCCCTGCGCCATGCGATCGCGCGGGCTTTGATCCGGGCCGACCAATCTTTGCGCGAAGTTCTGAAGAACAGCGGTTTTCTGACCCGTGACGCCCGCATGAAGGAGCGCAAAAAATCCGGTCAGCCGGGCGCCCGCAAACGCTTCCAGTTCTCGAAACGGTAAGCGCGACAGAGTTTGTATTTTTCGGGTTGGATCGTCACATTGCCCGCCGGGAAGTGTCTGGCCTTCGCGGACAAGCCGGCGGGCAATGTTGTTTAGAGCAGACATGAAAACTAAATTCTCCATTGCGCCCGGAGGGATTACTTCCCCGCGTGGCTTTCGGGCCGCCGGGGTGAAGGCCGGCATCAAGGGCGATAAGCGGGATATGGCCCTTCTGGTCTCGGACACCCCCGCCGTGATTGCCGGGGTGTTCACCACTAACCGGGTGACTGCCGCGCCCGTCCAACTATGCCGTGAACGGCTGGCTGCCCACAAGGCCCGCGCCATCATCGTTAACAGCGGCAACGCCAACGCCTGCACCGGCCCCGACGGCCTGCGCGACGCGCGCCGCATGACCCAGCTGACCGCCGACCTCCTGCAATTGCCCGAACCCCTCGTTTTCGTGTGTTCCACCGGCACCATCGGAAAACCTTTGCCCATGGATAAAATCGAGGCCGGAATCCATCTGGCCGTCAAGGCGCTTACGCCCACCGGCGGCGCCGACGCCGCCACGGCCATTATGACGACCGACACCAAGCCCAAGCAGGTTTCCGCCGAAGTGGAAATCGACGGCAAGCCGGCGACCATCGGCGGCATGGCCAAGGGCGCCGGCATGATTCACCCGAACATGGCGACCTTGCTGGTGTTTTTGACCACGGACGCCGCCGTGGAGGCGGTTGCCCTGCAGGATTGCCTGGCAGCCGCGGTTGACAAAAGCTTCAACCGGATTTCGGTGGATGGCGACCGGAGCACCAACGACACCGCGCTTTTCATGGCCAACGGCGCGGCCCAAAACACGCCCTTGGACCGCAAACATCCGCGCTGGAAGGCGTTTTGCGCCGCCGTCAACGCTCTGACCGGCGAACTCGCGCACCAGATCGTCAAGGACGGCGAAGGCGCCACCAAGCTGGTCACCGTAACGGTGCGCGGCGCGCCGGGCAAACGCGCGGCGGAAAAAGTCGCCCGCGCCGTGGCCAATTCGCTCCTGGTAAAAACATCATGGTTCGGCGCCGACCCCAATTGGGGCCGCGTGATTTGCGCCGTGGGCTACGCCGGCGCGCCGGTGGAGCCGGACCGGATCGACATCGCCTACAACGGCGAATTCGCCGTGCGCGGGGGCCGGCCCGTCAGCCTGTCGCCGGATATTCTGCACGCCATCATCGCCAAGCCGGAATTCGGCATCGAAATCGACTTGCATCTGGGGCGCTCGACCTATACCATGACCACCTGCGATTGCAGCGACGCCTACGTGCATATCAATGCGTCGTATATGACATAAGCGAGTCGCTTGCAAAAGCTCGCTTTTGCAAGCAGAATATAGAATTCAGAAGTCAGGATTCAGAATTTTTACGCTCAAAAACGTGATTGTTGTCAAGGATTTACATTTATTCTGAATTCTGAATCCTGAATTCCGGCAAAACGCGAGTTTCGCCATTGATGCCCATGCAAAAAATCATCGAAAAAGCCGGCGTCCTGATCGAGGCCATGCCGTTCATCCAGGCCTTTCGCGGGGAAACGGTGGTCATCAAGTTCGGCGGCAGCGCCATGGAGGACAAGGCCTGCCACGACGGCATTTTGACCGATACGGCCTTCCTGGAATGCGTGGGCTTAAGGCCGATCATCGTGCACGGCGGCGGCAAGGCCATTTCACGGCGCATGGCCGAGGTGGGCATCCAACCGGCATTCGTCAACGGCATGCGGATCACAGACGATGCCACCGTGCGCCTGGTGGAGGAAGTCCTGAACCACGAAGTTAATGTCGAGATCGTGGAAACCCTGATCGCGCGCGGCGCGCGGGCCACCGGCATCCAGGGCCCCAGTATTCTCCGCGCGGAAAAAGCGTTTTCCCAGGACAAAGCCACGGGGCAGCCGATGGATATCGGCTTTGTGGGCAAGGTCACGGGCGTGGACCCGGCGCCGATTACGGCCTGTCTGGCGGCGGACATCATTCCCGTGATCACGCCGTTGGCGCGGGGCGCGGATGGCGCCGTCTATAACATCAATGCGGACGAATCCGCGGCGGCCATCGCCCGGGCCGTGCGCGCCCGCAAATTAGTCTTTCTCTCAGACGTCCCGGGACTCCTGCGGGACCCGCAGAATCCGGACTCGATCATTTCCACATTGAAACGCAGCGACGTGGAAAACCTGATTCGGGATGGCGTGATTGCCGGCGGCATGCTGCCGAAAATCAGGGGCGCGCTCGATGCCCTGTCCGCCGGCGTCCGCAAAGCGCATATCGTGGACGGGCGCATGCCGCATTCGTTGTTGTTGGAAATATTCACAGACCAAGGAATCGGAACGGAGATTATTCAAAATGAGTAAAACCACTGAAATCATTCAGCAGTTCGACGCGCATGTCATTCCCTCGTACGCCCGCCGGCCGATCGTGTTTGTCAAAGGCAAAGGCGCCAAACTATGGGACGCCGAAGGCAAAGTATATCTGGATTTCCTGGCGGGCATTTCCGTCTTGAATGTCGGCCACAGTCACCCGGCGGTCGTGGAGGCCATTGGCCGGCAGGCGGCCCAATTGACGCACGTCTCCAACCTGTATTACACGGAAAACCAGGGACGCCTGGCCCAGGCCTTGTCCGGCCTTGCGCTGGGCGGCAAGTGTTTCTTCTGCAATTCCGGCGCCGAGGCCAACGAGGCGCTGATCAAACTGGCCCGGCTTTGGGGCCATGAAAAGAATCGCTTCGAAATCGTCACGATGAAAAATTCGTTTCATGGCCGGACGCTGGCGACCCTCACCGCCACCGGCCAGGACAAGGTCCAGAAGGGTTTCGACCCCCTGCCCTCCGGCTTTGTCCACGCCAAATTCAACGACCTGGAATCGGTCAAGGAAGCGCTCACGGCGCGGACCGCCGCGATCCTGGTGGAAGCCGTCCAGGGCGAAGGCGGCGTGATTCCCGCGACAGCCGAATTTATGCGGGGCCTGCGGGCGCTCTGCGACGAGAAAGACCTCTTGCTCCTGTGCGACGAAGTCCAATGCGGCATGGGCCGCACCGGCAAGTGGTTCGCGTTCCAGCATTTCGGCGTGGCGCCGGACGCTTTTTCGATGGCCAAGGCCCTGGGCAGCGGCTTTCCCATCGGCGCCATCGTGACCAACCCCAAGCTGGCCGACGTGTTCCAACCGGGCACGCATGCCAGCACTTTTGGCGGCACGCCCCTGGCCTGCGCGGCGGCCCTGGCAACCATTCAGGTCATCGAGCAGGAAAACCTGCTCCAGCACGCCTCGGACTTGGGCGCCCGTTTCAAGAAGGGACTCCAGGCGCTGGTTGAAAAATACCCCAAGCACCTTGCCGAAGTGCGCGGCCTGGGTCTCATGCTCGGGCTCGTGCTCACCGCGCCCGCCAAACCGCTGGAAGATAAATTGATGGAAATGGGCCTGATTTCGCTGGCCACGGGCAAACAAGCGCTCCGCTTCCTCCCGCCGCTGACCGTCAAGCCGGCCGAAGTGGATGAAGCCTTGGATATGATCGCCGACGCCTGCGCGGAACTTTTTGGCGAGCCCGCGGCGGAAGAAGCCAAGCAGGAATAAACTGATTTCTGATTTTCGATTGCGGATTGCGGATTTCGGGGTTGCGGATTTTAAATCGGAAATCAAAGATCCGAAATCAGAAATATCCTTCATGGTTGCCCGCATCAATCCGAACGTCGTGTATCTGCCCGCGCCCGCGATCCGGCGCGCGGCGCGGCGGTTTCCCACGCCTTTTTTCATTTACGAGGAAAGCCGCATCCGCGCCAACTGCCGGGAATTCCGCGACACGTTCCGGCGCTATTTCCCGGCCTTCGCGCCGCTCTTTGCCGTCAAGGCCAACACAAACCCGGAAATTCTGCGCATCATATTTTCGGAAGGTTTCGGAGCGGATGCTTCCAGCGAGGCGGAGGCCTGGATCACCCGGCGCCTGGGCGCCACGGGCATGTACACCGGCAACTACACCACCGCGGATGAATTCCGGTTCGTCCTGCGCCAGGGCGCCTTTAAACTGAACCTGGATGACATCAGCATGTTGCCGACGCTCCGCAAAATCGGCGTGCCGGAGTTTCTCTCGTTCCGCATCAATCCCGGCATCAGCCAGGGCGGGATGAAAAGCCTGTATTTCGCCGGGCCGGACGCCAAGTACGGCGTGCATGTGCGCGACGCCGTTGCGGCTTACCGTCAGGCAAAGGCCATGGGTGTGCGCCGCTTCGGCATTCACGCTATGACCGGCAGTAACGTGTTGGACACACGTTATTTCGAAGAGGTCGCCGCCAAACTGCTGGAAATCGCCGGCATGGTCAAAGCCGCCGCCGGCATCGATTTCGAATGCCTCAACATTGGGGGGGGCTTTGGCGTTCCCTACCGGCCGGAACAGCCCAGCCTGGACCTCGTCAAAGTGGCGCGCGGCATCCGGCGCGCTTTCGACCGGCAATGCCGGCGCTACAATCTGCGCGAGCCCGTGCTAATGGCCGAACCCGGGCGCTGGCTCATGGCCGATGCCGGCTGGCTGGTCGGCCGCGTCCACGTCATCAAGCACAGCTATAAAACGTTTGTCGGCATCGATGCCGGCATGAACGATCTGCCCCGCCCGGCGATTTATGACGCCTACCATCATGTAACCGCCGTCGGCAAGTCGTTGCGCGGACGCAAGACGCCGGTGAACGTGGTGGGGCGGCTGTGCGAAAATAACGACCAGTTCGCCAAAGACCGGCGTCTGCCGGTCATCGCGGTCGGGGATCTGATTGCCATCCACAACGCCGGAGCGCATGCCTACGCCATGGGCCACAATTATAACAACCGCCTGCGGAGCGCCGAGATTCTGATCGCGAGCTCGGGCGCGCTTAAAAAAATCCGCCGCGCGGAGACGATCCGCGACCTGTTCCGGACAACGGACCTGGCGGGGATATTAAAGCGCTAAGAATCTTCCATTCGGCGTTGGGCGTTTGCTTCTCTTCCATCTTCCGTTTTCCGTCTTCCGACGTTCGTCGTTATCACGTCTTCCGTCTTCTCCGGTCCGTCGTCCGACATCTGGCGTCTGGCGTCCGTTTAACCCATCTTCTACACTTTGAAAAACGCACATGTTGATAATGAACGACTTACAAGGGCGACGACGAGCTGTGCCAACACATTTTCAAAACCGGCTTATTACGCCATTACAACTCTCTGATTGTGCTCG
>JBAZEM010000005.1:0-126777 GCA_041653875.1 Kiritimatiellia bacterium
TGTCAGGGTCGCGTTTGCGCTCGTCACAACGCCCAGGGAATTCGACACCACCACCCTGAACTTGGCGCCGCTATCGCCCGCCACTATCGGCGGCGTCATATAACTGGCCGTCCACGCCGTCGCACCGCCAAGATTCGTCCCGTTCTTTTGCCACCGATACATCAGCGGCGCCGTCCCCGTGGCCGTCACGCTGAATGTCGCCGACTGGCCCGCCTTCACCGTCACGTTCTCCGGCTGGTCCTCGATCACGGGCGCGGAAGTCACCTTCAGGATCGCATCCACGCTCGTCGCACTGCCGCGCGCGTTCGTCACCTTCACGCTATATTTCGCGCCGTTATCGCCAAGCACCGTCGTCGCCGGCGTCGTATAACTTGCCGCCGTGGCCCCGGCGATGTTCACGCCGTTCTTGCGCCATTGATAGGTCATCGGCGTCGTCCCGACCGCCGTCACGCTGAACGCCACCGTCTGGCCCGCCGTCACCGACCGGTTCATCGGCTGGTCCGTGATCGCCGGCGGCGCAGAATTCACCGTCAGGATCGCATCCGCGCTGGTCACATTGCCCGCCGCGTTCGCCACCACCACGCTATATTTTGCGCCATTATCGGTTCCCACCGTTATCGGAGTCGTGTAACTGGATGAGGTCGCCCCGGAAATATTCACGCCGTTCCTGCGCCACTGATACGTGAATGGCGCCGTCCCGGCGGCGATAACACCGAACGTCGCCGTCTGAAAATAGGCCGTCACCGTCTTGCTCACCGGCTGGGCCGCGATCGTCGGCGGCACGGAATTAACCGTCAGCATCGCATTCGCGCTCACCACGATGCCCGCCGCATTCGTCACCACCACGCCGAACCACGCGCCGTTATCCCCCGCCACCGTCGCCGGCGTCGTGTAAGCCGCCGCCGTGGCGCCGGGAATGCTCACCCCGTTTCTGCGCCACTGGTATGCCAAGGGCGTCATTCCACTCGCCGTCACCTTGAACACCGCCGTCTCACCGCCTGTCACCGTCAGGTTCGTCGGCTGGGCCGTGATCGCCGGCGGTACGGAATTCACCGTCAAGATCGCATTCGCGCTCACCACACTGCCGAACGAGTTCAACACCACCACGCTGAACGCCGCGCCGTTGTCGCCCGAGACCGTCGCCGGCGTCGTGTAACTGGAGTTGGTCGCCGCGGCAATATTCGCCCCGTTCCGGCGCCACTGATACTTCAAGGGCGCCAATCCGGTGGCCGTCACGCTGAACGCCGCCGCCTGGCCGGCCGTCACCGTCTTATTTACCGGTTGGACCGTGATCGCGGGCGCGGTGGAATTCACCGTCAAGATCGCATTCGCGCTGGTCGCACTGCCGAGCGTGTTCGTCACCACCACGCTGAATTTTGCGCCATTATCGCCAGCCACCGTCGCCGGCGTCGTGTAGCTGGAGGCCGTGGCCCCGGCGATGTTCGTCCCGTTCTTGCGCCACTGATACGCCAGGGGCGCCTGCCCGGTGGCCGTCACGCTGAAGGCCGCCGTCTGCCCCACCGTCACCGCCTTGCCCGCCGGCTGGACCGCGATGGCCGGCACGGTCTTCACCGTCAGGATCGCACTCGAACTGGTCGCGCTGCCGAATGCGTTCGCCACCACCACGCTGTACGCCGCGCCGTTATCGGCCGCCGTTATCGCCGGGGTCGTGTAATTGGCCGCGGTCGCCCCGGCTATGTTCACCCCGTTCTTGCGCCACTGATAGGTCAACGCGCCCATCCCGACGGCGGTCACACGCAACGCCGCCGGCTGGCCGCCCGACACCACCAAGTTCGTCGGCGGTGTCACAATGACGGGCGCGCCGGTATAGGGTGTCAGACCGTCGGCCACCGCGATGGCCCTGGGAACCATCAGGAGCGAGGGCGACGTCGCCCACAACAGCGGGATCGAGTAAAATTGTGGATATTTATCGGCGATCTTCCCGAGCCGGGCAACCGATCCGGCTTCGCCGGGATTGAGGGGAATCCGGTAAAGCCCATGCGCACTGACATTCACAGTTCGAGTCGGCGTCCAGTTGCCGTTGCCGGGCAGACCTGTGTAAAGCGCGATATACTCGCTGCCGAGCGTATAGTAGCTTTCCAAATCCAGGCTGGTCGTGCCCTTGGGAATATAAAAGTAGGTGGTGCCTAATGACGTGTCATTGCGCCGATTGCTCGTAAACCCCTGCGGGATCGAGGCGCCCGACATCGTATTGCCGGCAAGATCGTAATCCAACGTTGACACTCTTATGTTGAACAATGAAACGGCAGATGTATTATTAAGAGCGCAAATAGGATCCAGATCAAAGCGATAGACGCCCGCCACGGGCGCCGTGTAGCTCGCCACGATGCGCTGACAGCGGCCCGCCGGGTCGGCCGTTGTGACAAAGACGGCGCCGGTGGTGAAAGCCGAATTCGCATAGCCATTCCATACGTTCGTCCATTGCTGATGCGCGGCGTCCCAGCGACTGACACTATAGGGCAAACGCCTGACGTCCGCGTTGGTGGCGGCCCAGTAAACCTGGAAGCCGATGACGTCCCCGGCCAGGCGGGCCCGGGTCAACGGCTGGGGGCGAAGATACTCATTGACGTAGCTCAGGCAGCCCGCCAGCGCGTTGGTGCGAAACTGCTGGACGCCGACCAGGTCGTTGAGATCAACGTCCGAGCCATGCGTGCCGTCAGCCAGCACGGCATTGTCAAATTCATTGACCGGCGTCATCGGCCAGTGCCTGACCACGTTCGCCCACCAACCCGCCGTTTCGCTCGGTTCGTAGTGCGCCGCCGCAACGAACGGCGGCGTCACATTGGTGTTAAAAAAGTTGGGGCTTGCGATCCTTTCGACCGCATCAAATCTGACGTCCTTGAACACATTATACAGGAGCGTGACGAGGGGATTCATATAGGACATCTGCCCTTTCCACAGAAGTTCCTTAAATTCCGGCAAGGAGTTGTCCACGCCGACGTCCTGCAAATAGTAATAATACCAGAATTGCTTGAGGTCATCCAGCCGCCGCTGCTCGGGGGTCCCCGGCGCAATCAGGGCGTCGGCCTGCTGGATCAAGTTTATCGCCCGACCACGGGTGTTGGGCGTATTGAGAAAATTCCCGTACACCATGTAATCATGGTATTGCTTCATCACCCCGGCGGCATTGGCGCCATAGGCGCGGGTGATCCAGCGGGTTCGCAAGGCGTCAAACTGGTCCATAGTGAGCTCCGGGTCCCACATCTTCTTGGAAAAGAGATAAAAATCCAGCCCCGACTTCCCGAAATTCAAGTCCATCTGCCAGACGCCTCCCTTGCCCCCCGCCTCGTATAATGGATCCAGGAGATCCCAAATGCCGCCGAGCGACGCCCCGGAATAGATGCATTGATCCACCCCCCAATCGCCGCCGACGACGCTTTGGGAGAGGAGTGCATATCTGATCCCCGGCTGAGGCGACAGCATCGAATAAGCCTTCACACGATCGGGATACGAGATGGTACTCGTCCACTTGCCCTTGCCGCGATGCTGGGTAAAGAAGGACACCGTCACGCGCACGCGCCTGTCCAGGTTAAAATTGGGCGGCACGTCGTGAAAATAGTAACTGAGACACGAGGTGATGATCAGTTCCTTCTTGGAAATGCCGCCCGACAGCCGGTTCGCGGCGGGGAGGCTGTTGACGTATTTGTCGAACTCCCTCAACAGCCAGTTATTGAACGCCATGAGTGTGTCGGAATAGGCGTTGGCTGAATCCGGATGCGCGGGGTCCGCCGGATTCCACCACCAGCTTTCGGTCGCCTGGTTCGGCTGCGGCCCGACCGGGCTGCCGCTGAGCTTGTAAGCGCCCCACGGCTGGCCCTCCGCCTGGCGATATTCCGGATACCAGTTCTTATACGCCGTGCATCGCACGAAGAGGTCATCGTCGGGACCGGCATCCCCAGGCTCGACGTTCAACGAGTAAATCTGGCCGGGATGACTCACCCAGAACGCTTCCGCCTGTTTTTTCATTCTTTCAAAAAAAATCGCCCGCACCTCCGGCACCGATAAATCGACATGCGACCGAACGCCGTTCAAGGGGGTTTCAAACCAGTAATAGTTTGCGCCGGACCCGACGCACCAAGCGATTGCGTTGGTCGCGGTGGCGGGGCGGTCGGTGGCGAAATAAATCGTGTACAAATTGTTGGAAGATGCCGCCGGCCGGTTGGCATACAATCCATACTGGACCGGGGCAATCAATCCTTTCGTGGAGCGCCTGGCAACCATGTCGTCGAGAATGGGCAGGGGAAATATCCCCCCCTGGCTGGGGGGATTCGGCATCGATTGATTTTGGTTCGCCACACGGAGACCTCTCTGCCAATGGTCGTAGCTGACTTCCACGGGCTCATCGGGCGCATGCAGGCCGTTGCCGTCATTATCCGCGCCCTTAAGATAACCGTACGAGATCGTGCCCATCCCGCCGGCCGCACCCCACTCCGGCGCTATGACCCGCAAATAAAAACCGGGATGACTGGAATATTCCATGTTAAATATCAAATATTTGGCGGTAAAGTTTGGCGTATAGGTCCAATTCGGCCCCATGCCGAGGGTCTCGTACCCGATTTGATAGCCGGGGACGGCATGGCCGCCTTCCAGCAATTCGACCACGGCATGACCCAGGCCGCTGAAATTATTCGCCACTATATAGATGCCCGAGGCTTCCGTGTGGATATAAAACGCCTCGCTCCGATCATAAAGTTTCGTGTAAGGATCGTCCAAGTCGTCGATCAGCGCGGCCTTGGCCTTGCTCACCACGTCCGCCGGCGCGTTGGGCGAGTTGGTCAGCGCCTCCAGCGTGGTCAGCATGATGGCGTTGTTAAGCGGGTAGGTGTTATGACTCGCCACCGGCAAGCGCTGGCCGGTCATCTGATAAATACCATCGCTCAAATATTTAACCGCCGACCATACGGTCACCCCCTGCGATGTGCTAGTACGCGCTAATCCTCTGGCGGTCAGGTTGGTGATGTCCCCCGACAAATTCAGGTTGGTGGCCGCCCCGGTCGGCGTGTACACAACCATGTTGTCGGCCACCACGATCGTCGGCAAATTGGCGTGGTCGGCCCGCACGGCGGTGAAAGGCCCATTGGTGCCCGCCAACGCGGCGCCGGCGCCGCCGAACAGAGCGATCAGCCCCAACGCCACGGCCTTCGCCAAAAACGCCGGCCGGTTGGGCGCGGTTTTTCGGAAGCGCGCGGGACGGAAAGTCGCGGAACCATCAAGCAGTTTTGCGCTCATGCGAAATCTCCTGAATGTTCGAGACACACCTTTAAGTTAAGTATAAGGTAGCTTAGGCGGAATAATAATTCAACACAAAACGATTGTATCTTTGCACGCGGAGATCCGGCGGGGAGCAGACGATTGCCCGCGAAACACGAAAAGAACGCTAAATTTATCCAACTAAGGCGGGCAACCCAGCCCCGACGGCGGAACACCGTTCCGCCCTACAATTCGACATGATAGGCGCGGAACCTGTGGCGCGTCACGGTGTGACGCGGTCTTGTTTTATTACGGCACGACCTGGATCGTCAGGGGCGCGGAAGCCACCGTGGCGCCCAGATCGTCCGTCACCCGGGCGGTGTACTCATGCGCGCCCACCCCAACATTATTGAGCGTTGTGCTGTACGGCGCCACCGTATCGTTCACCGCCAAAACGCCATCCTGATAAAAGGCCACTTGCCGCACTGTGCCGTCCGAGTCCGCCGCCACTGCGTTCAATGTCACACTGGCCGGCGCCGGGTTGGTGACGCCAGACTGCGGACTGCTCAAGCTCGCCGTGGGCAGGCTGTTGGCGGGGGGCGCCGTCATGCTGACGTTATCGAAGGTCGCCTCCGTCAGCGCGTCGCTAAAACTGGAGACCGCCAACCCAACGTTCATGTCGCTCGGCAGGGCCAGGATCGCGGTCCCGCCAAACACCCAATTGATTCCATCGGCGGAACGGAAACCACTGACCGAGTTGCCGTAGCGCACCAACTTCACCCAGTAAGGCGTGGTCACCCCTCCGCCATAGACCCCCGTAGTGACATCCCCGGCGTTGGCGCGTTGATAAAAATACGTGGTCCAAGAGAGGTTTAGATAATAAACGGCCATCAGCGCATGACAAGCGTTGGAGGCCAGCCCGTCGCGCACCATGACCCCGGCAAGCCCCCCTTGCATGCTCGTCGCCCGCGCCACGATCTGGCCGTCACCCGCCCAGCTTGTCCAGGCAAACCCGAAGGCGCCGCTTCCGACAAGCCACCTTCCGGATGAACCGATCGTATATTTGCCGTCGGAATCCGAATAACCGGCCCGGCCGGCAATGCTCGCCGGGCCCACGTCCTGCCAAGCCAAGCCGCTCGGCAAGGCGCCGCCGTAATCGGCGGCCACCGTCACCGTGATCGGCGCCGACTCGATCGTGGCGCCCAGATCGTCCGTCACGCGGGCACGGTAGATATAACTGCCGACCGCCAGGTTCTCCTGCGCGATGGCGAACGGCACGCTCTGATCCAGACCGATCAAGACCCCATTGCGGTAAAATTCCGCCCGGATGATCTGTCCGCCGGCATCCGCCGTGGCGTCGGCCGTAAGCGCCACACTCCCCGGCGCTGTGTTGGTCGTGCCGGCTTGCGGGCTGTTCAAGGTCACCGTCGGCAAATTTTCGGCGGGAGGAGCGCCGAGCGTGACATTATCGAAGGTCGCCGTGGCCAGCATGCCATTGTTGCCGCTTGTCACCGCCAGGCCCACGTAAAGAGTATCCGGCAAGCCCGTAAAGATTTCCGTGCCCAGCAACACCCAGTTTGCCCCATCGCTGGAGCCGAAACCGCTTACCGAGTTGCCATACCGCACCAGCTTAACCCAGTAGGGTGCCGAGGCCGCGGCACCCGAATTGGCTGTCGTCACGCCATTGGTCGCAATCCGGCGGGAGAACATCGCAATGCTTGGCGTAAGGCCCGCGAACATGCAGGGGGCATTACTCGCCAAACTCGTCCGCATCATCACGCCCGCCTTTACGCCCGCGCCCGTATTCTGCAACGAGGTCACGCGCGCGATGATTTGGCTGTCCCCGCTCAAGCTTTGGTAATCGAAATAGAACGAGTCACTCGTCCCGCCGATCCCCAGGCCTGAAGCGCTGATGTTGAATTGGCCGTCCGCATAGCTTGTGGCCCCGGGGATACCGACATTGGCGGTCTCCGCCGTGCTCCAGCCGGCCGGCAATGCGCCGCCGCCGACCGTAACATGGACCGTCACCACACTCGAGGTCGTAACAGCATAACGGTTGTCGTACGCCCTGGCCGTCAGGCTGTAATCGCCCGCCGCCGCGTTGTTCCAGGTGAAACTATAGGGCGCCGTAGTCGCCTGGCCCAGTTTGACAGCGCCGTTATAGAATTCCACCCGGGCGACCCCGCCATCCGAGTCGCTCGCATCGGCCGTCAGCGCAATACTCGCCGGCGCCGCGTAGGCCGCGCCATTCGCCGGACCGGTCAACAGCACCATGGGCGGGGCGTTGGAGGGGGTGGTCGCCGAAGCTTCCGCAACCGGCGAATCGCCATAGGCGTTTCGGGCGAAGACGCGATACGTGTAGAACGTGACCGGCACGACCGTCGAATCCGCATAGTTAGTCGCGTTGGAGGCGGCGTAGGCCAAGAAGACAAACGCGTTCGTCGGCCCAATCCGGCGCTGAACCACATAGACCGTCTCATCATTTGCGTTGTCCGTCCAAGCCAGATCGACCAGACTGCTCTTGGCCGCTATGGCCGTCAAACCGGAGGGCGCATTCGGCGGGCAATTCACCGTCAAGATCGCATTCGCGCTCGTGACTGCGCCCAGCGCGTTTGTCACCACCACGCTATACATCGCGCCGCTGTCGTCCGCCGCCGTCGCCGGATTAGTATAACCGGCCGCAGTCGCGCCGGTTATATTCACCCCGTTCTTGCGCCACTGATATGCCAATGGCGCAGATCCCGTCGCCGTCACGCTGAACGCCGCCGGCTGACCCACCGCCACCGTCTTGCTCACCGGCTGGAGCGTGATTTCCGGCAACCTGGGAACGATCGCCAACACTTCCGCCGCCGTCAAAGCCCGCTTATAGATGCGCACGTCGTCGAGCTTCTCGGCGAAGCGCTGGCCGCCCGACTGGTAGTTGCCCACGGCATAGACGTCCGTGGTTGACTTGCGGTCGCTCACGCCGACCCACACGCCATCGACGTAGAACGTGGTCGTCGTCCCACTGCCCACCGCCGCCACATGATGCCAGCCGTTCGACAATCCGCCCAGGTTGTACCCGCACCCGCGGAAGCCGCTCCAGGGAGAGGTGATATACACGCCCAGGTTAAGACCGGCATCTGTTATGATCTGATGGTCGAAGCTTTGTCCTCGCGTCAGGGTATGATAGGTGGCCGTATCGGGCAAGGGCGTCGTGAACCATGAGCTGATCGTCCAGTTCTCGCCCAGGCTCACGGGATAGCTGATCGTCACTCTATCGCCCGCATTGGTGAACTGGAGGGCGCCGTCAATCTTGCCCGGCGTTGTCCACTTCGCGTTATATACCAGCCCCATGTGACCGTTGCCGGAACTATCCGCCGCCGCTGTGCCGTTGGTTTCATCGAATTTCCAGTACGCCGCCAAATCGGGGTCGGGCGTATTCACCGTCAGGGTCGCGTTCACGCTTGTCACGTTGCCCAGCGCATTCATCGCCACCACGCTATATATCGCGCCATTATCGGTCAATAGCGTTGCCGGCGTCGTGTAAGCGGACATCGTGGCGCCGGGTAGATCGGCGCCGTTTCTGCGCCACTGATATCTCAACGGCACAGTTCCCGTGGCTGTCACGCTGAATGTGGCCGTCTGACATGCCATGACCTGTTGGTCAGCCGGCTGGACCGTGATTTCCGGCAACCTGGGAACGATCGCCAACACTTCCGCCGCCGTCAACGCCAGATTATAAACGCGCACGTCGTCGAGCTTCTCCGCGAAGCGCTGGCCGCCCGACTGGTAGTTGCCCACCGCATAGACGTCCGTGGTTGACTTGCGGTCGCTCACGCCGACCCACGCGCCATCAACGTAGAACGTGGTCGTCGTCCCACTGCCCACCGCCGCCACATGATGCCAGCCGGCACTCAGCCCGCCCAGGTTGTACCCACAACTGCGGAAGCCGCTCCAGGGAGAGCTGATATACACGCCCAGGTTAAGACCGGCATCTGTTATAATCTGATGGTCGAAGCTTTGTCCGCGCGTCAGGGTATGATAGGTGGCCGTATTAGGCAGTGGCGCCGTGAACCATGAGCTGATCGTCCAGTTCTCGCCCAGGCTCACCGGCCGGCTGATCGTCACTCTATCGCCCGCATTGGTGAACTGGAGGGCGCCGCCAATCTTGCCCGGCGTTGTCCACTTCGCGTTATATACCAACCCCGTGTGACCGTTGCCGGAACTATCCGCCGCCGCCGTGCCGTTGGTTTCATCGAACCTCCACCACGCCGACAGGGTTTGACCGGCAACCAACACTTCCACCTCTGGCGCGGTCAACGCCCGTTTGTATACCCGCACATCGTCAAGTTTGTCCGCAAACCGCTGGTTCCCCCATATATAGTTGCCAACCGTATAGACCTCCGTGGTTGACTTGCGGTCGCTCACGCCGACCCACGCGCCATCGACGTAGAACGTGGTCGTCGTCCCACTGCCCACCGCCGCCACGTGATGCCAGCCGTTCGACAACCCGCCCAGGTTGTATCCGCACCCGCGGAATCCGCTCCAGGGGTTTTGGATATACACACCCAGGTTAAGACCGGCATCCGTTATGATCTGATGGTCGAAGCTTTGCCCGCGCGTCAGGGCATGCCACGTGGCCGTATCGGGCAAGGGCGTCGTGAACCATGAACTGATCGTCCAGTTCTCGCCCAGGCTCACTGCCTGAGTGCTCACCAACACATCTTCCGCGCCGGCAAACTGGAGAGCGCCGCCAAACTTGCCAGACGTTGTCCATGTGGCGCCACAGGCAATCCCAAGGTGACCGTTGCCGGAACTATCCGCCGCCTCCAGACCGCTGGTTTCATCGAGGGTCCAGTGCGCCGCCAAATCTGGGTCAGGCACGTTCACTATCAGCGTCGCGTTCACGCTCGTCACGCCGCCAAATGCGTTCGACACCACCACGCTGTACGCCGCGCCATTATCGCCCGCCACCAACGCCGGCGTCGTGTATAAGGCCGCCGTAGCTCCTGAAATGGCCGCCCCGTTCTTGCGCCATTGATACGTCAGGGGCGCGGCGCCCGTTGCCGTCACGCCGAACGCCGCCGTCTGGCCGACGGTCACCGTCTGGTTCGCCGGCTGGGTCGTAATCATGGGCAGTGTTGAAGCATAGGCCTCGACTTCAACAATGCAACTGTAATAGAACGTCGAATTATTGATGAGCACTCGAATCCGGTCGGTCGTCACGGCGGGGAACGTGATTTTACGCCAGATCAGGTTATTATTAGTCACACTCCCGCCCGGCGCCGTTATCCAAGCGGCTCCATCCCAGTATTGAACGTCAAAAGCCGTCACGCCATAACTAACAAAGGTCTGTGTTGGCGTCGGCTCCACCGGGTTCGCGTAATTATTTTGCAGGGTGAACACATCGATTTCGCTAATACTGCACACCGACGCGAAATCGATCTGCAACCAGTCCGGACGAGCGTTGTACGTAGCGTCGGCCCAGCCTCCGCCACTCCCCCAAATCAAGCCTTTGCGATCGCCGTTGTTCACCGCCGCAGGCGGATAGTCGGCGCTATAGACCGAGGAGGCGCTTGCCACCCCGCCATTGACTTGAGCCGCCACGTTAATAAGGTTCGAGGCGCCCCCGCCCGAACTCACCGTCAGTGTCGCTCCCGCGCTCGTCACTTCGCCAAACGCATTCATTACGACCACGCTATACGTCACGCCGTTATCGCCCAACACCGCCGCCGGCGTCGCATAATTAGCCGCAATGGCCCCGGCAATATTCTCCCCGTTCTTGCGCCACTGATAACTCATTGGCTCCGTGCCGTTCGCCGTCACGCTGAACGCCGCCGCCTGGCCTTCCCTGACCGTCTGGTTCGTCGGCTGGGTCACGATCATGGGCGCCGAATTCACCGTCAAGGTCGCATTCACGCTCGTCACACTGCCTACCACGTTCGTCACCACCACGCTGAACGCCGCGCCATTGTCGCCGAACACCGTCGCCGGCGTCGTGTAATTAGCCGCCGTGGCGCCGACAATATTCGTCCCATTCCGGCGCCACTGGTGCGTCATGGGCTCCGCTCCGCTGACCGTCACTCCGAACGTCGCCGTCTGACCGGCCGCCACGGTCTGGTTCGCCGGCTGGACCGTAATCGCTGGCGCTGAACTCACCGTCAGGATCGCATTCGCGCTCGTCACACTGCCCAGCGCGTTCGTCACCACCACGCCATACGCCGTGCCGTCATCGCCCAACACCGTCGCCGGCGTCGTGTAATTGGCCGCCGTCGCGCCGGCTATGTTCGTCCCATTCTTACGCCACTGGTACGCCAAGGGCGCCGTGCCGTTCGCCGTCACGCTGAACGTCGCCGTCAGGCCGGCCATCACCGTCTGATTCGCCGGCTGATCCGTGATCGCGGGCGCCGAATTCACCGTCAGAATCGCTTCCGCGCTCGTTGCGCTACCGAAGGCATTCAACATCGTCACGCTATACACCGCGCCGTTATCGCCAAACACCGTCGCGGGTGTCGTGTACGTTGCCGCCGTCGCGCCGGCGATGTTCGTCCCGTTCTTGAACCATTGATAATTCAGGGGCGCCGTGCCGTTCGCCGTCACGCTAAACGTGGCTGTCTGGCCTGCCAATACTGTCTGATTCACAGGTTGGACCGCGATCTCGGGCGCCGAATTCACCGTCAAAGTCGCTCCTGCGCTCGTCACGCCGCCGAAGGCATTCGACATCGCCACGCTATACACCGCGCCATTGTCGCCAAACACCGCCACGGGGATCGTATATGTTGCCGCCGTAGCGTCGGTTATGTTCACGCCGTTCTTGCGCCATTGATAACTCAGGGGCTCTGTGCCGATAGCCGTCACACTGAACGCCGCCGCTTGGTCCGCCAATACCGTCTGACTCACAGGCTGACTTGCGATCACTGGCGCCGAATTTACCGTCAAAGTCGCTTCCGCGCTCGTCACAGCGCCAAAGGCGTTCGACACTTCCACGCTATACACCGCGCCGTTATCGTCAAATAGAGTTACAGGCGTCGCATAAACGGCTGTCGTGGCCCCGGGTATGTTTACACCATGCTTACGCCACTGATAACTCAGGGGATCCGTGCCGTTCGCCGTCACGCTAAACGCCGCCGACTGGCCCGCCATCACCGTCAGGTTCGTCGGCTGTTCCGCGATCACGGGCGCGGAGTTCACCGTCAGGGTCGCCTCCGCGCTCGTCACAGCGCCAAAGGCGTTCGAGATCGCCACGCTATACACCGCGCCGTTATCGTCAAGTAGAGTTACAGGCGTCGTATATGTGGCTGTCGTGGCGCCGTCGATGGCCGAACCGTTCTTGCGCCACTGATAACTCAGGGGATCCGTGCCGTTCGCCGTCACGCTGAACGTCGCCGTCTGGCCCGCCGCCACCGTCTGATCAACAGGCTGGGCCACGATCACGGGCGCCGAATTTACCGTCAGCGTCGCTGACGCGCTCTCCACATAACCGAAGTCGTTCGATATCGCCACGCTATACGTTGCGCCGTTATCGTCAAACACCGTCACCGCATTCGTGTAGCCGGCATCCGTGGCGTCGTCTATGACCGCGCCGTTTTTGCGCCACTGATAATTCAGGGGCGCCGTGCCGATAGCCGTCACGCTGAACACCGCCGACTGGCCCGCCAGCACCGTCAGGTTCGTCGGCTGGGCCGCGATCTCGGGCGCCGAAGTCACCGTCAAATTCGCTCCTGCGCTGGTCACGGCGCCAAAGGCGTTCGAGATCGCCACGCTATACGTTGCGCCATTGTCGTCAAACACCGCCTCAGGCGTCGTGTAACTATCGTCCGTGGCGCCCTCAATGGCAACGCCATTCCTGCGCCACTGGTAGCTGATCGGTTCCGTGCCGATCGCCGTCACATTGAACGTCGCCGTCTGGCCCGCCGCCACCGTCTGATCAACAGGCTGGGCCACGATCTCGGGCGCCGAATTTACCGTCAGCGTCGCTGACGCGCTCGTCACAGCGCCGAAGGCGTTCGACACCACCACGCTATACACCGCGCCGTTATCGTCAAGTAGCGCCGCCGGAGTCGTATAACCGCCTTCCGTGGCATCCTCGATGGCTTCGCCGTTCTTGTACCATCGATAACTCAGGGGCGCTGTGCCGCTCGCCGTCACGCTGAACACCGCCGCCTGGCCCGCCAATGCCACCTGATTTTCCGGCTGGACTGTGATCGCAGGCGCCGAATTCACCGTCAACGTCGCTGACGCGCTCTCCACACTGTCCGCAACGTTCGCAACCATCACGCTATACACCGCGCCATCGTCGCCAAAAACTGTCGCAGGCGTCGTATAGCCGGCCGATGTCGCCCCGGCAATGTCCGTCCCGTTCTTGCGCCACTGGTAACTAATGGGCGCCGTGCCGCTCGCCGTCACGCTGAACACCGCCGTCTGGCCGGCAAGCACCGTCTGGTTTTCCGGCTGGGCCGAGATCACGGGCGGAATCGGCACGGGCGAACTGACTGCGATTTGAATCGGGACGGACATCCTGGTAACGCCCTGGCTATCCGTAACCAATGCCGCCAGCGTATAGACCCCGGCAGTCGGGCGGACCCAGTCATAGTCATCATAATATGGGTTGGCCGTCACGGCGCGCAACAGGACGCCATCCTTGTAAAGCGCCAGCCGCGCAAGAGTCTTGCCGGCGGCCGCCGAGGCCTTGCTGACGATGTTCACCGTATCGGAGGAGCTGAATTCATCCCCATTGGCCGGCGAGGCGATGGCCGCTCCCGGCGCCGTAAGATTGGCTATCGTCCCGGACGCCACATTGTCGAACGTGGCGACCGCCATGCCGGCATCCCCGCTGGAGACGGCAATGCCGGCCAGCAAGGTCGCCGGCAGACCGCTGTACACTTCCGTTGCCACGATTGTCCAGGTGACCCCATCGCCGGAGCGGAAGGCGCTGATCGTGTCGCCATACCGCACCAGCTTGAGCCACGAGGGTATGCCGCGCGCCGAACTCCCGACATTCATGGCCGTGGCGCCCGCATTCGTCCGGCTGGCGGCCATGGTCACAGTCGCGTTCAGGTTCACGGCCATCATCCTGGCATTCGCCCCCAAGCCATCCCGCATCATCAGTCCGCAGTTGGCCCCCGACGCCGATGTCGTGGGCCAGCTCGTGATCCGCGCCACGATCTGCCCGTTACCGGTCAGGCTTATGCGGGTAAAATGCAAAGCATCGCTCGTATCGCCAATCCCAGCGCCAGACCCGCTCACCGTAAATTGCCCATCCAGGGCCTTGCCAACACCGGTACCGGCGCCGATATTGGTGTCATACCACCCGCCCGGCAATGTCCCGCCGCTCTCACCCGCCACTGTGATCGTAAGGGGCGCCGAAGCCACTGTGGCGCCCTGGTTATCCGTCACCAGGCCAAAGTACACATGCTCGCCCACTCCCACGTTGTTAACCGTCACGCTATACGGCGCCAACGTATCGTTCGCCGCCAAAACGCCGTCCTGATAAAACGCCACGCGCAATACCGTGCCGTCGGGGTCCGCCGCCACAGCGTCCAGCGTTATGCCGGCCGGCGCGGTGTTGTTAGCCCCAGATTGCGGACTGCTCAAGCTTACCGTGGGCAGGCTGTCGGCCGGAACCGCGCCAATGGCGACATGGTCGAAGGTCGCCGCGGCCAACTCGCCATTCCCGCTGGCGACCGCCAGACCGACGTTCATACTGCCCGGCAGGTCCAGAATCGCGGCGCCCACAAACACCCAGTTCGTGCCGTCGGCGGAGCGGAACCCGCTCGCCGAGTTGCCATAGCGCACCAGTTTCACCCAGTAAGGCGCGCTCACCGCACCGCCCGAGGCCGACGTGGCGACTTCCCCGTCGTCGGCCCGCTGATAGAACAACGCCGAAGAGGGCGTCAACGCCATAAACGCATTGGCGGCGCCGGCGGTCAACCCGCCGCGCATCATCACTCCGGCGCCGGCCCCCTGCACGCTCGTCACCCGCGCCACAATCTGGCCATCTCCGGACCAGCTTCGCCAGGCGAAGCCGAACGAATCGTTCGTGCCGCCAATCGGCGCGCCGGATGAAGCGATCGTGTATTTGCCATCGGAACTCGCATAACCGGCCAAACCGGCAACCGGCGCCGCGCCGATATCCTGGTAAGTCCAGCCGCTCGGCAAGTCCCCGCTTGTATTGGCGACCACCGTAACCGTAACCGGAGCGGACTCGACCGTGGCGCCCAGGTCGTCTGTCACCCGGACACAATACGTGTGATTGCCGACCGCAATGCCGTCCTGCTCAATGGCAAACGGCGCGTTCTGATCCAGGCCGATCAAGACACCATTGCGGTAAAACGCCGCCTGGATGATCTGCCCGCCCCGAACGGTATCCGCCGTGGCATTGGCGGTGAGGGTCACGTTGCCAGGCGCCTCGATGGTCGCGCCGGACTGCGGACTGCTCAACGTCACCGTCGGAAGACTATCGGCCGGACTGACGCCAAGCGTCACGTTATCGAAGGTCATCGTGGCCAGTACGCCGTTGTTGCCACTCGTCGCCGCCAGGCCCACGTAGAGAGTATCCGGCAAGCCCTCAAAAATTTCCGTCCCCAGGAAAACCCATGTCGTCCCATCGCTGGAGCTAAATCCACTCACCGAGTTGCCATACCGCACCAGCTTCACCCAGTAGGGCGCCGTGGCCAACCCGCCCGAATTGGCCGTGGTCGCGCCATTGGTCGCAACCCGGCGGGAGAACATTGATGCGCTCGGCGTAAGCCCCGCGAACATGCAGGGCGCATTGGCATCCAAACTCGCGCGCATCATCACGCCCGCCTTCGCGCCCGCGCCCGTGTTCTGCAACGAGGTCACCCGCGCCACGATCTGCCCGTTACCGGTCCAACTCTTATAGTCGAAATAGAACGAGTCGCTCACGCCGCCGATACCCAGGCCGGAAGCGCTGATGTTAAACTGACCATCCAGGTAACTCGTGGAACCGTTGATGCCGACATCCACGCTCTCGTACGTGCTCCAGCCGGCCGGCAATATGCCGCCGCTGACCGTGACATGCACCGTCACCACACTCGATGTCGTGACGGCGGAGCGGTTGTCGTACGCCATGGCCTTCAGACTGTAGTCGCCCGCCGGCGCATTGTTCCAAGTCAAACTATAGGGCGCCACTGCGGATTGGCCAAGATACTTCGATCCCGCGTAAAAATACACGCGGCTGATGGCGCCATCCGTGTCGCTGGCCGTGGCCGTAAGCGTAATACTCGCCGGCGCCGAAAAACCAGCGCCATTCGCCGGGCCGGTCAGTGAAACCACGGGCGGCACATTGGCCGGCGTGGTCACCGCCGCTTCCGCCGTATATGCCGAATCGCCATAGGAGTTCCTGGCACACACGCGATACGTGTAAGACGTCAACGGCGCCACGGTCGTATCCGCATGACTTGTCGTACCGGCCGTGGGATACGCAATCGTGACAAACGCGTTCGTCGTCCCGATGCGCCGTTGAAGAACAAAGTATGACTCGTTGGTCGAATTATCCGTCCAGGAGAGATTAACCCGACTGCTTAAGGCCGCCGTGGCCGCCAAACCGGAGGGCGCCGCCGGCGGGCAATTCACCGTCAAAAGCGCATTCGTGCTCGTCACCGTGCCCAGCGTGTTACTCACCACCACGCTATACTTCGCGCCGCTGTCGCCCGAGACCGTCGCCGGATTCGTGTAACAAAACGCCGTGGCCCCGGCAATATTTACCCCGTTCCGGCGCCATTGATATTTCAACGGCGTGGTCCCGTACGCCGTCACGCTGAATCCGGCCGGCTGACCCATCGTCACCGTCTTGTTCGCCGGCTGGACCGTGATCACGGGTGGCGCGTTCGTCACCGTCAGCCGCGCATTCGTGCTAAGCGCGCTGCCAAGGAAATTAGTCACCAGCACGCTGAATAACGCGCCGTTATCGCCGATCGCGGGCGCGGGCAATGTGTAAATCGTATTGGTCGCCAGGCTGATATTCGCCCCATTCCGGCGCCACTGATACGCAAGCGGCGTCGTCCCGTACGCCGCCACGCTGAATGCCGCCGTCTGACCCACCGCCACCGACTTATTCAAAGGCTGGACCGTGATCACGGGCGCGGAGTTCGTCACCGTCAGGGTCGCATTCGCGCTTACCACTATGCCAAGCGTGTTACTCACCACCACCCTGAACGTAGCGCCGTTATCGCCCATTGTCGGCGCCGACAGCGTATAAACCCATGACTTCGCGTTGACAATGTTAACGCCGTTCTTTTGCCACTGGTACATGAGCGGCGTGGTCCCGACCGCCTTCACGCTGAACGCCGCCGCCTGGCCCACCGCCACCGACTTATTCATCGGCTGGACCGTGATGACAGGCGCGGAGTTCGCCACCGTCAGGGTCGCCGCCGCGCTTACCACGCGTCCCAGCGAATTCGACACCACCACCCTGAACGTAGCGCCGTTATCGCCCGCCACTGTCGCCGGCGTCGTGTAATTGGTATAGACCTGCCCGGCAATATTCGCGCCATTCTTCTGCCATTGATACTTAAAAGTCGGAGTCCCGCTCACCGTCACACTGAACGTCGCCGGCCGGCCCATTACCACCGTCTGGTTCACCGGCGGCGCCGTGACAATGGGCGCGGATTTAACAGTCAGAAGCGCATCCGCGCTCGTCGCACTGCCCGCCACGTTCGCCGCCACCACGCTGTACTTCGCGCCGTTGTCGCCATACACCGTCAGCGGCGTCGTGTAACTGGCAGACGTGGCGCCGGAAATATTCACTCCGTTTTTACGCCACTGATAGCTTATTGGCGTTGTCCCAAAGGCCGTCACCCTGAACGTCGCCGCCTGGCCGGCCATGACCGTCAGGTTCGTGGGCTGGGCCGTGAAAGCCGGCGGCGCGGGCCTCACCGTCAAGGTCGCGTTCGCGCTCGTGACACTGCCCGCCCCGTTCGCCACCACCACGCTATATATCGCCCCATTGTCGCCATACACCGTCAGCGGCGTCGTATAAATAGCCGCGGTGGCGCCGGCAATATTCGCCCCGTTCCTGCGCCATTGATAGGTCAATGGTTCAGTTCCACTCGCCTTCACACTGAACGTCGCCTGCTGATACTCCGCCATCACCGTCTGGCTCACCGGCTGGGCCGTGATCGTGGGCGGGATGGCATTCACCGTCAACGTTGCCGCCGCGCTTGCCACACTGCCCAGCGCGTTCGACACCACCACCCTGAACGTAGCGCCGTTATCGCCCGTGACCGTCGCCGGCGTCGTGTAACTGGCGTAAATCGCCCCGGAAATATTCGCGCCGTTTTTTTGCCATTGATATTTCAAAGTCACCTGCCCCTGCGCCGTCACGCTGAACACCGCCTTCTGGCCCACCGTAACAGCCTGGTTCGTCGGCGGCGCCGTGATCAAGGGCGCGGCCAGCACCGTCAACACGGCATTTGAGCTCGTCACACTGCCAACCGAGTTCGACACCACCACGCTGAACACCGCGCCGTTATCGCCCGTGACCGTCGCCGGCGTCGTGTAGGCGTACGCCGTGGCCCCGGCTATGTTCACCCCGTTCCTGCGCCACTGATAACTGATTGGCGTCAACCCGGTGGCCGTCACGAAGAATGTTGCTTTGGCGCCCACGTTCACCGCGCAAGTCCTCGGTTGAACCGTGATCACAGGCGCTGAAGAATTCACTGTCAGCGTCGCATTCGAGCTGGTCGCACTGCCCAGCGCGTTCGCCACCACCACGCTGAAAAGCGCGCCATTATCGCCCGCGACTGTCGCCGGCGTCCTGTAACTGGACGCGGTCGCGCCGGTAATGTTCGTTCCATTCTTCCGCCATTGGTAGGTCAGGGTCGCATCCCCGCCGGCCGTCACGCTGAATGTCACCAGGGCGCCCAGCGACACCGTCTGGTTTGCCGGCTGGACTTTGATGGCCGGACAGTTACTCACGATCAACTTCGCATTTGCGCTCACCGCACTGCCAAACGCGTTCGCCACCACCACGCTGAAGAGCGCGCCATTATCGCCGCCCGTTATCGCCGGCGTCGTGTAACCGGCCGCGGTCGCGCCGGCAATACTCGCCCCGTTCTTGCGCCATTGATACGTAAGCGTCCCCGAACCGGCGGCCGCCACGGTAAACCGCGCCGTTTGCCCCGCCGACACCGTCTGGTTAGAAGGCTGGGTTAGGACGGCCGGGGCGCCCGTATAGGGAGTCAACCCATCGGCGGCAACTATGCCCCGGGGCGCCATCAGGAGCGAGGGCGACGTGGCCCACAAATTCGGAATCGAGTAAAACATCTGCACCGCACAATCTGACGCTATCATGCGCGCAACCGAACCGGCCTCGCCGGGTTCGAGCGGAATCCGGTGGGTTCCAAGCGTGCTGATGTCAATAGTCCGCGTCGGCGTCCAGTCGCCATTGCCGGGCAGTCCCTTGTAAAGGTAGATAACATGAGATCCGGTTATGGCCCAGACCTCCAAATCCAGGCTGGTCGTGCCTTTCGGAATATAAAAGTACATGTTGCCCACCGCAGCGTCTTCCCTGCGGTTTTGGCCGCAAGTGAACCCCCGCGGGATCGAGGCGCCGGAAAAAGTGTCGCTGGCAACGTCATAGTCCGGCGTCGTCATATACACCCTCACACCGGGCAGATAGATCGTCGGAATATCGAAGCGATAGAGGCCGGCCACCGGCGCCGAAAATTTCTTCACGATGAGCTGGCATTTGCCCTCCGGATTGGACAAATGAATGTCGCGGAGGATCCCGTTGGTGAGCGCGTTCGTGAAAACAGAAGTCGCCTCCCCACTCCACGTGTTTGTCCATTGCTTATGCGCCGCATCCCACCGGCTGCCGCTATAGGACATTTTTATCGGGGTCGGATTGGTGGCTGTCCAGGCGATTTGGAAACCGATTACGTCACCAGCCTGATAGGCCCGGCTCATCGGGTGGGCGAAATAATAGCCGCTGTTGCAGGTGTAACCCTGCGTCAGATTGGTGTGGAACTGCCGGATGCCGACCAGGTCGTTAATATCAACGCTCGAACCTTGCTGGCCATTGGCCAAAACCGCGTCATCAAACAAATTGACCGGCACGGCCGGCCAACGCGCCCGAACATTCGCCCACCAACCAGCCGTTTCGGCCGGCTCATAATGGGCCGCCGCGGCGAATGGCGGCGGATTGGTGTTAAAATAGTTGTTGCCAACGACGTGTCCCGTCCCGTAAACAGACAAATCCTTGAACACCCAATTCAGGAACGTGAACAGGGGATTCATGTAGGACATCTGCCCTTTCCACATGAATTCCTTCAATTCCTGCGAGGATGCGTCGGCGCCAATGTCCTGCAAGTAGTAATAATACCAGAATTGCTTGAGATCATCCAGGCGCCGCTGCTCGGGAGTCCCGGACGCGATCAGGGCATCGGCCTGCTGGATAAAGTTCATCGCCCGCCCGCGATAGCTCGGCGTGTTGAGAAAATCACCGAACACCATGTAATCGTAGTATTGCTTCATCACCCCGGCGGCATTCGTTCCATAGGCGCGGGTGATCCAGCGCGTGCGCAAAGCGTCGAGCTGGGCCACCGTGAGTTCCGGCTCCCACATCATCCGGGAATAAAGATAATAATCCAACCCCGTCTTCCCAAGGTTAAAATCCATCTGGGCGACTAACCCCTTGCACCCCGCCTCAACGTAGGGCGTATGCACAAAATCCTGGATGAAGGCGGCAGTCCTGCCTCCGTAAAGGCACTTGTTAACACCCCAGTCACTGTAGATGCTCTGGGAAAAGAGCAGATAGAAGCTGGCAGGGTAAAGCGACACCTTCGAAAAAGCCTTCATCAAATCGCGATATCCGGCGCAATTCACCCATTTGCCCTTGCCGGCGTGCTGGTAAAAAAAGGACGGGGTGACACGCACACGCCTGTCCAGGTTAAAATTGGGCGGCACGTCATGATAATAGTAACTGAGGCACGAGGTGATGACCAAGTTCTTCTTGGAAATGCCGCCCGACAGCCGGTTCGCGGCGGGGAGGCTGTCAACATATTTGTCGAACTCCCGCAACAGCCAGTTGTTCAAGCCATGCAGATTATCGGAATAAGCGTTGGCCGAGTCCGGATGCGCGGGGTCCGACGGCTTCCACCACCAGCTTTCGGTCGGTTGGTTCGGCACCGGACCGACCGGGCTTCCGCTGAGCAAGTATGTTCCCCATGTCTGGCCCTCGGCCTGGCGATAATCCGGATACCAGTTCTTATACGCCGTGTATTTCACAAAATCTTGATCGCCAGGCCCGGCATCGGAAGGCTCGGTGTACATCGCGTAAACCTGTCCCGGATGGTTCAACCAGAACGCTTCCGCGGCTTTCTTCTTCGCATCCAGGATGAGCGCCCGGACCGCCGGCACCGAAAAATCGGGATGCGGACGCACGCCGTTCGCCGTGCACTCGTACCATACATAATTCGCGCCGGACTTGATGCACCAGGAAACGACGTTGGTCGCGGTGAGGGGAACGTTGTTGGCGAGCCAGAGCATGCCGTAATTGTTGGAAGATGCCGCCGGCCGGCTGGCATACGATCCCACCCCGGTCCGGCAGATAAATCCATTCGTCGAGCTCGTGGTTACCATGTTCGAGACAATTTTTGCGCTATCATAATTGCCCTGACTGCCGAGATGGGGCATTGATTGTCCTTGTCCCTGGGCCGCAATCCGGAAGCCTCTCTGCCAATGGTCGTAACTGATTTCCACGGGCTCGTCGGGCGCAGGCAGTCCGTTGGTGAGCCCCGCCTTCAACAGGATGCCGTATGAGATCGTACCCACCCCGCTGGCCGCCCCCCACTCGGGCGCGATGAGCCGCAGATAGAAACCGGGATGATCGGAATATTCCATGTTAAATATCAAATTTTTGGCGGTGAAGTTTGGCGTATAGGTCCAATTCGGCCCCATGCTGAGGGTCTCGTACCCGATCTGATAGCCCGCCGCCGCATGGCCGCCTTCCAATAATTCGACCACGGCATGGCCCAGGCCGCTGAAATTATTCGCCACTATATATATGCCGTTGGCCTCGGTGTGGATGTAAAACGCCTCGCTCCGATCGTAAAGTTTCGTATAAGGGTCGTTCAGATTGTCGATCAGCGCGGCCTTGGCCTTGCTCACGATATCGGCCGGCGCGTTGGGCGAGTTGGTCAGCGCAGCCAGCGTGGTCAGCATGATGGCGTTGGTAAGCGGATAGGTGTTATGACTCACCACCGGCAAGCGCTGGCCGGTCATCTGGTAAATTCCATCGCGCAAATATTTAACCGCCGACCAGACCAAAGCAGTGTCTGGGTTGTATGCTACTCTCACAAGTCCATACGCGTTCAGGTTGGTTATATACCCCGACCAGTTCAGATTGGTGGCCGCGCCGGACGCGGTGTACACGGTCATGTTGTCGGCCACCACGATCGTCGGCAAATTGGCGTGGTCGGCCCGCACGGCGACGAAGGGACCATTGACGCCCGCCAGCGCTGACCCGGCGTGGCCCATCAAGGCGATCAAACCCAACGCCACGGCCTTCGCCAAAAACGCCGGCCGGTTGGGCGCGGTTTTTCGGAAGCGCGTGGGGCGGAAAGTCGCGGAACCATCAAGCAGTTTTGCGTTCATACGGGCTCCTTTGGTTTGGCGCGCAGGCATTTTCCTTTGCATACTAAAAACCCCATAATTGTTTAATAACTTAATGTTAAGGAATTTCAATCCACACGGCGGCAAGCGGTTCTATCGAACCGCAACTACACCGGCTCGTTGTAGCGCCGTTCGAGAGAACGGCAAAGTCGCGGCCTTTGGCCGCCTAACTCATCTTTATAATACAAGCCTATACTTATAGCCGAAATTTGTAAATGGACATGCGTACAAAAAAATAGCATTATTGTTCGCATGGCCGACGCTTACTCCCGCAGCCGAAATTTGCAAATGGACATGCGCGCCAAAAAGTGGAATCATCACGCTTATGGCCTCCGCTTACTACAATCATACGGACCGGGTCGATCCGGATTCGCACCGCCTCACGTTATCGGTCCCGGACCCCGGCGGGCGCGCCATGTGGAATAGCGTGATCGCCGCCGGATATGCCCAGGCGCGTCCGGATTGGGGCATCAGCCGCCGCAATGGCGACGGGGTCCTGCTCCAATTCATCGTCCGCGGCGAGGGCTGGGTCCGCACACAAAACAAGAGCTTCAACGCGCAAGCCGGGGACTTGATTTTTCTGGATTGCACTTCCCCCTATGCAATGGGCGTGAAGGCCGCCAAGCCCTGGGCGGTTTACCATGTCAATTTCGACGGCTTGGCGGCCCCTTATTGGGTGGAACAATTTGCCTGCCATTCCAATCCGATTTTCCGGCCCGCCAATCCCGGCCGCCTCCGCCAACAATTCGAGCGCATCCTGCGGCTCGTTTCCCAGGGACTGCCTGGTTACGAAGCGCAGGCTTCCGCCATCATCCACGCAATCGCGGCCGATTTGTGGGTCGAACATGCCAAAAAAAATCTGGCGCTGCCGGCGGCCATCCGCGATCGGATCGAAAAAATCCCCCCGCAGGCGCGCGAGGCCATCGAGCGCATTGTCAGGGACGTTTTCAAGATAACTTCCGACCTGAACACGTTAGATTCCGGCCTTGACACGTTCGCCCTGGCCAAACGCGCCGGGATGGGCCGGACGCAGATGTATAAGATTTTCCGCAAATATGTCGGGATGCCGCCCATCGCCTACGCCCGCGAATACAGCATCCAACAAGCGCAGCATCTGCTCATCAGCACGAATTTGCCGTTGAAAGAAATTGGCGCAAGAATCGGCATCGATGACGCCAATTATTTCTCGCGCCTGTTCCACCGGAAAGTCGGAATGGGCCCGCGCCAATATCGTCAAAAAAAATCGCCGACGGCATAATTGCCGAAGCTGATCGGCACTAACGCGGACAGGCCCGCAACCCAAAGATTTTTTACCACGAAACACACAAAACACACGAAAGTTCAGCAAAATAATATTACAGACTCTATTTTCTTATATTGTAACCGCTCAGGAGTCAGAATTCAGGAGTCAGCCCGCCTGCAACGCTGTGCCCTGCCCGCAGTGCTACCCCGCCTGCAACGCTGTGCGTAGCACTGCGGGCAGGGCACAGCGTTGCAGGCGGGGTAGCACTGCGGGCAGGTAGTCAGAATAAGGAACCCGTATAGGCCAAGCGAATACGAAGAGAATCGGCGCTAAACACAAGGCCTTGGCGGAATGTCTGGCGCGTTCTTCCGATTCTTACGTATTTTATTCTGTATCCTGAATTCTGACTCCTGACTACCTGAGTTGTTACCTTATATTGAAAAACAGAATCTGATCTTCATCCATTTCGTGTGTTCCGTGTGTTTCGTGGTTGTCTTGTTTTTCTTTGCGGTTCCGACGGCGGAACACCGTTCCGCCCTACAGTTCGCCATAATAGGCGCGAACTCTGTGGCGCGTCACGGTGTGACGCGGTCTTGTTTTATCATTGACAAGGACGTTCCGGAATGTATCATGACGAGTATGACGATTGGTATTGTGCGAGGCGTCTTATGAATTGGCGGTTCCACGGTGAAAGGAGGAGTTATGGCGGAAACCAAGATTGGTCACATCACGCATTACTTCGGGCACGTCGGCGTTGGAGCGATTCAACTGACGGATGGGGACTTGGCCGTGGGCGACATCATCCACATCAAGGGCCATACGAGCGATTTCACCCAGGTTGTCGAATCCATGCAGATCGAGCACGCCAATGTGCCGAAAGCCGCGCGCGGCCAGAACGCGGGCGCCAAGCTGAAAGATCATGTCCGCGAACACGACACGGTCTTCAAGATCGTGCCGGATTAACCCCGCCGCGCGTTAACGTTGGAAACCGATATAAAAAACAAGAAAACATCAGCAAAAAATTTTTCAACTACGAAAACACGCGAAACACACGAAAATAAACGGACAGGATTCAGAAAATTAATTATTTACAACCTTCCCAAAAATTATACGCGTTTTTTCGTGTATCTTTTGGTAGGGCGAGGCGTCCCTGCCGAGCCGGTTCTTTTCCGAACGGCTCACCGTGGACGGTTCGCCCTAACTTTGGGTTGCGGGCGTCAGCCCGCCTTAACAATATTTCGGGCGAAGCTTTTAGCGGAGCCGGGAGCCCGACCTGTCCGCCGTAGCTTCTTAGCGAAGGCGGATGTCACCGTGTGGCGAATTTGGGCGCCGCCGAAGGCGGATTCGAAAAAACAAGGCAAGCTTGGGCCGGATGTGGGCGCGCCGCGCGCAGCGCTATACTCGTGTATGCGCAAGCGCGGGAAGCCCGCAGACGAACCAAGATCGCCTTGTTTTTTTGAACCAAATTCGCCACACTGCCACGGAAGAAACATCATTTGGGTTGCGGGCATAGGCCCACATTGGGAAAAGGCAAAAGGAGCGGGCATGCCGATTCATAACGTCGAAATTGCCCAGACACTGAACAAGCTGGCCGATCTCCTGGAAATCGAGGGCGCCAACGCGTTCCGCGTGCGCGCCTACCGGAACGCGGCGCGCCTGCTGGAGAGCCTGCCCCGCAGTGTGGCCGATATGGTGGCCGCCCACGAGGACCTTTCCGAACTGCCCGGGATTGGCGAGGCCCTGGCCGGCAAAATCGAGGAGCTCGTGAAGACCGGCCATCTCACGGCCTTGGCGCAGGAGGAAAAGCGCGTGCCGGCGGCGCTCAGCGATTTGATGAAGATTCCCGGACTTGGCCCGCGGCGCGTGCACGAATTGTTCGAGCAGTTGAAGATCACGGACCTGGCCGGCCTGGAAAATGCAGCGCGGGCGGGCAAACTCCAGACTTTGGAAGGGTTTGGGGAAAAGACCGAAACCCGGATTCGCGCCTATCTCGACCGGAAAACACAAGCGACGGCGCGCATGTTGCTGGTGACCGCCGAGCAGGTTGTCGAATCCCTGCTGCAAACCCTGCGCGGCGTAAAAGGGGTCAAGCGCGTTGTGCCCGCCGGCAGTTTCCGGCGCCGCCAGGAAACGGTGGGCGACGTGGATATCCTGGCGACCTGCGCGGACAGCGCCGGGATCATGCGGCGGTTTGTCGGGTACGAGGACGTGGCGGAGACGATTGCGCACGGCGCAACGCGCTCATCGGTGATCCTGCGCTCCGGATTGCACGTTGACCTGCGGGTGGTGCCGGAGGAATGTTACGGCGCGGCCTTGCATTATTTCACCGGGTCCAAGGCGCACAACATCGCCATCCGCGCGCGCGCGCTTCAGGCCGGGCTCAAGATCAACGAATACGGGGTGTTCCGCGGCGAAACGCGGGTGGGCGGGGCGACGGAGCCCGAAGTGTATGCGGCAGTGCAATTGCCGTATATCGAGCCCGAATTGCGCGAGGACCGCGGCGAAATCGAGGCGGCCGAAAAGAACCGCTTGCCGAAACTGGTGGTGCTGACGGATATCCGCGGCGACTTGCAGTCGCATTCGACCGCGACCGACGGCCAGGCCGGCATCGCGGAAATGGCCCAGGCCGCCCGCAAACGCGGTTACGAATATCTGGCCATCACGGACCACTCCCAGCGCATGACCATGGTGCATGGCCTGAACGCCACGCGCCTGGCCCAGCAGATTCGGGAAATCGACCGCCTCAACGAAAAACTCAGCGGCTTCCGGATATTGAAATCCATCGAGGTGGATATCCTCGAAAACGGGGGCTTGGATCTGGCTGACGCCATTTTAAAAGAACTGGATGTGGTCGTAGGCGCCGTGCATTCCCATTTCAACCTCTCGCGCGAAAAACAGACCGAGCGGATCGCGCGCGCCATGGACAATCCCTATTTTCACATTTTTGCCCATCCCAGCGGGCGGTTGATCGGCGAGCGCGAGGCCTATGCGGTGGACTTGGAAAGCTTGTTGCATGCCGCGAAGGAGCGCGGCTGTATTCTCGAACTCAACGCCCATCCCATGCGGCTGGATTTGAACGACGTCTATTGCCGGATGGCCAAGGAACTGGGCGTGAAGATCGCCATTTCCACGGATTCCCACAACCCCCAGAGCCTGGATTTTATGCGTTTTGGCATCAACCAGGCCCGCCGCGGCTGGCTGGAAAAGGACGACATCCTCAATACCCGCCCCTGGGAAGCCGCGCGCAAGCTGTTGCGAAAATCATAACTGCTTAGGAGCCAGAATTCAGAAGTCAGCCCGCCTGCAACGCTGTGCGTAGCACTGCGGGCAGGTAGTCAGAATAAGGAACCCCGTATGGGCCAAGAGAATACGAAGAGAACAGATGATAAACGCAAGGTCTTGGCGGAATGTCCCTTGCGGTCTTCAATGGTTAATTCTTGCGAGTTTTATTCTGACTCCTGACTCCCTTGGTTCTGAGTTGTTACAGAAAATCTTGATCGCGCATATTAGAACCTTTCCCGTAAAGACACACGTTTTTGCGTGTACGAGTTAGGCCCCGCAGCGGGGCGGCTTTTCATAACGCCCGGTGAGGGCACCGGGCCTACAGTATTGTAGGCCGGGTCCCCTGACCCGGCGGGTTTGGATTTCCTATGCATTAAATTATTGGAGGGCGATGGGCCTCCATCGCCGCGACCCCGGCGGCAGGGGCCTGCCGCCCTCCATATCCAGGTCGCAGTTTGGGTTGCGGGCGCTTAGCCCGCCTTAATCAGTTACGTGGGAGGGGGGGCAGCATAACCGGACTGGGCGTCGCGTATCAGGTGTAGCGGCCGTTCGCCAGAACGGCAATCCGCGGTTCTATCCACCGTAGGCGGACAAGTCGAACCGCATCTACACCCCCTGGTCATTGACCCAGCGCGAATTGGCCGAAAGAATTTGCCCTCAAGAATCAAGTTCATTATACTGTTCCAACTAATGAACAAAAATCAATTGACGGCTTATCTGGAACGTATTGACGCGGCCTTGCATGACGAGGCCATGCTTTATATATACGGCAGCGCCGCGTTCATCATGCTTGACGAACCGGAGCGGACCAGCCTTGACATTGACGTGGCGGCGCCATATTGCCGCATGGACGAGCGCGTTTTGCGGGACGCCGCCGCAACCGCCGGTTTGCCGGTCAATCCCGATCTCGATACGGCCAAAGACCATATCGAGTGGATATCGTTCTTGCGGCTTTGTCTGCCCAAGCCTTCGGCCGATTCGGATATTGTGCTGTGGCGCGGGCGCAATCTGACCGTCAAGACAGGCGCCATTCCCGCGCTGATCGCCAGCAAGCTGATTCGGTATGACGCCGTCGATCGAAGCGATGTTCAATACCTCCTGGCGCAGCACCCCGTCGCTTTAAACGATGTGGCAACCGCGGCCCGGTCCCTGCCGCCGCCCTTCAATCAGGATGCTGTCGTTCTCGAAAACCTGGAGAACCTGCGCAACGATATGGCGATATGGATCGGGAGCCCTTCATGACGGAGCGCGAGAAACTGCAAGCCTGTTACGAGCTGGCGTTTTTCCCGCCGCGCCTGAACGAAGCCTGGGATCGGATCAAACGGAACGCGCCGCCCGATATGGACGATCTCGGGAGTTTGCTCGACACCGCGGAGTTGCTTCATCAGGCCCTGCCGGAAAAAGGGTTCGCTTCCCAACGGGCGCTGACCCGCCTGGCGCTTTATCAGGCAAGGGCCAGAGCGTTTGGGATGGTTGGTTTTATCCGCCGACTGCGCCGGCGGCTCAATCGCCCCCCCCTGACGGCGCGCGAAGTCCCCGGCAACCTGGTGCGCGATATCGGCCTGCCGCCCTTGGCGCGCCGGTAGAGCGCCTGTCATCCGTCTGATTATTATTCTTTTGCGCAAGTGGTTCCCAAGATATAGTCCTTCCCCATGAAACAACCCATCAAGATCGGACTTGCCGGGGCGCGTTTCGCGGCCCGCTTCCATTTGGCATCTTACCGGCACATCGGCGGGGTTGCCGTCGAGGTGGTCGGCGTCTATTCCAAATCGGCGGAGAGCCGCCAGGCGTTCGCCTCGCAAAACGGGATCGAAGCCTTCGATAATTACGACGACCTGGCGCGCGCCGTGGATGTCGTGGATCTTTGCGTGCCCGGCGCCCTGCACGAGCCCATGTGCGTGCGCGCTTGCGAGCTTGGCCGGCATGTGATCGTCGAAAAACCGTTCACGGGCGCCTACGGGCCGGGAACACCCGACTGGCGCGGCGATCGCGCCGACAAGCGCGGCCTGCTGGATGAGGCCATGCAATCCGTCCGGCGCATGATTGCCGCTTCCCGCAAGCATGGGGTCAAACTCCTGTATGCCGAAAACTGGGTTTACGCGCCTTCCATCCAGAAGGAAGTGGAAATCATCCGCGCCACGCAAGGCCAGATTTTATGGATTCATGCCGAGGAAAGCCACAGCGGCAGTGTCAGCGCGGCCTATGGCGATTGGCGCCTCTCCGGCGGCGGCGCGCTGGTCGGCAAAGGCTGTCATCCGCTTAGCGCGGCCCTCTATCTCAAGCGCGTTGAAGGCCAGGCACGGCAGGGACGCGCCATCCGGCCGAAGACCGTCAGTTGCCGGACCCATGCCGTGACGCGCAATCCGCAGTTTATCGACCAGGGCCATTTGCGCACCGACTACAAGGACATCGAGGATTTCGTCCAGGTGCACATCGTGTTCGAGGACGGCATGCCGGCGGACATATTCTCCTGCGAACTCGTGATGGGCGGCGTGCACAACTGGATGGAAATCTATGGCAACAACCACCGCATGCGCTGCAACATCAACCCCACCGACGCCAACGTCCTGTATAATCCCGTCGAAAAACAGCTGGAGCGCGTGTATCTCACCGAAAAATTGGGCACCAAACAGGGTTGGAGCTTTCCCGCGCCGGACGAAAACTGGGCGTCGGGATATCCGCAGGAACTGCAGGATTTCATGGAATGCCTGCGCGATGACCGCGCGCCCCAGAGCGACGCCATGCTGGCGGCGGACACCGTCAGCACACTCTACGCCGCCTACGTCTCCGCCCAGGACCAGGGCCGCGAAACCGACATCCCGCTGATTGCCTGACGCGGCCCAAGACCCCGCTCCATTGGCGCTCCAAAACGAATATCCGTCGCCAAATTTTCTTGACAACATTCCAACATTCTGCAGAATGTTGGAATGTTAAATGGGCATGTATTCCGCAACTTATGAAAACGCCAAAACAACTGGAGCGGCACTTTAAGGGGGCGGCCAATCATCGGCGCATTGCCATTTTGCGCGCCGTCGAGCAAAACGACGGCATCGCGGTGGAAGAGCTTGCGGGCGCGTTGGGCGCCAACTTTAAAACCATTTCGCAACACACGCGCACGCTGGTACAGGCCGGCCTTTTGAATAAATACTACCGCGGCCGCCGGGTGGCCCACTCCCTGTCGCCTTACGGCAAAGCCTTCCTAAAGTTCATGAGAACATTCTAACATTCTGCAGAATGTTGGAATGTTGTTCGGGGATTGCGGGCAAAGAGATCGGAACCGGGGCATGTGGCGGCGGACGCACAAAGATTGTCCGCTAACCACGCAAATGAAACGCTAAAACAAGGAACCTAATGTTTTTGCGCCCTCGTGTGCCTGTCACACCGATCAGGCTCCGCCCAGGCAAGCAGGTGCGAACAAACGGCGCCCGATACGCACGCGCCCCGGATTGCGCCATCGGAACAATTCAACCAAAACAGGGATGGAACCCGCCACCAACCGGATGGTCCGGCGTATTCCGCGACGGCTCGCATAAAGTGCCGGGCCGGCATAATGCCGTTACCGCCCACAAGGGCGACGCATTGCACCCAGAACGAAATGAACGCCACCGGGCAGATCAGGCCCAGAAAGCGCAGGAAGATCAGACGGCTCAAGAAATAGGTGGCGCCGCCGTTTAGTCCGGCGACAGCCGCGCTCACCCCGTCAATCATCGGATGACCGTGAATCCAAGACAATATAGCGATCACAGCAAGTCCCGCCTTCCCGATGCGCCAGGCAATTTGTGGCGTTATGCAAGGAACCGGTCCGCGTGGTCTGGAGTCGAGAGCATTCGCTTCGGACGCAGGCCGAACCAGCGGCAGCGATTTCAGGAAATGAAATTATAGCGGGCATCGCGAATCGCGCGCGGCAGGAAGCGGAACACGCTCAGGATCGGCCACAAGCCGGAGAGACGGCGCGCGATTCGCAACACGGCGTCGCTGCGCGTATAAGGACGACCGCCCTCGATCAGAACGAACGTCCCCATTTCATCTCCCGGCAGGCCATGGTTTTCCAGCCGTTGCCGGCCGGCTTGCGACTGCAGGGCGGCGAAGGCGAACAATCTCTTGGGATCCCGCCTGATAATGAACCGCACACTGCCCGCGCACAGATTACAGTCGCCATCGAACAGAACGATACGCTCTTCCCGCCGCGCCGGGCCCGCCAAGTTTGGAGCGCTCATATTGCACCTCGCGAGTTTTACGCCAATCGCAATATTTTTATCGATATTACGGCCGGGAGCGACCCCGTGTTCTATCGGGGTATCCCTTGTTTCCCGCGGCCAAAAACCTGATGGCGGAAGATGGACAAAAATTAATTTGTGGTCTATGCTTTTAAAAACGAAAGGCATTCCACATGAAGAAACTACTGCACATTATCGCGACGCCCCGCGCCGAGGAATCGAGAACGCTTAAAGTCAGCGCGTCTTTTCTGGAGGCCTTCGCCGGGAGCCATCCGGAATGGGCGGTTGAAGATCTGGACCTTTCCAAGGAAGATTTGCCTCGTTTGACCGTGCAGCGGGTTGACGGCAAATACATGCTGCTGGGCGGCAAAGAATTGGCGGGCCAGTTCCGGGCGGCCTGGCAGGAGATCATCCGGCACATCGAAAAGTTCCTTTCCGCCGACGCCTATCTTTTGAGCACGCCCATGTGGAATTTCTCGATTCCCTACACATTAAAGCAATACATCGATATTATTGTGCAGCCGAAATACCTTTTTCAATACACCCAAACCGGCGTGGAAGGCTTGGTAAAAAACCGGAAAATGGCGGTTATTATTTCAAGGGGCGGAGAATATGACACGCCGCAAACAAGCGCCCTTGACCACCAGGCGTCCTATTTGCGCGCCATTTTCGGGTTTATCGGGATCACGGACATGCAATTCGTCATTGCCCAACCAATGGACATGGGCGTGGAAATCCAGGCGCAGAAGATCCAAGCGGCGCAGGATCTGGCCGCCGCTCTCGCCAAAAGATTTTAACTCGAAAGGGACAGACTTATGCCCAGGGATATTCCCGTAGGAAACGGCAATCTGCTCGCGGCCTTCGACACGGATTATAATTTAAGGGAATTTTATTTCCCGCATGTCGGCGAGGAGAACCACACTGAAGGCAATCCCTCCCGGTTTGGCGTCTGGGTCAACGGCGCATTCAGCTGGGTTGGACGCGGCTGGCAGATCGAGCGCGAATACCTGGAAGATTCTTTGGTCACGAACGTCGCGCTTACCCAGGCCGAGCTCGAATTGCGCATCGTCGCCAACGATCTCGTGGATTTCCACGAGAATATCTATTTGAAAAAGCTGACCGTCGCAAACCTGTCGAAGGAAGACCGGGGGATTCGTTTGTTTTTCGCCCATGATTTCAACATCCTGGGCAATAATATCGGCGACACGGCGGTCTATCGGCCGGAAGTCAAAGGCCTGCTCCACTATAAAGGCGCGCGCCATTTTTTAATCGGCGTTTATGCCAACAAGAAATACGGCATCGACTTGTTTGCGGCGGGGAACAAGGACCGCGCGAAAGGGCAAGGCACGTGGAAAGACGCCGAAGACGGATTATTAAGCGGCAATCCCGTCGCTCAGGGGTCGGTCGATTCGGTCATCGGCATTCCGTTACGGTTAAAAAGCGGGGAAAAAGACGTTTGTTATTATTGGATCTGCGCGGGCAAGAACTGGGAGGAGGCGGCGAGCCTTAACGAGGTTGTCGTTAAAAGACATCCCGAGGCGCTTTTTAAGCGCACGCGGGATTATTGGAAACTATGGGTCAACAAGGACGAGTTAAGCGGCGAACTCCTGCCGGCGGAAATCTGGCGGCTTTACAAAAAAAGCCTGTTGATCTGCCGCACGCAGATCGATAATTGCGGAAGCATTATCGCGGCCAACGATTCGGACGCGGCTTATTTCAACCGCGACACTTATAGTTATATGTGGATGCGCGACGCCTCCTTGATCGCTTACGCCCTGGATTTGGCCGGATATTCCGGCATCACGAGCGATTATTTCAATCTTTGCGCCAAGCTCATCGAAAAAGGCGGGTATTTCCTTCACAAATACACGCCCACCGGTTCGCTGGCCAGTTCCTGGCACCCCTGGCAGAAGGACCATAAGTATCAACTGCCCATCCAGGAAGACGAAACCGCCCTGGTCATTTGGGCATTATGGCAACACTACGACAAGTTTCGGGACATCGAATTCATCAAGCCGCTCTACAAGGCCCTGATCAAGACCGCCGCGGATTTCATGATGGACTACATCGATGCGCGCACCGGACTGCCGTTGCCCAGCTACGATCTATGGGAAGAACGACAAGGCGTTTTCACTTTCACGACCTCGGCGGTTTACGGCGGCTTGACGGCGGCGGCTGATTTTGCCGAGGCGTTCGGGGAGCTTGAAATTGCCCGGGAATATCGCGAAGGCGCCTTGACGGTGCGCCAGGCGATGGACAAACACCTTTACCTGGAAGAAGAGAAGCGCTTCGCCCGCATGGTCAACTTCCGCAAAGACGGAACCAAGGAGGTGGACGCCACCCTCGACGCCCGCCTCTATGGAATATTCGCCTTCGGCGCCTATCGTCCCGATGATGAAAAAGTCAGCGGCACGATGCGGCAGATCAATGAAAAACTATGGCGTCGAACAAATGTGGGCGGCCTGGCGCGTTATGAAAACGACGTTTATCATCGGGTCGGCAGCGAGACGCCCGGCAATCCGTGGTTTATCACGACGTTGTGGATGGCGCAGTATCATATCGCCGCCGCCAAAGATAGAAACGAATTGGACCAAGCCCTGCCGCTCATGCGCTGGGCGGTGGAACACGCCTTGCCCAGCGGCGTCCTGGCGGAGCAGGTCAATCCGTTGACTAACGAGCCGCTTTCGGTTGCGCCGTTGACGTGGAGCCATGCCACGTACGTCGCCGCAGTCCAGGAATATCTCGACAAACTGCTGGCAATCGAGAAATGCGCGGCCTGCGGGCAATCGAAAGCGTCCAAGTACTCGAAAAGGGCAATCCGTTGACGCCCCCGCTTTTTTTTGTGAATCTTTAAGCGGCATTGCGCATGTGCGCCCTGCGTCGAACGTCCGGTCGGGAGAAAAATCATGAAGAAAAAAATTATTCCTGTGGTCGCGCTTGTCCTGGCGATAGGCGGAGGGCTGACGTGGTTTCTCCATAACCGGTCAAGCGATGACCGCGGCCGCATTGCGGTCTCCGGCAACGTGGAAGCGACCGAAGTCCAAGTCAGCTTCATGGCCGCCGGCCGGGTCCTGGAACGGCGGGTGGACGAGGGGCAATACGTGAAAACGGGGGACTTGGTGGCCCGGCTGGACCGTGTGGAACTGGAGCAAGCGCTCGAGCAGGCCAAGGCGGCTTTGGCTGTGGCCGCAGCCGAAGCCGGCCGTATGCGCCTGGAGCTTGCGCGGCAAAAGGAACTGTTCGGCAAGAAAGTGATTGCCAGCCGCGAGTTCGAAATCGCCCAAGCCGCCGGCGCCATCGCCGAGGCGCGCCTCAAGGAAAGCGGCGCGGCGCTGGCCTTGGCGGAAACCCGCTTGGGTTATGCCGCGCTGACCAGCCCGGCGGCCGGGATCGTGCTGTCGAAAGCGATCGAGAGCGGGGAATATGTCTTCCCCGGCACGCCGGTGGTCACGATCGGCAATCTGGAGCAAGTCTGGATCCGGGCTTATATCGATGAAACCGATTTGGGCCGCGTCAAAGTCGGCCAGGCCGCGCGCATTATGACGGACACCTATCCCGGCAAGATCTATCCCGGCAAAGTCGCCTTTATTTCCTCGGAAGCGGAATTCACGCCTAAAAATGTCCAGACCGCCAAGGAACGGGTCAAGCTGGTCTATCGGATCAAAATCGACGTCGCCAATCCCGCCATGGAACTGAAGCCCGGCATGCCGGCGGACGCCGTGGTTGAAATGCAGAATGCAGAATGAAGAATGCAGAATGGCGGCCAACACCCCGGACGACAGATGACGGACACCCGACCGGAGAAGACAGCAAACAAGCAAACGCCCAACATCCAACGCCCAATGTCGAGCTACGGATGGGAAGACAGACGACGGACGGCAGATGACGGACGCCGGGAAATCATAAACCTGCCCGCAATGTTGCGCATAGCGCTGCAGGCGGGTCAACAATCATAAATCCGCAATTCACAGATATGCCGGCCATCCGAACAGAAGCGCTGACAAAAACGTTTGACGGCCACACCGCGGTGGACCGCCTGACGCTGGCCGTGGAGGAGGGCGAAATCTTCGGCCTGGTGGGACCCGATGGCGCGGGCAAGACCACGATCATGCGGCTCTTGACCGCCATCCTGGAGCCCACCTCCGGCGACGCCTGGGTGACAGGCCGCCATATCGCGCGCGAGGCGGAGCCCATCAAGGATGTCATCGGCTATATGAGCCAGCGGTTCGGGCTTTATGCGGATTTGACCGTAATGGAAAACATTCATTTCTATGCCGATATTTACGGCGTACCGCGCCGGGAGCGCGCCGGGAAAATCGAACGTCTGCTCGCCTTCAGCAACCTGGCGCCATTCAAGCAGCGCCTGGGCGGCAACCTCTCCGGCGGCATGAAGCAAAAACTGGGGCTGGCCTGCGCCTTGATCCACACCCCCAGGATATTATTCCTGGATGAGCCGACCAACGGCGTGGATCCCGTCTCGCGCCGCGATTTTTGGCGCCTCCTTTATCAATTGACGCGCGAAAGCGTCACCATTTTTGTCGCCACCGCCTACTTGGACGAAGCCGAGCGCTGTTCCCGCGTGGCACTGCTTCACGAGGGGCGCCTCCAGGCGCTTGGGACGCCCGACGAAATCAAGCGCCTGATGCGCGGAACGATCCTGGAAATACAGTGCGCCGAACCGCGCCGCGCGGCGGCCCTGTTGCGCGCCGGCCTGAAAGCGGAGTCGGTCGGATTGTTCGGGAGCCGCGTCCATGTCGTTACACGCGATCCCGCCGGCGCAACGATCCAGATTCGGACACTGTTGGCGCAAAGCGGTTTGCCGGAAGCGGGCATTCAAATCGTGGCGCCCGAATTGGAGGATGTATTTATTTCGACGTTGGGCGATGAACGGGAAGACCGTGTGCGCGTGTCCGGTTAGTAGCCGCGCCGATGACGGCGTGGATTCCTTCGGCGGCCACGGCGTTACCACCGCGGCTACATTAATAGTTGCCGAAGACCTGATTAAACGACTGTTTAGCGATCTCGACAACGAGTATGCCGGTTATGGATATAGACACTAACAATCGAACCCCGGCCGTGGCGGTGCGCGATCTGGAAAAACGGTTCGGCCGCTTTTACGCCGTCAACCGCATAAGTTTCGAGGTGGCGAAGGGCGAAATTTTCGGGTTTCTGGGTCCGAACGGCGCGGGCAAATCCACCACCATTCGCATGCTCTGCGGCATACTCGCGCCCAGCGGCGGGAGCGGCGCCGTGGCCGGGTTCGACATTCGCCGTGAAACCGAAAAAATCAAGAGCCGCATCGGCTATATGAGCCAGAAATTTTCGCTCTACGAGGATTTGACCGTGGAGGAGAACATCGATTTTTACAGCGGGATTTACCGGATTCCGCCAAAAAAACGGCCGGCGCGCAAGGATTGGGTCCTGGACATGGCGGGTTTGAGGGAACAGCGCCGGTCGCTCACCGCCATCCTGCCCGGCGGCTGGAAACAACGCCTGGCCCTGGGCTGCGCCGTGCTCCACGAGCCGCCGATCGTCTTCCTGGACGAACCGACCTCCGGCGTGGACCCCATCAGCCGCCGCCGTTTCTGGGATTTGATTTACGACCTGGCCGGGCGCGGCGTGACGGTGTTTGTGACCACCCATTACATGGAAGAAGCCGAGTATTGCGGCCGGATCGGCGTCATTTACCGCGGCGAACTGATTGCCTGCTCTTCACCCCAGGCCTTGAAAACCACGCTGATGCGCGAAGACGTGCTGGAAGTGGTTTGCGACCGGCCGCAGGAGGCCCTGGGCGCGATCGAGAAACTCGGCGGCGTGCGGGAAGTGGCGCTCTTCGGCCGCGGCCTGCACGTCATAGCCGCCGACGGCGAAACGGCCGCCGGACAAATCCGCGGGGAATTAACCCGGCTCGGATACCGGCTGGAACGCGTGGAGAAAATAGAGCCCTCGATCGAAGACGTGTTTGTCTCGCTGATCGAGGCGCGCGACCGTGTCGAACAACCCATCGGGGAGGTGGCGCGATGAACCTGCGGAGGACATGGGCCGTGGGGCGCAAGGAATTCATTCACATCCTGCGCGACAAGCGCAGTCTGGGCATGGCCATCGCCATCCCCATGCTGATGCTCGCCATTTTCGGATATGCCTTGACGCTCGACGTGGACCGCGTCCCGCTGATGGTCTGGGACCAGAGCCGTTCGCCGGCCAGCCGCGAACTCATCAGCGCCTTCGCGGGGTCGCGTTATTTTGCGCTGTGCGGCTCGGCGAATAATTATCGGGATATCGAGCGCGCCATCGACACCGGCCAGGCGCTCATGGCCCTGGTGATCCCGGTCGATTTCGCCCAGGCGGTCGCCGCCGGCCGCCCGGCGAGCGTGCAGGCAATCGTGGACGGCAGCGACGCCAATACGGCCGCGATTGCCATGGGGTATGCCTCCGTTGTGACCTTGTCGTATTCCCAGGCCATCAGTCTGCGCGAGATCCGGCGGAGGGGCAGAACCGCCGCGGCGGCGCCGCCGCTCGATCTGCGCGCGCGCGTCTGGTTCAACGAGGAACTGGAGTCCCGCAACTACATTATTCCCGGGCTTATCGCCGTCATCATGATGGTCATTGCGGCCTTGCTGACCTCGCTGACCGTGGCGCGCGAGTGGGAGCGCGGCACGATGGAACAGCTCATTTCCACGCCGCTGCGCGGGAGCGAATTGATCCTGGGCAAGCTGATCCCGTATTTCATCATCGGCCTGGTGGACGTGGCCATAGCCGTGCTCATGGGAGAGTTCCTCTTCGGCGTGCCCTTGCGGGGCAGCGCGGCCCTGCTGTTCGGCATGGCCGCCATTTTCCTGGCCGGAGCGCTCGCCCTGGGACTGCTGATCAGCATTCTGACCAGGAGCCAGTTGTTGGCCAACCAGCTGGCCTTGGTGTTGACGTTCCTGCCCGCCTTCCTGCTTTCCGGGTTCATGTTTGCGATTCCAAACATGCCGCTCCCCATCCAATTGTTCACCTATTTGATCCCGGCCCGGTATTTTATCGCCATGCTCAAGGGCATTTACCTGAAAGGCATCGGCCTGGAGGTCCTGGCGCTGGAAGCCATCCTGCTGACGATTTTTGGCGCCGTCGTTATCGCGCTGGCCAATATGACATTCAAAAAGAAAGTGGCATAAAACGGTAAAAGCGCCTGGCAATGGCAGATTGCCGATCACAAGCAAATTTATGCATAGGAATTTTAACCCGAGTAGAGCCGGTTTTATACCGGCTATGATAGCCGACATAAAGTCGGCTCTACATTAAACAGTTGCGACGTTAACCGCCTAATTAAGCGATTGCATCGCGAGATCAGCAACCCATAAGAGAAACATCATGCTCGAACGCGTCAAGCCCATGCTGATCAAGGAGTTCATCCAGATCGCGCGCGATCCCAAGATGCTCCGGGTCATTTTCATCGTGCCGATTTTTCAGACGCTGATCTTCGGCTACGCCGTGACCACCGACGTGCGCCACGTGGCCACGGCGGTGTACGACCTGGACAATTCCCCGGCCAGCCGCGACCTGGTCCAGCGCTTCGCGCGCTCCGGCTATTTCGACATTGTGGAATATATTTCCAGCGACCGCCGCCTGGCGGACCTGATCGACCACAGCGACGTGTGCGCCGTCCTGCGCTTAAACAAGGGGTTTGCCGCCGATCTCCAGGCGGGAGGTCCCGCCCAAGTCCAGCTTATCCTGGACGGCGCCGATTCCAATACGGCGCGGATCGTCCTCAACTACGGCAGGCAGATCGCCGGCCGGTTCTCCCGGCAGATTTTGGTTGAACGCCTCGCCCATCTTAAGAAAGCGGCGCCCGCCGGCGGCATTAACCTGCAGATGCGGGCCTGGTTCAACGAAAACCTGGAAAGCCGCAATTATTTTGTGCCGGGCGTCATCGCCATCCTGGTCATGCTCATTACGCTCATGCTGACCGGCATGGCCGTCGTCCGCGAGAAGGAGATCGGCACCATGGAACAGATCATGGTCACGCCCATCGCGCCGGCCGAGTTCATTCTCGGCAAGACCCTGCCGTTCGCGCTGATCGGGTTCGCCGACGTGCTCCTGGTGACGGCCGTGGGCGTGTTCTGGTTCGACGTTCCCATTCGGGGCCATCTGCTCCTACTGCTGGCCGCAACGGCCCTTTATCTCATGACCAGCATAGGCATCGGCCTGCTCATCTCGACGGTCAGCCAGACCCAACAGCAGGCCATGATGAGCACCTTCTTCTTTTACTTTCCGGCCGTCCTGCTCTCCGGATTCATGTTCCCGATCGCCAATATGCCGCCGGTCGTTCAATGGGCGACCTATCTCAATCCGCTCCGTTATTTCCTGGTCATTGTGCGCGGAATATTTCTCAAAGGCGTGGGGGTCGGAGCGCTGTGGCCGCAGATGGCCGCCCTGGCCATCCTGGGCGTGGGCGTCATGGTGCTTGCCATTAGCCGCTTCCGGAAGACAATGGCGTAAGGGCGGAGGGGAAGCAAACGCCCAACATCCAACATCGAACGCCCAACGCCCAATATCGAATGACGGATAGGCAAAGATAAAAAAGAGGAAAAACATATGAATACCCGGATAACACCAATTTGCGGGTTGGCAATCCTCGCGCTCGCCGGCTGGCTGGCGGGTTGCGCGCAATTCTCGCAACCCGATGCGCCGGCCATCGAGCGGTACTTGCCGGACGCGCGGCGTCAGACAACTTCACCGCAGGGCGCGGATCGCAAGACAACCGACTTGGCGGCCGCGCCCCAACCGTTGACGCTGGCCGATTGCGTCAACCTGGCATTGGAAAACAACCCGCAGAACACGATGGCCGCGGAAGGCGTCAAAGCCGCCCGGGAAGCGGCCGGGGCGGCGGTTTCCCCGTTTTATCCGGCCGTGGGCGCGGATGGCGGCGCCGCGCGCTGGCAAAAGCGCATCTATTTGCCGAACGGCATTGCGCCGCCGGGCGCGACCCTGCCGGACACGGTCGGACCGACCGACGACTGGAACGCGGAAGTGCGGGGCCGCTGGACGCTGTTCGACAGCGGCGAACGGCGCGCCAAATTGCGCGCGGCCAATGCGGCCCTGGGCGCCGCGCAGGCGGATCAAAGCCGCATGCGCCAGGATTTGGCGCTGGCCGTGCACCAGGCCTATTTCCGTTTTTTGACCGCGGCGGAAATGCGCGCCGTGGCGCGCGAAAGCTTGGCCCGCGCGGAGGACCATTTGCGCCTGGCCGGCGACCGGTTCGCGGCCGGCGCCGTGCCCGAGGTGGACATCTTGCGGACGAAGGTGGAAGTTGCCGATGCCCGCGTGGGCCTGGTGCGCGCCGAAAACCAGGTGGATATCGGCCGCGGCAACCTGAACACCGCCATGGGGTTGCCGGTGGAAAAACAATTGCGCATCGCGAAAGAAACCAACTCACCCGTGCCGCCGGATGCCATCAACCTGACCAACGCGTTCGATCGGGCCGTTCACAACCGTCCAACCTTGCAGGCCGGGCTCATGCGCGTGGCGGCCGCCCGCCATGCGGTGGATCGGGCCAAAAGCACGTTCGGGCCCTCCGTGTTTGCCGACGGCAGTTACGGCCGGCGGGACAACGATTTTTTCCCGGAAGACGAGGAATGGAGCGCGCGGCTGGGTTTCGAGTGGCCGGTCTTCACCGGCTTCCTGCGGGGGCATGAACTGGCCCGGGCCCGGTACGAGCTGGGCCGGGAAGAAGCGGCCCTGGAACGCCAGGTCCAGGAAGTGCGGCAGGAGGTATGGATTTATCACACCCGCCTCAAAGAGTCCTATGAGTTGATCCGCGCGGCCGGCACGATGGTGGCCAACGCGAACGAAAGTCTGCGCTCCGTGCGGGAGCGCTATGAAGCCGGCGCCTCGCCCATAACCGACCTGCTGGATGCGGAAGCGGCCCTGACCCGCGCCCAGGCCATCCAGGTCCGGGCCAATGGAGAATATGACATTGCCCGCGCCACGTTCCAATGGGCCGTGGGCGCATTGGGGCCGTAAAATGCCTGCCGGCTCGACAAACGCCGGCGGCACTGCTACAGTATTTCGGATGAATGTATTGATGCCTGTGGCCGACGGCAGTGAAGAGATGGAAATTGCGATCGTCGCGGATATTTTCCGCCGGGCGAAGTGGAAGGTGGTCATTGCCGGCCCGGATGCGGGCGCCATCCGGGCGTCGCGGGGCATGCGAATCGTGCCGGACGCCGCTTTGGCGGACATCGCTCCGGAGATCTTCGATATGCTCGCGATTCCCGGCGGCGGGGACGGAGTGAAGGCGCTGGCGAAGGATGAGCGCCTGCTGGCGGCCGCGCGGGCCTTCATGGCGAACGGCAAATGGGTGACCGCCATTTGCGCCGGTCCGCTGGTGTTGCAGGCGGCGGGAGTATTGAAAGGCCGGCGGGCAACCTGCCATCCCGGGGTGGCCGGCGAGTTCACGCAAACCCCGCGACTGGATGACCGCGTGGTGACGGATGGCCGCCTGATCACGAGCCAGGCGCCGGGCACCGCCTTCGAGTTTGCCCTGGCCGTTATCCGCGCTGTGGAAGGCGACCGCAAGGCCGATGAGTTGGCGAAGAGCATGGTGGTCAAGGCATAGTTGATGCAAGCAAACGTCCAACATCCAACATCCAACATCGAACGCCCAACGTCCAATGAAAAGCTAAGAACCAAGGTAACTGCTCAGGAGTCAGAATTCAGGAGTCAGCCCGCCTGCAACGCTGTGCCCTGCCCGCAGTGCTACGCACAGCGTTGCAGGCGGGGTAGCACTGCGGGCAGGTAGTCAGAATAAGGAACCCGTATAGGCCAAGCGAATACGAAGAGAATCGGCGCTAAACACAAGGCCTTGGCGGAATGTCTGTCGCGTTCTTCCGATTCTTACGTATTTTATTCTGTATCCTGAATTCTGACTCCTGACTACCTGAGTTGTTACGAACCAAGAACGAATAAAAAGATGCGCGTTCGCGATACATCCGATGTGCTGGCCAGTTGCGCGGCGATTGCCGGCGACGCGCCGGCCGTGTTTCTTGGCTTTATGCTGGCCACCTGGATTCGGTTCGACAGCGGACTGATTCCGCTCTTTCACGACCGCCCGCCCGTCAATTTGTATGGCATGTATGCCCAGGGGGCGCTCGTCGGCACTTTTCTGTTCCTGCTGATTTTTCAGTATTTAGGCCTTTACGTCCGTCCGCAGATCGGCGCGTTCGGCGACAAGATACCTCGTCTTGTGCATGGCGTCCTGCTGGGCCTTCTGGCTGCCGTGGCGCTGGCCTTCATCTTGAAAACGGAGCCGCCTTTTTCGAGTATAGCCGTGTTTCTTTCGGCGGCGACTATTTTGTTGTTCGTAGCGCTTGAACGGTATGCGCTTTTTCGTTGGGAAATACACCTGGCCCGGCACCGGAGCGTGGTCAACCGGGTGGCCATCGTGGGAACCGACGCCATCGCGGCGCGTTTGAAGAAAGCGTTGAAACAGGAGCCGCGTCTGGGCGCGCGGGTGACGGCTTTTTTCCAGACCCGCCCCGGCGAGGCGCATCCGGATATTCCCCGCGAGCTGATCAAGGGCACGCTGGCCGACCTGCGCGCGTTCATCGAATCCAACCAGGCCGACCAGGTGATCCTTACCGACACCTCCATCGATCATGCCAGCACGATTGAGCTAATCCTCCTGTGCGAGCAGTCGCTCGTCACGTTCACGCTTGTGCCGGATTTGCTTCACGTGATGACAGGCAGAGTGGACATGCAGACCATCAGCGAAATTCCCCTGCTGGGCGTCAGCCACTGGCCGCTGGATAATTTCTGGCGGCGCCTGACCAAGCGGGTGGAGGATGTGCTCGGCGCGTTGTTTGGATTGATTTTGGCTTCGCCCCTCCTGTTGGTGTTCGCGATCCTGATCAAGCGCGACTCGCCGGGCCCCGTTTTCTATGGACAGGAGCGTTGTGGCGAAAGCGGACGGCCGTTCCAACTGATCAAGTTCCGCACCATGGTCCCGGATGCGGAGGCCGAGACCGGGCCGGTCTGGGCCGTGGAAAACGATCCGCGCCGCACGCGCATCGGCGCTTTCCTGCGCCGGCACAACCTGGACGAACTGCCCCAGCTTTGGAACGTGTTAAAGGGCGAGATGAGCCTGGTGGGGCCGCGTCCGGAACGGCCCTGTTTCGTCGAACAGTTCAAGGAGGAGATCAGCCGTTACATGTGGCGGCACGCTTCCAAGCCGGGCCTGACCGGCTGGGCGCAGGTCAGCGGCCTGCGCGGGAACACGGACATCCGGGAGCGCATCAAGTACGACCTGTATTACCTGGAAAACTGGTCGCTGGCCTTCGACTTCAAGATCCTGGTCAAAACATTATTCAGCCGCGAGAACGCGTATTAATTGAATCGCTTGCAAAAGTCCGCTTTTGCAAGCAGAATACAGAAGTCAGTAGTCAGGATTCAGAATTTTTACGCTCGAAAACGGGATGGTTGTCAAGGATTTGAATTTATTCTGAATTCTGTCTCCTGAATCCTGAATTCCGGCAAAACGCGAGTTTTGCAATGGCTTCACCATGCATTCAATCTGGACAGGCTGGTGGTATAACCCGACGTTCTGGTCGATCTTCTGCGGCTGGATGTTGGCGCAAGTCGCGAAAATGATTCGCTTTTTCGTGCATGCGCGCAAAATCGATTTCGGCTTCTTGGTCAGCACCGGCGGCATGCCCAGCGCCCATTCCTCGCTGGCCGCGGCGCTTTGCACCTCGGTGGCCATTCGCACAGGCACGGCGGACCCCCTCTTTGCCGTCACCCTGGCCTTTGCGGCCATCGTCATGTTCGATGCCCAGAGCGTGCGCCGGGCCGCCGGCCAGCAGGCCCGCGTTTTGAACAAGATGCTGGACGAACTGTTCAAGACGCACCGGTTTTCCCACGAACGTTTGGTCGAACTGCTGGGACATACCGAAACGGAGGTGTTCTTCGGCATGCTGATGGGCGTCCTGGGCGCCCTCCTGGTGCATGCCGTGGCCCTGGTTATTCGATGAGGGGCCGAGCAAGGCCGCCGAACGGGAACGTCCTCAGGCACGCCGGCCGACGCCGTCCTGATTTTGACCGCGCTTGGCGTTCATCCAGCAATTCAGCCATCCTGCAATAAAAGCGCCTTGTTTCTCGCGAATATGCTCGCGGAAGTGAACATGATCGCAGTAGATATCCGGGCCGAGAGTGCGCGTAAAAGCGTATAGATCGATCGACGGCACGCCCGCTTCACGCATGACACGATCCGCCGCGGCATTGTAGGCCGCGCAGTCGGCGGCGAACCGGTAAAAGCCCAGGCCAGGGCGGTTATTATGCACTTTTTCGTCACAGGGTGTCGTTCGGATCCAGGCCAGTTCGGCGCGCATATCCCTGACGACGGCAACAAGCGAACGCAGGTTATTGGCGTAGTCTTCAATGGGGATTTGCACTTGCCCTGTCGCCGGATCCTTCTTGATGTCATGAAGACCGCAATTCACAAGGAGCAGGTCGGCATCCACGCCCCCGGCCTTGGATAGAGTTTTCAGGAAGGAAAGCACCATCGAGGAGTCGCCGCCGTTAGCCCCTTGCGGACGGTCCAGGTTCAAGAGCGCCTCTGTCTCACCCTCTTTGCGGGCGTAATCCATCACGCCGGCCAGGTATTGCTTCAAATATGGACCATAGTGGACGGAAATGCTGTCGCCGATGATGAATATCTTCATGCTGATCTTTCCGGCCAAAGGCCGCAACTGTTGCTGTATCACTGTAGCCGTCGGACGATAGGCCGACGTTTTGGCCAATCGCGCGAGCCTGCCGTCTCGCGGCTACAGATTGGACTTCCTTGCCGTCAAGTCGGCGGGCAGGGCTCGCGCTTGCCCGTCAGCCGGGCGCGAATCAACCGGGCGCGGGCCAGGTCGCGTTTTTCGGCGCCAATGATTTTGCCTTCCACTTTCTGCAGATGGCCGGGTTGAATCAAAAGGAACAACTCGTCAATCATGGACGCGGACCATTCCCGCAACAGGCCCAGTTCGATTCCCAAGCGCAGGGCGGAAAGCATATCCAGCGTTTCCTTGGAATTCAACAGGCAGGCGTGGGTCAAAATTCCGCAAGCCCTCCCCACATGGTCCCTCAGCGAAATTTCCTTCTGCTGGAGCAGGCGCTCCTTGGCATGCTTCTCGTGCTCCGCGATTTCCATGACAATCTGCTCCAGCCGGCCGATAATGGTGTCTTCGGTTTCGCCAAGCGTGGTCTGATTGGAAATCTGAAACATATTTCCCGCCGCATCCGTGCCTTCGCCCCACAACCCGCGCACGGCCAGACCGATCTTGTTGACCCCCTTGATAATCGGGTTGATCTCGTTCATCAGCACCAGGCCCGGCAGGTGCAACATGACGCTTGCGCGCATGCCGGTGCCGACGTTGGTCGGGCAGGCCGTCAGGTATCCCAGGCGCGGCGAAAACGCGTAGCGCACCTGCCGCTCCAGGTCGGTATCGATAGAGTCGATCGTACTCCACAACCCGCGCAAGCTCAATCCGGGCGACATCGCCTGCATACGGATATGGTCCTCCTCGTTGACCATGATGACCACGCTCTCATCGGCCTTGAACACCAGCCCGCTACCCCGCCCCTTCTCCGCCAGGTCGCGGCTGATGAGATGGCGTTCGATCAGAATTTCCTTGTCCACCCGGCTCAGGCCTTCCATTTCCAACGCAACCGGCGCCGCACAGCCCGGCAGGGCTTCCAGAATCGGGCGCAGGGCCTGCCATAACCCCAGGGACTCCTCCGCGCCGGCCCAGCCCGGGAAGGCAACGCCGTCCAGATTGCGCGCCAGTCGCACGCGGCTGCTGACCATGACACCCGCGGAGGCGCCGACCTTCAGCCAGGCGCCGGGGTTCTTAAGCAATTCATCCACAACTTTCATTCTTTTTCCTTAGGGCCGTGGGCGCGCCGCGGGCGTTTTTTCCACGATCTGCCGAATCTGGTCGCGCAGGCTGGCGGCCTTTTCATACTGTTCGGCGGCGATGGCCGCCTCCAATTTTTGGCGCAAGCCGGCCAGAGACGGGAGCAGGCCGGCTTTGGCCGCCGCTCCTTTGGCCTCCTTATGCGCGGGCACTTTGCCTTTATGCTGGTTCCCCTTGTGCATGGCTTCCAGCAGGGGCTTTAATTCGTCGGCAAACGTCTCGTAACAGGCCTGGCATCCCAGGCGCGATGTTTTCTTGAAGTCCGCAATCCGCATATGGCAAAGCGCGCAGACCACGTCACGTTCTTTCGCCGCGGGCTCCTTTTGCGCCCCCAGCCCGAGTATAACGTCCGAGAAGGCCGCCGGATTATTGACATCCAGCCCCTTGGCGGCGGCGCAGGCCTCACAGAGGTGCATTTTCTTGACGGCGTCGTTCACCATTTCCGTCCAGTGCACGGTCGCCATTTTCTTGCCGCATGCTTCGCACATCATAAGCAATTCAGCGATTCAGTGATTCAGTGATTCAGTGATTTAAGAACCGGCGGCGTCAGAATGCAAACCCCGTTCCGATTCTCTTCAATCACTCAATCGCTAAATCACTCAATCGCTCACTTTCTTCAAATTGGCGTGCCGTTTCGGGCGGCGAACGCGCGAAACCGCTCTGTCAACGCCATGGTTTTCGCGCCGGGCTTGCCGTTTCCGATTATGCGCCGGTCCATTTCGATCACGCTTATTATTTCCGCGGCCGTCCCGGTCAGGAACATTTCGTCCGCGTTATACAGATCGTAGCGGGTCAGCACGCACTCGCGCACATCCAGGCCGTCCTGCCGGGCCAGCTCCATGACGACATCGCGGGTAACCCCCTCGAGGGCGCCGCAACTTATGGGCGGCGTCACCAACTGGTTGCCCTTGACAATAAAGATGTTGTCGCCGGAGGCTTCGGCCACGAAACCCTGCGGATTGAGCATGACCACCTCTTCCACGCCGGCATTGATGGCCTCGATCTTGGCCATAATGTTATTCAAATAGTTCAGGCTCTTGACACAGGGACTCAGGGATTCCGTATGGTTGCGGAGTGTTCCCGAGGTCACCACCTGCAGGCCGCGCGCATAGAGATCCTGCGGATAGAGCTGGATTTTGGCGGCGATGATGATGACTTGCCCCTTCTTGCAGGTATAAGGATTAAGACCCAGCGTGCCCACCCCGCGCGTCACCACCAGGCGAATGTAGCCGTCCATGGTGTTATTGGCCTTACAGGTCTTGACCACAGCGGCGCTCATATCCTTCTTGCTCATGGGAATTTCGAGCGCAATGGCCTTGGCCGAGCGGTACAGACGGTCAATATGGGCGTCGAGCATGAAAACCCGCCCATTGTAAGCGCGAATCCCCTCGAATACGCCGTCACCATATAGCAGGCCGTGATCGAACACGGATATTTTGGCGTCTTTCTCGGGCACTAACTTGCCGTTCAAATAGATCTTCATCGGGCATTCTCCGTATGTAAGGGCCGTCAAAACAGACTATTACCATACACCATTTTCAATAAAATGCAAGTGGAAGCGCATCCGAATCCGCGCGCAAGAACGCGCGGATTTTTGGCTTTTTCGGCGGAAAAAAAGACATTGATTCAAGCGCAGGCAACCGATAGTATTCGTGCGCTTGCGGTTGGCAGCCGACCTGTCGTTGTTAGGGCGAGATAGCTCAGTTGGTAGAGCAGCGGACTGAAAATCCGCGTGTCCTCGGTTCGATTCCGAGTCTCGCCACCCTGCTTCGCTCAGGAGCTTCGCAGGGCACGCCCGCCGTAGCGCCGCGCCCTCCTGCGGTTTATCGAACGTTGACCTTCACCGCATCGACCCAAATCCGCTCCAAATCCAGAACTCCATTCAGCGCACGGCATAGACGGTAATCCGATCCCGTGCCCATATTTTCCGGAATGCTTCCGGATGAGATTCCAGATAATGCCGCGCTTCCAGGGAATAATTCCGGTCCACTTGCGGGATAACATCTTCCGGCCAGTGTTTCGAGATCCTGCCGGTAACGCTTAAATCGCCATTACGGCGGTTAACGATAACCAGTCCGCGATGACGGAGTTTTGACCAGGTATATGGGTCCGGCGGCTCATTGCCGGGATTTGACGAACTCAGCCATTTTGCGTGGCAATAGGTGTTTTTCGGGGAATAGAACATAAGATAGCCGGAGGTCCAGCCGTCCGTCAGAACGATCTTGTTTTCATACTGCGCCACGACCTTTCCCAGATCGTCGAACAAACGATAATCGTTCCCGGCGGGAATTTTACGCAACGTGTAAAACTTGCTGTAGGGCGCATAAATACCGGCCGCGTCGATCGGAAAGATCAGGCCGATCAATCCGGCAAGAACCAGAATGCTTCCCGCAAAATTAAGCCAGGATCGCCGCGGCCACACAGGAGAGACGGAGCCCGCCGGGGCCGCGCGCATCCTGCGCGACCATTCCAGCGCCTGCCCCCAAAAATGAACGAAGAGATAAGCGCCGACAAACGGCAGGGGAATCAAATAAATAAAACGGTATAAAGCCGCGCTCTGGTTCATCCGCACAATCAGATCGACCGTCAAGGGATTGAAGACCGTCAAAAACGGGACAATCGCCATGCCGGCCATGAGATAAGGCAGTTTGACAAAGCGCCGAATCGTTATCCCGAACAACAGATACACAAACAGCCCCCAGCATCCCACCACCTGGTAAAAAGAAAAGAGCTGATACACCGCCAGACGCAGATAAGGATTCGCCGGCACAGGGATCATCAGGTTCCGGAAAATGAAATTGACCGGTTCCGTCGGAATCGCCTGGTGAGGCAAAATCGCATGAGGGGCAACCCAGGAGCCGGGCCTGAAATGCCGGATGGCGGCAAACCCGGCGAAAAACACAAGGAGCAGGACCGCGCTCAGGATCATGGGTTTCCATTCCCGGACAGAGCAACGATGGACAGACCGCCCGGTTGCGCCAAACAAGTTAGGCCCCGAGGAACGGAGCAACTTTTTGGTAACGCCCGGTGTGGGAGCCGGGCCTACACCGTTTTTGTAGGCCGGGTCCCCTGACCCGGCGGGATTGTCCGCCACAGGCGGATCCGCCTCTGGCGGAAAAACCCTATGCCCAAACTTGCGCCAAACCGCTCCAAACGCGCTCAAAAGACTCAGCGCCAAAGTCATGAAAAAGATAAACAACGCCTCCTGGGCATGAATGGCATTGGTCACAACCAACAAAACCGGCACAATCCAGAGCGCATGCCCAAACCACCTGTTAGATCGTAACCAGGAAACGATCACGGCCAGAGCCGCGAGAAAAAGGACATAATTGAGAATGGTGGGGGCCAGCGCATAGTAACGGATATAGGCAAACACATTGTTGCCCATCGCGGCGGCGGCGAACAAAGCGGCCATTGCCGCCATCATCGTTTTCGCGCGCGCACCGACACGCAATTCGGCGAACAAATACAGGCCGAAATAATATATTGCCAGAAGAAAAATCAGAACATTAACGAAAGTCAGGACAAGGAGCGAATCCACGATCGCAAGGCCCGCAATATGGCACAGCCAGGCATGAACAAAATACCAGAGCCAGCCTTGATTTAAAAAAACGGCGTTGAACGACACGCCGGACGGGAAAGCGCCGTTATCTATAATGCTTAATTTCTGGCTCTGGAACCGGGCCACATGCGCCCACGCATCCGACGGGATTTCGAGGTAAGGCCCGGCATAAGCCATGTAACCGCAAATAGCAACGATCAAAGCGACGGGAATAAGCAGACGGAAATTCCAAAAGCCACGGATCAAGTTAGACCCCCGAAACGGGGCAACTTTAAAATCCCCATATATGAGCATCCTGGCAACGGCCAACACCGCCAGAATCGCCCACTCCCATTGAATCCAGGCGGACCACTGCGCAAGCGGCCGGGCGTAATATTCAAGCGGCAGGAGCGTCAGCACCAGGAGAGCGTAGGAGAGCGCAAACGAAAGCAGAAAGCGGAACTTCTTAATCCCCAGGATTACGGCGAGAAAAAAGCCCGGAAAGAAAAAGAGCGCAACGAACAACTCAAAATAAACGATGATAGCAATCAAGGGGTCAGTCCTAATAATAAGCAATAACACATCACCCCGGCTTCAATTGCGATTCCAAACGCGCTACTTTTCGGGCAAGTTTCACATCGGCTTTAAGCATGACTCCCGCCCTCTTGATCTGGTAACTAACCACCGCGCCAGCCCGGATGCCAAGCCAATGCGCACATTCCCGTCGCGTTAGGCCGGCCTGCGTCACCAGAAGCATGGCGGCTATTCCCTTCCATGTCCAACTTCGTCGCCGAGCCTTCAAGCCTTCTACCGTCGTTCTCGCTGCCGATGCCACTGCCGCCAGCACCGCTCCCGGATCCGGACGCCGGACTATCTCACGACGCAAGGTCACATCCTCCGGATGCCTGCGCTCTTTAAGCAACTCCACATGGCGTTCGTCCACCCACTCGCGAAAGTCGTCCGTCCCGATACTCCGTGCAGACCGACTCATCGCCGCAATGAATTCATCGTCATCCGCCGCTATCCCCGCCTCAACAAAACAGCGATAGCGCTCCATCCGCTCTTTATCGCGCCCACCCATCAAGGCCAACATCGGCCCATAGTCCACCCATTCCAAGCGCTTCGCCAGCCCAATATAACTCCGGTAACTGCTCCATGCGTATGTCCGCAGACGCTCCATGCGTTCCGGCAACAGCTGGGTTATCTTGTCCTTCCCTTTCACGGGATTCAGGTGCACATACCGGCTAAGTTTCAGCAGATACTCGTCCCCGGCCACCAGCCGGGCGCCGTATCGCCCCTGCGTCAGATGCCCATGGCAACGATGCCGCAGATTGTAACACACGGTATAACCGGTCAATACCGACTGCATAAACCGGCCCAGATTCGCGCCTGGGGTTTCAAGCACAAGGTGGAAGTGATTGTCCATCAGACAAAACAGATACAGCCGCACCGCGTATGTGCCCACGCTCTCGGCCAGGCGCGCATAGAGCAGATAGCGATCCTTGTCATCCCGAAAGATATTCTGTTGCGCGTTTCCGCGCACCGTCACGTGGTAGATTGCTCCAGGGTATTCGATTCTTAGTTGTCGCGCCATTTGCCAGCACCCATATCACGCCCTTGTTTTAACCGCAACCTTACTCGCTATTATTAGGACTGACCCCTGAACCATTTGGAACCGCTGATCGTCACAATAGTCATACCAGGCGATTGCCTGACCGTTCGCGTTGACATGTCCAGGCCCATAGGCTCAATGCGGCCAGGGCAATGACCCCGGCGCCAATCGCGGACGGGCCTTGCCATCCCTGAAGCAGAGCAACCGCCCAAGCCAGTCCAAGTAACGCCAACCCAATATAAACGCTGGAGACCTGGCCGTGGGAAAGCCCGCTGATAACCAATCTTTGGTAGAGATGGGAACGATGCGCCGCCCACACCTTTTCCCCCCGGCACAAGCGCCTGGCAAATGTAAACCCCGCATCGAAAACAAACGGCCAGATTAACGCGATGCCTGCCAGGACAAATACCGGATTAGATTGCGCCGTCATGACCGTCAACGCGGCAAAAGAAAACCCGAGAAACGCACTGCCGACATCGCCCATAAAAATACGGGCCGGCGGCCAATTATGCCCCAGAAAACCCAGACTGGCGGCCGCGATCAGCAGCCCCATGCCGCCCACAAGCGGCTGGCCGCCAATCCACCCCAAAACAGCCCAGCCCAATCCCGCCACCAGCGCCTGCCCGCCCGAAATGCCATCAATGCCGTCCATGAAATTATAGGCATTGGTCAACCCCACAATCCACACCAGCGTCAGAGGCAACCCGAGCCAACCCAAGGACAGATGCATTCCGGCCGGCATACCGATCGCGTGGATAGTCCCAATCCCGGCCATCGCAACACCGGCGCCCACGGCATGAACGAGCAACCGAACCAAAAACGACACCGGGCGCATATCATCCAACCAACTGACACCGGCAATCAGCAACGATCCCAACGTCAAGGCCGTCATGGCTCGCCATGCAAACGTCGGACTGCTGAGCGCAACGGGCCATGCTAAAACCAGAACCACAACAACGATGGCCAAGCCGCCGCCCCGCGGTGTCGGCCGCGTATGCGAACTGCGCTCATTGGGAATATCCAGGAACTGGCGCCGTTCAGCCATGCGCCGAATCGTAGCCACGCCGAAATAGGACGCCGCCAGCGCCAACACTCCCAAAAATCCCATGACAGATGGAACACTCATACACAAAAGCCCGAATCGCGGTGTTTACCAGAAGAGCACTTTGTATTTTACCGCGTACAAACCGATTTTGAGCCACTCGTCGATTACCATGACAAGCGGCTCATCCCGCGCCCACCATTTGTCCGGGCAAAAGGAAGAAGTCGGCGGCGGGCTGTAATAGACCTGCACCGCTTGGCCGGCCGGATGTCTGCGAATCACCGCCAATGCCCGGCGACTGTGGTACCAGTTGGTAACAATGACGATCCGGCGCAGGCCTTTTTGTTTGACCATTGCGGCGATCTGCTGACCATCTTCCCAAGTACTACTCGTATTTAGAAGATCGATGTCGCCCGCCGGAACCCCCTCGCGAACGGCAAAGTCACAGGCCAACCGGCCATCGGTGAAGCTGGTCATCTCCGGCAAGGCCCGATCGCCGGTGAACCAGATTCGCGGCGCCGCGCCCTGCCGGTATAACCGAATCCCATGTGCCGCTCTTTCGGGCCCGCCGCCGCCCAGGACCACAATGGCATCCGCCTGCCCCTCGCAGGGCGGCATAACCAGCCCCCGGCCCAACGCCGGCAACCACAAGCGCATAGTCCCAAAGACGACCACCCCAGCAAGGATCGGGCAACTTATCATGCCCAACATGAACCAACGCCAGCGATGATGGGATCTTGAATTCATACCAAACAACTTATCTGTCTGAAGTCTTAATAGAGGCATTGATGGCGGCAAGAACTTCGCCGATGGACGCCACCGTCACGCCATCGCGCAAAGCCCAGCCTTTTTCGATCGGACAGACAACCCATGCATGATCTGGCGCAACGTCGCGCAGCATTGTCGCACAACCACGGGTCAACTGTGGCGCAGTGGAGGCCTTGAACTCGAACGCCAGGCGTCGCCGGCCGCGTTCCATCAACAAGTCAATCTCTTCGCCATTGGAAGTGCGGACAAACGACGCCCGCCAACCAGGCAAAGCCGCACAAAGCTGTTCTATACACCAGCCTTCCCATGACGCTCCCACTACGGGATGTCCAAGCAGATCATCCATCCCTTCGATCTCCAACAGACTGTGTAAAATACCGGTGTCGCGAAGATATACCTTGGGCGACTTGACCAGTCGTTTCCCCAAGTTAACCGTGAACGGCTCCAACACCCGCAACATGAAATTCTGCGTCAGCACGCCAACATACTTGCGCGCCGTGGTATGACTCACCCCCAGCGCCTGCCCCAAGCGCGCGGTATTTAGCAATTGGCCGTGATAATGCGCCAGCATTCGCCAAAGACGTCCCAGCAATTCGGGCGACGCGCCAACACCCAAATATGCGATATCTTTTTCCAGGAACGTTCGGGCGAACGATTCGCGCCACGCCGTACTGGACGACTCGGAAGCCGCCAGCAGGCTTCCGGGAAAACCACCGCGCACCCAGTGTTGTTCGCGATCCTTCATACCCACGGCCGCACATTCCTGCCATAAAAGCGGAGTCAATTCATGGTAGCGAATGCGGCCGGCCAGCGATTCCGAACTTTGCCGCAACAACTCCGGCGAAGCCGATCCCAACACCAGAAAACTATACCGGCGATCAGGATCGTCGGCCAATACCCGCAGGACTGTGAACAGATCCGGCGACCGCTGGATTTCGTCAAGAATCACAAGCTTCCCCGCTTGGCGCGACAGGAACCACTCGGCGTCCACTATCTTGCGCTGATCCACGGAGCGCTCGAGATCCAAGTGGATTACTTTGTCCGCCGCGCGATTGGCGGCGATTTGCCTGGCAAGCGTAGTCTTACCACATTGTCTGGGTCCGAGGATCGCGGTTACCGGCGCCTCCGCCAACGAAGCCGCAATATCCGGCTCGCGTAGCCGCGGAATATAACCATGCAATATGCCACTCATGTTTTAAATTTACATGGTTAGGCTGGATTGTCAACGCAAATTACCGTCATGGCCACATCGCTAACGCAGGCGAAATGTATGTTCGGAAAGAAAAACCAGATACCGAAATCTGTCTCACACAAAGGCGCAAAGTCACGAAGGAAAGCTTCCCGATCTGAAAATTGAATTAGCTTTGTGATCTTTGTGGCTTCGTGTGAAAATATGATCGATCAGAACCAGCGGGTCGAGCCTGCCGCCTGACGGCGTCGGCTCACCCGCAACGTTGGCATCAAGCGGAATAACCGGATCGCGCCGAATAACGCGGCCTTGAACACCCCGCGCATGAAAATCAGCAATCAGGGTTTTAAGCAAATCGAGCATTTTTCCTTCCTTATTTAAGGGAAGCAAATACTATTTCTTTCCTTTTTGCAAGGACACCCCCCGACCTGGTCGGACGCGCATGCCGCATTAGGGCTATTCCGGGCCTGGCGCCGTGATAGCGTACATAGGTGCGCACGTATGGAAGCGCAAGGCCCGGTTTAATTTCCGCAATGTGGGCGGATAGGGCTCCCCAAACAAATGCAACCGAATGAGTCTGGCACTTTCCTCACTTTGGCATTTTTCGATACCAGGCAACCTCCCGACGCAACTTTCCCGCCGCCCGCATTTCCTGAGCGGTATCCCGCCATCCCGCCGCCAGGGTGTATTCGGGAACGAACGCCAGCAGTGTTCTGATCCGCTCATTGCTGACGGCAATATCTTCGGTGTATTTATCGATCGTTGCCCGATTGAGGGGAGAATTGCGACCAATCAGCCGCATGGCATCTTCAAGCATGCCGGCCGCAAGACGCACCGGACCAACCGGAATTGAAAATCGCGGCGGCTTGCGCCCGAGCGCCGCACAGATTGCCGCAATAATTTCGCGCAACTCATGGAACTTACCATCGGTGACATTGTAAATTTTCCCGGCCGCCGCCGGATGCCGGAGAGCCAGTACCACGGCGCGGGCCAGGTCCTTATCGTAGATCAACGTGCGCCGATTGCGACCGGCGCCGATCGGAATGAATCGGCCCTGTTCCAGGGACCGCAGAAGTCGCTGGTAGTTGCCTTTGATGCGCGCGCCATATACCGCGCCAAAACGCAGGACCGTACCAATCGGACGGCCATCGGCATTTCTGGCGCTCAAAACAATCTTTTCGGCAGCCAGCTTGGTCTGGGCGTAAAAAGTATCAGGATGGGGTGCTGAATTCTCATTGAGAATTTGCCCGTTCGACGGACCATAGACGGCAATCGTACTGGCCAATACAACCCGCTTGACCCCCGCTTGAATGGCCGCCGCAACCACAACGGTCGTGCCGCCCACGTTGATCCGCTCATATTTTCCGCGTAATTCCGGCGGAGGGTTGACAATGTGCAAAAGAGCGGCCAAATGCACAACCGCATCCACCCCCTGCATGGCGCCTTGCACCGCCGCCGGATCGGTCACATCGCCAAGGCGCGCCTCGACGTTACTGTCCGTCGTCCGTCTTCCGTCTTCCGGCCTGCTCTGTCGTCCGTCGTCCGGCGTCCGGCGTCCGTCTTCCGGCCTGTCCAGCGACAGCGTCCGGACATGATACCCGGCTGCGGATAATGCATCGACCACACGCGGTCCCACCGCGCCGGTTGCGCCGGTGACAAGAACAGTTGCGCCGTTTGAAATATTCATATTGTCCGCTTATTTGCTATTATTAGGACTGACCCCACACCGTCCTATTGTCCGCTTATTTGCTATTATTAGGACTGACCCCACACCGTCCAACAACGATGGCCAAGCCGCCGCCCCGCGGTGTCGGCCGCGTATGCGAACTGCGCTCATTGGGAATATCCAGGAACTGGCGCCGCTCAGCCATGCGCCGAATCGTAGCCACGCCGAAATAGGACGCCGCCAGCGCCAACACTCCCAAAAATCCCATGACAGATGGAACACTCATACACAAAAACAAGAATTGCGGTGTTTAGCTCATAGTCTCAGAACCACCCCTTACAAGGATCGGGCCTCCAAGCATACCTAAAACAAACCAACGCAAGCATATGCCAAATGGGAACACGCCGACCTTCCAGATTATTATCATGGAGTTTGGCGAACTCAAGGCCCCGATTTTTTTGCCAGCATGTCGCCCCATTGGATTAATTGATCAAGCAGGTGCTCACGGTCGAAATGCCTTTCATAATACAAACGACCATTCCGGCCCATAGCCTGGCGCGCTTCCGATGTCATCCGATACATCCGCAGGATGGCATTTGTCAAGGCATTCGTATCACCCGCCGGGACGGCAATGCCAGCGCCAGCTTCTTCAATCACCCGACCGCCTTCTCCATCCAAAGCCGCCACAACAGGTTTTGCACAGGCCAGATACGATTGGATTTTACCCGGGATTGTCAATGCAAAAATCGGGTCCTTGCGCAGGGTAACAAGCAATACATCCGCCAAAGCGAAAAAACGCGGCATGGCTTCAAGGGAGAACCGCCCCAACAAGTGAACCTGTCCGCTCAAACTCCGGTCTTTAACTTGGCCGTCAACCCAAGCCCGACTACGACCATCTCCCAGAATAATCCAATGAATATCGGGATAAGCACTCAGTTTTTCCGCCGCCGCCAAGATCGTTTCAAAATCCTGGGCCGCGCCGATATTGCCAGCAAATATAATATTAAATCCGGAGGGGATAAGCCGGCGCTCGGCGGCGTCCGCGGGAAGAGATTCCGGTCGATACAACTCCTCAGCACTGTTGGGGAAATACGACAGCTTGTCTGCCGGCACATTTTTTTGCCGAATGGACCCAGCAAAGGATCGGGATGAAAGCAAAATTTTATCGCACCGACTGTAAATCACGCGAACCAAACGGTCCACCCAACTTAAAACCCAACGGGACCGAACTGCGCCCGTGGCTGACAGACTTTCCGGCCAGAGGTCTAAAACCCATAATATAACCGGAACGCGTTTTAAATATCGAAGCAATAACGCCGGGATGGCCACAGTGATCGGAGAGGGCTGATAGACAAAAATAACATCATATTTCTCCCGACAGAGCAACGGCGCCAGCAAACTGGCCAGAAATGCAAAAGAGAAATAATTGAGGAGCAGCCGCAAACCTTTGCCATTTCCACGCGATATGAGCGGAACGCGCCTTACGGATATCCCGTGGTAATCTTCGCGAGCCCGCGCGAAGAAACTATATTCGGGAAAGAATGCACCACCGGGATAATTAGGTTTACCGGTGAGCACGGCGACCTGATGCCCGCGCTCTTTCAGCCCAAGCGCAAGATCGTTGATCCGGAATTCCTCAGGCCAGAAATATTGGGTGACAATCAGAACGCGCATGTTATTGCCGCCACACAACCCGGTTCACATAATCGGTGTAGCTCAGAATGATGCGGGCCACTTTCTCCGACACGTTGGGCGCGTTATAATCGTTCACGATACGCAGGGTCCGTTCGCCACCCCGTTTCTGGCTTTCTAAAATTTTCAGCCCCTCTTGAATGCGCGGCCACTTCAGCCCCACCATCATAACAGCCCCCTCTTCCATGCCTTCCGGCCGTTCATGGGCCTCCCTGATGTTCAAGGCGGGGAAGTTCAGGATCGAGGATTCCTCCGTGATGGTGCCGCTATCCGAGAGAACCGCTTTCGCATGCATCTGCAGATTAACATAATCGCAAAAACCAAAGGGCGGCATCAGCTCCACACCCGCCGGTAATTTTACTTTTTCGCTTTCAATCTTTTTACGGGTGCGCGGATGGGTTGACACAATTACGCGTTGGCCGGTCTTTGCCGTCAAAGAGGCCAGGACATTCATAAGTCCGGCAAATTGTTCGGGCGAATCGATGTTTTCCTCGCGATGGGCACTGACCACGAAATAACCGCCAGACTCCAAGCGCAGGCGCTTCAAGACATCCGAGGCCTCGATTTTCGGCAGATAATAATGCAGAACCTCATACATCGGACTGCCGGTCTTAATAACCCGGTCCGGGGGCAACCCCTCCCGCAAGAGATACTCGCGCGCAATGGATGAATAGCATAGATTAATGTCGCTGATATGGTCAACGATCTTTCGATTGATTTCCTCCGGCACGCGCTGGTCAAAACAGCGGTTGCCCGCCTCCATGTGAAAGACTGGAATTTTTTGGCGTTTCGCCGCGATAGCGGCCAGGCAACTGTTGGTATCGCCCAGAATCAAGACCGCATCCGGTTTAATCTCTCTGAGCGCCGCATCGGATTTGGCAATAATGAGTCCGATGGTCTCCGCCGCAGTTTTGCCGGCCGCCTCGAGAAAATAATCCGGCTTGCGGATTGCCAGGTCTTCAAAAAACACCTGGTTCAACTCGTAGTCATAATTCTGTCCGGTATGGATGACGACCTGTTCGGTATAATTATCCAAGGCCGCCATCACCCTTGACAGACGAATAATTTCAGGCCGTGTGCCGATAATTGTTACTACTTTCATGTTGCAGAATCCTTTCAACCTGGACATTCAGTTCTTCAGTAAATCAGGATATCTGGATTTGACCCAGTTAAGCACATGCGTTTCCAGGGTTTGTGCAAATTCGATCAGCTCGCCGGCGTCCGTGTCGGTCGCTCCTCCGGCATAATCATATTCCACGGTATTGCGCTTGGTCCTGCAGGCATCAAGATAATCCGCGTCCGGCTTGCGCTCGGGCCCGAGAATCACCGGCAAGGCTTGCAGTGTGCGGTAATGGGCCAGATTCTGTGTCGGGCGATAACCTTCAGCATAAAGCAGGATGGTACAGAGCTTAAGGGCCGCGTTATAGGCAATACCGAAACGCCAGTCCGCGGAAATCCCGCCGGCCTGTGCATCGGCCAAGTCGCGGCGCACGATGGCCAGCAGATTACCGACCTCTTGCCGACTGGTTTTGTGCAGCTTGAGCCAACCGTTATCTGCCCATTGCTTTAAGGTCATTTTCCGATCCCACTATCCAGATTCGCGGCGATGCCACAACTGAGACCAGGAAATGCTCCCTGGTTTTCAAACGTTTTGAAAATTCGGCGGCACTGAGCACGTGTGGATTAATTTCGCGTCCAAGCTGATTTCCAACGCCGGCCAATAGCCCCGTAATCTTTCGTAGTCCAATGTCGCCAACGACCATTAAATCCACGTCACTTTCGGGCGTTGCTGTGCCTTGCGCAATCGAGCCGAATACGAACGCGCAATAGACACCTTTTCCCTTCAAGGCTTTGCCGAGCACATCAGCCAGACCGCAAGTTTTAAGCACAAGCCCGCGGATTTCCGTGAAAAGCGGATGGCATTCATTTGCGGCGTAATAAACGCGATTGCCGTCCTTTCGGCGCAAAACAATGCCTAAAGCGGTCAGCTTTTCAATATCCTGCCGCACCGCACCGAGGGAAAACCCCGCCCGGCGTTGAATTTCGCGCAGATGGATGGAGTTTGAGGAAGCGCCAAAGAGCAGGCAAAACACTTCCGCTCGCACCCGTGAGCAAAACAATTGCGCCAATGTGTTCATGCGATCGCTTATACCATACAACCGTTCGGTATGGCAATACAAATGACAGGCACCACTTTGCCCTGATGCATTTTGTGCTCGGGGCGAACTCAATCTAATTGAATTTTCCGGGAATCATTTTCAGTAATGACCGGCATGGCGTGCGTATCGATCCGGGCGGGATTGAACACCTCCGGCGACCAGAACAATGTAACCAGTTCGCCCGCGCCGACATTTTCGATGGAATGCGTGTAACCCGGCGGAATATCCACCACTCGCAAGTCCCGGCCGTTGACGCGATATTCGACAATAGGCCCGCCCTGCACCGGCCTGAACCGAATAATCGCCTGGCCTTCAACAACCAGAAATTTTTCCGCTTTCGTGTGATGATAATGATTGCCGCGCGTAATACCGGGATACGTTCGCGATATGAAAATCTGGCCGAACGGATACGACTTTACAAACTCAACCAGACATCCTCGCGCATCGCGCTTTTGTTCCAAATCATAAGCAAAATCGGCGGTATCCAGATAGGTCAAAAACGTGCCGTAAAGCTTGCGCGCGAATTCGCCGCTAAAATCGGGCAAATATAGCGACCTCCGCATTTGCCGAAAAGATTGGATAAGTTCCGCCAATCCGCCCAGGGTGACCTTATAGACCGGCTCAACCTCCCGATATGCAACACCGGAGGACAGACCTGATTCAACCTGCCGTAAAAAGTCCTGCACAACGTCATCGATATAAATCAACTCCAGTTCCCGGCGCGGGTCCGAGATTGTGACCGGCAGATCATGGGCGATATTGTGGCAGAAGGTCGCCACCACCGAATTATAATTCGGCCGGCACCATTTCCCAAAAACATTTTTCAAGCGATAGATGATCGCATGCGCGCCACTGCGTTCGGCATAGGCCAAAACCGCATCTTCCGCCTTGCGCTTGCTCACGCCGTAAGGATTATCCAATGCGGCCTGGGCCGAAGAAGACATAATCAGAGGCACGGCGCGCTTCAACTTTAACAAGCGATCGCAAATCCAGGCTGTAAAATCGGCGTTGCCGGTCTGGAATTCACGCTCATTTTCCGGACGATTGACCCCGGCCAGGTGAAAGATAAAGTCGGCCGACGACAGGGCGGCCGCCAGATCGTTTGCCGGGCTGTCAATATCTATCGGCAACAAGGTGTAATCGGAGGGCCGCGCCAGCAGGGCGCTGACCAAATTCCGGCCAATAAAGCCTTTTGCCCCGGTGATGAGCACCGTCCTCATAAAGGCCGCCCCTCCAACTCCGCCTTCACATACGGCAAACTCCGAAGCATTGCCTCCAGCTCTTTAAGCTTCAGTTGCCGCGTGTTGTGGGAATGATAATCCTCCAGCTTGGAAAGCTTCACTTCGCCCTCGGTGACAAAAGTGCTGTAGTTCAAATCCCGATTGTCGGCTTTGATCCGGAAATAATCGCCGCAATCCTCCGCTTTGGCCATCTCTTCGCGCGTCAACAACGTTTCGTACAATTTTTCACCATGCCGCGTGCCGATCACCTTGACCGGATTATCAGCCTTGAAAATATTCTTCAGGGCCTGGGCCAGGTTGCCGATAGTCGCGGCGGGCGCTTTTTGGATGAAAATATCGCCGGGCGTGGCATGCTGAAACGCATATACCACAAGATCCACGGCATCGTCGATGGACATCATGAAGCGCGTCATGTTCGGATCGGTGACCGTCAACGGCTTGCCTTCCTTAATCAGCTTGATGAACAGCGGGATCACCGAGCCGCGCGAGGCCATGACGTTTCCATACCGGGTTCCGCACATGATCGTGCCCAAGGCGCCGGCAATCCGGGACTTGGCCACCATGAGTTTTTCCATGAGCGCCTTGGTAATCCCCATGGCATTGATCGGGTAGACGGCCTTGTCGGTGCTCAGCACCACCACTTTCTTGACGCCATTATCCATGGCGGCCGACAAAACATTCTCGGCGCCCAGGGAGTTTGTCATCAGCGCTTCCAGCGGATAAAACTCGCAGGACGGCACCTGTTTCAAGGCGGCGGCGTGAAAGATAAAATCCACGCCCTTGACGGCATCGCTGACGCTATCCTTATTGCGCACATCGCCGATATAACACTTGATCTTGGGATTGCGGTATTCGATCCGCATATCCTCCTGCTTTTTCTCGTCGCGGCTGAAGATCCGGATTTCGCGGATATCCGTCGCCAGGAAACGACGCAGAACGGCATTGCCGAAGGTGCCCGTGCCGCCGGTGATCAAAAGCGTTTTGTCTTTAAACATGATTTTCCGGGATTCCTGTTTTACGATGTTGCGCATGGGAACAGAGCGTGCCGTATAATCCATCCTCAGGAAGCGGAGCGGATACGAGCGCCAAATCGGCCCGCGCATGGCGAAGCCAGTCTTCCGGAGATCCGGTCCTTGCTTCATGCGGCATAAAGCTCCCTGCCTTCCTGAAGAATGGTCCGGTAAATGAGTCCCACATTGTCGCGGTTTCGTTCCAAATCCGAAGGAGTCGCAACCAGAAAATCAACCGCAGAGGGGATGCCGAACATCTTCATGTGCAGTTTTTCGGCGGTAGCAAGCCGCGGCGTGCCTTCCGGCATGACAACCAGCAGGTCGATATCGCTGTCTTTGCCGGCTTCGCCGCGCGAAGCCGATCCGAACAGAACAATACGCAAAGGATGGAAAACATCCACGATTCTCCGGACAATCAAGTCCAGTTCATTCATTGCCGACTCCGGTATAGTTTGGCCTGCGCTATTCATAAAACCTACGTTTTCATTCAGAACCATTTCAAAGCCAACGGCTTTGAAATTTTGCGCCTGCAAAAACAGCTGGCTTGCTCAATGCCAACCCTGAACGAAGCTTGGCATTCGCAAGACACATTGTTTTACTTGGATGATAACATAGCGACATGTTGGCGCGATGTCAATTCAAACGCGACATTCAAGCAAAACCGCCGCGTTGAAACTCCTTGCATTCAATTGGCAAGTTTTTCGAGCAATTCTTCATATCGGCCAATCAGCACATCCCGCGTATAATGCGCCAAAAACGCGCGGCGTCCGGCCTGCCCCATGGCTTCACGTTGCTCCACCGGCATGGCATAAAACTCCCGCACCCGCTGCGCCAGCGCCGCCGGATCTTCCGGCGGGCATGTCAATCCAGCCCCAGCCTGGCACACCATATTCGCCGCATCGCCGGCCACCGAGCACAGAATGGGGCGTCCGCACGCCATATACGCCGTGGTTTTTCCGGGAATCGTTATTTCAAAAAGCGGATCGCGGCGCAAATGGACCAGGACCACATCCGCCAAGGCATAAAACGACGCCATACGCTCCGCCGGCTGACGACTGATAAAGCGCACGTTTTTCAGCCCTTGCTCATCCGCCTGCTTCCGGAGAGCCTGTTCGTCAACGCCATCGCCAATCAGAACGAACTGCACGGCCGGCACATCGCACAGAAGCGCGGCTGCCGCCAGAACATTCTGGAGCGCCTGGGCCGCCCCCAGATTGCCGCCGAAGATGATGTTAAACTTTTCGGTCAAACCGAATTCTTCCGCCAGCTTTAGGTCGGCCGGCACAGGACGATAAATTTTCTCGTCCGCCCAATTGGGAACCACATGAATTTTCTCCGCCGGCACACCCTTGGCGATAAGATTTTGTTTGAATCCCGGCGAAATCACACTGAGCGCCGCCGCGCGGCGATAAATGAACTGTGCCAGATGACCAAGCCATCGGATTGCACGCGACGAAGGCTTCAGCATGCCTGTAGCCATAACCGTTTCCGGCCACATATCCTGAATTTCATAAACAAACGGAATGCGCTTTATCAAACTTATCCACCAGGCCGGAATGCCGATTGTCAATGGCGGATGATAAACCCACATGACATCGGCCTTACCACAGAACAATGGGCCCAGCGCGGATGCCGAAGCCGCAAAACTGAGATAATTCAAAGAACGCCGGATTGCGGAGCGGTCATGACTGGGATAAAGCGGCAATCTTAAGACCCGCACGCCGTCGCGCTGCTCCCATTGCCGCCAACGCACGCGATAACCCGAATACAGTTTTCCGGAAGGATAATTTGGGAAACCGGTGATAACCGTCACTTTAGCCCGCGCACCGCCAATTCTCGGGCCAGCGGATGCACCCGGATATCCGGTTCGGGCGGGTACCATTGGGATAGAATGAGAATGCGCATAACGATTAGTGCTTTACCACCTGATGATACGCTTTCAAGAGGATCGGGATGATACGTTCTGCCCGGAAATCATTGGCTCGTAGCAGCCCCTTCTCTCTGCACTGCATTCGCAAATCAGAGTTGCGTTCAAAAGTCAACATGCTGTCGGCCATTGATTGCACATTCAGAGGGTCAAAGTACAAAGCTGCGTTGTCAATAAATTCTTTGATTGGCGGCAGATAAGAGGCTGTTACAGGACAACCGCAGGCCATTGCTTCCACCACGGGGATTCCGCCACCTTCATACAATGACGGAAAAATCAAAGCTGATGCGGCCGAATATAACAGGGGCAACTCACGCCGCTCCAAGCGCGGTAAAAAGATCACGTCCGACTCCAGTCCAAACTGCGTCAATGGGCGCCGAATACTGTCTGCCGTTTGCAGACCATCCCCGCGCAAAACCAGCGGCCAGGGCTTACGACCGTTGATCTTCATTTCATGATAGGCCTGCAACAAGCGCGTATGGTTCTTATGCGGATATCCATGCGCCACATATAGCCAAAATTGTTCTGGCAAGTTATATTTCTGCCGCATCCCTTCCCTTGCAGGGAGAGGCGCCGGTTGAAATAAGCTATCGATGATCACTCGGATAACCGTCATCCGTTCCGTTTCGACCTCCAAGAGGGCACGCAGGTCCTCGGCCGTCGCTTGCGACATGGGCAGGAGCATGGGCGCATGGCGCGCCGTCATGCGCATCATCCCTCGCAGGTATATTCTCTTTCCCCATCCATAACGGGCGTAGTTTAAGAAAGGCTGTAAATCGTATACGGTCACAAGCGCAGGCACACGATTAAGAATCGCCTGCGTATTTGCAAACCAATGGAAACAATCCAGGCGATACCGGCCAGCTAAAACCTGTAACACCGTGTTCTCAAACAAAATTCTGGCGAGGCGCGAACGCGAATCCACCGGGCAGCGGACAACCGTAAAGCGGGAATTGAGCGGCACCAGCGATTCGCTTGCGCCAGTGACAAAAGCAATATATTGATTCTCGCGATCCTCGTCATTTAGGGCGGCGATCAGGTTGGCGATATAATTCCACCCGCCGCCGATTTCCGGCAGGGCGTGAAGAAGATTTAGACCAATTCGCAATTATTGTCCTCCCGTTTACGACAAACTAATGGTATTCGACAAAAAAACGTTCATATTGATAATGCGTGTTATCCTTAGGGCAAACCCTCGTTTTGTCTTCCGCGCAACATTTAAATGCGTTTCCGACATTTTATCATCGTTTGTATAGCCAGGGGGACCGGCCGTGGCACCTGCGTCAGACAGGCGGCGCCTATTCCCATCCCTATAAAGACCGGCCAAATAGCAGACAATCCGGAGACTTGCAAAAAAAAGACCACCGCCACGACAATAAAAGCTCCCCGCGCTGTTTGCCACATTTTGGCCTCCAGGGGACGGATTTGCGTCAATTTTTTAAACGCTCTCAAAGACGACAAGCAAATGATTATCCAGCACATAAACCCAACTATGCCGCCATTTGAAATCTCCAAAAGTCCGCCCATCATAGGCGGACAATTAAGGCCGGCATTAATCCACGAATTGTCCGCGCTGGACGGTATATAAGCAGTAGCCGGAAGCGGAATCAGTCCGGGTCCTGTGCCGATTACCAGATAAATCGGATTAGAAACCAAAAATAATAACGCCGGACCGTCATATATCTCCATGCGGAATGCCAGTTCCTCAAAAACATTGCTGGGCGACTCGCTAAAACGCGCCGTCGTCAATCGGTATGTCAGATTCTCCTGAAAGGTCCGGATATAGTCTGTCCGTAAATTAATGATAGGAATCAGAATTAACGCTCCAACCATGACTATGCCGACAATAAACAATCGCGCCCGCCGGCCCAGCAATAAAAAGGCCGATGCGCCCGCAACCGCCGCAACCAAGGCTGAAGTAGAGCCGGACAAAAACAATCCCACAGCATTGATTACAATAAGGCCGTAGCTTCTCCATAGACGTCGACGCGAAAAGAGCAGGACAGCCAAAAGCATTCCTTGCGCAGTCATCAAGCCCAGCCCGCGTGGTTCGTAATTAAAACCGCGCATCCGATATTCAAGCTCCAGGGCCCGCAGACCGGTTATCATCCCATACCAGTCAATTCTGGTCATGAATTCCAGAATAGCCGCCAAAGCGGCTGCGGATGTGCCCGCGAGAATATAGCGCAGAACTTTATCCGGGCGTGGCCACTTTATTATCTGGCGCGCAACAAAGAACGCCAAGCTAATGTCGGCCGCCGTGCGAATCAAGTATATGACCGTGCGCCCGTGGGCAAGCTGATTAAAAGCCCGGTCGTAGCCTCCGCCCGGCCATGGCAATATAAAACCGAACACCACGCCCAACAGAACCAGGTATACATATTGTATAATTAATGTCCGGCCCGGTAACGACCGGGATATTGGCGACAAATTCTGCAACGCTTGAGGGATAAGCATTAACCCGACGATGCGCGCCGCCGGCAAATTAAGGATGATTGTGGTATCAAAAAGATTAATTCCGAGCGTGAAACAGACCCAGGCCAACAACCCTCGCTCCCACCTCTTAACAATCAGAAACAGCGGCACAAACACAGCTACAGCAAGCAGAATATATTGACGCGGGTCACCCATATAAACTTCCCTTGCTAAAAATGACCCAGATCAGGCGGGTCACATTCGTTCTTAAAAAGGCGACGGGCACAGGCAATGCATTGCGGTAATTTCGGCCGAACGGGGCCTCGCTCTCACGATTTCAACCATTCCAATATTCGCCGGTTCCATTCCAATTTGGAAAGAGCGGCGCGCATTGAAAGGCAATTCGAGCGGCACTGTCTCCATTTGTTTGGTTCGGCTAATTCGGCGATGGCCTTCGCAATCGGCTCCGCATGCGGAGGAACGACATAACCGTTGAAACCAGGAATTACAAGATTGGGCAAACCGCCCACTGTGGTGGTGACAACCGGCAGTCCTGCCGCTATGGCCTCAATACAAGAATAACTCGTGCCTTCTGACCAGAGGGTTGGAACTATAGCGGCATCCGCCGCAGCATACAAACTAAAGATCGAATCCATATCGTTTTCGCACACACGCACGAGGGAAACGATACCACGCTCATGTGCGCCTTTAACAATGGCCTCGCTCCCTGTTTGCCCCTCGGCGGTGGACATTATCAACTCCACGGGAAAACCACGCTTATTCAGTAAAGCCACAGCATCCAGCGCAAGTTGCGGCCCGCGTTTTATTTCATAACGTCTTGCAAACAATAGCCGAAATGGCTTATTGGGAGCTTCTCGTCGAATCGGATCGGGCAGCATGGCCAAATCCACACAGTTAGGAATATAAATGGCACGATTGGCGGAGTCCTGATTAGTCCGTGATCGGGCGCGAAGCCAATTGATTATATTCGTATCCACGCAAAGCACCGAGCGGCACGCATCAAACAGGGCTTCCGTGCGTATTCCTGCCAACCATTTTTTATAACTTTGGAAAGGACCATCCCACCATACGCCAACATGGAATCCTTTAGCGTTCTTAACAAAAAAAGGCCATGCGTCTTCGTGGCCCACGTATATAATTGCGTCGTCTTTTCCAACGAATCGCGATGTGGCATGGCCAAAGCCAGGATCTCCATAAGCAGAAAGTATTGATTTAATCCCTATTACGGGGATGCCGCAAGAATCCAGTCGCTCCCAATTTTTGCTGGCCTTTTGTAATATTATACATTCGCGGCCCCATTTTTCATAAATTAACTTGGCCATATCTCTGACGTTTCGCTGTCGGCCGCCGCTCGTAGCCACCCCCTCCGGCGACAAGTGCAGTGGAACATGTAAAAATATTCTTTTGGCCCATTTATCCCATGGCACATCTGGCAACGCGGTGCGTGATAACGTTGCAAACATAAAAATACCCGCCAAAAAAGTGGTTTTCTTCGCTTTTGTGTAAAAACATAGACGCGGACACCGGCCGATTTCAGGCGACACAATCATCAACGATGGCGCGCAGTCGCGGCGCAAGTGTTCCCGGCTCAAACATGATGCGTCCTTTTCGAATATTCTCAATCTGGCGCTGATATCGTATTATGGGAAATTCCAGTATTATCGCCTTGATGACGGCAACCATTTCCTCGTAACTGTCACAGAGGTACCCAATATCGCCCATTCGATCGAAGTAGTATTCAATATAATCATTACGCTGATAGATACCAGGTTTCAAAAACGCCAAAGCATCCAAAAACGTGGCGCTTGCCGAGAGACGATAATGATCCGGTTCGGCTGTCCAGACTACATATGAAAGTCGATTCAAACGGTCTTCGAATTCCTTTCGAGAGAGAGGCTTGTCAGGAATTTGAGGAACATACCGGCAAATGGGCTTCTTTTGGGCGGGTCCGTTATAGAATCCGACCATTATGAATGCAGCGTTTCCCGGTCGTGGCGCAATATCCTGGGCCAGTTGGCAAAAGACGTCAAATCCTTTACTGCTTATTCCAAGGAATCCAAAGCACACAGGCGAATCAATCGGCAGTGGATGACAAAGCGCCTCTGACCCTTGCGATGGCCACAAGTAACCAAGATCCAAAGATTGCCATTGAGATATGTGTCTTGGCAGCATCTTTTTCACATTGCTCAAAATCGAATCGCCTAAAACAATCAACCGCAAGTTGCGGGGATGCGGCAACGCCAACACGCGCTTAAATCCCATTATCCAACTCCATGGACTAAGCGATCTGCGCGCAATACCGGCGAGTGCACCATGCACGATGGCAACGGTCGGCAGATGGAAGCGTTTTATGCGCATCAAGATTTTCAGCGACAATAAATTAATGTTCGTGACGGAGCAAAAGATTAACGCGCTTATGTCCGTTCTTGAAATTCCAGCCAGTATCCGACAGCACAAGGAGAATTCTAATGGCAAGCGCCTCCAGCGAGAGGATTTACGATTCGGTATCCCCATGATCCTGAAATCGACCCTATCGGCGCCATGAATACGGGCGAGTTCGTCGCGTACATATCCAAGATGTGCTTTCTCTCCATAAAAAACTATTTTAGACGAAGGATACGCCAATCGGACGGTTCGTAATAGAGCCGCATTAAACTGTGCATGTTCAAAAGCGGCGCACTGGGGCTCAACCATAATAATGATATTTCTATCGCTTGGCGGGCCCATTCTTAGTCCTTTTTGCCAAGGGCTTTATTCAACACCGCAAGGTAACTACGCGCAGATCGCTCCCACGAAAACTTGCCGGCCTGAGCGAATCCGCGTTTTCGCAAGGCATTTCTCAGGTCAGCACTGCTTTCTATTTGCTTGATTGCTGCGGCCAGCTCATCTTCAGTGCCCGGCCGCACATAAATGGCGGCATCCCCACAGACCTCGGGCATGGAACTGGCATCACATGTAATTACAGGACAACCCACAGACATTGCCTCCAGAAGCGGAAGCCCAAAACCCTCGTACTGCGAGGGATAAATTAATGCGGTTGCGCCCCTCATTAATTGCAGTAATTCACCATCGGTAACGTATCCCTTTTCAACAAGCGCGCCCTCTCTAATCCCGGCTTTAATATCACAATCAAAGCCGTCGGCAATATTATGATTTTGTTTGCCGACAAGGAACAATGGACGCTTTACTTGCTTACGACTAAAAAGATCACGATAAACACGGACAAGTCCCGGCAACCCCTTGCGGGGATGATACCCCCCTTGATAAATATAGTAGTGGCCCTCCTCTTTTCCAAAACCGTGATATCTCCGCGATTTTCATTTTTGCAGGGCTTTGGCACCACAAAGTGGTTTCTTGGGAGCAGTCATATAGACCTCGCCACCTTTACTGTGGCCTTCCTCCTGTTGGTATATCTTCACGTTACAAACGCCACAACTCTGTGTAAGTCGCGGCAACTTTTTCCCAAGATTGACGCTTTGCCCAATCCCAACCAACTTTAGACTTAGCCGCAACACCCGCCGGATCAGATAAGCACCGCAAAATACCTGCCACAAAGTCCCCTGTTTCCTTACAAATAAATATTGAAGAAGCCGCAGGATGCATGCGCAAGTAATCTTCGCGCAATTCGTTATTATACTGAGCGAAGACTATACGTTCAGCGCACAAAGCCTCAAGAATAGTCAGATAGCCGGAAGCAATGACGATACTGTACTTCGCAAGGACAGCGGAAGGATCCTTGGCTATCGGCAGAGGCGTAACAACCGCTTCCTCCTCGTTCAAAGCACACAACCGATCTCTCAACGATCCAGCACCATAGAGATCGAGCCGCACTTTTTGATTTAATTGTCGGTTGCAATTTTGCACCGCCTCCACCACTTCAAGGAGGCCGGTATCAGGTTCAAATCTACCAAAATAACCTATGCGTAATTCATTCGGATCACAACCGCTCTGCTTAATCATTCCATAGCGTTCAACGTCAACCCCACCATAGCTGATATAATTAGATTTTGTTCCGTACCATTTCTCAATGAAAGCACCGATGGCAATGCTCCCTTTAATTGCACTGGCAATCTTTCGACGCCTATTTACAACACGCGGCATTGGAGGGCAAACGCCCTCCCAGCCATGAAACGTTATATAAGTTTTTTTCAGCAGACCGAGCGAACTTAAAAACGGTAAGACCGGATAAATAATTGTATCGTGAAAATGAATAACTTTCGGGTTCCATTTCCAAAATATCCGCATTAACTTCAAACTCATTGGGAGCGAGGATGTTTTCGGTAGACACCCAAAAAGACGTCGGCAGGGAAACCACAGAGTATCCTTAGAATTTTCGGCACCAGTGGGCATTTCGTTCGCTACGACGATGATCCCTTTTGCTCCCGACCGTCTCAAGGCCGAATGAACCTCGAATACATGACGTTCAACGCCCCCAACTCTGGGCGGATATGACGGGGTGATCATTATGTAATCTAAATGATATTTCATGTTGATAACCACGGCTTTATCTTACAAACCTCGCCGCGCATGAATACAAATCGTCGCGGGAAACATAAAGCGGGCAAGAAATTTATCTGCGGCATTGAAGGCAATTCGGATATAGCGTCGCGCCCATATTTTTTGTGTCCAACGCAATGGTTTTAAAATTATAAACCATTCACGAAGAACACTGTCGAAAAACGAAATACTGTCAATTTTAAAGCCTGCCTTTTCAACTAAGTCAGGCAGGGTCTTTCGATCATATCGTCGCAAATGACCAACTTCCTTGTCCCATGCAAAATTGCCGGTAAATAATTTGTGCACACGGTAGAGAGATGAATATAAAGTAGGCGCCATTAGAAGCAGATGTCCGTTGGGCCTCATGGCGAACAAAATCTTCTTGAGAAATGCCGCATCGTCAGGAACATGTTCTATGACGTGGCAACAAAGCACAAAATCGAATACTGCAGGCTCCTGCCAATCCTTTAAAAAATCCATTTGTGTAAAATTAACATTTTGGGCATTCCAATGGCATGCGCTTTTTGTTGCCGTGTCCACTGCGTTTTGCGCAAGATCGATTCCGGTAACATTGCATCCGGCTTTTGCCATATAAAGGCTCATGCACCCCGTGTTACACCCTATGTCCAATACCCGCGTTTTTTTCGTCAGATGCGGGACGAGTGATTTGAGTACCGGGCTGTACATAAAATCATCGTTTTCAGGCACCTGCGTCAAACCGTCAAATCGTGAATATTCGGTCTCGTAAAAGGTCTTTAAGTTTTTCAGATCAGTCGTATTCATAGCTATTTCCTTTTTGCGTTCGCATTCTGTCACGGGTTATTCTCCACAAAACCAGCCATCCTATACAGACGACGCCGATAATTTCATTAATTATTAATGCAATTGTTGAAGCCAACGCCCCTATCTTCGGCAAAAACATCATGTTAATAACCAAAACACTGAATAGTTGGATTAAATTTATCAGCCAATAAACGCGCACAAAACCATAACTATAGCCGATAACACCTATCGGACAAATCAAAGTTGCCAAACAATATCGCAGGCACAATAATTGACCAAGCAGGCAACTCTTTTCATATTCCACGCCAAAGATCACTGGGGCCAGAATCGGCGCAAATACAGAATAAACAGACATCGTTAAGGCGGCAAGCACACTAATCCCCAGTGTTTTCTTCAGGAGCCGCATCAAATGTTGTGGACATGTTATTCCGGAAGCCCTTGGCCACAGCGCCGTGTTCAGCGCGCCCAGCGCAATCGCAAGGGGCAAGGTGAATCTGGCTGCCACGCTGTAGACTCCTATTTTGCTTTCATCAAGAAAATAGCCCATCATCCAAACGTCGGTTTGCATGGTTGCCATAACGATGATGGTGGATAGCATTTGAAAACGTAGAAATCCGGCAGGTGACGAAGCATCCAGTCCGTTATTTATGCCATGCCGGATATCAGGACTGGCGAAGATGCGACGAAGGCTTAGTCCTTTTAACGTGCGCATTACGTCTTGAGGCCAAAGCGCCGCCTTCGGCACCAACACGAGAAAAGCGAAGGCGCCGATTGCCGAAGCAACGAGATTGACAATCACCAGGTTCAGGAGCGACCAAAGACTAAACACGCTCAAGGCAAGAATGCCCGCAAAGGATATAATCCTCTGCGCGGAGGTCACGGACGCATTGGTGGCAAACCGCTTGATGGACTGATAATAAATTGTCGGGACAGATGCAAGCGCGGCGAAGATTCCGCCCAGCAGACCAAGCCTGAGATAAGGGATTAACGCCTCGCTATGCCACATCCTGGCTATATATGGCGCAATCAGAAAAAACAAGGTGGTTATAAGGAAAACGAGACTAAGACGCCAACGCAACGACCAGCGCAACACCGACATTTGTGTCGATATATCTTCGATCGCCGCGGCTCGCGAGGCATAGCGAATGGAGGTCTGTCCGATGCCAAGATCTGAAAGGACTGTCGCAACGCCCGCCAGACTCATTATAAGCGCATATTGCCCCATGCCTGTGGGACCAAGTCCACGCGCAATAAGAACGGAGCCAAAGAATCCCGTCACCACACCTACAAGTTGCGGAATGGCGCTTACGATAACATCCTTCACGCCTTGGCGAGAATCCGACAATACATGCCAAAGCCGATTCCACAAAGACGGGCAGAAGGCAAATGCTATGGATTTGAGGCTCATAGGCTCTTCTTGTTGCCATCCCAAAAACATGCGCAGGCAGTCAGTATCCGGTCGGTTGCCTTGCCGTCACCATAGGGATTCACTGCATTGGCCATATTGGCATAGGCTTTCGCATCGGTTAGGAGCGTGCTCACGTTTTCAACGATAGCGTCCTTGCCTGTGCCGACGAGTTTTACCGTGCCCATCTCGACGGCCTCGGGGCGCTCGGTGGTTTCGCGCATCACCAAGACTGGCTTGCCCAAACTCGGGGCTTCCTCCTGCACGCCGCCTGAGTCGGTCAGGACCAACGTGGCGCGGTTCATCATGGCGACAAATGGAAGATAGGCAAGCGGCTCGATGAGGTGGATATTGCCGCCATTTGCCTTGCCAAGAATCCGGTTAACCGGCTCGCGCACGTTAGGGTTGAGATGCACGGGATAGACAAAATGCACATCGGGAAACCTGTGAGCCAGTTCGGTAATAGCGCGGCAAATATTCTCGAAGCCTACGCCAAAATTCTCGCGGCGGTGGCCGGTGATCAAAACCATTGCTTTATCCAAGTTGTCACTCACCAAAAACCGGGGCAAACCGGGTATCTCAGGCGGATGGATCTTGACCTTATCCAAGGCGATCAGCAAGGCGTCGATGACCGTGTTGCCGGTGACAAGGATACGCGTGGCTGGAATTCCTTCCTGGAGCAGATTGTGGCGCGCGGTACTTGTCGGCGCGAAATGCAAATCACTCAGGCGTGTAGCAAGAACGCGATTGATCTCTTCCGGGAAGGGCGAATACTTGTTGCCGGTGCGAAGGCCGGCCTCGACATGGCCGACAGGGATTTTCCGATAAAAAGCGCAGAGTGCGGCGCAAAAGGCCGTTGTCGTATCACCCTGAACCAGCACCATATCGGGCTTATGCTCGGCCAGATAGGCATCGAGGGCGGCAATGACAAGCGCAGTCAGGCCTCCCAAACTCTGATTGGATTGCATCAGGGCGAGATCGACTTCAGGAACAACGCCAAAGACCTCCAGTACCTGGTCGAGCATCCGGCGGTGCTGACCGGTAACACAGACGTGCGGCTCCAAGACCGGATGTTTCTGCATAGCGATGATCAACGGACAAAGCTTGATGGCTTCGGGACGAGTGCCAAAGATCAAGGAAACTTTTTTCTTCATTAAGTTCGCTTTCATTCCAATAAATTAGGCGACTCTGAGCACTTATCAAAGGCTTAGTGTCAATAGACATAGCGCCCCCTTCCGAGCGGCTTGGGGTCAGTCCTAACAATAAGCAAGAGCGGCTTGGGGTCAGTCCTAACAATAAGCAATAAGCTAATTTACCAAGCGTTGCGATCGCCCGTTCAAGGACGACGGACACCGGACACCAGATGACGGCCGACCGATGACAACCTACCGATGCGTCAGTGTCAGGCTTAAATATTAAACATTCTACTTCGCCGCCAGTCGCTAAAAATCAAATTTCTCGCGCCAAGCCGCCAAGATTTGCCAAAGAAACGCCAAACTCTGCCGGACGGAGCGACTCAGGGTCACTCATCAAAGGCTCGGTGTCAATAGACATAACGCCCTCTTCCGTGCGAAGCGCAGATTATTTATCTTCGATAGCGGTTTGTCAGATCCCTCTGCAATGCCGTCTCGGTTCATGGTCATGTCGGGCTTCCGTATGGCGGGAACAAGCCCTCCAACCCATCCACCAGCGCCGCCAGCAGCACGGCTTCCACCCGATCAGCATAAGTTATTTATACCAAGAAATCCGACCGCGAAAAGGATGAATTTCCTGGTGCTGACGTTATAGATTACCGATTAACGCCTTGTGAATTGGATATTGTTATTTTACGCCCATTTTACATCTCATTCCGATGGTCTTTCATGGTATAATCGCAGTTGCTATTCATCCAGTTGCGCCAGTTCGCATAGGCAAAGCACTCTCGCACAGGCGTAGCGCTCCCGGCGATTCATGGTCGGCAACTCAGGAAGATTTAGGCCCTGGAATTAAGACTTAACAGATATCCCCTCCTACGCGACCAGGCTGCGCCAGAGCGCTATGCCCAGGCGAGAGCCGCTTCCCTCTTCGCTCAAAGAGCTTCGGCGGACTCGCCGTCGCAAAGCGCTATGGCGGAGCGCGGCAAGTCGGAGGACAGGCCCTTCGACTTCACTCCAACTTGCTCACCCGCAACATCCGCTCCATATCGGTCTATAGCCCCAGCATTTTCATCAGCTCGTGGCGGACCAAGCTTTATCGTCCAATGTCTTATTCTTTCACGCTCCTTTCCGGAAAAACAGAACGAACCACTTCTGAAAGTTGCTTCGCTGTCGGCAGTTTACCCTTCAGTTCGCCAGGCAGTTTGGACTGTAGCCGATATGTCGCAACACCGATGGGATTGCGCTTGGTTTTTAAGGCATACTCAACTTCCACATCGTCCTTCTCGGCGCAAAGGATGATGCCAAGGGAGGGGTTATCGCCGACGCCTCGTTCCTTGTCGTTGAGCAGGTTCAGATAAAAATCCATCTTGCCTGAAAATTCCGGCTCGAACGGGCCCACCTTCAACTCAAACGCCACCAGCGCCTTGAGAAAACGATGATAGAAGAGCAGATCAATGAAGTATTCCTTCTGTCCCACTGTCAGCCGGTGCTGGCGGCCGACGAAACAAAAGCCGTACCCCAATTCGAGGAGAAAAGAGCGCAGGCGCTCGATCAGTCGGTCTTCGAGTTCACGCTCCTTGATCTCCCGGCGGATGCCGAGAAATTCGAGGTTGTATGAGCTTTTCATCGCCTCGTCCGCCTGTTCGGCGAGGTATTCCGGCAAGGCACGAGGAAAGTTATGCGTTTTCTTTTCCGTCACCGCCCGCTCATACGCCCCGGCCTTAATCTGATTGAGCAGGACATTCCGACTCCAGCCGAACTGGGCCGTGGCGCGGAGATAGTAAAGGCGGGCAGCGGAGACCGTAAGTTTGTTCAGAATCAGCAGGTTGTGTCCCCATGGAATTTCTGTGACAAGATGTCGCAGGAATTGGGCTGGATTGGTTTCTTTCAAATTGGCGACAGCTTGTCGCCAATTTGCTTCGTCAGCATAAGCAAGATAAAAGCGTTTCATATCTCGCAGGTTACGCGATGAAAAACCGGTCGTGGCCGGAAACGCTTCCTGTAAGTCGGCCGAAACCTTGTTGATCACGGATTCTCCCCACCCAAGCACGCGTTGTCTCTCCACAATCCCGCGCCCGATGTCCCAGTAGAGCAGGATCAGGTCGCAATTGACCGCCCGCGCCGCTGAGAGACGGGCGGAGTTCACCCGTGCCTTCAAGTCCTCCACAAACCGGCGATATTCCGGCGAGGCCATCACGGTCGAGTCGTTTGCGTTCTTCATTGCGCCAGTTCCTTCAACATCTTCTCCGCCTCCTTCTTCAACATCACAACCCTGTGGCAAGCTGGGGTCGACAAGCCGGGGTCAGTCCAAGCGGCAGTGTCAGACTTAAATATTAAACATCCTCCTTCGTCGCCAGTCGCTAAAAATCAAGTTTCTCTCGCCAAGCCGCCAAGATTCGCCAAAGAAAACGCCAAACTCTGCCGGACGGCTCGACGCAGAGAAGCCCTGAATTGAACCTCCCTGGGACTCCACGGCCAACTTGCCCGCAACATCCGTTCAATGCCGGCCTATAACCCCAGCATATTCATAATGGGGCTCCCCCGTCGCTCTGCGAGCTATGGGGGACACGTATTTAAAATCCGCGCGGCGCGCTGACGCTGTTGTTTGGCGCGAAACAGCCGAATCTGCAGGCAACAGCGCCAGACTCAAATATGAAACATTCAGCTTCGCAGCCAGTTACCACACAAGTCAAGTTGCCGACGCTTATCCTATCCAGGAAAACTGGCGAGCAATTCATCGGGGCCGAGAACCTTCAGGGTTGCATGGCGAAAGTCTTGTTGATTTCGCGTAACAATGACTTCGGCCCCCGCCAGCCTGCCTGCTTGATCGATAACCGCGTCCTCAAAATCCGCGAGCTTGCTCTTGAGAGCTTCTTCCAACACGGCCCGGTTGACGAATGCAATCTCAAACAGTTCCATCAACTTCTGCAAGGCTTGACGGGCGACGGGACGAGGCATGGCTTGCGTCAGAAGATAGTCAATCGTCGTGATGGTGGTTGCGCACAGAAGCCCCTCGATTTTTGACTGCTCGACCAAACCGAACACTTCGGCGGATGCATTGACAAACGGCTGCCGCGCAAGAAGCACATCAAGCACGACGTTGGTATCCACCAGGACCCTCACGAATATTTCTTCCGTAGATGTTTACGATAGTCAGACTCCGGAAGGCCTCGACCTTTCAGAATGCCGACGAGCGAAGTTGTGATGGGGGGGAGCGCCGGCGCTTCCCGACGTCCCGGCGCCAGGGAGTCGAAGAACTCTCCAACTATTCGAGAAACCGACTTACCTCGCTGGCTCGCCTCCGTTTTGGCCGTCCGAACCAGCGCCGTGTCCATGCGTAATGTGAGTTTTGTATTCATGCCGTACACGCTATTGAAATATGCACGTCTTGTCAATCTTGTCGTTTTTGGAAGGCGCAGAGTCACCCTGGGCGACTTAGGGTCAACCCTGGAATTAAGATTTAACGGTTTCTCGCCACAATTCGCGGGTCGTTTAACTGGATGTCAAGGAAATTTCTGCCTTTGGCGGAAACATCAGGGCCGAATGGCGCAATACAAGCCATTTTCACGCCACAAACGGCGGCGGAAGCCCGCTTCCATAAAACACAAGCGTTTTCCACTTGGAGGGCGGGCGGCCTCGACGGCCGCGCGCTTATCCTGGCGCCATTCGCCTATAACCCCATCATTTTCATGATGGGGTTGTTGAATACCCGCGCGGCGCGCTGGCGCTGTTGTCTGGCGCGATTCAGCCGGGTCCGCAGGAACTTGATCTCGCCATTATTTTCGTCATTACCCGCCTGCCGCAGCAATGTTTCGGCATGGTCGAGTTCCGCGCCGACGGCGCGCAGTTTGCCACGCACCGATTCCAGAATCCCCTGCCGCAAAGCCACGCCCAGATGCTCCACGATCCGGTAATAATTCTTGCGGTCAGCCTTCTTCCAGATTCGCTGAAGCAGTCCCAGGCTCTCCAGCCGGCGGGCCGCAATACTGACTGCGGCCTTGCTGAGCCCCAGGTTGCGCCCGATATCGTCCAGCGAGCTGTCGCCTTCGGTCATATAAATATCGCCCAGGACCTGCCCGATAATCCGGCCCAGGCCGAGATCCTGGGTGGTCCGGCCGGCCGCCTCGATCAGGCGCGCGCGGACCTCCCGGACGATTGCATCCTGCTGTTTAGGTGTTGCCATCTTTTACAATTTTGTGAAACCTGTGTGAATAGTAACACGCCCCGCCCGCGTGTCAACATTGTTCTTCTCGCCCGGTTCTACTCAGGGTTTATTCACGAATTCACGTGAAAGCCCGTCTATGTTGGCCAATTCGGACATGTGGCAAAACACGAATACGGGAAAGCCCTGAAAATGTCACAATGGACGCAAAAGAAGGTGATTCCGCGAAAAGTTTTTGTCCGTCATTTTGCCCGCCATCCTTATCTCTCATTTCATTAACAAGTTACAGACTCGCGGGAACCGGCCCTGCGAGAAGAAAAATTGGCGATTTTGCGCTTGCGTTCGGGGCGAGGTGTGATATAGTGCCCGTTCATTGAGTCCCGCACCCTTAATGAGGTCGGGACGGAAGCGAGTGTTCCCCCGTGCCACGGGGGAGAACCAAAGCGGATTGTTCCGATCCTGACACCCCGAAAACCGGGGTGCGGAAGGAACCAAAAAGGAGGACTTGTGGCCGATACGAACGAATTGTCTCTAACTGTCACCGTCAACGATCTGTTGGATGCCGGCCTGCACTTCGGCCACCAAAGCAAACGGTGGAACCCGAAGATGAAGCGCTTTATTTTCGCCAAGCGTGGCGGAATTTACATCATCGACCTGGCGAAGAGCCTTTCCCAACTACGGGAAGCCCAGCGCTTTGTTTACGAAACCGTTGCCCGCGGCAAGGGCATTCTCTTTGTAGGCACCAAGAAAGCCGCCCAGGAAATCATCAAGGAAGCGGCCACCCGTTGCGGGCACCATTACATTATCAGCCGCTGGCTGGGCGGCACGCTCACCAACAACCAGAACATCGCCAGCAGTGTCCGGCGCATGCGTAAAATCCAGGAGCTCGACAAGAACGGCTCGCTGGCCTCCATGCCCCAGAAAGAAGCCTCCCGCCTGCGGCACGAACAGGCCCGTCTCGAGCGCAACCTGAGCGGTGTCACCAACCTTGCGGGTATGCCGGGCGCGCTCATGGTCGTGGACGTGAACCGCGAAGCTATCGCCGTCAGGGAAGCCAACCGGATGGGAATCCCCGTGATCGCCATCGTGGATACGAACACCGATCCCGATCCGATCCAGTATCCCATTCCCGGCAATGACGACTCGACCCGCGCGATCAAGCTGATCATAAACGTCATGACCGATGCCATTATCAAGGCCGAAGCCGACTACGCCGTGGTGCGGGCCCAGGAAAAGGCCGCCGCCGAAGCCGCGGCCAAGGAGCGGCCGGCCGCGGAAGCGGCGCGCCCCAGGGCGCGCCGGGAACGGAGCGACGACCGGCCGCGGCGTGGCGGCGGCCGCGGCGGCCGATCGCAGGGCCGGGGCGCATCGCCGGCAGGAAAGGAAGCGAGCACCAAAGCCGAGGCGGCTGAAAAGCCCGTCGCCAAGGCGGACGACGCCAAGCCGGCCTGATTTGAGTTAGGCCCCGAAAAGCGGGGCGACTTTTACTTTGCTTTCGGATAATCACGCGAGCCTACCTGCCCGCATCGCTACGCGAAGCGTTGCAGGCGGGTCGTCTCGCGGCTACAAGCAACATTCTTATCAATCGAATTAAGGAACGCACAATATGACGGAAATTTCAGCGGCATTGGTCAAGGAACTGCGCGAAGAAACCAACGTGGGCATGATGGAATGCAAGCGGGCCCTGGTCGAAACCAAGGGTGACAAAGCCGCGGCCATCAAGATCCTGCGCGAGCGCGGCGTCGTCATCGCGGCCAAGAAAGCGGACCGGGCGGCCAACCAGGGTGTGATCGCCTCGGCAATTATTGGCGGCGGGCAGGCGGGCAGTCTGATCGAGATGAATTGCGAAACCGATTTCGCGGCGAAAAGCCCGGGCTTTCGGTCCTTTGCGCAGGCCCTGGCGGAAAAGGCCGCCGCCAACGACATCGACCTGGCCGAAGTTGCCAAGGCTGAAATCACGGCCAAGATCGCCGAAACGGGCGAAAACATCGTCGCACGCCGCGCTTGCCGCTATGCCCTGCAGGGCACGGGAATTGTAACAAGTTACATCCACCACGGCAGTATGCTCGGCATTCTGCTGGAAGTTGGCTGTCAGCAGGCCGCGACCACGACGAACCCGGTATTCCTGGAAACCATCAAAGACTTATGCCTGCAAGTCGCGGCCGCCAATCCCCGCTTCCTGGACCGTCAGGGCGTTCCGGCCGAAGTCATCGCCGCCGAGCGCGATATTTGCGCCAAGCAGGTCAAGGGCAAACCGGCCGCCATCATCGAAAAGATCGTGGACGGCAAGATGAAAAAGTATTACGAGCAGGAATGCCTGGTGGATCAGTTGTTCATCAAAGATCCGACCAAAACCATTACCGCCCTGCTGAAGGAAAAAGGCGGCCTCATGGGCGACACGCTCGCCGTACGGCGCTTCGCCCGCTTCCAGGTCGGCGAAGCGGTCTGAAGAAATTTAGCGATTCAGTGATTGAGCGATTTAGAACCTTTAACAAGATTATACTTGATCCTTATATCCTTAAAATCGGTGTCATCCGTGGTTGATTTTTACGCCTTGAATCGCTTCCCGTTGTTGGCGTCTTGATTCTGACTCCTGTCTTCTGACTCCTCACTCCTGATTTCACATGAATATTCTGGTTACAGGCGGCGCCGGTTATATCGGCAGTGTCACGGCCGAGCGGCTCCTCGACGAAGGCCACACCGTGACCGTGTTCGACAACCTGGAACGCGGCCACCGCGAAGCCCTGGATCCGCGCGCGCAGTTCATCGCCGGCGACCTGCGCGACAGCGCGGCCATCGAGCGCGCCCTGATTCAAATCCGCCCGGAGGCCGTCGTCCACTTTGCGGCCTACGCGCTGGTGGGCGAATCCATGGAACACCCCGAGCTCTATTTCGGCAACAACCTGCGCGGCGGCATCAACCTGGCCGAGGCCATGTTGAAGGCCGGCACGCGCCGGATCGTGTTTTCCTCCACCTGCGCCACCTACGGCCAGCCCGACCATTCGCCGATCACGGAGGATACGCCCCAGGCGCCCACCAACCCGTACGGCGAATCGAAGTTCCTGTTCGAGAGAGTGCTGACTTGGTATCAGCGTCTGCACGGTTTCCAAACGGTTTTTCTGCGCTATTTCAACGCCTGCGGCGCCTCGCAAAAATACGGCGAGGATCACGAGCCGGAATCGCACCTGATTCCCAATATTCTGAAGGTGGCCCTGGGCCAGCAGGCGGCCGTCAACCTGTTCGGTGACGATTACGACACGCCCGACGGCACCTGCATCCGCGACTACATCCACATCGCGGATTTGGCCGGAGCGCATTGTTTGGCGCTGGCCAAGGATTTCACCGGCGCCGTCAACCTGGGCACGGGCGACGGCTATTCCGTGCGGCAGGTGATTGACATGGCGCGCCGGGTGACGGGGCATCCCATCCCCATCGTGCAACAGCCGCGCCGGCCGGGCGATCCCGCCCGCCTTGTGGCTCAAGCCGCCAAGGCCGAGCGCGTCCTCGGCTGGCGTCCGCGGCACAGTCAACTGGAAGAAATTATCCGCACCGCCTGGGCGTGGCATCGAATCCACCCGCGGGGGTATGGCAAATAAAGACGGACCCTCCTACGCCAAGGCGCTACGGAGGGCAGGCGACAGACGACGGATCGGAAAAAATACCCGAAAACCAAGTCTGATTTCTGTGGCTAAAGGCGGCCATTGCTTCTGTAGCCGTCGGACATTAGGCCGACGGTTTTCGGCTAACCACGCGAGCCTGTCGTCTCGCGGCTACAGCAACATCCTATACAATCAAATTAAAAACTGGAATCAGACCCAAAAAACAAGACAGTAAGGAGAAACCCATGGCCGCCAAGCAACCCGCCAAACCGGAAGAAGCCAAGGACGCCAAGAATACCAAGGTTGACTTGGAAAGCGTGCTGGCGCAAATCCAGAAACAGTTCGGCGAAGGCGCCATCATGCGCCTGGGCGATGCCTCCACCCAGGTGTCTATTCCCTGCATTTCCACCGGCTCCTTCTCGCTCGATATGGCGCTGGGCATCGGCGGCCTGCCCCGCGGGCGCGTCGTCGAGATTTACGGACCGGAATCGTCGGGCAAGACCACCCTGTGCCTGCATGTCATCGCCAATGCCCAGAAAGCGGGCGGCGTGGCGGCGTTCATTGACGCCGAGCACGCCATGGATCCGCTCTATGCCAAGAAAATCGGCGTGAACATCGACGACCTGCTGGTGTCCCAGCCCTCCTCCGGCGAGGAGGCCCTGACCATCGCCGAGACCCTGATCCGCAGTAACGCCATGGACGTCGTCGTGATCGATTCCGTGGCGGCCCTCACACCGCGGGCTGAGATCGAGGGCGAGATGGGCGACCCGCAAATGGGCCTGCAGGCGCGGCTCATGTCCCAGGCCCTGCGCAAATTGACGGCGGTCATCTCGACTTCCAAGACTTGCTGTATTTTCACCAACCAGCTTCGCGAAAAGATTGGCGTCATGTTCGGCAACCCGGAAACCACGCCCGGCGGCAAGGCCCTGAAATTTTACGCCTCCGTGCGTCTGGACATCCGCAAGATCGGGTTCATCAAGGACGCCACCGGCCAGATCGTCGGCAACCGCACCAAGGTGAAGGTGGTCAAAAACAAGGTGGCCGCGCCATTCCTCGAGGCGGAATTCGACATCCTGTACAGCGAGGGCATCTCCTGGGCCGGCTCCATCGTGGATGCGGCCATCCACTACAACGCGCTGGACAAGAAGGGCTCCTGGCTTTCGCTGGATGGCGAGCACATTGGCCAAGGCCGCGAATCGGCCGTTGAACTGGTCAAGTCCAACCCGGAAATACAGAAAAAATTAATCGAGAAGATCAAGGAAAAGATGAAGGCCGCGCCGGTAGTCTGAAAGGCAGCGATCAGAGGTCAGAGATCAGAAGTCAGATGTCAGAAATCAAAAATCGGAAATCATAAATAGACAGCATGACCGCCGACGAACTAAAATCGCTTTATCTGGGGTTCTTCCAAACGCAGGGGCACACCTTGATTTCGGGCAGTTCCCTGATTCCGCAAAACGATCCCACGGTGCTGTTCACGACCGCCGGGATGCACCCCCTGGTGCCGTACCTGATGGGCGAACCGCATCCCGCGGGCCGGCGGCTGTGCAACGTCCAAAAATGCATTCGCACGGGCGATATTGACGCCGTCGGCGACGCCGGCCACCTGACGTTCTTCGAAATGCTGGGTAACTGGTCGTTGGGCGATTATTTCAAGGCCGAAGCCATCGCCTGGTCGTTCGAGTTCCTGACCTCCAAGGCCTACCTTGGGTTCGATCCGGCCCAGCTCCACGTCACGGTCTTCGAGGGCGATGACCAGGTGGCGCCGGATCGGGAATCCTTCGAAACCTGGAAAAAACTGGGCATCCCGGAGGCGCGCATTTTTTTTCTGCCCCGCGCGGACAACTGGTGGGGGCCGGCCGGCCAGACCGGGCCCTGCGGGCCAGACACTGAAATGTTCATCGACACGGGCAAGCCGGCCTGCGGCCCGGCTTGCCGGCCCGGCTGCGGCTGCGGCAAGTTTTTCGAAATCTGGAACGACGTCTTCATGCAGTACAACAAGCAGGCCGACGGCGCCTACGCGCCGTTGGGCCAGTTTAATGTGGATACCGGCATGGGCGTCGAACGCACGATCGCCATGTTGCAGGGCAAGCGCTCGGTCTATGAGACCGAACTGTTTGCGCCCATCATCGCGGCCCTGGCGGCCGGGTCGGGCAAAGCCTTCGACGAGTCGGCGGATGTCACGCGCGCTTTTCGGGTGATTGCCGATCACCTGCGCAGCGCCGTGTTCATCCTGGGCGACGAACAGGGCGTGACGCCCAGCAACCTGGGCCAGGGCTACGTGCTCCGGCGGCTTATTCGCCGCGCCGTGCGGCACGCCAAAAAGATCGGCCTAAACGGCGGATTTTCCAAAGCCGTGGCCGAAAGCATTGTGGCGACGTATCATAAAGCCTATCCGGAGCTGGAACGCCGGCGCGAACTGATTGTGCGCGAACTGGCGACGGAGGAAGCGAAATTCGAAAAGACGCTCACCCAGGGACTGGAAGAACTCGACAAGGTCCTGGCGCAGATCAAGACGCACAACCAAACCGTGCTGGCGGGACGCGTTGCCTTCCGGCTGTACGACACCTTCGGGTTTCCCGTCGAGTTCACGGAAGAAATCTGCCGCGAGCAGGGGTTGACGGTGGACAAAGACGGTTTCGACAAAGCTTTCGCCAAGCACCAGGAGATATCCAAGCAGGGGGCCGACAAGGTGTTCAAGGGCGGACTGGCCGACAACTCGGAAGCCACCACGCGCCTGCACACCGCCACGCACCTTCTGCATAAGAGCCTGCAGATCGTGCTTGGGCCGCACGTCCAACAGAAGGGCTCCAATATCACGGCCGAACGGCTGCGGTTCGATTTTTCGCATCCCGCCAAGCTGACGCCCGAGGAGCTGGCCAAAGTGGAGGCGTTGGTCAACGAGCAGATTCGGAAAGCCCAGCCGATCACTATGGCAACGATGACCCTGGAGGAAGCGAAAACGTCGAACGCCACGGCCCTGTTCGCGGCCAAATACGGCGAGCAGGTCAAGGTTTTCACCATCGGCGATTTTTCGAAGGAAGTGTGCGGCGGACCGCATGTCAAGAACACCGCCGAGCTCGTCAGCTTCAAGATCCAGAAGGAAGAAGCCTCCAGCGCCGGTGTCCGACGCATCCGCGCCGTGCTGGGGTGAAGGAGCCGGCCGGGTATTTATTCGGCCTTCGATAGCTTACCCTCCGAAGCGCTCGGATGCAGGAGAGTTGGGCGCCGTACATCAGGTGTAGCTGCCGTTCGGCAGAACGGCAATCCGCGGTTCTATCGAACCGCATCTACACCACCCGTAACTGAGGGGCTACACATGCCATGCCCGTTCCGCCAGGGCAGCGGCCAGGGAAAGGAAACTTATGGGACTTAACCGCAAAGAAAAACTGGAACGCTATTTTCTCTCCGTGATCGACGGCCGGCGGCCGGGGCGCGGGGCCGATTTTCTGCGCGCTGTGCTGAAACATTTGGCGCGCATCTATGAAGCGGTGGTGGCCGCCCGCCACTTCCTGTTCGACAAGGGCATTTTCCGCCACCACACCCTGGGCTGTCAGGTGATCAGCATCGGCAACCTGACGGTGGGCGGGACCGGCAAAACCCCGGTGGTCGAAGTGTTCGCCCGCGCGCTCCAGAAGGAGGGCCGCACGGTGGCGGTGCTCAGCCGCGGTTACAAGAAAGTGGAGCACTCCTTCTGGAAACGCCTGGCGGATCGATTCACCGGCCGCGAGCGGCGCCGCGCGCCGCGGGTCGTCTCCGACGGCGCCGAACTCCTGCTGGATTCCGCCATGAGCGGCGACGAACCTTACATGCTGGCCGCCAATCTGCGGAATGTGGCCGTGCTCGTGGACAAGGACCGCGTGAAGAGCGGGCGCTATGCCATCGACAAACTGCATTGCGACACGCTGATCCTGGACGATGGCTTCCAGTACCGCGCCTTGAAGCACCGCATGGAGATCGTGCTGGTGGACTGCACCAACCCGTTCGGCAACGGTTACTGCCTGCCCCGCGGGCTCCTGCGCGAATCCATCGGCAACATCCGGCGGGCCAATTTCATTTTTATCACCAAGTCCACCGGCAAGGACACGGAGGCGCTCAAGGCCCGCTTGCGGACTTTGAATCCGACGGCTGAAATCGCGGAATGCGCCCACCGGCCGAAATACCTGCAAAACGTTTATACCGGCGAGCGCCAACCCCTCGATTTCCTGAAGGGACTATCGGTGGCGCTCATCTCCGGCATCGCCAGCCCGGAAGGTTTCGAATCCGAAATCATCCGGCGGGGCGGCATTCTGGTCTATTTGAAACGCTACGCTGACCACCACCGCTACGCCCAACAGGAAATCATCGACCTTATTAACAAATCCAAAAAACAGCAGGCCGCCGCCATCATTACGACGGAAAAGGACGCCGTGCGTTTCCCAAAAATCGAGCGGCAGGACGTGCCGATCTATTTCCTGCGCGTGGAAATCGAGCTCCTGAGCGGGGCGGAGGACTTTAATGCGTGCATCTCCCGAATCTGCTTCCGCTGAGCAGCAAACGCGGGCGATGCCCGCGGCGCTGATCGTCGGCGTCAACTGGCTGGGCGACAGTATTATGACCATGCCGGCGATCCAGGCCTGGCGCCGCGCCCACCCTTCCGCGCGGCTGGTAATGTTGGTCAAGCCCAAACTAAAAGCTCTTTGGACCCTGCACCCCGCCGTGGATGAAGTCTGGGCGTTGCCGCCGGGCGTTTTGGCCCCGGCGGCCATGGTCCGGGCGGTGCGCGCGGAAGCGTTCGCGGAGGCGTTCGTTTTACCCCACTCGTTCCGTTCGGCCCTGGTTCCATTCCTGGCGCGCGTGCCAAGACGCATCGGCCAGCCCGGCCACGGGCGCGATTGGATGCTGACCGAGGTGGCGCCTCCCCGTCCGGGAGCGGAGCGCGAACATCAATGCTTCGAATACACGGAACTCCTGGGCGTGGCGCGCACGAACGAAGCGCCGTGCCTGAGGCTTACGCCGGAACTGACGGCGCGGGCCAAAACACTGCTGAGCACATCCGGAACGGACCGGCAAGCGCCGGACTGGATCGCCGTGATGCCCGGCGCCGCCTACGGCCCGGCCAAACGCTGGCCGGCCGAACGGTTTGCGGCGGCCGCTCGACTGTTGAAAGATCGATTGCAATGTAATATAGTGGCGATCGGCTCGGCGGAAGAACGCGCCTTGTGTGCAATCGTCGCGCGCGAAACCGGACCGGGATCGTTGAACCTGGCGGGCGAAACAACGTTGCCGGAGTTGGCGGCCGTGCTGGCACAATGCCGGCTGGCCCTGGCCAACGACAGCGGCGGGATGCACTTGGCCACGGCAATGGGCATTCCCGTGGTGGCCGTGTTCGGCATCACGGATCCGGTCCGGACCGGCCCGCTGGGATCGGCCGCGCGGGTCATACAGGCCGGCGCGCAGCGGAGCCGCGATATCCGGCGCGATTCGCCCGAAGCGCGCGCGAGCCTGCTCCGAATTGTCCCGGAACAGGCGGCCGAAGCGGCAATGGAGTTGCTGAAGCAGGTTGTGGACGTGAGTAAGCAAACGTTATAATTGCCGAATCATTAGCATCCCATAGGATGCTCAGACTGTAGGCTGAGGGCTGTAGACTGTAGTAAAATCACGGAAAAGAGCGAAAAATTTACTGATGTTTTGCGAACTTCAGTTCCGGTTTTTTGCCAATGTGTTTTATTGATTCCGACCTACAGCCTACGGCCTAAACGGCTACAGTCTTGACGTCCCTATGGGACGGCAGTGTTGCCGAATCTAAAATCACTCAATCGCTAAATCGCTGAATCACTAAATTTCTTCTACCATGCGCGATAAAATTTCAGCCTGTTTGACGGTCGGCAACGAGGAAAACAACATCCGGCGATGCCTGGAAAGCCTGAAATGGGTGGACGAAATCGTGGTGGTGGATAGCTTCAGCAAAGACCGCACGGTGGATATCTGCAAGGAATATACCGACCGCGTCTATCAACACGCGTGGCGGGGGTACGTTGGCCAAAAAGAACTTATCAAGCAAATGGCGCGCCATCCCTGGATTTTATTCATTGATGCCGACGAGGAAGTATCGCCCCAGTTGCGCGACGAAATTCTGGCGGAATTCGGGAACGGGCTTAACCGCCAATACGTGGGCTATGAATTTCCGCGCAAGGTGTTCTTCCTGGACCGGTGGATTACCCACGGGGAATGGTGGCCCGACATTAAAATGCGCCTCTATCGCAAGGACAAAGGCGTTTGCACCGGACGCGAACCGCACGATCACGTTCTCGTGGATGGCCCGATCAAACGCTTGCAAGGCTGTCTGCACCATTATACTTACGACGATATTTCCGACCAAATCCTGACAATGAACCGTTTTTCGACGATCGCCTCGATCGGCCTTTATGAAGAAGGACGCAAATTTTCAGGCATCGATTTGTTGTTCCGGCCCGCTTTTAGATTTTTTAAAGGCTACTTCCTGAAGCGCGGATTCCTGGATGGCTATAGCGGATTCATTATCGCCATGCTGAGCGCCGTTGGTGTGTTTTTTAAATACGCCAAGTTATGGGAGCGCATCCATATTGGGCCGCCTGCGCCGGCCTCAGCCGACAATCCGAGTTCGGATAAGGGCGCAACGCCGCCCGCCGCACCGGAAAATAACGGCCAAGCTTGAGTATCCCGGCTGGTTAGTTGGCGGGATTGCCGCGGCCGGATGAAAAATATTCTCCGATTTTGCGCCGGACGACGGTCATTTCCGGCACGCGCAACAGAGAGCCGGCGGCCACAAAGCCGGCCACCGCCACCGCCAGACCACAGCACAGCGAGAATAAGGCGCCGGGCATTCCGGAGAAAAATCCGGCGCTCAAACGCGTTGCGCCTATGGCCAATAAACCGGCCAGAACGGAAGCGCCGCCAACCCCGGCGATAAAACGTCCCCAAGCGCGCCAGTCCCCCACCGCAATATGCCGGCGTAAATAAAACAACAACTGCCCAAAATTGATCAGCGCCAGCCCCCCCGTTGTCAAGGCCAGTCCGACGTGTCCCAACCCGAATCCCTTGACGAGCAGAAAATTTAAGATCAGGTTGACCCCGATCCCCAGCAGGCTCACCTGCAAGGGAATTTTGGGCCGATCCAACGCGGTGAAACAGGGCGCCAACACTTTAATCGCCGCATAGCCGACCAGACCCACCGAAAACGCCCGCAAGGCCGCGGCGGTTTGGGCCGTCGCATTCGCCGTGAACTGGCCGTGCTGGTAAATCACCCGGATAATTTCCGGCGCCAGCGCGAAAAGTCCGACGGCGGCCGGCAATGTCAGAAAAATCGCCAGGCGCAAGGCTTCGCGCACGGTTTTTCCAAAGGCCTCCAAATCGTCGCGCGCATGATGGCGGGCCACGGCCGGCAAGGTGACGGTGGCCACGGCCACCCCGAACACACCGATCGGAAACTGCATCAACCGAAAGGCGCAGTTGAGCCAGGACCGCGCGCCGTCGATTTCGGAAGCGAACATGCCGTTGACCAGCACGTTCACCTGCACGGCCGCGCCGGCAATAATACTGGGCCAGGCCAGGCGCCAAACCAGCCGCAGGCGCGGATCGGCCCAATCCAGGCGCCAGTGGAAACGAAAACCCTGCCGCCAAAGCGCCGGCAATTGCACGCCCAGTTGCGCCACGCCGCCCAGCAGCACGCCCAGGCTGACGCCGTAAAGCGCGCGCATCCCGAAATGCGGGTGAAACCAGTCGGACTGCGGGTCGAAAAGGGAAGCCAGCGCCACGCCGGCAACCACCGAAACGATGTTAAAAGCCGTGGAAGCCGAGGCCGGCAACCCGAAAACGTGCCGGGCGTTCAAGGCGCCCATGACCACCGCCGCCAGCGACACGAAAACGATGAAAGGAAACAGCAAGCGCGTCAGTCGCACGGTGATCTCGAATTTGCCCGGCACATTATGGAACCCGAAATTCGTGACCTGGACAATGAGGGGACTGGCCAAAATTCCCAGCAGACAGATTGCGCCCACCGCCACAATCATCGCCGAAAAGAGAAGGTTCGCCAACGACCAGGCGGGCACCGCGCCTTCCTTATGCCAGGTCTTGGTAAAAGTCGTCGTAAAAGCCGTGGAAAGCGCGCCCTCCGCGAAGAGATCGCGCAACAAATTGGGAATCTGAAAGGCGGCCAGGAAGGCATCCAGATATTTACCCGCCCCGAACATGGCGGCAAAAACCTGTTCGCGCACAAGACCCATCACGCGCGATCCGATGACGGCTACGCTGACCACCCAGGCCCGGGATTGCGCGCTTTTTGTATGGACTTCCGGCATATTCTCTTTTCCTTTGCCGACATATTGGTATCATGTTCTTGAACGAATGCACACGCCAAATATCGATTATGTCCTTGCCCGAACAAATTCGGAGAAAACTGCGGGAATTGCCGGATAAGCCGGGCTGTTACCTGATGCGCGACCGGCACGGCCGGATTATCTACGTCGGCAAGGCCGCTTCCCTGCGCCACCGGGTCCGGTCTTATTTTCACCGCGCCACGCTGAGCCGGGCCGATCCCAAAATCCGGGGCTTGGTCAAAAGCATTGCCGACCTGGATATCATCGTCCTGCGCAGTGAGGCCGACGCCATCCTGACCGAAGGCAAGCTGATCAAGGATTACCGGCCGCGCTACAACACGCTCTTAAAGGACGACAAGCGCTTTCCGCTCCTGCGCATCGAGCGCAACCAGCCCTTCCCGCGCATCCGGCTGTGCCGCCTGCAACGCAACGACGGCGCCGACTATTTCGGGCCTTACACCTCCTCGCCCGCGGCGCGCGCGGCCCTGGAATTCGTGGAAAAACATTATGGCCTGCGTAAATGCGCAACGCTCATACCCGGAGCGGCCGATCACAAACACTGCATCAACGATATCGTCCGGTTCTGCGCCGCACCCTGCATCGGGAAAACAACGCCGGCTGAATACCGCCAACGTGTTGAGGAAGCCTGCGCCTTCCTGCGCGGCGAACGCCCCGCCGTGCTCAAGGAAATGCAAGCGACCATGGAAACGGCCGCCCAGGCGCTGAATTTCGAGAAGGCCGCCGCCTTGCGCGACACCTTGCGCCTCCTCTACCAGGCGATCAAACAGCGCGCGCATATCGGCCGCTCCTCCGGGCGGGAGGTCGAAACCGGCCAGGCGGGTGTGCGGGAATTGGGCGCGGTCCTGAGCCTTGCCCGTCCGCCGCGCTTGATTGAAGCCTACGACATCTCCAATATCTCCGGCACCCTGGCCGTCGGCAGTCTGGTCGCGGCGGTTGACGGCATCCCAAAACCCGCGCGTTATCGCCGGTTCCGGATCAAGACCCTGCAGACCGCCGACGATGCCCGCATGATGGCTGAAGTCATTCGCCGCCGGTTTGCGCGCTTAAAGCAGGAAGGCGCACTCGCGCCGCGCCCTCCGGACCTCGTGCTTGTGGATGGCGGGTTGATCCAAATGCGCGCCGCCGAAGCCGAACTGGCCGATTTAGGCCTGGCGCATATTCCTGTGGCCGGACTCGCCAAACGGTTCGAAACTATTTATTTCGGCCGGCGAATGCTGACCATCCCATCCGATTCGCCCGCGCTGAAAGTGCTTCAGCGCCTGCGGGACGAGGCCCATCGCTTCGCCTTGGCTTATCACCGCAAATTGCGCGCCCGGCGCATCCGCGAATCGCGCTTAGACGATATTCCCGGCATCGGCACAACCCGCAAACAGGTACTACTCCGCCATTTCGGCTCCGTCGCCCGCCTGGCCCGCGCCCCCGAACACACCATCGCCGCGCTCCCCGGCATCGGCCCCACCCTGGCGCGTGCGATCAAGCAGACGCTGGAGAGATCAGACGACGGACGGCAGACGCCAGACCGGAAATAAAACCGTGCATAATCTCCGTAGGCCGGTATAATTCTGAAAGATTAATCGAACGCTGTGAAGCGTCAGCGCCTGACGCGTAGAAAGTTCGCACGACCACAGAGCGCCTGCCATGAACTACGCCAATGAAAAGCGCTTGGCCGCCCGCGCCAAGGCCCTTGGGGAAAGCGCCTCCACCAATGCCTTGCCGGAACTGGGGGAACTCGCCCATTCCGATTCGCCCTTGGTGCGGCGACTGGCCGCTTCGGCCCTGGGTAAACTGGCAGGCATCGTGGACTCCGTGACGTCGGTTGGCTTACTGCGCCCACTGTTAAGCGACGAACATCCGCAAGTGCGGCAGTATGCCGCCAAGGCGTTGGGCGCCTTTGGCACGGCCGCGAAATTGGCATTGTCCGATTTGGATGATTTGCGTGCCCGGCCCGGCGAAAAGGACTACGTCCTGCGCAGTGTCGAGCCGGCCATCCGCGCGATCCGCGAAGCATTGCGCATCGCGGTCCAGCAGGCTATTCATTATTGCCGGCGCTGCGGCGCGCCGGTTTCCGCCGACGAATATGCCCGCGCCCAGAAAGCCTTCCAGCGGGTCTTCTGCGATAAGTGCTTCGACGAGGTTTATCTCGACCGCCGCAACTTCGACACCAAAGTCGAATTGAATAAGACCCTTACGACGAAGTCCGGCACGCTGGTGCAATCGGACGGCGAGCGCCTGATTGCCGACTACCTGACCCGCCAAGGCCTTGCTTACCGGTATGACGAGCGCTTCCGCATCCTCGACGGTTATGCCATCCGCCCCGATTTTTACCTGCCGGAGTTCGACGTCTATATCGAATACTGGGGCATGGACACCGCCGATTATAAAATTGGCATGCTGAAGAAACAAAAACTCTACCAGCAGGAAGGCAAGCGCCTCATCTCGATCTATCCCGAAGACAAAGCGGCATTGGCCGAAGTCCTGAGACACAAACTCGGGCGATACCTGCGGATGGAGAAAGATGAATATTCCGGTTGAAAGCGCGCAGGAACGGGACTATGCTGTGCGAAGTTGCTGACGTGCGTTCGTTCGATATGGGAGGAGGCCGGCATTCGCCATGAAGTACTACGCGCATAGCAAGGAAGGTCAGCCGCGAGCGAAGTGGCAACCACTGGACGAGCATTTGCAAGCCGTAGCCGAGAAAGCCAGGGAGTTTGCCGCAGAGTTTGATTCCGGGGACTGGGCATACAATGCCGGATGGCTACATGACCTTGGCAAGGCGGCTGATGCGTTCCAGGCATATTTACTGCGAGAAAACGGATTAGATGACTCCGAATATGATGGAGTCTATCACAAGCGCGTCAATCATTCCAGTGCCGTCCTTTGGGAAACTGGCAAACATAGATTTATCGAAGTTTAATTTTGCCCCCATGCATGATATTGCTCGCACTCAACCTTATACACAGGTCATGGACGCTCTAATGGCTATACATATCAAACACGAAAAATGCTGGGCTAAAACGACACCGAACGGGCACCCTGGCATTTCAATTGAACAGCATTGTCGCACTGCCGGAATTGTGGCGGGCTTACTGGCGTCACAAGCCCCTTGCTGGGTCAAAGATACCCTCAATGTTCACATTGGAATTATCCTCGCCGCTCTTCATGATGTCGGCAAGGTTTCGCCGGGATTCCAGAAGAAATGTTCCGTCTGGTTGAAACGGTTTGGTTTGACGGCGGCGGAATTTGCGGGCACGGAGGAAGACCACGCCAAGGTTAGTCAAAAAACGGCGCAGGATTTTCTGACAGAAGACAACTGGCGCTTCTGGGCAGCGATTGTTGGCGCGCACCATGGCAAACTCAAGGGTGATCGCCTTTCGTCTCTTTGCGACGGCGGCGAAGCGTGGGCTGCCGAACGCCGCCGTTTGGTTGAAACATTGGTTCGGGAGTTCGGACCGTTACCCGATCAGCCGCCGCCCAACTTCAACTGTGGTGCGCTCTGGTTCAATGCCGGCCTGATCGCTGTCGCCGACTGGCTGGCTTCAGACGAAAACACCTTCCCTCCATCCAAAGAACTGGACGCTACGACCATCCGTGAGCGCGCTGAACGGCAACTTGCCCGCATCGGTTTCCAGCCTATAAGCTGCCCTGCAGGAAAAACTTTCGCCGACCTCTTTCCTTCCACACCCACGCCTTACCCCCTCCAGACGCTGATGGCCCAAGCCGTCCGCCACCCGGGCGTTTATGTTGTCGAAGCCGCCATGGGTTGTGGCAAAACCGAAGCCGCGCTCATCGCCGCCTATAATCTGCTTGCGAGCGGCCAAGCCACCGGGATCTATTTTGCGCTTCCTACCCAAGTCACCAGCAACCGTATTCACAAACGCGTCGCGGCATTCATCGAACAGCTTGCTCCCGGCGCCGGCACACGCCTCATTCACGGTAATTCGTGGCTCGTGGAGAGCGCTCAGCCGCTGACCGATTCCCGCAATGGCGATACCACCAAGGTGCGAACGGGCCGCGACTGGTTTGCCTCGCCACGCCGTGCGTTGCTTGCGCCTTTCGGCGTCGGCACGGTGGATCAGGCATTGCTCGGTGTCGTTGCGGTCAAGCATTTCTTCGTTCGCCAGTTCGGCTTGGCCGGGAAAGTCGTCATTCTCGACGAAGTCCATTCCTACGATCTCTACACCGGCACACTGCTTGATCAACTCGTAACCCGCCTGCGCGAGCTGGGTGCGACCGTTATCATCCTTTCTGCCACACTCACCGCCGCGCGCCGCCGGAAACTGCTGGGACAGACAGGCGCCGACACAAACGCGCTTGATTCCGCCTACCCGCTGATTTCGGCCAGCGTTATTTCCAAACCTTTACCAGTGACGCCAGACCCGCCCAAGACCATCCAGATACGATTCAAGACTGCGGCCAAACTTATCGATGCCGCGCTTGAGAGCGCTCAACGCGGTCAGTGCGTTCTCTGGATACGAAACACCGTCAACGATGCCCAGGAAACATATCGGCAACTGTGTGGCCAGAATAGGGTCGGCGGACCGGAGATTGCCCTGCTACACGCCCGCTTCCCGCAGTTCCGCCGCGAACAACTGGAGAACGACTGGTTGGAGCGCCTCGGCAAAGACCAAACTAAGCGCCCAACCAACGGCTGTGTATTGGTCTCCACTCAGATTGCCGAACAAAGCGTGGACATTGACGCCGATCTATTGATTACCGATCTGTCGCCGACGGACATGCTACTCCAGCGTCTTGGCCGACTCTGGCGCCACCCGCGTCCGCGCCCTGTCGGATGTAATACACCGAAAACCTGGATCGCCAGCCCGGCGCTGGACGCATGCGGGCTCCGCACAGCCACCGCCGCCGAAATCAAGGCCGCCTTCGGAAAAAGCGCCAAGGTCTATGCCCCCTATGTTCTACTACGTACCTTCGATTTGTGGCGCGAGCGTACGACACTGACCCTGCCTGCCGACATCCGCCCCATCCTGGAGGCGACCTATACCGAGCCGCCGGAGGACGAACCGTCCGCTTGGCGCGATCTCCGCAAGGAGTTGGAAACCCGTAAGGAGAAATTGCGGCATGCCGCCATTGCCAACAGCAATCCGTGGCAAGTGGCACTCGACGACGAAGAGGGCGTTCAGACCCGCTGGAACTCGCTCCCGACCGCTTCCGTATTGCTCATGCGCAAAGTATTCGCGTGGGACAAAAGGACCGGCGCTCGGATGGAATTGCTCCACGGCGAGCACTGCAATCTTAGCGGCGGCGTGTTCGACCACGCCGCCGCCCAAGCCATTCACCGCAATCTGGTCAAGGTTCCTCGCTGGTGTGTGATGCGTCACATTGACTCGACACCCGCCTGGTTACGCGAGTATGATCGCGGTGGTATTTTGGCGTGCAAGCTGTGTGACGAAAAGCTGGTGTTGTTGCCGGATGGCGCTGAATCCGGTTTGACCTATCGGAATGATTTAGGCGTGGTCATTCCGCCATGGCAAGCCGGCACTGCCGATTTAAGGCGACACGCTAAGGAGGACGATGATGAATCTTACGACTGACCCGTGGATTCCGGTGGTCTGGGAAGATGGCAGGGCGGACAAGGTCAGCCTGCTGGATGCTTTCCAAAAGGGAGATCAGATTCGGGATCTTGCCGTGCGCCCCCACGAGCGCATCGCGCTCATGCGCCTGCTCATCTGCATTGCCCAAGCCGCCCTCGATGGTCCCAAAGACCGCGCCGATTGGTTGTCCTGCCGTGCCCGCCTGCCTCAAGCCGCCGCCGACTATCTGGCCAAGTGGACACATGCCTTCGAACTTTTTGGGGAGGGGCAGAGGTTTTTGCAGGCTACTAATATAAAGCCAGCGAAAGATGATGGAGATTTGGACGGTAGTTTGCCAAGCAAACTCGACTTAACTCTGGCGACAGGCAACAACACTACTCTGTTTGATAACGCGGGGGGCTCTGATCGTGTTTTTTCCGCCGACACAATTGCATTACTATTGTTGTCATTCCAAAACTTTTCCCCAGGCGGATTGATCAGTGATGTAAAGTGGCATAACGTCACGATGGGCCGCAACAGCAACCATTCACCCTGTATTGTCAAGGCCATGTTCCACACCTATCTCAAACGCTTTTCTCTTGTCGACACCGTTCACGCCAACATTCTCGCACGCGACCATATCCAGATGCTGGGGTATCAGTGGGGAAAACCAATCTGGGAAAAGATGCCCGATGGACCAGAGGATAGCGAAGCCATTGCCAATGCCTCGTGTTCTTATCTGGGCCGCTTGACGCCCATGAGTCGGGCTGTGTGCCTATCGCCTGATGGTCGAAGTTTAGTCATGGGAACAGCCATCATCTATGATCCTGAGTGGCGGGAGGTTGCCGCAACAGTGGTGGTACGCAATCACAACGACAAACCGGAACGAACATTCCTCAACGCGTCGCTTGCCAAGAGCGTTTGGCGTGAAGCTCATTCCATTGCTGTGTTGGCGACAACGGCAAACCAAATGCTTGGCGGTCCGCTGGCACTCGTATCGCTGGACAAGAACAAAGGCGCCGACGTATGGTGCGGCGCACTGGTGGCGAAAAAGGCCAAGCTACTCGACACTGTGGAGTCTGTGTTTCACATTCCCGGCTCAATGTTCACGAATAAAGGCCATCAGCTTTACCAACAAGGCGTCGAACAGGCGGAATATTGGGGACGCAAAATTAACCGCGCCGTGTCCACCTGCCATCGCGAATTGCACGACGATCTGGATAAGGCCGAACTTCGCAAACGAGGCAATCTCGTAAAACAGAAGGCCGCCTCCCACTACTGGACCGCTATCGAACAGAAAGTTCCACTTCTTCTGGCCTTGGTGGAAGACTCTGCTCCGTTATTTCCCGGAGAGACAACGAAAGAAAACTGGGGCGGCACCAAATGGGGCAAAGCCCTGGCACGCGCCGCCCGGGAGGCCTACGAACTGGCCTGCCCGCACGCGACGCCGCGTCAGCTGAAAGCCTATTCCCTGGGCCTCAACACCCTTTTTAAGCCCGTTGAAACTGAAGCAGAGAAACCCGCCGCCGAGGAGACCGAAGAATGAGAACGCCAAGACTCCATAACAACGCCGCTCCATTTATCGCTTTTCTACAACGTTATCGAAATGATCGCGGCGCCCTTGCCAACTTGAGAGGCGCACTGAGCGATGCCCGCAAGCCGAATGCCTGGCCTTTGCTTGCGGGTTTCCCTGTGGCTATTGGTAATCCAGCCTACGAAACCGTCGCCGCCCTCTGGGCTTGTGATCCAAACTTGGATTGCGCCAATGGCTGTCTTGGCGACACGCTGGCCAGCCTCAAAGGGGAACACAATTCCTTTGAAGGACGGTTCAAACGGCTGCTGACCTGCGACAAGTTTGAGATCTTCGAGCGTATCGTTCCGGTTATCCGTGCCGCGCAAACCAAGGGCATCCGCGTCAACTACACCCAGCTCCTGTCCGACTTGCTCTGGTGGGGGAATGAGATATGGGGGGATGAGGTCAAAGTCCGCTGGGCCAAGTCTTTCTGGGGCGCGGTGGAGCCCGACGACGCAATTAATCCAAACCTGCTGGACGCCGAAGAGTCCGCAGCCGTTGTAACGACGGAGGTACAAGCATGAGCTTCCTAACGCAAGCATTTCTCGACTACGAAACGGCCGCCCGCCAAAAGCTAAGGGATGTCTATGACTGGCATCAGCTCGTCTGGCAGGCTTTCCCAGGCCGTGACGGCCAGCCGCGCGATTTTCTCACCCGCCTCGACCGCCGCGAACGCGACCGGCAGTTCCGCCTGCTGATTGTTTCCGCCCAGCTACCGGTTCGTCCCGCCGACTGGCCAGATGCGCCGGACGCTTGGCAGACCCGCACAATCACCCCGGCTTTTCTCGCCCACCGCCAGTACCGCTTTCAGCTTCGAGCCAATCCGACAAAGCGCAACAACGCCAGTCGCAAGCGCCTTCCCTTGCGTACCGCGCAGGAACAGACCGACTGGCTCAAGCGCAAAGCTCAACAATCCGGTTTTGCTGTGGACGATGAAACGTTACGCATTATTCCCGAAGGCCGCGAATGGTTCCGTGTGGAGAAACGAAAACAAACCGGCTTCCATCATGCCGTGGAGTTCGAGGGCATTCTGACCGTCACCGATCAGGTGGCGTTTCAAACCGCCGTTGTTAAAGGAATCGGCTCCGCCAAGGGCTTCGGCTTCGGTCTGCTGGCGTTGGCGCCACATTTATAACCATGGAGAAACGCTGTAAAGCGTCCGCCTGGGCGCGAAACGCTACGCGACAAACTGAGCCGCCACGCTCGCTTGCCGGGCAAGGTGATGGGAGGAGGGCAGGAACCATAAAGAGATACTGGTCCGTTTGGATTGAAGTGAAGCGTATGCAACATACAAAAATCGAAAGGATAAACCGATGAAACTGATCGAATTGCACATCCTCCAGTCGTTTCCCGTCTCCTGTCTCAACCGCGACGATGTCGGCGCGCCGAAGACTGCCATTTTTGGCGGTGCCATGCGCGCCCGCATTTCCAGCCAGTGCCAGAAACGCGCCGTTAGGGAGATGACGCAGGAACTGGCCCCGTCTCTCTTTGCTGGAAACCGAAGCCGCTTAATCGTTGAACCGCTCCGAGATGCGATCGCGGCCAAAGGAGTGGATGCCGCCAAGGCTTTGGATGCTGCTAAAGCCGTCGGTGAATATCTGGCCACATTTGATGTGGAAAAAGAGAAGACCGGCAAGCTCATGGTGAAAACGCTCATGTTTCTCTCGCCAGCCGAAATGAAAGCGGTTGCAGAGAAAGTGGCGACGGCGTTAAATGAATCGGCGAGTGCCGCCGTCGAGGAGCCAAAAAGCAAGAAGGGCAAGAAAGAAGGCGGTGGCCTCGGAAAACTTGTGGAAAAGGCCATTAAGGAAGCATGTAAATCCGTTCAACTTAAAGACGCCGCCGACATCGCCATCTTCGGACGCATGGTAGCGAGCGATCCCTCACTGACCGTGGAAGGCGCCGGCATGTTCAGCCATGCGTTGTCCACCCATAAGGCCGACACGGATTTGGATTTCTTCGCCGCGGTTGATGATTTACAGGGCGCGGAAGAAGCCGGCGCCGGCATGACGGGCACGCTGGAATTCAACTCCGCCTGTTACTACCGCTATGCCGCGCTTAACCTCGACCTGTTGTTCGACGCCGATCATCTGGCCTCACTCGGACAGGAGGAACGCAAGCAGGTGGTGGCAGCCTTCATTCGCGCCACCTTGCTGGCCGTCCCTGTCGCCCGTAAAAATTCCATGAACGCCAACACTCTGCCGGTGTATGTGTTGGGCCTGGTCAAGGAAAAGGGGCAACCGATTCAACTGGTCAACGCATTCGAGAAACCGGTGTGGTCAAAGAACGGGTTGATCGAGGCATCCGTGGACCTGCTGAAAAAGCAACACGAGTCGCTCAAGAAGACATGGGGTATCGAAGCAGTTGCCGAAGTCTCCATTCCCGACAAGTCGTTGGATGATTTTTGTAAAGTGTTGGTGAACCATGTCTGATCAAGCATTCCTCGCCACGATGCTCGATGCGCCGCTGCAAAGCTGGGGTTTTGCCAGCCGCTTCCAGCGGCGCACCACGGCCTTGCATCCGACCCGGAGCGGAATTCTCGGCATGGTCTGCGCCGCGCTTGGCGTCCAAAAGGGTTCCGCTTCCGAGAAGGATTGGTTGGCACGGCTGGAATCCGTGCGACTGACGGTGCTCGCTATCCCGCGTCAGCCGGAGGGGTGTCGCCAACCGCTGGATATTCGGCACTTGGAGGACTACCACACAGTCAGCGGAACCCGACGCGCCAGTGGCGCAATCAGTGGGGACGCGGTCATATCGCACCGCCAGTATCTGCTCGACGCAAAGTTCGGTGTGATATTGGCCGGGCCGCATTCGACGTTGAAGCCAGTCGCTGAGGCATTGCGGAATCCGCGCTGGGGCGTCTGGTTCGGGCGCAAGAACTGCATCCCGGCCGCTCCCATTGTGCGGGGTCTGACGGCGACGCCAGAGGAAGCCTTGTCCGTACTGGAACTGGCCGGCAGAAAGACGGATGAGTTTACCCGTGTCGAAGAGACGGCATCATTCGCCGACGGCACCGATACGCTCATGGATGCCCCCGTGGACTTCCAGACACGTGAATTTAAGCCGCGCCGCATTTGCAGGCGGCCCGCCCCGCTTACGGCAGGATGACCCCATGCCTATATTCGAACGTCCGCCGTTGGAAACCCTCACGCCGGTGCGCGAGCGCTGGACGCCGATGTATTTGGAACACGGCCGCTTGGAGGTGGATGATTCCAGCGTGAAATGGATTGGAGCCGATCGCACGGTCTTCCGCCTGCCGGTGGTTTCGCTCAGCGTGCTGATGCTCGGCCCGGGCACCACCGTTACGCATGCCGCCATGAAAGCCTGTGCGGAATGCAATACGCCGGTCTGCTGGATCGGCGCGGAGGGCATGCGCTTCTACGCCTTTGGCGTTGCGCCCACGCACGACAACGAACGCGCCCGGCGTCAGGCGGAGCTGGCTTCCTCACCAGCCAAACGCGACACGGTTGCCCGCCGCATGTTCGGCATGCGTTTCGCAGGCGAGGATGTGTCCGGCGTCGCGGTCAAGGAGTTGCGTGGCATGGAGGGCCGCCGCGTCAAAGCGCTCTATGCCGATCTGGGCATCCGATATGGCGTCACCTGGAAAGGCCGCAACTACAATCCGGATAACTGGGACTTGGCGGACAACATAAATCGCGCCGTTTCGACGGCCAATGCCGCGCTCTATGCACTGACAACCGCCGTGGTTTGCTCGCTGGGCTATCTGCCGGCACTGGGTTTTATTCATACGGCCAGTACGCTCCCCTTTGTTTTCGATATGGCCGATATTTACAAGCCGGAAACCACACTATTGGCGGCGTTCGAGACAATTGGGCTGAAACCGGACGCGACATCGGACGATGTAATTGCGCGGCTTAAGTTTCACATCGAGGATCGGCGTCTGCTACAGCGCATGCCGAAGGACATAGAGGCGCTGTTGGAGGGTGTATGACCGTCATTATCGCCAATGACACACCGCCTGCCATTCGTGGCTTGCTCAAACGTTGGTTCGTCGAGCCACGTCCGAACGTTTTTGTAGGCAGCGTAAATCCCCGCACCCGCGCCAAGACACTGGAGTACATTCGCCGCAATGCGCCGGGATTGGGCATGCTGGTGATTGGCACAGAACGCTCTTCCCAAGGCTTCAATATTGAGTGCTTTGGCGACACGCCGCGCCTTCCAGTGCGGCTGTCCGGACTACAAGTGCTGGCCGAGGCTTGGTCCGAGACGGAAGGTGCGGAGGATGGGTGATGCTTACTCGCAGCCTGTGTTGTTTTCGGGGTGTCTCTGTTTCCGCTGAACGCAAGTTATGGCGGGCGGGTTGCCTGACATGGGACTACCTGCCGCAAGCTGGGCGAGTGTTATCGCCGCGCAAAGCGGCTGATTTGGCCGCGCAAATGCCGGAACTGCGGGCCGCATTGGAGGGCCGCGTGGCAGACTATTTTCTAAAACGTTTGCCAACCGGCCACCGCCTGCGCGTATGGCCTGATTTTGCCGATGGCGTGGCTTTTCTGGATGTCGAGACGACAGGACTTGGTTCACGCGATGAGTTGACGGTGATTGGCCTGTGGCAGGCGGGGCGGATGCTTAGTTTTGTGCGCGGGCGAAACTTGTGCGAGTTCCTTGGGGTGTGGCGGAGCATTGATGTACTGATAACTTTTAACGGCACGCGCTTCGACCTGCCGATGCTGGCTCGAACATTTGATCTCACATGCCTGCCTCCGCACATTGACCTGATGCACGAGGCGCGTGTTTACGGCTATACAGGCGGACTAAAGTCTATTGAGCGTTCGCTGGGAATCCGGCGTCTGGCAAACGAGGAAGGCGATGGCGAAATGGCGGCGCGCCTCTGGCGCAGTCATGCGGAAGAAGGCAATGATTCAAGCCTTATGCACTTACTCCAATACAATGCCCGGGATGTCCGCTCCTTGATTATGTTGTCGCGCAAAATATTGCGACTGTCATTTGACGGCTACCCTGGCCCATTGTTTACTTTTCCATCCCGTGCCTTTCATTTAGGCACGGAATAGGTCTTTGACAACTGAATAATAGAAGACACACAAGGGATTGCCTATCGTTTGTATCACACCCACTAAATGTTGAGATTTTCCCCACGCCCGTGGGGATGGTCCGACCGTCATGGGGCGGTGATGCCTTGGGCATGAATTTTCCCCACGCCCGTGGGGATGGTCCAAGCAATAGCCGATTCACATTCTCAACAAGATAATTTTCCCCACGCCCGTGGGGATGGTCCGTTTATACTTCAAGCGATGGTTCGACTTGGTACATTTTCCCCACGCCCGTGGGGATGGTCCATAGTTAGATTTGGTCGGCATACTAACGATGGGATTTTCCCCACGCCCGTGGGGATGGTCCGCCGCGTGTGATGCGTTTTCTCAATCGTTTGATATTTTCCCCACGCCCGTGGGGATGGTCCGCTGACAGGTCAACGCCGATTTGATGATGCGACATTTTCCCCACGCCCGTGGGGATGGTCCGGTTACCCGGCGCCGCCCCCGGCGCTTTAGCGCATTTTCCCCACGCCCGTGGGGATGGTCCGCCCTGCTGCGCGCCAGCCAGACGGCGCAGGGTATTTTCCCCACGCCCGTGGGGATGGTCCGCCCTTATCAAACCACGCCGCCAAAAAAGAAAAATTTTCCCCACGCCCGTGGGGATGGTCCGAAATTGAAAAAATAAATCAGACAACCCGGAAAATTTTCCCCACGCCCGTGGGGATGGTCCTGCCACGGCGTTCCGATCAAGTGGAACAAACTCATTTTCCCCACGCCCGTGGGGATGGTCCGCATCCCGAAGCCCAGATTGCTTTGCTCGCAAAATTTTCCCCACGCCCGTGGGGATGGTCCGTAGTACCTCCCCTATTATCGTCGTCATTTTCCATTTTCCCCACGCCCGTGGGGATGGTCCGCGGGCATTGATGGGAGCGTGAAAGTTTTTGTAATTTTCCCCACGCCCGTGGGGATGGTCCTTTTACGAAACATTTTATTCACCCCCTTCCATAATTTTCCCCACGCCCGTGGGGATGGTCCGCTCAACGAGCTTGAACAAAAATGGATTGACGCATTTTCCCCACGCCCGTGGGGATGGTCCAAATGCAAACCGCAAAAATAGTCAAATTGGGCCATTTTCCCCACGCCCGTGGGGATGGTCCGGCCGGCCACGTCCATCGCGGGCCTCTAACCGAATTTTCCCCACGCCCGTGGGGATGGTCCGTTTGCGTTGCGTTGTGGAATTAATCAGTTGCGATTTTCCCCACGCCCGTGGGGATGGTCCGTATCGTGCGGAAAAAGGCGGGCGGTTGCGTGGATTTTCCCCACGCCCGTGGGGATGGTCCTTGAACTGGGGCGGCATACTGGCGACGGGCTGCATTTTCCCCACGCCCGTGGGGATGGTCCGTAATGGCGAAACTGCCGGACGCCTCAATTCACATTTTCCCCACGCCCGTGGGGATGGTCCGCGGTTGGGATGAAGCAGCAAAACATTGCTGAAATTTTCCCCACGCCCGTGGGGATGGTCCGGCGCGGCGGGATTCCGGTGTGGTGCGTTGCCTATTTTCCCCACGCCCGTGGGGATGGTCCGCTGGCGTCCGCGCGCGCACGGTGTCCAAGGTCATTTTCCCCACGCCCGTGGGGATGGTCCGGGGGGACGGCTGGATTAGGTGGTCTTGGCGGTATTTTCCCCACGCCCGTGGGGATGGTCCGAGTTTTATCCGCTGGAAGCGCTGATGACAAACATTTTCCCCACGCCCGTGGGGATGGTCCATGATTCTCATTTACGCCTTCGCTTCTCATCGCATTTTCCCCACGCCCGTGGGGATGGTCCGCGGACAAAGCGGTTGCAGATCGGGCGGCGAAAATTTTCCCCACGCCCGTGGGGATGGTCCCTGCGCGAGGCCGGACTCCGGTTTGGGGTGGAGATTTTCCCCACGCCCGTGGGGATGGTCCGTGCTGTTCAAATTCACGACCAATGGGTTCTTTATTTTCCCCACGCCCGTGGGGATGGTCCGCTTCCCAGACATCCCGGACGCGAGACCTGACCATTTTCCCCACGCCCGTGGGGATGGTCCGTCTTGACATGGAACGGGGCGGTGTGGATCGCCATTTTCCCCACGCCCGTGGGGATGGTCCGCATCAAACTTTTGAGGATGATGGTGTTGGTCGATTTTCCCCACGCCCGTGGGGATGGTCCGGCCGCCACCCCTCCCGACGGGAAGGCCGAGGAATTTTCCCCACGCCCGTGGGGATGGTCCTAAATCCCAACGGTATTTTTCAATCCGTTTTCCATTTTCCCCACGCCCGTGGGGATGGTCCGTTGTACGAGAGCGCATTTCATATCGGCGTTGCATTTTCCCCACGCCCGTGGGGATGGTCCGCGTTTTGGCTCTGATTGTCAAGGGTGTGGATAATTTTCCCCACGCCCGTGGGGATGGTCCTCCGTTTCCGAACGTGGTCCCGCCTTCCGGGTTATTTTCCCCACGCCCGTGGGGATGGTCCGCGCACAACCTGAACGAAAAGAAATTTGGTGCCATTTTCCCCACGCCCGTGGGGATGGTCCAGCATTCCGGTCTCTGGCGGGAAATGGCGCGCAATTTTCCCCACGCCCGTGGGGATGGTCCGCAACGACGGATTTGTTGTTTCGGTCATGGCGGATTTTCCCCACGCCCGTGGGGATGGTCCGCGCAGCGTCAGCCCGCAGATCGGCGGAGGCAAATTTTCCCCACGCCCGTGGGGATGGTCCTTTTTTTCATTTGTCTCCCGTAAAACGGGAGCGATTTTCCCCACGCCCGTGGGGATGGTCCGCCGCGTCCGCATTTGAACGTGGACGAATTGCAAACGCCGTTCTAATTCTACCTGAAATGGCCGGTTTGAAAATGGATATAGTTCGGAACCTTTTTTAAAAGATATTCTTATCTGGTTTGCTCGGTATGGCTTTCTTATAGGATTGCCGAAATGGTAGGGCGAGGCGTCCCTGCCGAGCCGTTTGATGAAGAACGGCTCACCCGGAGGGTTCGCCCTACCTGTGAAAATGTTATCGCCTTTGACGGCAACATAATCATATTTTTGATCCATTTTCAAACCGGCGAAAATCGTCCGTTTTTGACCGGCCGCGACACGAATGGGTATTTTCCCCACGCCCGTGGGGATGGTCCGAGAAAACGGGGCACATCGGCACCGCATTGCTGATTTTCCCCACGCCCGTGGGGATGGTCCGTGCATGACGGAGCAATCCGCGCCGGTTGCTGAGATTTTCCCCACGCCCGTGGGGATGGTCCGCGACCGTACATTTCCGCAACGGCGGCGATCCCATTTTCCCCACGCCCGTGGGGATGGTCCGGTCGATATTTGTGGAGGCGGGCGCGGAAGCCCATTTTCCCCACGCCCGTGGGGATGGTCCTTGTAATAACCGGGGTTTGAAGGCACATTTTGCATTTTCCCCACGCCCGTGGGGATGGTCCGTTGCGCCGGAGGGTCAATTTCCCGGCGCTTGGATTTTCCCCACGCCCGTGGGGATGGTCCGTTACAATACCCGCCGTGCGCGGATATGCCACGATTTTCCCCACGCCCGTGGGGATGGTCCGCACCGTTCCGTTCTCGGGACACCCGGCCAAGAATTTTCCCCACGCCCGTGGGGATGGTCCGGATGAGGTCCGGGCCTACACGGAGATCCGGGCATTTTCCCCACGCCCGTGGGGATGGTCCAGGTTTCGGTTTTCATGGCTTTCCCTTTCTGTTATTTTCCCCACGCCCGTGGGGATGGTCCGAGATCAACGGGTGCATGGTGGCGATGGTGCTGATTTTCCCCACGCCCGTGGGGATGGTCCTATCAGGTGTACCCTGGGAATATTTCGGGTCGCATTTTCCCCACGCCCGTGGGGATGGTCCGCGTCTTGTCGCTACTCGCTCCGCCCCTTAACGATTTTCCCCACGCCCGTGGGGATGGTCCGAAAACCATGAAGAACAAAAAGACAGAAAAGCAATTTTCCCCACGCCCGTGGGGATGGTCCGGCGGCGGTATGGTTCTCGACCAGGCCTCCGCCATTTTCCCCACGCCCGTGGGGATGGTCCATTGACGCTGGACACATTCGCAAGGCCGCGATTATTTTCCCCACGCCCGTGGGGATGGTCCGGGGTTTGGGGCGCTGAGGTGGCGTCCATTCTTATTTTCCCCACGCCCGTGGGGATGGTCCGGTATCAAGATGGATGTGGCAACCATAGCGGAAATTTTCCCCACGCCCGTGGGGATGGTCCTCCAACACGTCCTGATGCGTGATTGCTTTCCCTATTTTCCCCACGCCCGTGGGGATGGTCCTCCAAAGGCAATTAACAAATCTGTCTCACCAGCATTTTCCCCACGCCCGTGGGGATGGTCCGCGGAACCCAACGGCTACAGCGCGCACAAGGTGATTTTCCCCACGCCCGTGGGGATGGTCCGTCGCAACTCATTGCCCTTTGCCGTCAACGCCCATTTTCCCCACGCCCGTGGGGATGGTCCGTGTGGTGCTACTATTACTATCCCGGCCGCGTTATTTTCCCCACGCCCGTGGGGATGGTCCATCCACTGGCCCCAACATCGGCTCCGCGCTCACATTTTCCCCACGCCCGTGGGGATGGTCCGCATCGGTGAGTTTTCCACCCAAACGTAACGGGATTTTCCCCACGCCCGTGGGGATGGTGTCGCGGCCGGTCAAAAACGGACGATTTTCGCCGGTTTGAAAATGGATCAAAAATATGATTATGTTGCCGTCAAAGGCGATAACATTTTCACAGGTAGGGCGAACCCTCCGGGTGAGCCGTTCTTCATCAAACGGCTCGGCAGGGACGCCTCGCCCTACCATTTCGGCAATCCTATAAGAAAGCCATACCGAGCAAACCAGATAAGAATATCTTTTAAAAAAGGTTCCGAACTATATCCATTTTCAAACCGGCCATTTCAGGTAGAATTAGAACGGCGTTTGCAGATGGTCCGTCAACCGGCTCGATATCCCCCGTCTTCAAGTCATTTTCCCCACGCCCGTGGGGATGGTCCGCAGGACCAGTCCAAGTCCTCTTGCCACAAGCAATTTTCCCCACGCCCGTGGGGATGGTCTGACAAATATCTTTTCGGGTACGCCCAGCTTGTCATTTTCCCCACGCCCGTGGGGATGGTCCGCCCGCTCTCGCCGGTCGGTTTGTTTTGGTTTGATTTTCCCCACGCCCGTGGGGATGGTCCGGCAACTCCTACAACGGGAGCGGCATCACCGGCATTTTCCCCACGCCCGTGGGGATGGTCGCCGCTGTTCCGCGACTACAGACGCTCGCGAAGCATTTTCCCCACGCCCGTGGGGATGGTCCGATAACCCGTTCGGTGTTTTGCCATGACCAGACATTTTCCCCACGCCCGTGGGGATGGTCCTATACTCCGAACTCGCTACGGCCATGTTGCCCCATTTTCCCCACGCCCGTGGGGATGGTCCATAAGAGTGAGTACGCGGCTTGTTTTTGGTAGTATTTTCCCCACGCCCGTGGGGATGGTCCCAGGTTGCGGCGCCGGCAATGGGTGATTTTTCTATTTTCCCCACGCCCGTGGGGATGGTCCAGTGGCGGGGCATATGGATTGGGAGGAACAGGAATTTTCCCCACGCCCGTGGGGATGGTCCGGCATTGAGATAGCGGGCGCGGGCTTTTGAGACATTTTCCCCACGCCCGTGGGGATGGTCCTCAACTCAACGACGATCCGTTGCTTTTGCTCAAATTTTCCCCACGCCCGTGGGGATGGTCCGTAGGTATTTGCGCCGGTGATGTCAATCGCCATATTTTCCCCACGCCCGTGGGGATGGTCCATGAACCTCTTCTTTCAACCCAGTTTTTTTGTTATTTTCCCCACGCCCGTGGGGATGGTCCTGTTTGAGCGATTTCTCGGAGTTGTCGAGGATGATTTTCCCCACGCCCGTGGGGATGGTCCGATTCGCGTTGACTTCCCGCAGGTGTTTTCGGCATTTTCCCCACGCCCGTGGGGATGGTCCGTCTTTCCACCACCGAGACGTCCTTCGTAAATCATTTTCCCCACGCCCGTGGGGATGGTCCGCCGTCCGCCCCATTCGTCCCCGCCGGGATGACATTTTCCCCACGCCCGTGGGGATGGTCCGTCGGCGGGTATTATGGCCGGCTCGGGCAGGACATTTTCCCCACGCCCGTGGGGATGGTCCGTACGTGGCACGCCCCCCGCGCGGGGGCGTGGATTGAAACACACGATTTGCAATGTTCGATTTTCTATTGACAGAACATGCGTTATAACGTATGTTTCGTCATATCACAACGGGAAAATCAGGCGGAAAAAATACCACATGGGCAAGGAGAAGATGAGCTTATGAGCAAAATTATTTCCATGCAGGACATGCGGCTCTCTCTGGCGAGCATTGCCAATCAGGCTCAGTCCGGCGAAACATTCATTGTCGTCCGCAGCTCGAAGCCGGTATTCAAGATCATTCCACCTTTCGAGAAGATCAAGCCCGCCGGCAAGCTCCCGATGTCCTTGGCGGAAATCACGGACACGTTGGATGCGGTCAAGGCTTGCTATGACCTCTCAGAAAACGATCTGGACGGGATCATTCATGAAGCCCATGCGGAATATGGAAGAAAATGAAACGCGTTGTGTGCGATACGAACGTGATTCTTTCAGGCATGCTCTGGAACGGCGCTCCGCGGCAGATGCTGGCCCGCATCGAACAAGGCAAATACAACCTTTTCACCAGCCGAATGCTGCTGGAAGAACTCGATCGGGTTCTGAGATATCCCAAGTTTACAACCATATTCGCAAAGGCCGGCCTGGTCCGCCAGGACATTCTGCGGTGGATGGTGCGGAATTCTACCATCGTCATGTCCAAGCCCCTTGATCGGCCGGTGGTTTTGGACGACCCGAACGACGACTGCATTCTGGCTTGTGCTGTATCTGCCTCGGCGGAGGCGGCGGTTTCCGGAGACAAGCATCTTCTCAATATCCATTCGTTCCGGGGAATTCCAATTCTGACTACAGGCCGGTTTCTGGCCGTCACCTGATATTATCGCCCCCGCCTGCGCGATTCTCCCGAAACGCTTGCTTTGCGAAGCTCGGATCAGGAGACGGGGGGATATCCGCGCACCTACCCTCTGGTCGCCGGCAAGAAAAACATCGAGAACAATTATGAACTTTTGCTTTTTTGAGCAGTTTTGAGGTGGAACGAGAAAACGGAACCTTTGCCCAGGGTGCTTTCAACCTCGATTTTCGTGCCGTGGATCCCGGCTAATTCCATGGCAATGGCCAGGCCCAGGCCGGTGCCGCGCTCATTGACGGCCACGGCTTTATTGGCTCGAAAATATTCCTCGAAAATGCGGGGCAAATGTTTGGCTTCGATCCCAATCCCGTGATCCGCGACCGATATTTTAACGAGCGAGGGCGGCTCCGCCTTGACCGCAATCGAAATCGTCGAGCCGTTCGGCGAATAATAAATCGCGTTTTCCAGAAGATTGGACAGTAAGATAAGAATCTGATTGCGATTGCAGTGCACGAAAACATCGTCGAACGACGCCGGCACGGATATCGTAATCTCGCGGGAAACAGCCAGGGCCGAAAGATGCTTGACCACCGAGGACACGATACTCTCGATCGAGCATACACCCATTTGGATGTTTTCTTTGACAAGCGATTTCAAGTTGGCCAGTTCCAGCATGCCTTTGATGGAATCGCTCAGGAGAATGCACCGTTTATTGATTTTTTCGACAATCGCCAGGGTCATCTTCGGGATTTCGCCCGTATAACCTTCCAGGATCAGATCGGTATAACTCTGAATGGCGGCGAACGGCGCTTTGAGCTGATGGGTGGCATGCATCAGATATTTGGTTTTTTCGTTATTGATCTGCTGTAACTTCTCGTTGAGCTTTTCATACTCGACGATTTTTTGCTCAAGTTCCCGGTTGGCCTTTTCCTGCTCCCTCGTTCTCTCCAAAACGCGGCGTTCGAGCACAAGGTTGTAATCCTCCAGGCGGTCGGAAACTTCCTGCTGTAAATCGAGCAGGTGGAAAATAATACGCGCGTCTTCCGAGCCGATCACTCGCGTGTTTTCCTGCTTTTGCGCAAGGACCCGGGCGAATATTTCCTTGCGGCCGGTTACTTCAAAAATCAGATCGATGCCCTTGTCCGCACAGATTGCGGCCATCTGCGTGTGGCACTGAATCCCGCGCCGGCGCGCCAGGATAATTCCCGGAGCGGACGGATCGACGTCACAAACGTGCTTGACGACAACACGCGGCATTTTCAGCAAAGTTTCGAGGATTGCGGTTCCGCCTTTGCCGGCGCCAATAATTGCGATAACTTCTGTTTTCATTGTGCGGCGAATTTGTTTCGCGTACGATAAAAATCCGGAACGTAATGTCGCTGTAACGCGGGGTGTAGATGCGGTTCGATAGAACCGCAGATTTGCCGTTCTGCGAACGGCCGCTACACCGCATCCACGACGCCCCGTCTTGTGATGAGCGCGCCCCCTGGAACCAGGCGTTACTCCTCAGAACAAAAAAAGGCTGTCAATAAAACAGCGGCCATGCTATACTAATCCGATAAATAAAGCGAATTATTCCATCGCACACGGGTAAATCAATGAAAGCAATATATATTATCGATGATGACCGGAATATCGTTGAAGCCATGAGCATTGTGCTCCAGGCCCACGGCTATGAAGTGGCGGCGCAATACGACGAGGAGAATGTCATTGAGAATCTCATCGCCCACAAGCCAGACCTTGTGATTCTGGATGTCATCTTTCCCCAGAATCCCAGCGCCGGTTTCGATATCGCCCGGCAAATCAAGAAAAACCAAGCCACGGCGTCAATCCCGATCATCATGCTTTCGGCGATCAACGAAAAAGGCGTCTATGCCGGCACATTTTCCAATAATGACCGGGACGACGCCTGGCTGCCGGTCGAAGAATTCATCGAGAAACCGATAAAAAACAACCAGCTGTTGCAGAAAGTCAAAGCGGTCATTGAGAAAAATCAGCCCGGCGCGTGAGGCGCCTTGCGATATCCTTCGATAATTGCATCTTGCTGAACGTCGATCCATTCCACCGCGCCCGTACGGCGACAGTCGCGGCGCGTAACGCCCCCTCCGACAAGAAGGAATCTGTCTTACACCCCGCGCGCCTGCCTTGACCTAAAAAAGCTTTTTTTAACGAAAAACCAGCGTATGCTTTACGAATTAATTCCATAGGATACAAGCATTCGCTAACAAGCGGCGAGAGGATCATGTGAATTCGGAACAACGCGTGGCAGAGACGGTTTGGCCTTGGCGCACGCCGCCCCAGGCGCCCGCTATCGGCGTGTGGGCGCGCCGGCGGCGCGCCCTGCTCCAAGGCATCGTCACGGCGGCAATCGCCACCTTCCTGACGTGGCGGCTTGGCCGTTACCGGCTGGGGCTATTCCTGTATTGCTTTAGCGCCGGCATCCTGATTTGCGGTTTTCTGGCGCCCAAAGCGTTCGATATTCTGGAACGCATGGGCCAGAAGCTGGCCCATGTTGTGGCGCTGGCGCTGACCTGGATATTGCTGTTGCCGTTTTTTTACCTGTGCTTCGCGCCGGCGCATCTGGTCCTGAAGCTTATGGGCAAGGACCCCATGCGGCGCCGTTTCGACCGCAAGCGCAGGTCTTACTGGGTGGACCACAAGCCGCCAACCGCGCCACAGCCCTATACGAGGCAGTATTAATGAACATCCTGGGAATCAGCGCTTATTACCATGACTCGGCGGCCGCGCTGGTGCGGGATGGCGAGATCGTTGCGGCGGCCCAGGAGGAGCGCTTCACCCGCAAAAAACATGACGCCGGTTTTCCCCTGCAGGCCATTCGGTATTGCCTGGCGGAAGGCCAAATCGCAACGGGCCAGTTGGATGCCGTCGCGTTTTACGACAAACCGATCGCCAAGTTCGCCCGCATCCTGGAAACCTATTTCAGTGTGGCGCCCCGCGGCCTGCGATCCTTCATGATGGCCCTACCCCTGTGGCTGAAGCAAAAGCTCTGGATCCCGATGGAAATCGAAGCCGCGCTGGAATCCCTGGGATTCCCGCCCGGCATCCCGCTATATTTTCCCGAGCATCACGAATCCCATGCCGCCAGCGCTTTTTTCCCATCCCCGTTCGAAGAGGCCGCCATCCTGACATTGGATGGGGTCGGCGAATGGGCCACCAGCACAATCGGACGGGGCCAACAAAATCGCTTGGACATCCTGAAAGAGCTTCGTTTTCCCCATTCGTTGGGGTTGTTGTATTCGGCCTTCACCTATTTCACGGGGTTCCGGGTCAACTCGGGCGAATACAAACTCATGGGCCTGGCGCCTTACGGCGAACCGATTTATGTGAATCGTATTCTGGACAACCTGCTGGACCTCAAGGAAGACGGCTCGTTCCGGCTCAACCTGGACTATTTCGGCTATTTGGATGGATTGACCATGACCAATGCCAAGTTCAGCCGGCTGTTCGACGGACCGCCGCGGAAGGCGGAGGCGGAAATCTCCCGGCGGGAAATGGACCTGGCCCGCTCAATCCAGGTGGTGACCGAGGAAATTGTCCTGCGCATGGCGCGCACCGCGCGCGCGCTCACGGGACTGGAGAACTTGTGTTTGGCCGGAGGCGTGGCGCTCAACTGCGTGGCCAACGGCCGGCTCCTGCGGGAAGGGCCGTTCAAAAACATCTGGATTCAGCCGGCGTCCGGCGATGCCGGCGGCGCCCTGGGCGCGGCGCTCATGGTGTGGCATGCGGTCCGGAATCAGCCCCGCGCGGCTGACGGCATCCACGACCGCATGCAGGGGTCTTACCTGGGCCCGGCATTCGCCGAATCGGAAATCGAGGCCTTCTTGCAGGCCCGGGGCTACCCGGCCGAAAAAATAAGCGATCCCGCGCTGTGGGCCGACCGCATCGCCGATCTGATTGCCGCCGAACAGGTCATCGGCCTGGTGCACGGGCGCATGGAGTTCGGACCGCGCGCGTTGGGCAACCGCTCCATCATAGGCGATGCCCGCTCGACCAGGATGCAGTCCATCATGAACCTCAAGATCAAGTACCGCGAATCGTTCCGCCCATTCGCGCCAACCTGCCTGGAAGAGCGGGTCGGCGAGTATTTCGACCTGGACCGGCCCTCCCCTTACATGCTCCTGGTGGCGCCGGTGCGGGGCAGTCGGTGTCTCGGTGTTACCGAAGCCCAAAAAATTCCCGTGCGCGAACGGATCAAGCAGGTCCGATCGGACGTGCCCGCCATTACGCATGTCGATTATTCCGCGCGGGTTCAATCGGTGGCGCGCGCGACAAACCCCGGCTATTACGACATTATCAAGGCCTTCGAAAAGAAAACCGGGTGCGGCATCATCATCAACACCTCGTTCAACGTCCGCGGCGAACCGATCGTCTGCACGCCGGAAGACGCTTATCGCTGTTTTATGCGGACGGAAATGGATGCGCTGGTGCTGGGTTCGTTTATCCTGGACAAGAAACGCCAACCGTCCTGGACCGAAAAGAAAAACTGGCGCGAGGACTACGTGCTGGATTGAGCGGGAAAACTTGGAACAAACGAGGAGACGGCCGATGAGATTTCTAAAATACCTGGGGCGGTTGCTGAAAGAATTTATGGGCTTCGCCTGGCACAACAAGGTCTGGTGGATTTTGCCCGTCGTGCTGGTGTTGTTGCTGATGGCCTTGCTGATCGTCCTGGGACAAACGACTGCGCCTTTCATCTACACGCTGTTCTAACCCTCCCGCACAACTTGTAAGAACGTGCGCCAGAATTCGGCAAGACGCCGCGTGAGCTTGCCTTATGGACGACGAGACCAATGTCGAATTTCAGCCCCTGTTCATGTATGCCAAGGGCGCCGACACAAAGAGTTTTTCGATTATGTGGCGCCTGTTCGAGTACACCCGGAATGGCGATGGCCGCACCCTGCGGCTGTTTTTCTCGCCTAAAATTAATTTGTCGAAGTGAAGCGTCTTCGATCCGATGAACGCCCATTCCGATTTATTCATGGAACGATCGTTGCTTGTGTGAAAGCGGCTTGATCATCCGCATCATAAGGTTCATTGTATTGGAGATCGCGCCACAAACTTGCGTCGCCAACGGTAGTACAATTAAAGGAGGGTTGCGCCATGTGTCCCGCCCGTATCGTTCGTTGCGTACTTGCGTCCCTGGCCATGTTAATGATGGCGGGATGGGGCTGCGGTTGTGGACACAAACCGGCGCCGCCTACCACTCCTCCCTCGCCGGACACCCCTTTTCAGAGGATCGCAGCCAAGGTGGATAGCGGCGGCGACTTGCTGGTGGTGGCGAATGTCGAGGGGATCGTCCAGCAATGCGTGGTGACGATCAGCCAGGATCTCGCCACGGCCGCGTCCGCCGACGCGCGGGTCCAAGCGGCGGCCGACACGGCCAAGCGGGTCAATGCCTTCCTGCAGAAGAACGGTTTTTACGCGGTGCGCGGCTACGGCGCCAGCATTGTGCCACGCAGTGACGGCTGGAGCGACGTCAAATCGTTCGTGGCGCGCGATCCGGCCGCCGCCGAACTGCCGCTCTGGCGCGGACTCGTGGGCGGGGCGCCGCGCGTGTTGACCAGCCTGAATTTTCTGCCCGCGGATACGGTGATGGTCCAGGCCGGCGCGGCGGATCTGAATCAACTCTGGCAGCTCATCGAGTCGGGCGTGGCCGAATGCACGTCCCCCGCCAGCGCCGCTTCGTTTCAACAGACGCTCGGCATAATGGGCACCCAAAGCGGGATCGATATTCCACGCCTGTTTCAATCCATGGGCGAAGGCGGCTGTGTGTCCATCCAGCTGTCGCCGGACGCCACCATCAACCTGCCGCTGGGAGCGAAGCCGCTCTCCATGCCCGAGCCCTCCCTGTTGATCGCCCTGGCGGTCAAGGACGATACGATCCTGAAACTGCTGGACGCGCAACTGGCCAAGGCGAAGATGCCGCCGGCCACGAAACAAGTCGGCGAGGCCACCCTGCGATCCCTGTCGTTTCCCGTGCCGCTACCGATGCCCTTGCAGCCGACCTACACGCTCCATGCCGGATATCTGTTGTTCGGGTCAAGCGAAAAGGCGGTGACAAACGCCCTGGCGGCCTTTCAACAGCATAACGGTCTGATCGCCACGCCTGAATTCGCCCAGGCCTTTACGGGCCGGACCATGACCAATAACGGCCTGATTTATTACAGCCCCCGGTTTGCCGCCTGTGTGAACGACCTTCAGCAGAGCGTGATGGAGAATACGGCGGCGTTGACCGAGGCATCCCCAAATGCGGAAGTGGCGCAAGTCTTGATGCGGAATCTGACGCGCTGGAACGGGGTAGCGGCGGGCGCCTTTGTGATCGTCAACACCGAGCAGGGCGTGCAAACCGTGGGCGCCAGCGCCACGGGCGCCAAGGCGCTTATCGCCCAAGCGTTCGCGGCGCCGCTGGGTTTGATGGCGGCCATTGCCATCCCCAGTTTCACGAGAGCGCGCACAACTTCGCAACAAAACGCCTGCATCAACAATCTGCGCAGGCTGGAAGCGGCCAAGGATCAATGGGCCTTGGAATCCGGCAAGACCAACGGAACGCCCGTGACGATGAAGGACCTGGCGCCTTATTTGAAGCGTCCGGAACTTAACTGCCCCACCGGCGGACGCTACCGATTGAATGCGGTCGGCAGCAACGCCACCTGCACCCAGAGCGGTCACCAATTGCGATAACAGCCATTGCGTGATGGAAGCAAGATGAACTGGAAAACATTGGCCGCAAAAGTGTTGGCGGACGGGAACGCGACGCGCGCGGAGGCGCTGGCCGTGCTGGCGTCACCGCCGGAGGAATTGCTCGCCGTGCTGGACGCGGCCTTCACCGCGCGCCGGAAATATTTCGGGCTGGGAGTCAGTCTGCACGTCATCCGCAACGCCAAGAGCGGGTTATGCAGCGAGGACTGCGCCTATTGCAGTCAGGCGGCCCAATCGACGGCGCCGGTGGCGGCCTATACGATGCAGGCGGTGGACGACATTCTCCAGGGCGCCCGCGAGGCCCAGACGCTCAAGGCCTTGCGCTATTGTATCGTCACCAGCGGGCGCGCGCCGCTGGAACAGGAGCTGAGCACGGTATGCGAAGCGGCACGCCGGATCAAACAGGAGATGCCGATCCAACTCTGCGCTTCACTGGGACTGGTGAATGCCGATCAGGCGCGCCGGCTGAAGCGCGCCGGCGTGGACCGGTTCAACCATAACCTGGAAACCTCGGAACGCTATTATCCGGCGATTTGCACGACCCATCATTACCGCGACCGTGTGGAAACGGCGCGCGTTGTTAAAGCCGCCGGCCTGGAACTCTGCTCCGGCGGGCTCATGGGCATGGGCGAAACGCCTGAAGACCGCGTGGATCTGGCTTTCGCCTTGCGCGAGGCGGGCGCGGACTCGATTCCGGTGAATTTCCTGGATCCACGCCCCGGCACAAGTCTGGAGGGACGACCGCGCCTGTCGGCCGCCGAAGCGCTGCGCATTCTGGCCATGTTCCGTTTGGTGAACCCCGCGCGCGAACTTCGCATCGCGGGCGGACGCGAGGCATGCCTGGGCGCCTTGCAGGCGCTGGCGCTCTATCCGGCCAATTCGATCTTTACCAACGGGTACCTGACCACACCCGGCCAGGGTCATGCGGCCGATATGGCCATGATTGCGGCGGCCGGTTTTCACGTGGCGGACATGACCCAGGCCTGACGGATAGGAAATTTCCGCCTTTGGCGAATCCGCCTCCCGCCGCCGCTAAAGCTATGGCGGGCATGCCGGCGGACAATCCGATGTGGAGCCGGTTTTTCCTCCATAGGCGGATCCGCCTCCGGCGGAATACCGGCTATCCTATGCCGAAAATAGCCGACGTAAAGTCGGCTCTACATGAAACAGTCGCTCCGCTTTACGGGACCTAATTTATATTTTAAAAGAGGTTGACTTAGGTTTTATTACTGCTATTCTCCACAACATCGATAGCAATAATAGGAGTTATTCCGCCGTGAAAATATCGACTAAAGGACGTTATGGTGTGCGGTTTATGCTGGACCTGGCCATCCACAGCCAAGAGCATGTTGTGACTTTGAAAGCTGTAGCCCGGCGCCAGCAAATTTCCGAGAAGTATCTCTGGCAAGTTGTTACGCCGCTGAAATCCGCCGGCCTGATTACCGCCACAGTGGGCGCCAAGGGCGGTTACATGCTGGCCCGCGATCCCGCCAAGATAACGCTCAAAGACATTTTGGAGCCGTTGGAAGGCGATTGTGTGCTGGTAAAATGCACCCAGCGCGCCGGCGCGTGCCGCCGGAGTTCAGCTTGCGTGGCGCGCGAAATCTGGCAGGAGGTCAGCCGGACGTTAGCCCGGACAATGGAAACGATAACGCTGAAAACCATGATCGAGAAGTACAAAGCCAAACAAGCGGGAACGAACTTGACCTATAATATTTAGTAAATGTTCAGGAGCCAGAATTCAGAAGTCAGAATTCAGAAGTCAGAAGTCAGAATAAGGAACCCCGTATGGGCCAAGAGAATACGAAGCGAACAGGTTATAAGCGCAGGGTCGAAAGCGGAATGTTCCTTGCGGCCTTCAATGGCTGATTTTTGCGAGTTTTATTCTGGATTCTGAATTCTGACTCCTGACTACCTGAATTGTTATAATATTTAACGCGCCAGTCCCCATGACAGGCAACCAAACAAGGAGCATAACCATGACCACGCCGAAATTAGCGACCTTAGCCTTGCACGCCGGACAAAAACCCGACCCCGCCACAGGCGCCCGGGCGGTTCCCATCTATCAAACCACGTCCTACGTCTTCAAAAGCACGGAACATGCCGCCAATCTCTTCGCTTTGAAGGAATTCGGCAATATCTATACGCGTTTGATGAATCCCACCAACGACGTATTCGAACAGCGCATCGCGGCGATCGAGGGCGGCACGGGGGCGCTGGCCGTGAGTTCCGGCCAGGCGGCCATTACCTACGCCCTGCTGGCGATCACGCGGCTGGGCGATGAAATCGTTGCGGCGAACAATCTGTATGGCGGGACATATCAGCTCTTTCACCATACCTTCCCGAAGTTGGGACGCACGACCAAGTTCGTCGATTCGCAGAATTTGGAGGCCTTCAAAAAGGCGATCACGCCCAAGACCCGCGCGATTTATGCCGAAACCATCGGCAATCCGAAGCTGGATGTCCCCGATTTCGAGGCGCTCGCCAAAATCGCGCACGCGGCGGGAATCCCGCTGGTGGTGGATAACACCGTCGGCATCGGCCTGGTGCGGCCGATCGATCACGGGGCCGACATCCTGGCAAACTCGGCCACCAAATACATCGGCGGGCACGGCACGTCGCTCGGCGGCGTGATCGTGGATTCCGGTAAATTCAAATGGAACAACGGCAAGTTCCCGGAGTTTACCGAACCGGATCCGAGCTATCACGGACTGGTTTATTGGGATGCGCTTGGCAACGTGCCCGGCATGGGCAATGTGGCTTTCATCCTGAAAGTGCGCGTGACGCTTCTGCGCGACCTCGGCGCGGCGCTGAGCCCCTTCAACGCGCACCAGTTTCTGCTGGGACTGGAAACCCTGCCGTTGCGCCAGCATCGGCATTCGGAAAACGCGCTGGCCGTGGCCCGCTGGCTGAAAAAGCATCCGCTGGTTCAATGGGTGACGTACCCGGGCCTGGAAGACAATCCCAACCATGCGGTGGCCGCCAAATATCTGAAGAAAGGCTTTGGCGGGCTCGTGGGATTCGGCATCAAGGGCGGGCTGGAAGCGGCCAAAAAATTCATCGACGCCGTCAAGCTCCTTTCGCACGTTGCGAACATTGGCGACGCCAAGAGCCTGGTCATCCATCCGGCCTCGACCACGCACCAGCAACTGACGCCGGAAGAACAGAAGGAAACCGGCGTGACGGCGGATTACATCCGGCTTTCCGTCGGCATCGAAGACGTCGAGGATATCAAGTCCGACATTGACCAGGCCTTGCAAAAGGCCGCCGGCAAGCAAGGGAGGTTTTAACATGCGCCGTATTTTCGAGGATAATTCCATGTCCATCGGCAACACGCCGCTGGTCAAACTGAATCGCGTCACGCAAGGCCTCAAGGCCGCGCTCCTTGCCAAGATCGAGGGACGCAACCCCGCTTATTCGGTCAAGTGCCGGATCGGCGCGTCCATGATCTGGGACGCGGAAAAGCGCGGCGTGCTCAAGCCGGGCATGGCGATCGTCGAGCCGACCAGCGGCAACACGGGCATTGCCCTGGCCTATGTCGCGGCGGCCCGCGGCTATCCCTTGACGCTGACCATGCCGGAAACGATGAGCATCGAACGCCGCCGGGTGCTGGCGGCTTTTGGCGCGCGCCTGATCCTGACTCCGGGCGCGGAAGGCATGAAAGGCGCAATCGTCCGCGCCGAGGAATTGGCGGCCTCCGACCCGCGGCAATATTTTCTGCCCCAGCAGTTCAAGAATCCGGCCAATCCGGCCATTCACGAACAAACCACCGGTCCGGAAATCTGGAACGACACCGACGGCGCCGTGGACGTCCTGGTGTCCGGGGTCGGGACAGGCGGAACGCTCACCGGCATTTCGCGGTATTTCAAACGGACGAAAGGCCAGGCGCTCATATCCGTGGCGGTGGAGCCGGAGGAAAGCCCGGTGATTACGCAAAAGCTGGCCGGACAGGAACTCAAGCCGGGCTTGCACAAAATCCAGGGCATTGGCGCCGGCTTTATTCCCGACACGCTGGATCTTGGGCTCGTGGACCGCGTGGAACGGGTTGGCAGCGCCGAGGCCGTGGAAATGGCGCGGCGCCTGGCGCGGGAGGAAGGCATCCTTTCCGGTATTTCCTGCGGAGCGGCCGTGGCCGCGGCCGTGCGGCTGGCCAAAGACAAAGCCTTTGACGGCAAAACCATGATTGTGATTCTACCCGATTCCGGCGAACGTTACCTTTCGTCCGTGCTGTTCGAAAATGTGTGACGCTACAGAGGGTGTTCGCGTAATCCGCCTACGGCGGGCAATCCGATGTAGAGCCGGTTTTTTCGCCATAGGCGAATCCGCCTCCGGCGGAATACCGGCTATTCTGCGCCGAAGATAGCCGACGTAAAGTCGGCTCTACATGGAATAGTTGCGACGTTAGCCCTCGATCGTTTTTCAGTTCCGATCCAATTCCTGCCGGACCGCCTTGCTCAATTTTTCCAACGTCACCGGTTTGCGGAGGTACGTGCCGCCGCCGATGGCCTGGGCCAGGGTGACGCGGGGCGATTCGGCATAACCGGAAACGATGATGGCCTTTTGCTTGGGATTAATGGCCTTCATCTCCTGGTAAAGATGGGCGCCATCCATGCCCTCGCCCATGACCATATCGAGAACGACCAATTGGGGGAAACGGCCGCCCGCCTTGTGTGCGGCGAACAGCCGCAGGGCCTCTTCGCCGCTCCGGGCATTCTCGACTGTGTAACCGATCGTTTGCAGGAGACGGGTCATGACTTCGACCTGCAATTTGTCGTCATCCACGATCAGGATGGTTTCCGTGCCGCTATAATGTCTTTCCGGCTCCACCGGCTGGACTTTGTCCCGGCAGGCCGGGAAATAGAGACTGAAGGCGGCGCCCGCGCCGACGGCGCTTTCCAGGTCAATAAAGCCCTGGTGATCCTTGACGATGCCGCGCACCACGCTCAGACCCAGGCCGGAGCCGCGCTGTTTATCGGCCTTGCGGGTGGTGAAAAAGGGGTCGAAAATTTTATCCTGGATTTCCGGGGGAATACCGTGACCGGTGTCGGCAACCGAGATCTTGACGTAGTCGCCCGGCGGCATAAGCTCGTATTTCTTCACCTGCGCGTCTATGCGAATGTTCGCGGTCTTGATCGTCAATGTGCCGGCCGGGCCCATGGCTTCGATGGCGTTTTGGCATAAGTTCTGGATGACACGCAGGAGCTGTTGGGGCGAACCTTTCGTGTTATACAAATCTTTTGCCAGCGCCAGTTCCACCTTGATCCCCTTGGTCGCCTCGCTGTGCTCCAGGAACAGGGACTCGGTTTCGATCAGCGTATTGACGTTCAGCACGGACTGTTCGTGATAGGCGCGGCGCGACAAGGCCAGGAGCTGTTGATTGATGTGGGCCATCTGCTCGGCCGTCTTGACGATAACATCGAGATCCGCGCGGGCCGGGGAATCTTCCGGCAATTTGGAGCGAATGAACTCCGGGTAGGCCACCAGGGGCGTCAGCAGGTTGTTAAAATCGTGCGCGATATGGCCGGCAATACTGCCGGCCATTTCCAAGCGCTCGGCGCGGGCCAGACGATCGCGGGTCTGACGCAAAAGCTCTTCGTCCTGCTTGCGCCGGGTAATATCGCGCACGAAAAAACAAATGTGTTTTTCATCGCCCAAGTGCAGTTTGTTGACGGCGATTTCCGCTGGAAACAGGGACTGATCCTTGCGCCGGCAATAGGCATCCTCAATCAGGGTGAACTGGTCGCAGTCCAGGTTGTCGCAAATTTTCCGGAGAATGGCCTCGTCGAAACCGCAGACGATATCGGAAATCGCCTTCTCGCGCAGTTCGCGCGCCTCGTAGCGCAGGAATTCCATGGCGCGCGCGTTGCCATCCAGAAGGAGCCCCTGCCAGTCCGCGATCAACACGGCGTCATAGATGCTTTGAAGAAATTCATGGTAGAGCGTGAATTCGGCGGCCCCGAGTTTGGCGCGGATGGTCTCGCGGGGCAAACCGGACGCTTTTAGAATTGGCCTGGGCCGTGGCGCGAAGCTGGCCGCTTCCAGCGCTTCCGCCGGGAGCTTGATCCGCACCGTCCGGGTTAATTGATCGTTGTAAGCCATGACTCTTGTTTCAAGCCGGCAAGGCAACCCCGCTGGCGGGTTTTTTAGCCGCATCCAAACTTGAACTGTCAACCCAATTAGATAATATTGTATTCATGACCGGCATGTAATCAAGCGTTTTCTTCGGCAATGGTAATGGGTCACTCATTGGGGGGGGGGGGGTGTAGATGCGGTTCGACAGAACCGCGGATTGCCGTTCTATCGAACGGCCACTACACCTTAGCCCGCGACCTCATTAGGTTGCCCCCCCCCATTCACTGACCCATTACAGGCAATGAAACCGACACACATCGAATCGAATTAAGGAGTCACCATCCATGATCACTGTCCCCGGCCGGGTTTTCCACTATACCCTGCATGTGCCGTATGCCCATACGGACCAAATGCGCTTCGTGTATTACGCCAACTATCTGGTTTATTTCGAGATGGCCCGCGCCGCCATGCTCCGCGAGGTCGGCCTACCCTATGCCGAGTTGGAGAAGAAAGGCGTTTTTTTGCCGGTGGTGGAAGCCCATTGCTTGTACAAAGCGCCGGCCCATTTCGACGACGAGTTGAAAGTGGTCAGCCGGTGCGCGATCGAGGGGCCCCGCTTGCGCGTGACCTACGAAGTGACCCGCGGCGATACGCTTATCGTTGCCGGCTATACCGTGCACGTGTGCCTCTCGGCCGCGGGCAAAGTCTTGCGCCCGGCGCCGGAATTACGGCGCCTGGTGGAATCGCAGAATTAAACAAGAGCCAAAAGAACGGCGGCGCCCAAAATTTAATGTTAAGGAATTTTCCGCCATGGGCGGATTCGCCTCCCGCCGCCGCTAAAGCTATGGCAGGCATGCCGGCGAACAATCCGGTGTAGAGCCGGTTTTTCCTCCATAGGCGGATCCGCTTTTGGCGGAATACCGGCTATTCTGTCCGAAGATAGCCGACGTAAAGTCGGCTCTACATGAAATAGTTGCGGCGTTAACCGCATAACTCAGGAAAGCGCGCGTTCTGCCTCTGTCTTTTCCGCCGGCGCGCGATCCAGGAAGGGCGTCAACTTCAGCAGTTCAAACCACATAATGCTCGCGATGCCGGCCGCGATGCTGAGCAGGATGTCGGGCGGATGGAGCGGGGCGAAGTGGAACAGCTCGCGCAGGAAAGACACATTCAGGAGCAGGGTCATCGCCGCGGTCGCGCCGCCCACCACCCACCACAAGGCCCGGTTCGGTTCCCGGAACATCGAAAAGATCGTGCGGCTCCAGGAACGATTGGTGAGAATGAGGCCGAGATTGGCGACCACCAGGGTGATGAACGCCAGGGTCCGGCGCGAATTCTCGTCGGCATGCCCCAGGCGGGCGCTGATGGCCAGCAGGGCGACAATGGCGGCCAGCACGCTGGCGCCCTGCAACAGACTGAGCAGCAGCGTGCTCCGGCTGAACAACCGGTTCTTCGAATTGCGCGGCGGGCGTTTCATGATGTTCGCCTCGGCATTCTCCGCCTCGAAGATGATCGAACAGGCGGGATCGATGATGAGTTCCAGGAAGGCCACGTGCACGGGCAGGAGCAGGGGCAGCCAATCGCGGAAGAACATCGGGATGACCGCAAGCCCGGCGATCGGAACGTGCACCGCGACAATATAGGCCACGGCCTTTTTGATGTTGTCGAAGATGCGGCGCCCCAGCTTGACGGCCGCGACGATGGAGGAAAAATCGTCGTCCAGCACGACCAGCGCCGATGCCTCGCGCGCCACATCCGTGCCGCGTCCGCCCATTGCGACGCCGATGTGGGCGGATTTCAATGCGGGCGCGTCGTTGACGCCATCCCCGGTCATGGCCACAATTTCCCCGCGGGCTTTCAAGGCATTCACGATCCTCAGTTTTTGTTCGGGCACGACGCGGGCAAAAATACTGACGGCGCCGATGCGCCGCTCCAGTTCGGCATCGCTCATGGCATCCAACTCGCCCCCTGTGATGCACTGTTCCGGCGCGCGCAAACCGATCTGCCGGGCGATGCTCTGCGCCGTGCCCGGATAATCCCCCGTGATCATGACGACGCGGATGCCGGCGGTGTGGCATTCCCGGATGGCGGCCGGGACGGCCGGCCGCACCGGATCGGCCAGGCCGACGAGCCCCAGGAACTCGAATCGGAAATCGTGCTGGTCGGGCGGCAGATCGGAGCGCCTGAAATGCGCCTTGGCAACGCCCAGCACCCGCAAGCCGGCGTCGGCCATGGCGGCCACATGGCCGGCCAATTCGGTCTGCTGCACAGCGCTCAAGTGGCACAGGTCGGCAATGGCTTCGGGCGCCCCCTTGGCCGCGATTTCCAAGATGCTCCCGTCCGGCGATTTCCAAACGTGCGACAGGGCCAGCAGGTGCGGCGAAAGCGGGTATTCCCGGATCAATTCCCAGTTTCGGTGCAGGTGCTCGGTGCGGGCCAGGAATTTTTCGCCCAGCTCCTGCAAGGCTTTTTCCATGGGATCGAAGGGGTCGTGTTTGCTGGCGAGGATCCCGTATTCCAGCAGCGGATGAAAGCGCTCGGACAAGGCCGCCCGTTTCGAGACGCTCGCGTCGAACAGTTCGCCCTCCGCGAACAACTGCCGGACCGACATCCGGTTGAGCGTAAGGGTCCCCGTTTTATCGGCGCACAGCACTGTGGCGGCGCCCAGTGTTTCCACCGCCGGCATCCGCCGCGTGAGGACCCGGTTCCGGGAGATTCGCCAGGCGCCCAGCGCAAGGAAGACCGTGAGCACCACGGGAAACTCCTCCGGTAGCACGGCCATCGCCAGGGTAATGCCGCTCAGTAAGCCTTGTTGCCAAGCCTGCGGCGTATTGCCGCGCGTGAGCCCGTAGGCCATGACCACCAGCGCGCAGAGCGACAGTCCGACAATCGCCAGGTTCCGCACCAGCCGGCCGGTTTCTTTCTGCAGGCGCGTGTCTTCCTGCGTGACGCCCTGCAGGGCTTTGCCGATCTTGCCCAGTTCCGTGCGCAGGCCGGTTGTCAGAATCTCCGCCAGCCCCTGGCCGGCGGTGACCAACGTGCCGGAAAAGACGAACGGCAGGTCGTCGCCGCCCGGCCGGGCCGCGGCTTCGGTTCGACCCGTGGCCGCCTTGCGCACCGGCACGGATTCGCCGGTCAGCAGGGATTCGTCGGCGGCGAGGTTGATGGACTGCCGCAGGACGGCGTCGGCGGGCACACGGTCGCCCTCGACGAGGATCAGGATGTCGCCGCGGACGACCTCGCGCCCCGGAATGCGCCGCCGCCGGCCGTCGCGGATCACGAGCGCGCGCGGGCTTGACAGGTCCCGCAAAGCCTCCAAGGCCCGCTCGGTGCGCCGCTCCTGGGTGACCGTAATGCCCATCACAACCAGCACGAAGCCGAGCAACATCAAAGCATCGGATAGTTCGCCCGTCAGCAGGTACAGCAGGCCGCAGCCGACCAGCAGGAGGAACATCGGTTCGCGCGCGACCTCCCAGACGATATGCCACAACCCGCGCGGTTGCGAAGAAGGCATCTCGTTAAACCCCTCCGTGCGCAGTCGCCGCAGGGCCTCGGTTTCGGCAAGCCCGGATATGCGCGTCAGATCGAAATCGGTGTTCATAAGGAAGCGTCCACGGAACGCTGAAATCGGAAAATTCAGTCCGCGCATCACGCGAATTTCAAACCATGTCAATTGCAACACAATATCGTTGCACGCTGGGCCGGTCAAGCCATTCCAGAATCATCCAATAACATGCCAACGGCAAAAAGGGGACATTTCTAATAAGCTTTGACAGCAGGTAAAAAGCAGTTGACGCCGGTCTTTGGCTTGATACCATGAGGGTCGGTTTTATTAGCCGGCAGCGAAGTCATTTCTTCAAGGCGCGATAGCCAAGCGGTTAGGCACGGGTCTGCAAAACCTGTTAGACCGGTTCAACTCCGGTTCGCGCCTCCACCTTTGCCGATGGGCATGGGGGATGTGCCGTCAATTGTTAAAATTGGATAGTTTCCGATTTACATTTCTCCGTGCTTTTCCTCTCCGATCCGAACTTTTTAATGATCCTTTTGGAGTGTCCCGTCACCCCGATTATGATCGGGGGGTGACGGCGCCAGCAACCCTTGCCATGTTCTCCTCCGTCCATCCGAGGGCTCG
>JBAZEM010000006.1:0-118588 GCA_041653875.1 Kiritimatiellia bacterium
CCTCCGACGAGCTATATAAGCCCATTCTCGGGGGGCGGAACCCGAGCTAACGTAAAAACATGCCAACAGCAAAAAGGGGACATTTCTAATGAGTCGAAAATGGGGACATTTCTAATGAGTCTTGACACCCATTTTCTTTATGAATAATTCAGGCTAAGCCTCCGCCTTCGATTAACCCTTTGCGCTGTTGCACCTTGCATTTGTCCGCCGGTCTCGTTCAGGTTCCTTGCCGTATGGCTACGCCAATTTGCCGCGCCCAAATCACGTTATCGAATGCTGTCGGCGCGTTCACACCCGACACGCCAACAACCTGTTCAGTGAACATGCCTGAGTGACGAGACTAACCAATCGGTATGCCCGTCAGTGCCTTCAGTGCTTTGTGTTGCTTTGATAGATCCTTCCGCACTTTCACGCACCAGGCATGGTCGATAGTGATGGTCCCCGGTATAATCGTGCTCTTGAGCGTCACCCGACCCTGATCGTCGAGTTGTTCCTTCACATGGGCAAGGAGGTTTCTGGTGCGAATTACCTCCTTCTCGAATTCCTTGAGTGTGGCTTGCAACGGTTCTAGTCGCGCCTTGAGATCGCCCTCCGCCACCTTGTCCCCGCCCTTTCCACTCAAGACAACGTTACATGCCTTGAGCCGGTCATCGATCAACCCCATCACAAACTGATATTTCTTACCAAAATCGTAAATACCCTTCTGAAGCACGCGGCGCCGGAAGAGGGATCCCTTGTCCGCGAACTGCGCGACCAAGATGTCCTCCAGAAGGGCCTCGATGTCCGCTGTTTCCGCGATGACGCAACCGCGCATGTTTGCTGGAGTCTGCACCCGTTTCAACGTCAGGGCGATGAGGCCTCGCAGTTTCGTCTCAACATCGCGTCGATGTGCACGGTACACGCCGTCCTGAACAGGTAGAACGGCCCGGTAGTTCTCGTCAGCGGTGTAGAACAGAATCTCCGTATACTTGTCGCTCTGCCTGATGGCTTCAATGATCTTGTCGCCATGGCTACCCTTCAACTTGAAGTCAATCGCGATGAGGTCGACACTTTCCTTGGCCAGATGGTCCGTAACGCCGGAACCATCCGTATGCAAGTCGGCAACGAGATCGAATCCGAGTTCCTCTAGATACTCCTGCACAGATTCCCGAATCGGCGCCACCCACTCGGGGCTATCATCAACCCACAGCATTCGGTATTTCATTTCGATGTCCCCATTAGGATTACAAACTCGACACCGGCCCCAAAGGCCGTGTTCAGGTGGATCGTGCCGCCCATTTCGGACAGCGACTCCCGGACATGCGTCAGCCCCAGACCGGACCCCTCGGTCGTGGAATACCCCATTTCGAAGATGCGTTCGGCGTCCTTCTTCAGGATGGGAGCCCCGTCGTTGCGGACCGCTATCGTCAAACCGTCCGAATCCCCGGCCTTCATCTCGATCTCCACCGTGCGCGCACCGTGCTTGACCGCGTTCGCGATGAGGTTGTCGAGAATCATGGTAATCTCGATGGGCTTGAACTCGGTGACGTGCGTCAACTTTGGAGCTGCCTTTATCTGGAACTCGAGCGGCTTCTCCTGCGTGGTCGTGTAGAGTCCGGCGCATACGTTGCCGATATATTCTCGGATGAACGCGACAAGGTCTTCGGTGACGGTGACGGCTTCGACGTTGAATTGGGCCTTTGTTGCAAAGCGTGTGATCGTCGAGATCGTCTTCACTTGTCGCACAATGCGATTGATGAAGGTCAACAGGTAGTCCTTGGACAGCGGCTTGTCGTTGTTGAGTTTTCGGGCCACATTGAGCGCACACTGTTCGATTGTGTGCGCGGAGATGCTGATATGGTGATGGAGGTGGAGAACGTGTCCCATGTCCAGCGAAACGATGGATTTCAGGAAGAGGTTTTGCGTAGTACGCTGCCGAATTTCTTTGTGGGCCTCTTCAGCATCCCGACGAACCTGCTCGGCCTCCTCTGCCGCCGCTATCGCCTCGGCTTGCGCCTTCCGTGCGTCGGCCTCAGCCGCATCGCGTTCTGTCTCCGCCTCATTCCTCGCGGCTTTGAGAGCCTTTAGTTGCTTCTCCGCTTTTTTGGCTTCCTTGAGTAAGACGTCATTGTTGGATTCGGTAGCCATCCGCCTGAAGTTGCGCAACAAGGCGCTCACGCTCTCAGCCGAGCGACTCTCAATGATGCTCAGCAACTTGGGGTCATAGCGGATGTCTATGACATTCTTTGCACTGGTAAGCCTGACAATGATGTCAAGAATGCGATCCTTGAGGTCTCTGTCGCGGCCGGTCAAAAACGGACGATTTTCGCCGGTTTGAAAATGGATCAAAAATATGATTATGTTGCCGTCAAAGGCGATAACATTTTCACAGGTAGGGCGAACCCTCCGGGTGAGCCGTTCTTCATCAAACGGCTCGGCAGGGACGCCTCGCCCTACCATTTCGGCAATCCTATAAGAAAGCCATACCGAGCAAACCAGATAAGAATATCTTTTAAAAAAGGTTCCGAACTATATCCATTTTCAAACCGGCCATTTCAGGTAGAATTAGAACGGCGTTTGCAGTCTCGGGGTGACAGGGTCGTGCTACCCTTAAGAAGTTCGTCAGGCCCTCCGAAACGCGCCACATCAATGACGAAACGTTCCAGGCGCTTAAGCGCGTATTCTTCGACAAACTGCCGCAATGTCGTAAAAGCGTCGTTCTGAACAAGTCCGCCATCTCGACTACTTGTTTCCTGAAATGCAATGTTTTCGCCGTGTATCTCGATGCGACCTGAGAGATCCCGCGTTCCCAAGTATCGCGCGCTACCTTGCTGTTTCCTCCGATCAATCCCGAGACGATCATCGGTAACATCGCCAAATGGATGGATGCGGAAGCCGTTCTTATAAAGAAACACCGAACCATAGTCCCGGGTTCGGACGCCCATCGCGCGTGTGAAGAACAGTTTCGCCGATTGGTTCAGGAAGAACAGACGGACGGCAACATCCGCCATGGGGTTCTTCCCAATGGTGAGATCGTTCTTCTCCACCAGTTCGTAGATCAAGGCGCCACGGTCCTCGAGTCGCGTGTGAATCTGGGTGCCATCCGGGTTGATTCGCGTCGTAATCTGGGTGGTTCGAAAACCAAGGTTCTCGAAGAGGAAGTTGTCTATCTTCCCGTTGACTCGATTCCAAGGTTCAGAGGGCGGTGCCTCTTTGTCGGCCAACGTCTCATCTGGCACGTTGAGATAGATTGAGAAGCCGTCAGGGTCGTTGTCCTGGTTTGGGTTAATCAACCGCTCAAGAGAGTGCTTCAAAGCGAGTAGTTTGGACCTGTCCCATGCGTCGCGAAGGCCCTCGATTTCCAGCACGGTCCCCGTACAAAGGTCATAAGGGCAGGCTTCGACTTCCGTGTAGGTTACCGGAATGCTGATGAACTCATCCTTCAGGTCGCGCTCGAACTGGCTCCAATCGACCTGCAACCGCTGGACACCGGCTGTCCCGCCACGTTTCCTGCTGTAGATTGTCAGTTGACTGCCAAGGCGGTCGCAGGAGAATCGTCCGATCCCCTTGGCGCCGGCATGGATGCGACTTGACTTGATCTTGTCGCGGTAGTCCTCGGTGCCGTTCTTCTTGGCCGAATAGGCCACGAAGAGCCACTTATCGAGAAGGTCATCGTGGTCCATGCCCTTTCCATTGTCGGTGATGATGAGTTTCGGCGTGTCAGTGGTCAGACCCTGAAAGGTAATGTCGACGCGCTTCGCGTGGGCGTCAAATGAGTTCTTCACGAGTTCAAACACGGCAATGAAGTCGTTGGTGATCAGTTCCTTGCCGATAATAGTCTTGAGGCCAGAACTGACGCGGAAGTTGAGATGTTGAGTCTTGCTCATGATTGGGTGAGGATGTCCGAGAGTACGTTGGCGGCCTGTTCTGCGAAAAGGGGCGGGATAGCGTTGCCGATCTGGGAGTACCGGGGCACGCAGTGCCGCCTTTCTTTCCCGCCCGTCGTATACGCGCCCTTAAGTTCGAACCAGTCCGGGAACGACTGGAGCCGCGCGTACTCGCGCGGCGAGAGTATCCGGGGCTCGGAATAATGGATGAAATCGTCGGGCAGGATGGTAAGAGTGGGACCGACGGCATCACCCTTGAGGAGTATCGTGCAACTCTTTCTGGTGGGGTGGGCTTGACGGATTGCGGAAGGCGAGAGTCGGCGGGTCACAATATCACGATACTTGCGCACGGTCGGATCACTATGCCGCGCGAACCGGTGACTGTCTGGAATGGCCGCTTCATCCAGAGGCTTGGGGCGCAGGTGTTGCTGATAGCGCGATAGATTCCCCCTTCTGTACGTTCCGGCCAGGAATCCTCTGGAATCGGGAGACTGGACCGTGCCGTGTCGGCGTTCGAGGTCAGAGATTGCCTGTCGGACTGTGACGGGAGAACACAACCCGCGCTCTTGCAGGAAGTGGTCTCTCTGGGCATCAAGTTTGGAGAAGAAGGATTCCGCTTTTCCCGCCAACGTGGCCACGATTATGAAACGCTCGCGGCGCTGGGGTATGCCCAGAGTTGAGAAGTCAACAACCTTGAAGGTCGCGTCCGCGTAACCGAGTCCGCGCAGTCCATCCAGCACGATTTCTGAGTAAGGCTTCCCTCGGGATTTGTCGGCTTGAAGAAACCCGATGCCAAACCCCTTCACGTTCTCGAATAAAATTGCGCGTGGGCGCACGAGCTTGATGAACCGCAAGTATGAATGGACCAACCCGTTTCTCTCGTCGTGCTCTCGTCGACGTCCGGCCACGGAGAACCCTTGGCAAGGAGGCCCACCAGCCACCAGATCCACACAGCCGTTCAGTGCCTGGAGTGCTGTGCCGCACGTGGAGACAACGGCGTTGATGTCATGGGATGTCCGTGGAAGCCACTGCGGCCATGTCGCAAAATGCGCTCGATTGTCCAGAAGGTTGTATTTCAAGGTTGAGAAAGCGTCTGAATCAACCTCGACAGCGAAAAGCCCCTGCCAGTGACCGGAATTGAAGAACCCCACCGATTGTCCGCCACATCCGGCGAAGACATCGATGTACTTGAGTTTTGTTACTGGCGTTGTTTCCTTCATCCGCTTGTCACTCCAAATGCCTATCGAAACCAGCAGACACAAATCCTGACATTGATAATCGGTTGCATCACCACTGTTTCGCTCCTTGTTTCAAAACGCCTATACCATACCCCAAGATGCCGCCTTTGATCAATCATTCGTGATAAACGGATTCGGGTCAACCCAATGGATGATCGCCAGCAACTCCGCCTCGGACAGTTTCTCCACTCCCGTGGCCAACAACCGCTCCCCCTTCACGGCGCACCGCCTTCTTAGTCTTGGACCGCTTCTCTTTTGCCGTTCCGATGACTTCGCCCAGTTCGGCCTCGATTTCCTCTACGGTCGGAAGGCTTCCTTTGAGTTCGGTCGGCAGTGTTTCGGCGAGTTGCTTCTTCCAGTCAGCCACACCGATCGGACGGTTGAACCCCCTAAGCGCATATTCCGCGACGATACGATCTTTGCCCTTGCACAGCAGCAGGCCGATGGTGGGTTTGTCGTCGGCGTGCCGAAGCAGGTCATCCACGGCGGACATGTACAGGTTGAGCTTGCCGACGAACTCAGGCGCGAAAGGGACCGCCTTGAGTTCTACCACCACGTAACAGCGCAACTTGAGATGATAGAACAAGAGATCGAGGTAGTAATCGGCGCTGGAGAATTCGAGATGCACCTGGCGTCCGACGAAGGCGAAGCCCGCCCCCAATTCGAGCAGGAATTTCTGCACATGCTCCACCAGCGCCTGCTCGACCTCGCGTTCGCGGCGGGGATCGGCGGTGCCGATGAAGTCGAACAGATAGGGGTCCTTGAATACCTGCGCGGCCATGTCGGAGTCGGCAGGCGGCAGCGCGACGGCAAAGTTGTGGACCGCCTTGCCCTGACGGGCGTGTGCCTGTGACGCTACCTGCATATCCATGATGCTTCGCGACCAACCATTGGCAATGATGGCCTTGGCATACCAAAGCCGCGCATCGGCATCCTTGACGCGCTGGAGCAGGTGGACGATATGTCCCCAAGGCAATTGTGAAACAAGCTGTTTCACTATTTCAGGATGCGGATAGGCGGCTGCGAATGCACGCATGAACAAGAGATTACGCGACGACAACCCCTGCATGTCAGGAAAGGCCTCGCGCAGATCGGCGGAGAGCCTGTCAATGACCTTGGCGCCCCAGCCTTCGCGCTCCTGCCGTTGGAGAATGACCTGCCCGATGTCCCAATAGAGCAACGTCATAGCCGCATTGGCGGAAAGCACCACCCGCAGACGTTCGGTGCGAATCCGTTCTTTGAGGTCGTTCAATGTGGACGCATATCCGCCCGGAAGCGCCACATGCGAAGGCGGTACCGGGAAGGCCGCGCCCTCCCGGGCGCGACCGCGCGCCAAACGGGATAGTGCTTCTCCTTCGGTTGCAGGATTCTCCGTAGCTTTGCGTTTAGCTCCCACTGCCCAAGCCCCCCAGCCGCCCCCGCACGGTTCCCATCAACCGTTCGCCTTCGGCAAAACACGCCTCCAGTTCCGCCGGCATCTGCGGATTCCAGAGGATTTCGGCGTGGGCCAAGTCTGTGCTGTTTGCATTATCTGGCATATCCGGCTGCTCCTGTCTGATTCAAATTCCAGAATCTCATTTATTGCGCCGGGAGAAAGCGCGTGTCCTATGTAACTGGCTGCTCTCGCAACTGCTGGGTTGGCAGACACGTCTCGACATTCGACAACCGGTTGCATCACTGCTGTTTCACTCCTTGTTTCAAGACTCCGATACCATACCTCACGCGAGTCATTTTGGCCAGAGCGCAAAAGACGGCGGGGTGAGCGGGGAGCGACGGCGTTGGTGGCGCCGATGTTGGCGGTGACGTTCAAACTGGCGGCCACGAACCTGCCTTCGCGTTGCGCCTTATGGATTCTGCTGCTTTTGCTCTATGGTGTGGGGCATTGTTCTGTTATCGTGCTGGACAGCTATGCCGAGATCGGCGCGGGGGCTGACGGCATAATCCTGAGCACCGCGCGCGAAACCCTGAAGGGATGTTGCGCCGCCTGCGCCGTGCCGGTCGGCGCCTTCAAGGCCATGCAGGTCGCGGCCGGCGTGGCTTTGCCCAAGGACGTGACGCTCAAGATTGATTCGGAGTAGTTCCGGCGGCTTTCGCTATTAACCCAATTATAACGTGGTTTTTCGGACGGCGTCAGCGTATAATTCTTTGCGTCATACCAATGCAGGCTAACGCCCGCAACCTGAAAATCGAGCCGGATGGACACGACGGACAAAAAAGGAGATGCGAAAATGCAAGCGAATGCTCAACCTCTGTGGGCCGTAACTCCCGAGAAAATTACCGAAGCTGTGCGGCGGATCGTCGAAGCCGCGCACCCCGTCCGGGTGATTCTCTTTGGTTCGCGGGCGCGCGGCGACGCCGGACGGGACAGCGACGTGGATATTGTAGTCGTGGAACGCGAGGTTCCCAATCGCTACGCCGAAATCGTGCGCTTGATGAAAACCTTGCGCGGATTGATACTGCCGGTGGAAATCCTCGTGATCGGCGAGCGGGATTTCGACTACTGGTCGAATGTCCCCGGCAACGTGTATCGCGCAGCAAAACTGGAGGGGAAGGCGTTGTATGAAGCCGCGTAACGGTTGCGAAGTTTTGCTGTTAAAAGCGGCCGAGGACGAAGATGTTCTCGATGCCGCGCTTGCGGGAGCAAAGATCAGTGACGAGGTCTTCGGGTTTCATGCCCAGCAGGCGGTCGAGAAGTTGCTCAAGGCCCGTCTGATCTCTCTCAATGTGGACTATCCCAAAGTCCACAACCTTCTGACCATGGTGGAGCTTCTATCGGCGCGGGGCGATGCGTTGCCGGATGCCCTTGCGGACCTGTTTTGCCTGACGCCTTTCGCGACAACTTTTCGATACGAAGAGGCCGAAGAACTTATTCTGCCAGACCGGGCCGCGTTGCGCGCAAGGATCGCGCAACTTCGCGACTTTGTTCAACGCCGCCTTGCGACGAGCGGTAGCATGATGGGTTGAATCATGAACAGGCTGGAATCCAATCCGGACGATACGATGGAGGAAGACGATCGTTTCCAGAAAACCGGGCCATTGGAAGTGGCGGCGGATGACCGCGAACGCAATGCCGGCGTGATTGAACATCTCCAGGCGCTGGAATCCATCCGCCTGACTGTTCGCCGGCTGGAGTTGGGCGATTATCTTGTGGATCGGCGTGTTCTTATCGAAAGGAAAACCGTTGCGGATCTCGGTGTTTCCATCGTGGATGGCCGCCTTTTCCGTCAGGCCTGTCTTCTGGCCAAAAGCCCTTATCGGCCCCTATTGGTGATTGAAGGACACGTGGACGGAAAAAACGTCCCGACTGTGAGCCGGGAAGCGATTCAAGGCGCCATTGTCACGCTGGCGCTGTTTCTGGACATTCCCTGTTTGCGCTCGTTCGATGCGCGGGAAACCGCAAATCTGATCCGGTACGCGGGCGAACAAATCCGGCGGCATATCGGCCGGGCCGTGTGTCGGCACGGCTATCGTCCCAGACGCCGCCGGAACCGGCAGTTGTTTGTTCTTCAAGGTCTGCCCGGAATAGGTCCCGCGCTGGCCGAGCGGTTATTGAGCGCATTTGGCAACGTTGAAAACGCGTTTTGCGCCGATGCGGATGCGTTGGCGCGCGTGGAGGGCATTGGCCGAAAGAAGGCGGAAGCCATTCGGGCGTTGATTGGCAAGGAAAAAGAAACGTGCGGATCCGGCAATTCGGATTGATAATCGCGCGTCAAGCGGGCACAATGCCCGCTCATGAATGAGCGCCAATCCACCCTCGCGGTCAATCCGCGCGGTCATTTATACTGGGACGCAACCGGCGGCGAGGAGTCGTGGCCGGATACGGCGGCGGCGGAACGCGCGGAAAAGGCTTTTTCCGCCGGAATGGCGCGCGGGCTTCTGCATCTGATCGCGCGCGAGTTGAATACGCCTTTGCCGGCGGCCGTCGCTTGCTGGCGCGAGCTGGGCCGTCTCTATCTTTCCCGTTTCTGCCATGCAATCCTCCCCAATTCGGACGGAATTCCTGCCGGCCCGCAAGTCCCGGAGCACGAACTGCGGGCATGGCTGGAACGTCTGCCCCCGATCAAAGGCGGCGAATACCTCGATTTCAATGCGCTGACAGGCATCTGGAACGACTTGGATTCGTTGGTGCGGACGGAGGCCGCCGCGCATGCGGGCGGGACAACCGAATACCTGAAAGCGCTAAACCCCGTCTGGCGCATGGTGGGACGGGTGTGTTTCCATCTGGCGGAGAACAAAAAGAACGCGGACTATCCGTTCGCCTTTCTGGCGACGTATGCCGCCGGGATATCGGACCACGGACGGGTGAAGTATCAGCCGCTGGCGGAGGCATTAAAAGAATACGCCGGCGAACGCAACAAGGCGGCGTTGTTGCGTCTGCTGGCGCCGGTGCATGCGACGGCGGAAAAAAGCGCGCTGACCCGCGAACTGGTCGAATCCGGCGCGCTGTTTCAGCCGCTGGCATGGAAGCCTTCCCAGGCCTATCGCTTCTTGAAAGACGCGCCCGTGATGGACTCGGGCGGCGTGGTGGTGCGCTTGCCGGATTGGTGGCGCGGCGGACGGCCGGCGCGGGCGCAGGTCAGCGTCCGCATCGGCAACTCCGCCGGCAAGGGATTCGGATTGGACGCGCTTCTGGATTTCCAGGTTGAGAAAAGCCTGGAGGGCGAACCGCTGACGGACGCTGAATGGAACACACTGATGCGCTCGTCCGACGGGTTGGTGTCGATCAGGGGGCGCTGGGTCGAGGCGAATCCGGAAAAATTAAAAACCGCGCTGGAAAACTGGAAGAAAATCGAACGGACGGCCGGCGCGGGCGTGAGTTTGGCCGAGGCCATGCGGATGCTATCCGGCGTTTCCATTGACAGCGGACAAAACCAGGCGGACGACGCCGGCGCGGTGAAGGAATGGAGCGGCATCAAGGCCGGCGCATGGCTGGAAGCCGCGTTGTCCCGCCTTCGGGATCCGGAGCGTCTTGAGACGTCCGTTGCCGTTCCCGGGATGCGCGCCGTCCTGCGGCCTTATCAGAAAACGGGGGTAAGCTGGCTGCGCTTTATGACGGAGCTGGGATTGGGCGCCTGCCTGGCGGACGACATGGGGTTGGGCAAGACGATTCAATTGCTGGCCTTATTGCTGGCGCGCAAGGCGGAACGCCGGGGAGCGGTGCCAAGTTTGCTCGTGGCGCCGGCCTCGTTGCTGGCCAACTGGCGGGCGGAAATCGGGCGGTTTGCGCCGACGTTAAGCTGCCGCATTCTGCACCCCTCCGAAATGCCGGCGGAAGAATGGAAAGCGTTCCAAAAAAAAGCGGACAAGGCCGTGGTCGGATGCGATCTGGTCATGACAACTTACGGATTAGTTGCGCGGCTGGAGAGCGTGCGTCGTCAACGCTGGGATATGGTGGCGCTGGACGAGGCCCAGGCCATTAAAAATCCGGCGGCGCGGCAGACGCGCGCGGTCAAGGAACTGGTCGCCCGCCAGCGCATAGTGCTGACCGGCACACCGGTGGAAAACCGGCTTGGGGATTTATGGTCGATTTTCGACTTTCTCAACCCCGGCCTGCTCGGATCCGCCAAACAGTTCGGCCAGTTCGTCAAATCGCGTTCGGAAGACGGCGCCGGATTCGGGGCTTTGCGCGCGCTGGCCAAGCCCTATATCCTGCGCCGGATGAAAACCGACAAGCGGGTCATCGCCGATCTGCCGGAAAAGACCGAAGTGAAGGCCTATTGCGGATTGGCGTCGAAACAGGCGGCGCTTTACGAACAGGCTGTCCGCGAGTTGGGCGCGCAGGTGGCGGCCGTCGAGGGCATCCAGCGCCGCGGACTGGTGTTGGCGTACCTGATGCGGTTCAAACAAATCTGCAATCATCCCTCGCATTGGCTCAGAGACGGCGGTTTTGCGGAAGCGGAAAGCGGCAAATTCCAGCGGTTGCGCCAAATCGCGGAAGAAATCGCCGCGCGCCAGGAAAAAGCGCTGATCTTCACCCAGTTCCAGGAAATGACCGCGCCGCTTCAGGAGTTTTTGGCCGGCATATTCGGACGACCGGGATTGATTCTGCACGGCGGCACGCCGGTCAAGCAAAGACGCCGGCTCGTGGAAACGTTCCAGACGGAAAACGGTCCGCCGTTCTTTGTGCTGACGGCCAAGGCCGGCGGCTCCGGCCTGAATCTGACCGAAGCGGCGCATGTGATTCATTTTGACCGCTGGTGGAATCCGGCCGTCGAGAACCAGGCCACCGACCGGGCTTTCCGCATCGGACAGACGCGCAATGTGCTTGTGCATAAATTCGTCTGCCGCGGCACCCTGGAGGAGCGCATCGACGAAATGATCGAGAGCAAATCGCGGCTGGCCGACGAGATTATCGGCGCCGCAGGCGGCGACAAATTGCTGACCGAAATGAGCGATCAGGACTTGTTAAAATTCGTCGCCTTGGATATAAATCGCGCCGGTGAAGCGGAATAGACATTCGCCGGCCAAACAACCGAAAGAGGAACCGTTATGGGATGGGGACGATATTGGGGATTTGCGCCTTATGTGAGCGCGGACGAGAAACGGCGCCGCGCCGAAAAAGCGGCCGCAAAATTGACGAAGGGCGGAAAGACTTTGGCGCCGGTCAGGCTGGAAGGCCGCGCCATTGCCCGTTCGTTCTGGGGCAAGGCCTGGTGCGACAATCTGGAATCTTACAGCGACTTTGCGTACCGCCTGCCGCGCGGCCGGTCCTACGTGCGCAACGGATCGGTTGTGCATCTTGAAATAAGGCCGGGGATGGCGGAAGCGCTGGTCAGCGGCTCGAAGTTATACAAGGTAACGGTCGCGTTCAAACCGCTCAAGCCGAATCGCTGGCAAAGTTTGTGCCGCGAGTGCGCGGGCAGTATCGGTTCGTTGATGGAATTGTTGCAGGGCAAACTCTCGGATCGGGTGATGGGCATTATGACGCGGCGGGAGAGCGGGTTGTTTCCCGCGCCGCAGGAGATCGATTTAAATTGCACGTGCCCGGATTGGGCGGACATGTGCAAGCACGTGGCGGCGGCGCTCTACGGCGTGGGCGCGCGTCTGGACGAGAATCCGGAACTGCTGTTCCGGCTGCGCCACGCCAATCATCACGAACTTGTCAGCCAGGCGGATACGGTTGCGGCGCTAACCGCGACGAAAGCCGGCGCAGCGGCGCCAACCTTGGCGGCGGACGAAATCGGCGACGTGTTTGGAATCGAAATGAAGACAGATGCCCCGGCCAAACATGCCCCCATCCAGCCGGCGAAGGTTCGCCGTCCGCATCCGGCGCCGGCAACCAAACCTCCGCGCCGCAAAAAGAAACGAAAGCCGGCGGCGCAACCCGGCCGCAAGCCGAAACCGAAGCGGCGCGGGAAAACGCCGCGACAATGAGCGCGGCATTTGGAATCATGCTGTGGCCTTTTCTGGCCTGTCTGCTGCTCCCGGGGATTCTGGTGCATATGGGACTCCACATTGTGCGGCGCGAGATCATCTTCGTTGACCTTGCGCTTGCTTGCCCAAGTGGCGGCGTTTGGAATCTGCGTGGCGATCCTACTGGGCCATGATTCCCACGATTGGCAGACCACCGCGTGGTCGGCGGCGCTTACGTTTGTAGGCGCAGGCGTTCTGACACTCACCCGCCCCAGCGGACGGAGGATCCCGCAAGAGGCGCTAATCGGCATTGTGTACGTAGTGGCGGCGGCGGCATCGTTTCTATTGTTGAGCCGCAGCCCCGAGGGCAATGAAGAATTGCGAAGAACACTTGTCGGCGAGATTCTGTTAGTGCGTCCGGGGGAGGTCCTTCGCACGTTCGCCTTGTTTGCGGTCGTAGGCGTAGTACACGCGATTTTTCGCCGGCAATTCTGGCTGCTCTCGTTCGACCCGCAACGCGGCCGTTCCGAGGGCTTACGTCTGTGGTTCTGGGATTTTATGTTCTACGTGCTGTTCGGTGTCGTCGTGACCAGTTTTGTCCGCATGGGAGGGGTGCTATTGGTCTTCTCGTACCTAATCATTCCCGGCTGTGTGCGCCAATCTCTTTGCGACGTTGTTGAGAACGCAACTCGTTGTTGGGTGGACCGTGGCGACGCTATCCGGCGTTGCAGGGCTATATGCTTCGTATAAGCTGGACTTGCCGACGGGTGCGGCGATCGTTTGCGCGTTGGGCCTTGCACTGTTGCTGGCCGGAATCGGCCGGACCACAGGCGCCATGCTCAAACGCTGAGGGTTACGACGATCCGGATGGTTATCGGCAAATCAAGGGATCGAAGAAGATTAGGGCGGGCCGACGCCCGCCGCGTCACTACGCTTGCGCTCCGCAAGCGGCGTGGCAACCTAAACTGCGACCTGGATATGGAGGGCGGCAGGCCTCTGCCGCCGGGGGCGCGGCGATGGAGGCCCATCGCCCTCCAATAATTTATACACAAAAAAACGAACATCTTTTTCGGAAAACTTCTAAAAAAACATTTCTTGACAGTTCGTGGTAATGAACCTATGTTCATAACTAAATTCATGCATAGGAATTTCAATGTTTTGTAGCCGCGCCCGTAAGGGCGTGGAGTCGGTCGGCAGCCACGGCGTTACCGCCGCGGCTACATGAAAAAGTCGCCCCGCTGCGGGGCCTAACTTGACTTTGAATCGAGCACTCCAATGCCCAGGCCTTGCTGCATGCGACAAATCGGGTTCAAACCGTGCGCCGACTATTTCAAGCCGGCGGGTGTCCCGCTCCGTCTCCTCGATGAGATCAATCTGAAGCTCGACGAACTGGAAGCCTTGCGGCTGGCAGACCTGAACGGGATGTATCAGGAACAGGCGGCGCAGAGGATGAAGATTTCCCGGCCGACCTTCGCGCGGATCGTGGAGGCGGCGCGGCGCAAAGTGGCGGATGCCTTGATACACGGCAAGGCGTTGCGGGTCGAAGGCGGTCCGGTCGTGCCGAGCGAGCCATAATGGCGGACAAGTTCACGGCCGGAATCGGGAGGTGTGACTTCTACAAATATCTCAATGCCCAAGGAGGCGAGATTGTATGCAGGATAATGCGGAGACGGCAAGGCGAAACTGGTCGGCAGTGGCGGACAAGGCCCTGATAAAGACTGGACTCACGCGGGAAGACGCGCTGGCGGTTCTGCGGGCAGACGAAAGCGATCTTTTGGAAATTATAGCCGTGGCGTACCGCTTGCGTCAGGAAGCATTCGGACGGCGTGTGAGCCTCCACGTCATCCAGAATGCCCGCAGTGGAACTTGCTCTGAAAACTGCGGTTTTTGCAGTCAGTCGGCCGTATCCCATGCGGATATTGATCGTTATCCATTGCGCAGTGCGGACGAGTTGGTTGCCGGCGCGCGTCAAGCGGTTGGAATGGGCGCAGTGAAGTATGGTATTGTCACCAGCGGCCGCGCTCCCACCGGGGACATGGTTGAAACGATGTGTGAGGCCGCGCGCCGGATGCGCGCCGAAGGGCTCAAACTGAGCATTTGTGTTTCCCTGGGACTGGCGACGGACGAACAGTTGCGCCGTCTGGCGGAGTCGGGGGTAAGCCGTTACCATCATAATTTGGAGACCACGCGCCATTATTTCCCGCATGTCTGCAATACCCATTCTTACGACGATCGCGTAGCCACCGTGCGGAAGGCTAAGGATGCCGGACTGGAAATTTGCTGTGGAGGTATCATCGGCTTGGGGGAAACATTTGAAGATCGGGTGGATCTTGCCTTGGCCCTGCGGGAACTGGGCGTTGATTCCATTCCGGTCAATTTTTTTAATCCGCGTCCCGGCACACCGCTGGAAAGTACGCCGCCCTTGACCGCCTTGGAGGCCTTGCGCGCCCTGGCCATGTTCCGGCTGGTCAATCCGCGAACGGACATCTGCGCCGCTGGTGGACGTGAAATCTGCCTGGGAGCGCTCCAGCCCCTGGCCTTGTTTGCCGCCAATTCCATTTTTACCGGGGGCTATCTCACTACCCCCGGCCAGGGCTATGCCAGGGATTTGGAGACGATCAGAGCGCTGGGATTTGAAGCGGGCTGTATCGAGGACTAATCATGACGGCGCCATAGGGAGGCAACTTGTAATGATAAACGCATTAATGTTAAGATAAATTCCACAGCTGAAAACCGACGAGGAATGAATTGCTTTGCCATGAAGAATAGAAGAGATCGAAGTTTGGGCGCCGGGACGAATGCCATCCTGGAAAGCATATCGGATGGCGTATTTACTGTGGATGACACCTGGCGCATCACGTCGTTCAACCGCGCCGCTGAGGCCATCACCGGTATCCGCAGAAAGGACGCGATCGGCAAGCCTTGTTCCGAGGTGTTTCGGGCCAGCATGTGTGAGGCCGATTGCGCGCTCCGGCACACCGTCAAGACCGGCAAGCCAATTATCAATCGCTCGACGTTCATCGTGAATGCTGAGGGCCGCCGCATCCCGATCAGCGTCTCGACCGCGATCCTGAAGGACGAAAAAGGCCGAGTTGTGGGCGGCGCGGAAACGTTTCGCGACCTCAGCCTTGTGGAGGAATTACGCAAGGAATTGGAGGAGCGGTTCCAGATGGGCGATATCGTGAGCCGATGCGCCGCCATGCGGCGTATTTTCGACATTCTGCCGCAAATTGCGGCCAGCGACGCATCGGTGCTGATTTACGGGGAAACTGGCGCCGGCAAGGAACTTTTGGCGCGCGCCATCCATAATCTCAGCCCTCGGAAACCCAAACCCTTTGTGGCCGTCAACTGCGGCGCTTTGCCCGATACGCTGTTGGAATCCGAGCTCTTCGGTTACGTGAAGGGCGCGTTTACGGGGGCGGCCAAAGATAAGCCGGGCCGCTTCGCGCTGGCCGAAGGAGGCACATTGTTCCTGGATGAGATCGGCGATATAAGTCCGGCTCTGCAGATTCGGCTGCTACGGGTATTGCAAGACAAGAGATACGAGCCATTGGGCGGGACAGAAACGCTGCTCGCGGACGTGCGCATCGTGACGGCCACGCATCGCGACTTGGCGGCACAGATTCGAAAAGGGGCTTTTCGCGAAGACCTCTTCTATCGCTTGAACGTCGTCAAGGTGGATCTTCCGCCGTTGCGGAAGCGTAAGGAGGATATTCCCTTGCTTGTCGATCACTTCATTGCGCGTTTCAATCGCTTGCAGGGCAAAGCCGTCATGGGCGCCTCGCCGGATGTCTTGGCGCTGCTGATGGCGCATGACTATCCCGGAAATGTGCGGGAGTTGGAGAATATCCTGGAACGCGCCTTCGTGCTTTGCGGCGCGGGAAGGATCGAGCGGGTTCATCTGCCACCCGAACTCACCGGCCGCCCTGCTATTTCCCGTATCCCGCCGGAAAATACCATTGCCGATCAGACCCGCGCCGCCGAAGCGCAGGCCATCCGCACGTCCCTGGAGCGCCACGGGTTCAATCGCCTGGCCGCCGCCCACGCCCTTGGCCTTCACAAAAGCACGCTCTTCCGCAAGATCAAGGCCCTGGGTCTCACGCTGCCGGAACACGATGGCCGCTCCCGCCGGAAAGCCACATAGAGTCGCAGTAATGCGCTTCTATATCTATAGCGCCGCCGCGATACAGCGACTCTGATTCCAAAAATCAGGGTTAACATGTAATCTGTATCAGACTACACGACAACATGTTGCGCAACAACGACGTTCTCTCTTCCATGCTTGGCACGCTTCGTGCTGTGTATCATAGATCAAACTGAAGAATGGAGAATCATGAAAGTAGCGTTGGCAACATGGAATGGAAGAATTTCGCCGGTGTTCGATGTGGCCCGACAGGTTCTGATGCTTGATGTTGAAGACGACCAAGTGGTTGCCCGGCATGAGGAAACATTGCCCGGCACGGAGCCACAGGCTCAGGCGGGGCGACTGGCGGCGCTCGCTCCACATACGTTAATCTGCGGCGCCATCTCCCAGCCGATGGCCAATCTGTTGGCGGCCAAGAACATCCGGGTTATCCCCTTTACGGCCGGGGCTGTTGAGGAAGTCGTCGCCGCTTGGTTGGCGGGGGCTTTACCGAATCCCGCTTTAGCCATGCCGGGTTGCTGCGGGCGGCGGGGAAGGTTCAGAGGACCAGGCGGTGGACGCGGCATGAGTGCGTGTTTCGGCGGAAGAAGAATGATCATGTGAAGGAGAAAAAAGTTATGCCGGGGGGAAACGGAACGGGACCGCTTGGACAAGGCCCGGGGTCGGGACACGGTATGCGTGGCGGCGGACAACGGTCGGCGCAAGGCTCCGGCAGTTCGGACTGGCTGGTTAACACGGTTGGAACATTGGTGATCGCGCTGGGTTCGATTGTTTTCCGGGCGTTGGCCAGAAAGTTGAAGTCTTCCCCGGAAAAAGACGCTGAAACCGGGGATAAAGCAAAACCTGCAAATTAAGATCCGTCCACTTGGCAATGCCAGGCTTCGTTATGAGAGAAACTTGTCAGAGAACATTTGTCATTCCCGATCTGATCGGGAATCCAGTTTTTCGAAAAAATATCTGGATTCCCGCTTTCGCGGGAATGACAGATCAAAAAACGTTAATTTCGCATAAGTAACCAACAATAAATAACCATTCCCGAGCGTCGGGAAGTTTCTGGAGAGAGGGATATTATGAAGATTCTGGTGACAGCCAAGGGCAAGCAAACAAACGATGAAGTGGATCCCCGTTTTGGTCGGGCAAAGTTTTTTATCCTGGCGGATACTACCACCAATGAAATAACAACGCATGACAACTCGCAGAATCTGAATGCGGCGCAGGGCGCCGGCATTCAGGCGGCGCAAGGTGTTGTGCGGCTCGGTGCAGAAGCGGTTATTAGCGGCAATGTGGGGCCCAATGCGTTTCAAGCGCTGAATGCCGCCGGCATTAAAGTGTATTTGTGCCCGCCAGCCACCGTGGCGGAGGCTGTCCGGAAATTCAAGGCGGGCGAATTAAAAGAAGTTGCCTTGGCCAATGTTCAAGGACACTGGGCTTGAAGCAGAAAGGAAGTGAAAACTATGCCGGGATATGATTAACAATGGAAAGGAGGTGAGCAAGATGCCAGGAGGAGATGGAACGGGACCCCTTGGAATGGGGGCAATGACAGGGCGCGCCGCAGGATTCTGCGCCGGATACGGAACGCCCGGATACATGAATCCGATTCCCGGACGCGGTTTCGGAATGGGCCGCGGACGGGGATTCTTTGGTCGCGGCGGCGGCCGCGGCGGTGGTCGCGGTTGGGCGTGGGGAGGCATGCCATACGGAGCGCCATATGCAATGCCGTACGTTGCTGGGGCGCCGTATGCAACGCCCTATGCTTCTGCGCCGACAAAGGAGCAGGAACTGGAGGCGCTGAAAGGCCAAGCGGAGTACTTCGAGAACGCGATGGGCGATATCCGCAAACGCCTTCAGGAACTGGAGACGGAAAAGGCGGAGAAGTAGGAACACGCCCGCACAGACAGCCTCGGCATCCAAGCGGATGCCGAGGTCTTGTCCAATGCCGGGATTTGTCCAACAAATTGCCGAGAAATGTGTGGACTGCGGCCAATGTGTGGAGGAGTGTCCAAACGAAGCGATCAGGATGCCGTAGGCATGCGGCTGAAACAGGGGGAACCCGGTGGCCGCAACATTGTCGGATGAACGATCGAAACAGGAAGAAAGGAAAATAAAAATGCCGAAATTTGAATCGCCCTTTTCAGGGATGGCAAACGACAGGAAATTAACGGAGGCGGAACTCATCAGAGCCATTCGTTTCATGGTGGCCGCGGAGTATGAAGCGATTCAGTTGTACATGCAGCTCGCCGAGTCAACGGACAACAAGTTCGCCATCGAAGTGCTCAAGGACATAGCGGACGAGGAGCGCGTTCATGCTGGCGAGTTCCTCCGGCTTCTTCGCGCGCTTGCCCCGGATGAAGAGAAATTCTACGCAAAAGGGGCGCAGGAGGTTGAAGAAAGTCAAATAAGGTAGAGACGGATGCAGGAGTCCAATCTCGAAAAAGCAGCCGTTTCGTTGCGCGTGGAGAAAATCTGACGTGGCGCCAAAGAATTGTTATGAAACGCACAGATAGATGCAACGAAAGAAAATGGAGGTGAGTTATGCCAAAAGGAGATGGAACGGGACCAATGGGCGCCGGACCGGGAACCGGTCGTGGAATGGGCGGAATGGGACAGGGGCAAGGGCGCGGACGCATGGGCGGCTTTGGATTGGGCGCGGGCGGTAATTGCGTGTGTCCCAACTGCGGCAAGACCGCGCCGCATCAGCAAGGACTGCCCTGCACCCAGGTAAAGTGTCCCGGTTGCGGTGCGGCCATGACACGGGAACGGTAAAGGACTCGGCGTGTTGAGCGGCAAGCGTGGAGCGGCAATGCGGCCATTTTTCAGGGTGCGACTGTCTGGTGTTTAGATTGTTGGAGACGTTATGCGGCGCGCGTATAAATACTTGTTTGGACCGGTGCCTTCGCGGCGGCTGGGTCGTTCGTTGGGTGTTGACCTCACGCCATTCAAGACTTGCACACTCAATTGTGTGTTCTGTCAGTTGGGACGCACCACGCACCAAACAGTCGCCCGCAAGGAATATGTGCCGGTAAAAAACGTGAAAGCGGAACTTGCTCGATGGGTCAAAGGCGGCGGTCAAACGGACTATATCACGCTTTCCGGGTCGGGCGAACCCACGCTACATACGCGCTTCGGTGAGGTGTTGGGATTTATCCGGGAGCGGACGCCGTTTCCCGCCGTGCTTCTTTCCAATGGCTCCTTGTTTACGATGCCCGAAGTCCGGAAAGCGGCTTGTCAGGCTGAAATTGTGAAATTGTCGCTCAGCGCCTGGGATCAAGATTCATTTGAACATATCAACCGGCCGCATGCCTGTTTGAAGTTCCGTCGGATAATGGATGGGTATCGCGCTTTTCGGGATGAGTTTCGGGGTAAACTGTGGATCGAAGTATTCCTGATATGGGGCATGAATTCTATTCCATGCGACGTCGAGAAAATTGCGCGACTGGCGAAAACCATTGGACCGGACGAGATTCATCTGAACACGGCCGTGCGTCCGCCGGCCGAGGATTTTGCCGTGCCGGTTCCGCGCAGGCAAATGGAAACCATGGCCGGACTTTTCCATCCACGGGCTAAAATCATCGCGGAATTTTCGTCCAATAAAACGGCGGAGATTGCCGCTAATGAAACGACGATCCTGGCCATGTTGCGGCGCCGCCCATGTACGGCCAACCAGATCGCCGATGTTTTTGGAATGCATTTAAACGAAGTCGCCAAGTATCTGGGCAAGCTTACGCGAACCGGCGCTGCCCGTGTTTGCAAAAAAGGTCAGGAGGTTTACTATGGCGGATGACATTATCCCTTGCCGCCCAGTCGGCGTTATTGACTGCATTACCACCACGCGCAATGACGGGCAGGACATGGTAGATGCAAAAACCGCGCAAAAGCGCGGAAAACGAGGGTATGGAACGGAGGCGTCATGATACTGACGATTGCTTCCGGCAAGGGCGGAACGGGCAAAACTACTTTTGCCGTTAACCTGGCTTATGTTCTGGCGCAACGCGGCGAACGAGTGTGCTTGCTTGACTGTGACGTTGAAGAACCAAACGATCATTTGTTTGTCAAACCGGAATTTACCGTGAAAGAAGATGTCGCGGTTATGAAACCGGTCTGCGAGGCAAGCCAATGCGACGGATGCGGTAAATGTGCGGATGCCTGCCATTATAATGCCCTTGCCGTGATCAAAGGGAAGGTCTTGATATTTAATGAGTTGTGCCATTCCTGCGGCGTTTGCTCCTACGTCTGCCCCCGGAAGGCATTGCGCGAGGCGCCGGTTATAATTGGCCAAGCGCTGGCTGCGCCATCCAATCCTTCAAAATTGTCCGGGACCGGCCCTTCGACTTCGCTCAGGGCAGGCACCCCGTTTTTCTTTGCGCATGGTGTGCTGAAGATCGGCGAAGCGCTGGCGCCGAAAGTTGTAAGCGCCGTGAAAAGCCATATTGACCCGGACGCCATTAATATTCTTGATGCGTCGCCGGGAACGGCGTGCCCCGTTGTCAAGGCGCTGGAAGGCGCGGATGTGGCGGTCCTTGTGACCGAACCTACGCCGTTCGGACTGAACGACCTGAAGCTGGCCGCGGCCATGACGCTGAAAATGGGAATTCCGACTGGTATTCTTGTCAACCGGTCCGACGGCAGAGACGAAATTATCGGCAAATATGCTTCAGTCGCCGGCATTCCGATTCTCGGCCGGATTCCGTTCAAGCGCGAGTACGCGGAAGACTACTCGGCCGGGCTTATTCTGGTTGAACGGCATAAGGAACTTGCCGAAAATTTGCTTCAGATCTATGACAACGTCAAAGATTTAAAAGGCGCCAAGCTTCCGCCGCCGCCGCCACTCGATCAATTTTCCGTCGGCGCCGAAAAGGCCGTTCCGTTTATATCCGGCGCCGCCGCCGGCTATAAGGAAATCACCATCATCAGCGGCAAAGGCGGGACGGGCAAGACGACCGTAACCGCCTCTTTTGCTGTCCTGGCCAAAAACAGCGTGCTGGCGGATAATGATGTGGATGCGGCGGACCTGCACTTGCTTCTTACGCCCAGGATAAGAGAAGCCCATCCGTTTGTCGGCGGTAAGAAGGCGGAAATTGATTCCGGCAAATGCATTGGTTGCGGCAAATGCGCCGCCGCCTGTCATTTCGACGCCATCCGATTTGACGGAAAGGGAAATGACGTTGTCGGCTTGACGTATCGCATCGATCCTTTTGCCTGCGAAGGATGCGGCTTCTGCCGGCTCGTGTGCCCAATCGATGCAATCCGGTCCGAACCGGCGATTACCGGGCAATGGTTCGTTTCGGCCACAGAACACGGCCCCATGATTCACGCGCGGCTGGGCATTGCCGAGGAAAACTCCGGACGACTTGTGACCCAAGTCCGCAACCACGCCGCGCAAATGGCCGACGAACTGCGCCTCGATAAAATACTTGGCGACGGACCGCCAGGAACCGGGTGTCCGGTCATTGCGTCAGTTTCGGGAACCGACTTGGCGCTCATTGTGACGGAGCCCACGGTTTCCGGTGTGCACGACATGGAGCGCGTCCTGGAACTGGCGGCGCATTTTCGGGCGCCGGCGCTGGTTATCATCAATAAGGCCGATCTCAATCAGGAACAGGCTGAGCGCATTGTTCGCATTGCCGAGAAACGCCATTCGCGCGTGATCGGGCGGATACCATTTGACCGTGTTGTGAATGATGCCCTGATGGCCGGGAAAACGGTCGTCGAATACGGCAAGAGCGCCGCCGCGGACGCCATCGGCGAAATTTGGCGAGAATTGCAGCGGGTACTGAGAACCGAAAAATAATATGTCCGAAAAAAGGAGGAACAATGACAAAGACACATGAACTGAAATTGACGGATGCCAATTTCACGACGGAAACAAGCGGGGGTGTGGTACTCGTTGACTTCTGGGCCCCGTGGTGCGGGCCGTGTCAAATACAGGGGCCGATTGTCGAAAAAGTAGCCGCCGCCATGGCCGGAAAGGCGAAAGTCGGCAAGTGTAACGTGGATGATGCGCCCCAGATATCCGAACGGTTTGGCATCAGAAGCATCCCGTCTTTAATCATCCTGAAAGACGGCCGGGAAGTTGGAAGATTTGTCGGTGTTCGAAGAGAAGCGGAGTTAATTTCCGCCCTTAAGAAGCACCTTAAATGAAAAGCGCGAACGCCATAATAACAAACATGTTGGCAACGGGTTGCCGGGTCCGTCCGCTCTGCGTTTGCGCGCGGCGCTGGCCAGCCAGTCGGCTCGCGAAAGCAGTCAGGGGAATCGAAGGGTTCTGTCCGGCATGTAGAGCCTACGCAAAACTGAAGCAAGGGAATATCAATGGGAAACGCGCAAGTTGACGAATACTTCGGGCGGATGAACGATCCGACCGGTTCGGGCACGATCAGCGGCCCCTGCGGGGACACTATGGAATTTTATATTTACGTCCACAGTGGCGTGATTGAAGATGTGAAGTACTACACCGACGGATGCGGAAATACGCGCCGTTGCGGACACGCGGTCGCTCGTCGCGCAAAGGGCAGAAAAGTAACCGATGCCCTTTCGATCAGCGCCGGCGAGATCATCCGATCCGGCGAGTGCAATCCGGAATCGGGACGGCATTGTGCGATTCTGGCCGTGAGCACATTCTACCGCGCCATTGCTAACTATTTGTTGCAACCATGAAAATCGCGATTGTTAGCGGAAAAGACGGCAGAGGAAAGACCAATGTCGCGGCCAACCTCGCGCGGGTCCTGATGGAGTGGCGGGCGATGTTTTCGGATTTATGGCGCCGCATATTGGAAGACCTGAATCAAGCATTGAACGCCGTATAACGGCGGGAAAAGGAGCGCAACATGCGAAATACAGATGTCATTATTGTTGGAGGCAGCGCGGCGGGGGCTACAGCCGCTATAACGGCGCGGCGTCATTATCCGGAGAAAGAAGTCCTTGTCGTCCGCCAGGAAAAGCAAGTTTCGATTCCTTGCGGAATTCCGTACACTTTCGGGACCCTCGGGAGTGCGAGCAAGAACATTATTGCGGACGCGATGCTCGAAAAAGAAGGTGTCAAGATCGCGGTTGAAACGGTCAAGGCATTGGATGCGCCGCGGCAAACGATCAACACCACGGAAGGCGCAATCGCGTATGAACGACTGATTTTGGCGACGGGATCCTTGCCCGGGCGGCTTCCTGTTCCTGGATTTGACAAGGATGGCGCTTTTCCGATTCTGAAGGATATCGCTCATCTGGAATCGCTGCAAAAGAGACTCCAGAGCTCGTCACGGGTGGTCGTGATCGGCGGCGGATTCATCGGGATCGAGTTCGCCGATGAAATCCAAAAGCTCGGCGGAAAGACGGTCACGGTTCTGGAAATCGCTCCCCACTGTTTGAGTCTGGCTTATGACGAAGAGTTTTGCGCGGAAATGGAAGCGGCACTGCAAGCACGGGGAATCCACATCCGGACCCATGCCAAGGTTGCCGAGATCCAGGGGGATAACCGGGTTGAGTCGGTTCGATTGTCTGACGGCACAACAATTCCCGCAGACGTGGTTATCTTCGGAGTCGGGGCAATCCCCAACGTCGCGATTGCGAAAGCCGCCGGAATCAAACTGGGCCCGACCGGCGCCATTGCCGTGGATCGCGCCATGCGGACATCGGCTGAGCATGTCTTTGCCTGTGGCGATTGCGCGGAAAAGATTTCTTTCTTCGGGGGCCGGCCCAGTCCGTTACGGCTTGCGTCCATTGCCACCCTGGAAGCGCGTATCGCCGGCGCAAATCTATACGGTGTTCGTCGGGAACACGATGGCACCGTGGGCGTCTGGTCCACTGCCGTCGGAAATCTGGCCATGGCCACGGCGGGATTGACGGAAACCACAGCCAGGCAAAACGGCTATAATTGTGTCGCGGTTGTCGTCGAGGGTCCGAACCGGCATCCGGGCGGTATGCCGGGAGGCGCGCCCACCAAGCTGAAACTTGTTTTCGAGAAGAACACCGGGGTGTTGCTGGGCGGCCAGGTGCGCGGCAACGAATCGGCCGGCGAAATCATCAATATTGTATCCGCCTGCATTCAGAAGCGCATGCTGGCCGAAGACATCGCCACGTTCCAGATGGGCACCCATCCGGCATTAACCGCTTCGCCCATTGCCTATCCGCTTGTAAACGCAGCGGAAATCGCAATCGGTCAGATGCGTAAAACGCGGGCGTAAAATAACAAACGCATCACGACAACCTGAGAGGACGGCAATGCAGCGTGAAATACTGAAGAGTAAAATTCACCGGGCCAGGATAACGCGCGTTGACCTTGATTATGAAGGCAGTTTGACGTGCGATCCGTTGCTGTTGAAAGCGGCGGATATTCTGCCCGGCGAAAAGGTGCTGGTGGCAAATCTTCGCAATGGGAAGCGGTTTGAAACCTACGCCATCAAGGGCAAGCGGGGCGAGATATGTCTGAACGGCGCCGCCGCGCGCTTGGGCCGAGTCGGGGACATCGTGATCGTCATGGCCTTTGCGCATTTGAGCCGGCGCGAAGCACAGACGTGCCGTCCAAAGGTTGTCTTGGTTGACAAACACAACAGGATAACATAGGGGAAATACATGCCGACTTACAAATATGAATGCTCGCATTGCGGCAACCATTTTGAAAAGTATCAAAGCATGGCCGCTGCGCCGTTGAAAACTTGTCCGCAATGCGGGAAGTCGGTGCGCCGCCTGATCGGAAAGGGTTCCGGAATTATTTTTAAAGGAAGCGGTTTTCACGCCACGGACTACGCAAAAGAACAGCGCTCGTCATGTTCGCTGGCAACGACGGGCCGCACTTGTTGCGGGCGCGATGCGCGCTGTGACACATCGCCATGCGTAAAATGACTATCCAGGGTGAATAGGACGCGAACCGAAGACCCGTAAAAATTATCGAGGAACACGACCGTAATGATGCGCGAAATCATCAGCGAGCTTAAGGCACATACCCCCTTCACGACGATGGGGACGGTGTCGGGTATTCTTATTATCCTGTTCATATCGGTTGCAAATGTGCCGCGCGGCATTTCTGAAACTTTATTTTGGACCCTGCATCCCATTCATGTCCTGTTGAGCGCTCTGGTTACCACGGCAATGTACAAGCTCCATACGTGCCCCCGTATTGGAATCGAGTGTATTAAAGGGCAATGCAACTTCTGGGCTTTAACCGCAATAGGTTACGTTGGCTCCGTGGGGATTGCCACGCTAAGCGACTCGCTGATTCCTTATGTAGCCGAATTTCTGCTCGATATGCCTCGCAGGGGTGTGCACCTTGGATTCATTGAGAAGTGGTGGCTGGTTAATCCGATGGCCATGCTTGGCATTGCCATCGGCTATCTATGGCCGCGCACGCATTTTACCCATTTCGGCCACGTTTTTCTCAGCACCTGGGCCTCCGTATTTCACATCACCATGGCGATGACCGCGCCGCTGAATTGGTTGGCCGCTCTGATCATTGCCTTGTTTTTGTTCCTGGCCGTCTGGCTCCCCTGTTGCGTGAGCGATATTGTTTTTCCGCTGTTGTTCGTTGGCAAAAATAAAAAAAAGGAGGACTGAAACATGAGCGCATTACCGCAAAACGTCCGCGCAGCATGGGATAACCGCGATGGTCCCGTAATCCTGGCAACCGTCAACCGGGACGGCCGGCCCAATATTATCTATGCAACCTGTGTCGGAATCTTCGGCGATGACCAGCTGGTTGTGGCGGATAATTTTTTCAATAAGACCCGCCAAAATATTTTGCAGGGATGCAAGGGCGCAATCCTGTTCCGCGATAAAAGCGGCAAGGCCTATCAGGTCAAGGGCGCAATGGAATACCACAAGGAGGGTGAAATTTTCAGGCACATGAAATCCTGGAATCCGCCCCAGCATCCCGGCCACGCCGCTGCGGTGCTGAAGGCGGAAGAAGCTTATTCCGGCGCCGAGAAACTGGGACAAACGAAAGAATGTTAATGAATGCGGCTGTGCTTGGCGCAAGCAATAAACGGGAGCGCTACAGTTACCAGGCGGTTAAATTGCTGGCCGAAAAAAGCCATGCCGTTTTCCCTGTTCATCCGGCGATTTCCGAGATAGACGGCATTCCGGTGTTCAAGCGCCTGGCGGATATTTCAGTCCCAATCCACACGATAACTGTTTATCTTGCCCCCGAACGTTCCGCGGCACTGGCGGATGAAATTCTGGCCGCGCGTTCCAAACGCGTGATTTTCAATCCCGGGGCGGAAAATCCGGAACTTGCAAGGTTAGATGCGGCCTTCATAAAGGAGAGCCTTATTTTGAGGGAGCCAGGGAAGCAAAAATGCCCGAATTGGCGGAATGGGTGAAAGAATCCGACAAAATAATGACGTTTTAAATGGGGCATAATGGAACGCTTGGCGGCGAACTGTGTTTCCCGGTAACGCAAGAGTTGGCAAACACGCGAGAATCCTTATGACAGCATATAAATTCCGGAAACCGGTAATAGCCGACGCTTCCGCGATTGCCGGGCTGATCAACCACTTTGCCGAAAAGCGGATCATGTTGCCCCGCGCCGTGGCCGATGATCACCGCCGGTTCGATTTTGGGGCGATGGCCTCTCGGTATGACGCCTGGTATGAAACGGACGTCGGCCGTTTACACGACGCGGCCCAGAAGCAGATCGTTCTTTCAATGCTCCCGGCGTCTGCGGCAGGAGGGCGACGATCTCTCCTTGACGTTGGGTGCGGAACAGGGCATTGGAGCGTCTTTTTTGCGGAACAGGGATTTAAAGTGACCGGAATTGATATTTCTCCAAAGATGATTTCGGTGGCGCAGGCGCGCAAAGCGCTCCATTGTTGTTTTGCCGTGGCCGATGTAATGAAACTCCCATATCTGGATGATGCTTTTGACGTGGTTAGCGCCATGGCCGTGTTGGAGTTTATTTCGGACGCTCGCCGGGCCTGCGCGGAGATGATCCGATGTTTAAAACCAGGGGGATGCCTTGTCCTTGGCACGCTGAATCGGTTGGCCGAGGTCAATCGGCGGCGTGTCGCCGAGCAGGCGGCGCCTTACGTGTCGGCGCGGATGTTCGCGCCGGAGGAACTGCGCAGGTTGCTGATGTTGTTTGGCGATGTGGCGATCCGGGTGACAATGGAAGAAAAGGCTGTTCAGCGCCAGACATCGAATGGCCCGGCGCCGGTGAAACATGGACTTGATGACCGCAATGAATCAGGCGCTTTTATTGTAGCGAGGGTTATAAAACCATGAATATTCAAGCCGAACTGAGCCTGTATCCCTTGAGAACAGAGCGCCTGGACGCCTTGATTTCCCGTTTTGTCGAACAATTGGAGGCAGGCGGACTGAAGCCGGAAGTGGGCGCCATGAGCACGGTCGTGAGCGGTGAGTGTCATCGCGTATTCTCGGCTGTGGAACGGGCGTTTGATGCCTGCGGCAGCGAAGGAAATATCGTTCTGGTATTCAAAGCGGGCAATGCCTGCCCTGAGTGTATCCATCAAAACAAGGAGAGCTAAAACGTGCATGACAAACAATGTCGGGTAACAGTCCAGCCTCAAGGGAAAATGCTTTCTGTTTTGCCGGGCACTACCGTGATTGAGGCGATCGCGAGTATTGGCATCACCATCGATACGCCGTGCGGCGGCGCCGGCACTTGCGGGAAGTGCCGGGTTCAAATCATGCAGGGGGCATGCCCTCCCTCCGCGTCGGAACTCAAGGTGTTCAGCAACGACGAGATTCAAGACGGCTGGCGTCTGGCATGCCAGACGCCCGTTCGTAACGACATCACGATCCACATTCCCGCATCTTCCCTCTTTGCCGATCAACACCAAATCCTTGAAACTTCCACCGGCGAAAAGATTGAAGTTGCGCCCGCCATCCGCAAGCTTTTTGTGGAAATGCCCGTCCCCTCGCTGGATGATGAGACTCCGGACCTGTTACGGCTTGAACAAGCCATCGGTTCTTTCAAAACCGACATTGATCTCTTGCGCAAACTGCCCGCCCTGCTTCGCGCGTGCGGATTCAAGGGCACGGCGGTTCTCGCGGACCACTGGCTGATTGACTTTGAGGCGGGCGACACAACATCCCAAGCTTACGGCGTTGCGTTTGACGTCGGGACCACGACGCTCGTCGCGGCCTTGCTTGACCTGCGCACGGGTGAGGAAAAAGCGTTGACGTCACGAATGAATCCACAAATACGCTTTGGGGACGACGTATTGTCCCGCATCCGCCATTCCACTTCGTGCCCGGACTGCCTGGAAGACATTCAGGATGTTTTAACCCATGAACTGGCGACCATGATAGAAAGTCTGTGCCGGGAGTCCGCGGTGGATCGCCAACAGATTTACGAAGTCGCTCTTGCCGGAAACACCGTTATGCAGCAGATTCTTTGCGGGATCGATTCTCGCTTTTTGGGCGAGGTTCCATTTGTGCCGGCGCATGGGCGCGGACTTATGCTGGCCGCGCGCCGCCTTGGCATACCGATCGCGCACTGCGGCATGGCCTATGTGTTTCCGATTGTTGGCGGGTTTGTCGGCGGGGATACCACTGCGGGAATGTTGTCCGCAAGAATTCTGGAACGCGAAGCGCCGGTTCTGTTGGTGGATATCGGCACCAACGGGGAAATTGTCCTGTCCCACGAAGGGCGGCTTTGGAGCGCCTCCACGGCGGCCGGCCCGGCTTTCGAAGGGGCCAAGATCACCTGCGGCATGCGCGCCGCGCGCGGCGCCATCGAGAAAATAGTGTTGGATGGCGACGTGCATCTGGCCGTCATTGGCAATACCCCGCCCAGCGGCATTTGTGGCAGCGGCTTGATTGACTTAGTGGCGGAGTTGTTGAACCACGGCATCGTGACGCCGGAGGGGCAACTGCTTTCGCCGTCCGAACTGCCACGCTCGCTCTCCAATGTGTTGGCGCGGCGCGTACGCATAACCGATGACGGCGCAACGGAGTTTCTGGTGGCCAGCCGCAGTCGGGGGCAGACCGAAGAACCGATCGTGCTGACTCAGCGGGACATTCGCGAAGTTCAGTTGGGTTCCGGGGCCATTCGCGCCGGCATTTCGATTCTACTTAAGAAAGCCGGAGTCCGGGCAGGCGATCTCCGGTCCGTGCTGCTTGCGGGTGGGTTCGGTAATTTCATCCGCCGTAATCATGCCCAACGCATCGGCCTGCTGCCCGAAGGAATTGACCACGAGCGGATCGTGTATGTCGGCAACGCTTCACTCAGCGGCGCAAAATGGGCGCTCCTGAGTACTGTGGCTCGAAAACACGTTGAAGCGCTTGCCCGGCAGACGCAGCACGTTGACCTCTCGCGCGATCCTGATTTTCAAGCGGTGTTCGCGGAGGCTATGATGTTTCCTGCTCGTGGTTGATATAACAGGCTGTGGTGTTAAGGTTGCGGATGGATTCTTAAACAATGCAAGCTGAGCAAATAATTGACGGGAAACCCGGCCATGCCGCGGCGGATAATTTGACGCCGACTGCCGACAGCGCCGATAACATCAAAGGTGTGACACTTAAGGAGCGCGCCCAGATGGTTCTCTTGACGCTCGGCAGAACCCCCGCCGAGATCAACCGGGCGTTTCGACATCTGGCCAAACTCCATCATCCGGACACCAAGGGTGGGGATACATTGAAATTCAAGTTGATCAACGAGGCTTATCAGTTCCTTGCCAAGGGACAAATCTCAAAAAGACCGCTTCTGGCGGATAATGAACTCGTCATGACAATTACGGGCCGGCGCGTGGCGTCTTTGCTCAACAGGCAAAAAGAATGGGAAGAATATGAGCGCTGGCATAAGGCGCATTTCCATGCCGATGATTGGTTTTATCCCGGTCAGCCACGGGGCAGAAAAGATAAAAAACGAAGCCGGCAACGCCGTGAAAATGCTGTTTGATGTGGGAAAGAATATGCGAATAGCCCTTGGAATAATCGGCAAAGAACACAAATACATGCATGCGCTCATCCTCTTGCTGGCATGCGAATCTGTGTTTGGCCGCTCTGTAGAGTCAAAAGTTGAGGGCCCTTCTGTGGCAGTGTCCAAAGTCGCCGGCCGGTATGGATTCTCATCCTATGACGCGCATGGCAAGCGGATTACCTTGCGGAAACGGTTCAACGTGTTGGAAATGGAGGGCGATAGCCGCCGGGCCTCGTTTAATCATGTTGATTTTTGGCTCAGCGGAGCGCCTGTCCGAAGCTGGGGGCGTTGGACCATGCTTCAAAATGATGTTGATAAGATGCTGGCGCCCCTGCTGAATCCGTCGAATGTCGTGAAAGGGGAAGACTATGGCGTGATTGTCCTGGACCCCGGTCATGGCGGTGAAGATAAAGGCGCGAACGATATGCGACGTGGAATTCAGGAGAAGCGAATAACGTTGGAGTTGGCCAATGCTGTGCGTGACATATTGCGACATTATGATATTGAAGTGCGCCTGACACGAAGGCAGGACAACAACATGGAACTCGATGAACGCTGTCAATATGCGACGCGGATGCGCGCGGATGTGTTCGTCAGCATCCATTTGAATTCGGCTGATAGTTCCGAGCCATCCGGAGTCGAAACCCATATTTTACCGCCGGCAGGCTGTCCGATTACCTCAAACACGAGGATTACTGCTCGGGACCGTGTTGCATATCCCGGCAACCGCCACGATGGCGCCAACATGGTGCTGGGATACATGCTGCAAAAGAGCCTGTTGAAACACACGCGCGCCGAGGATCGCGGGGTCCGCCGTTCCCGGTTCTATGTGATCAAATGTGCGCCCTGCCCGGCGGCCTTGGTCGAATGCGGTTTTATTTCCAATCGCAAGGAGCGGGAGAAGCTTATGCAATCGGAATATAAAGACCGGATTGCCAAGGCGTTGGCCGAGGGCATTATCGCTTATCTGAATACGGTCAAACGCGCCCATAACATCACCCCTTAGATTATACGGGAGGTCATTATGCCGATTAGACTTGAAGTAATCCCGTTCATCGTTGCTGTTGGCTTGGTTTTCGGTCTGCTTGCGCTGGTTTTATACAGACGCAATTGCCGGCGCTGGTGCTTGCTTCGGTGTTGCGCGGCGCCGGCTATGGTATGCATTGCTTATTTGTTGTTCTTCTTTCGCGATCCCGAACGGACTCCTCCCGACGACAAGGCGGCCGTCGCGGCCGGCGCCGATGGCCGGGTGATGTCGGTCACATCCATGAAAGAAAGCGCTTTTCTCAAAACCGATTGCGTGCGCATCAGCATTTTCCTGAGCCTGTTTGACGTGCATGTCAATCGCGCGCCCATTGCGGGACAGTCCGCCTTTCTGGGTTATTTCCCGGGCAGGCATTTTTTCACGTTTCAGGAAAAGTCATCCGAAGTTAACCGGCACAACACCATTCTCATCATTGGGACACAGACGCGTTGCCTGGTGAACCAGATTGTCGGCCCAGTCTGCCGCCGGGTGGTCTATTGGCCGCCCCATGACAAGGCGGTTAGTGTGGCGATGGGCGAACGCATCGGGATGATGAAATTCGGTTCGCGGCTGGATATGTATTTGCCGGCAAGCGACGTTGATGTTGTCTGCAAACGAGGCGACATCGTGCGCGCAGGCGAAACGATTGTGGCGCGCGTGAGGGAACTGGGGCGCAACTAATGAACGTCGCAGTTATTGCCGCGGATTCAGGAGTAATATGTCATTGCCCATGACCATAAACGTGCTTATCGAAGACAGCGTGTTCCGCCCGGTCCTCATGGCGGAACACGGCTTGGCTTTTTGGATCGACACAGTGTCGCATTGCATCCTCTTCGATACCGGCCAGAGCCGGCTGATATTGGCCAATGCCGGCGAACTCAAACTTGACCTTGATGCGGTTGACATTGTTGCGCTGAGTCACGGGCACTATGACCATTGCGGCGGCTTGGCGGCTGTGCTGGCCAACGCGGGGGACAACGTGACGGTCTATGCTCATCCCCGCGCTTTGGAGCCCAAATATCGGCGAACGGAAACCGGAACACGGGCGATCGGCATGCCCATCCATTGTCGGCGGGCGCTATGCGAAAGCCGCCATAACCTGAAGGCGGTCACTGCACCGACGGAAATTGCCCCCGGCATGTTCCTGACCGGGGAAATCCCCCGCTCCCATCCCGAAGAACAAGGCGAACCGGGATTTTGCCTTGATGCGCAGGGCCTGCAGGCTGATCCGTTTCTTGACGATCAGGCGCTTTTTTTCGGAACTCCGGACGGCACAGTTGTTATTCTTGGCTGTGCCCATGCCGGTGTAATCAATACGCTGGATTATATCTGCCATTTGACCGGGGGGCAGCCGTTGCATGCAGTTCTGGGCGGCATGCATCTGCATTCGGCCTCGGACGAACGAATTGCATGGACAACAAAATCATTGCAGCAATTTTCCATCGCACGCTTTTACCCCATGCACTGCACGGGCGCAAAGGCTGTGGCGGCGCTCTGGACGGCGTTCCCCCGTCGCTGTTTTCCTTGCGGTGTTGGAACCACGATGAACATCTGAAGCAATCGAAAGGAAATGAATATGTGGCGCAATGAGAACAAACGACCGACCGCCGGTTCATGTGCCGGTGAAAAGTCGGGCTGTGCCGCGAAAGCGACCGGCACGAAAGAGGGCTTGGAAGCCCTCCTTGAACAAAAGGCGCTGGACGATCGTATGCGCCTGATCAGGCACAAGATCATGGTGCTGTCCGGCAAAGGCGGGGTGGGTAAAAGCACGGTCGCGGTTAATCTTGCCGTCTCTCTGCTGCTGGCCGGGAGAAGGGTCGGCTTGCTGGATGTGGATATCCATGGGCCCAGCATTCCGAAACTGCTGCGCCTGGATGATGCCAAAGTGCAGTTGGAGCATAGCGCCATCCTGCCGGTCGAAAAAGCCGGAATGAAGGTTATGTCCATTGGTTTTCTGCTCCAAAACCGCGACGACGCCGTCATCTGGCGCGGGCCGATGAAGATGGGTGTTATCAAGCAGTTTTTGCAGGACGTGGAATGGGGCGAACTTGACTACCTGATCGTTGATTCACCGCCCGGCACCGGCGACGAACCCTTGTCGATCTGCCAGCTCGTGAAGAATGCCGACGGCGCTGTTATTGTCACAACGCCACAGGACGTGGCCACCGCCGATGTGCGCAAATCCATCACCTTCTGTAGGCAGCTAAACCTGCCCGTGCTGGGCGTGGTTGAGAACATGAGCGGGTTTGTGTGCCCAAAGTGCGGAACGGTAACGGACATTTTCAAGACCGGCGGCGGCGAACGGATGGCGTCTGAAATGAAGGTCCCGTTCCTGGGCCGCATCCCGATTGACCCCGCTGTCGGCCAGGCCTGCGACGATGGCAAACCGTTTGTCTATCACTATAGCCGGACGGAAACCGCCAAGGCGTTCGAACGAATTATCGCGCCGATTTTGGCGCTGTCGGAACCAATAACGGGCAGATCAGCAGTTACAACAAACAATAAGGAGGAGGGGCTGGTCATGAAAATCGCGATACCGATGGCTGACGGAAAACTCTGCATGCACTTTGGGCACTGTGAGCAATTTGCGCTGCTGGATGCGGATAAAAAGACAAAGAAGATCATGGGACGGCAATTATTGACGCCGCCGGCCCACGAGCCGGGTGTGTTGCCCAAGTGGCTGCATGAACAGGGCGCGAACGTCATCATTGCCGGCGGCATGGGGCAACGCGCACAAAGTCTATTTGCCGAGAACGACATCGAAGTCGTTGTTGGCGCGCCAGGCGATGAGCCGGACAAGCTGGTTATATCCTATCTTGAAGGAACACTTGTTCCGGGAACCAATGTCTGTGACCACTGAAAAAGCGCAGAAAGACCTGGCGGCGCTACGAAAAAACCATCATCCGCATTGCATTGTGTGCGGGGTAAAGAACGTTCATGGGCTGAAGATGTCCTTCCGGGCATGTGGCGATGGGAGTGTCGAAGGCGTGTTTTCATGCAGGCGCGCGTTTCAAGGTTATGACGGATATTTGCATGGCGGGGTGATTGCGTCGCTCCTTGATGGGGCTATGTGCAACTGCCTCTTCGCGCGCGGCAAGATAGCGGTGACAGGCGAATTGACCATGCGGTTCTTGTTTCCGGTGCTGGTGAATCGCAAGGCAGTCGCGCGGGCATGGATAAAGAAATCCCGTATGCCGCTACACATGGCGGAGGCAAAAATGATGCAGGATGGTCGAGTCGTGGCGACGGCAACAGCCAAGTTTATGGAGGCGCCGGATGCGAATTTCGCGGCAGGAAGCGTTTGATAATCATTCCCGCTTGATGGAGCGCGATCTCATCTGGCGCCGTTTTGGTTACGACGCTGATCGAAACCTAAAGTTTGTCCTGTCCCGTACTCTGCCGTTGCCTGGTCGAATCCTGGAGATCGGCACCGGTAAGGGACGCTTTCTAACGGCCCTGCTTTCGCATGTGCCACGTGTGACCACCATTGACATCGATCCTGCTGAGCAACGGTGCGCGCGCTTAAATGTGGCGTTTGAGAAACTGCCGGGACGAGCCCGCTTCATGATCGCGGATGCCGCCAGCCTGCCGTGGCCGGAGCATTCCTTTGACAGCGTGGTTTCGGTGAATGCGTTGCATCACATGAAAAACATTCCGCAGGTTGTTGGTGAAGTTCTGCGTGTCGCAAAACCGGCGGGAAAAATTGTCCTTGCGGATTTCAATACCCGCGGATTTGCGATCATGGATAGAATGCATCGCAAGGAAGGCCGAGTTCATGAGTGCATTCCATACCGCTTTAAGGATCTTATGGAGCGTTTTGCGGCGCACGGTTGGACTGCAGTTCTGCGGTCCGACGACTGTCAGGCTGTGCTGATTGCCGTCAAGGCGTCCGCCGGTGGCGGCGGGAAGAAGCGGAAGGTGGCACCTGTCTTGAAAGGCCATTCGATTAGGTGGAACCGATTACATCGCTGATAAACGTGTTTTATTGCCATAACGCAACAATAATGAAGGATGATATCATGACTAACGAAGAAAAAATCAAGAAAGAGCTGACGGAAATGTTCGGGTTCAACACAGAGCAGATCCGCATGGCGCGCGAGCGCCGTGTTTTCCTTGAAGCGCCGTATAACCAGTTCCGCCGGGTGTTGGAATATGTCGTAAACGACATGGAATTTCGGAGCCTATGCACGATCTCCGGGTTGGACGAAGGTGAAACGCTGGCGTTTTATTATCATCTGGCACGGAAGGACGGCATTGTGCTGAATCTGAAAACAAGCGTGTCGAAAGCCAACCCGGTGCTGCAAACGATAAGCGATATTTTTCCGGGCGGCGTGATCTACGAGCGAGAGCTGGTTGACCTGCTGGGCGCGCGCGTGGAGGGACTGCCGGAAGGCAATCGCTATCCCTTGCCCGACAGCTGGCCGGTCGGCCTTTGTCCTCTGCGCAAGGATTTCAAAATCGGAGCGCTGGCCGGGGTTGACTGGCAAAAGGAGGCGCAATTCAATGGATAACGTCAAGATTCCCATCGGCCCGCAACACCCGGCCTTGAAAGAGCCGGAAAATTTTACCATTACCCTGAACGGCGAAACCATTGTCAACATGGACATGCGCCTGGGTTACAACCATCGCGGCCATTGACCCGTGTTTCTCCTGCACCGACCGGATGGTCCAGATCAACCATGCGGACCATGGCCGCGAGAAAACTCTTTCCTGGCAGGCTTTGCACACCTATAGCCTGGACTGGCACCGGAAACAGGGCGTTGATTTTTCAGCCTTGAATGCAAAGCTAAGCCGAAGAATTTCCCCTGCGTAGCCACGTTTGCCGTTTTGCTCAAGGAATTGGGCGGGAAAGATATGCTGAAGGTTGCTATGGTCATGATCCTGGCTGCCCTGCTCGTGGACGGCGTTCTTCGGTTGGTTTTTATGCGAGACTTCAAATGAGGCCGGAAAAATACGTCTCTCGCCGGGAATTCCTCAAGGTTGCTGGGATTGCCACAACCGCTTGTGTGGTTTGTCCCCATCTTGAGGCGACAGAACCGGCGAACGAACTGCATGAGGCTTTTTTTTACGAGAAACTGCGAGGCGACTCGGTGCGGTGCCAACTTTGTCCGTGGCAGTGTGTCGTGCCCGACGGACAACGCGGCCGGTGTAGAGTGCGTGAAAACAGAGGAGGCAGGTATTACTCGCTTGTTTACGGGCGACCATGCGTTACAAACAACGATCCCATAGAAAAGAAGCCTTTTTTCCATGTCTATCCGGGAAGCCGGGCTTTCTCTATCGCGACTGTGGGATGCAATATTGAGTGCAAGTTTTGTCAGAACTGAGACATCGCTCAAGCTTGCCCCGAAGACGTTTCAACGCCATTCAGGAGCCCGGAGGAAATTGTCCGGTTGGCGCTGGCGCAAAAGGTGAAGACCATCGCCTATACCTACACCGAACCGGTCGTTTTCACCGAGTATATCCTTGACTGCGCCAAAGCGGCGAAAGCAGCGGGATTGGGCAACGTCATAGTCAGCAATGGGTTCCTCAACGAGAAACCACTGAAGGCATGGTGCTCGGTGGCAACCGCCATCAAAATAGACTTCAAAGGCTTTTCGCAGAAGTTTTACGAGGAAATCTGCTCCGGTCAACTGCAGCCTGTGCTTGACACCCTGAAACGGTTGGCGGGTTCAGGCGTCTGGTTGGAGATTGTCGTGTTGATTATCCCGAAGCTGAACGACGATTCGGATGAAATCAAACGCATGGCGGCCTGGATTGTGAAGCATCTCGGTTCGAACGTTCCTATTCACTTCACCCGCTATCATCCCGCATACAAAATCAAGAACATCCCGCCGACTCCGGCACAAACACTTGTCCGTGTTCGTGAAACTGCGATGGCGGAAGGCTGCCGCTATGTCTATGTCGGCAACGTCCCCGGACATGCAGGCGAAGACACCTATTGCCACTCGTGCAAGGCGCTGTCGATAGACCGCTATGGGCTTGGGATTTTCAAAAACAACATTGTGAACGGCAAATGCCCTAAATGTGGCGCGGTAATTCCCGGGGTGTGGGCGTAGTCGTTCCTATGCGCAAAAGAAAGCGTTTTGTCTTTGAGATATGAAAGGCGGATATGTCCGGCAAGAAACAATAAAATACTTCTTGACCGAGAAATAAAATATGTTATATAAATCAAACACTTGTTTGTTTGTCCGATTTTATTTTCTTTCGCGGTAAAAATGAAAACCGGCAAATTAAGCTCGCATATGGAAGATTATCTCGAGGCCGTGGCGGCCCTCAAGAACGACAAGGGCGCGGCCAGGGTCGGGGATATCGGACGGTTGTTGAACGTGAAAAAGCCCAGCGTCACTTCCGCCTTGAATACTCTTTCCCGGGCCGGCCTTGTCCTGCATGAGCGCTATGGTTACGTGGATCTGACTCCGGAGGGCCAAAGAATAGCATCGGGCGTCCAGGCCCGGCACGATATCCTGGTTAAATTTTTAACGAATATTTTGAGCGTTGCCCCGCGGGTCGCGGTCGAAGAGGCCTGCCGGATGGAACACTCCATAAGCTCCGCGACGCTTGTGAAATTGACGAAATTCATTGCGTTCGTGGAAGGCTGCCCCGAATACCGCCGGCCCGGCTGGCTGAAGAGCTTCGATCGTTATTTCAAAACCGGACGGCGTCTGTCGCGCAAGATCAGGCAGGCCAAAGCGGGGCAATCCGCTAAATAAATATTTATATTTTTTTGCCTGACAAGTTAGGCATATCTAATATAGTTCGTTAATTAAAACAAATAAGGGAGGGAAAATGGGCTCGAAAATATTGCGGGAACTGAAACCCGGCCGGAAGGGCCGGATCGTGAAAATCCTGGGGGACGGCCCAATCCGGCGCCGGATCCTGGATATGGGGCTGGTCAGGGGCGCGGAAGTGGAAATGGAGCGGGTGGCGCCCCTGGGCGACCCGCTGGAAGTGAAAATAAAAGGCTATCACCTTTCCCTGCGCAAGGAGGAGGCCGCGCGTATATTCGTGGAGGTAATCTAAATGGGCGAATTTCCATTGTCTTTGGCGCTGCCCGGCAGGGAGATCACGCTGACGGTCATTCATGGCGGACGGGGCTTGCGTGCCAGGCTCAACAGCATGGGGTTGAATGAAGGCATGCGGTTAAATGTCCTTCAATCCCATGGCAACGGGCCGTGTATCGTGCAAGTCGGCGGCACGCGGCTGGTTCTGGGACACGGCATGGCTCAAAAACTTTTTGTAAAGGAGGAATAAAATCATGGCAAAGAAACTGACGATCGCATTGGCCGGGAATCCCAATTCGGGAAAGACGACTTTGTTCAACAATTTGACCGGCGCGCGCCAGCACGTCGGCAATTACCCCGGTGTGACTGTGGAGAAGAAAGAGGGCATCCTGCGGCATAAAGATTATGAGATAAATGTGGTTGACCTGCCGGGGACTTACAGTCTGACGGCCTATTCCATCGATGAAATCGTCGCCCGCAATTTCATAGTGGAGGAAAAGCCGGACATGGTGATTGACGTCATTGACACCACGAACCTGGAAAGAAATCTGTATTTGACAACCCAGTTCATGGAACTGGGCGTTCCGTTGATACTGGCTTTTAATATGCACGATCTGGCTTTGCAACAGGGTTTTGCCATTGATCAGGACAGGTTGTCCGAGCTTTTGGGCTGTCCGATCGTTTTCACGGTTGCCTCCAAAAAGATCGGCATGAACGAGCTTCTGGATGAAGTCGTCAAAATGGCGGAAGGCAAACCGGCGCAAGGAAAAACATTTGTAAACTATAGCAAGGAAATTCAGGAGGAACTCGACCGGCTGGAAGAGTTGATCGTAAAAGACAAGGAACTTGCCCGAAAATATCCGGCCCGCTGGCTTGGGATTAAACTCCTGGAGAACGACCAGGAGGTCATTAAAAGAATTGGGAAAAGTCCCTTTATTGGCGTGATTCAAGATCAAACCGGGAAAAGCGCTCATCGTCTTCAAACGGTTTTTGACGATACCCCGGAGGCCATCATCGCCGACCGGCGTTATGGATTCATCAGTGGCGCGTGTTCCGAGGCGGTTAAAAGAACCTCTGAAATCCGTCATACCATTTCCGACCGGATAGACAAGGTGCTGATCAACCGGATCCTGGGGTTGCCTATCTTCCTGGGACTGATGTGGTTGGTGTTTCAGTTCACCTTCAAGCTGAGCGAGCCTTTGATGGGCTGGGTCGAAATTGGCCAGGAATGGCTGGGCAATCTGGCGGGCGCGCTGTTGCCGGAGGGCGGCGCGCTTCAATCCCTGGTGGTGGACGGCATTATCGGCGGGGTGGGGAGCGTGCTGATATTCATGCCGATAATCTTTCTGTTGTTTCTGGCGATGGCAGTCCTGGAAGATTCGGGATACATGGCCCGGGCCGCCTTTATTATGGACCGGCTCATGCATAAAATCGGGCTTCATGGCCGTTCGTTTATCCCCATGCTTCTGGGGTTTGGCTGTAATTTGCCGGCCATCATGGCCGCCCGGACCATAGAAGACCGGAAAGACCGGTTGGTAACCATCCTGGTCAATCCTTTCATGAGTTGCGGAGCAAGGCTGCCGGTTTATACCCTGCTGATTGGCGCCTTTTTTGCCAAGGAAATAGCCGGCAATGTGCTTTTTTCGCTTTACCTGCTTGGAGTCGTGGTGGCGATTATTATGGCCAAGATATTCAGGAAGTTTCTGCTCAAAGGCCCGGCGGCCCCGTTTGTAATGGAATTGCCGCCCTATCGCTTGCCGACCATGAAGGGCCTTCTCATCCATATGTGGGAGAGAGGCGTTGTGTACCTGCAAAAGGCCGGAACGGTTATTTTTGCCGGATGCGTGCTTGTCTGGTTTTTGAGCAATTTCCCGTGGGATCCGCAATATTCCCGGAATTACGACGCTTTAATCGAGCAGGCGCAGGGCAACGAAAAACAAGTCGTGCAGTTGGAAAACGAACAGGCCTTTGAAAAAATGGAGCAGAGCTATGCCGGCAGATTAGGCAAGGCCATCGCTCCGGTTTTCAGGCCGCTGGGGTTCGACGACTGGAAAGTTTCCGTGGGCCTGGTAGGCGGATTTATCGCCAAGGAGATTGTGGTGGGCACTTTGGGGACGCTCTATGCGGTGGGCGAGGCCGACGAGGAATCCGAAGGCTTGCGCCAGGCGCTGCAGAAAGCGACCCGGCCCGATGGAAGCAAACGGTATAACCCTCTGGTGGCCTACAGCCTCATGGTTTTCGTGCTGCTTTACATGCCTTGCGTGGCCGTGATCGGGGTGATCAAAAGAGAGACGAATTCCTGGAGATGGCCGGCCTTTGCGGCTTTCTATACCACGTCCGTCGCTTGGATTGTCGCGTTCATGGTCTATCAAGGCGGAAGATTATTAGGATTGGGAATGTAAGCATGGAAAACGCGCAACACGACGGTAAAATAGACAAACGTGTTCTGGATGAAATACTGTTATTCATCCGGCAAATAAACTACGGGGAGGTGACGATAACCATTCACGATTCTAAAATAGTGCAGATCGAGAAGCGCGAAAAGAAAAGATTCCATAAATAGAAGGCGACTGCCCAGGCAGAGCCGGATTATTCCCAAATAATAAACGCGATACCGACTGGACCCCCAGAGGCGTCACAAGCATCTGGAGGTTCAGCAATGAAGGTTATTCAACGCTTAGCGGTTCGTTTGATTGTTCTGGGTCTGGGTGTCGTTTCCGGCTGGACACTCTATGCCGGGGAAACAAAGCTTGCCGGGATTGAAGGCGCGGCAACCGACGCAAAATACCTGGAAACTCCCGCCAATCCGGAGGCCGCTGTCGAGGTTGACTGGTTCAGCAGTTACGTTTCCCGCGGCCAGGTGAACAGTGACCGTCCGGTTCTCCAGTCCCAAATCGAGGTCGCAAAATACGGTGTTTATATCAACACCTGGGGGAATTTCGATTTATCGGATCAAGTGTCCGGCGGGCGCGATTTCTCGGAGGTTGATTTCACCCTCGGCTACAAACTGCCCATTGAAACCATGGAGGCCCGCCTGGGCGTTATTGATTACGTTTTTCCCAACGTGGGCGCGCCCGAAACGCGCGAAGCGTTTGTCGTGCTTGCCTATCCTAATAAAGTTATTACGCCTTGCCTTGAGGGATATTACGATTTTGATGAAGCCAATGGGTGTTATTGCTTTCTGACCCTGGAGCATGAGTTTGCTTTCCTTGACGGCAAACTGCGCCTGATTCCCGGCGTCTCCTCCGGCTGGGGTTCAAGCGCGTATAACGACTATTTTTTCGAAACCGACGAGGCGGCCTTGAATGACGGCAATATTTACGCGGAACTGGAGTATGACATTATTGAAAACCTGACGGTCGGCGTTTCGGCGGCCTACATGTGGCTCTGGAACGCGGATATCCGGGACGGCGCCCATGACATCTACATGGACACGAAGCACTGGACTTTCGGCGTAACACTCGTGTGTGAAATATAATATGCCGTCTTGATAGAACGGCATAAAGAGGGGGCGCCCGTTATGCTCGTGAGCCTGCTCTTGATGAAATAGTCTTTGACAGCCCAAGATTTTCCGCGGTACATTAAGCTTGCAGCTGGAATACCGGCCATGAAACATATTACGAACGCCATTCTAATCTCGTTATTCGTCATCGGCGTGCTGGTCGTGCCGACAGTCCACCGGACGCATTGCGACGATCATCATGCAACGCGCGAGGCCGCCAAGTGCCCCATCTGCCAATTAGCTCACACCTCGGTCATTACGACGGCTGCGGTTATTGTGCCCATCGCCGGATTCATTAAGCTCGGTGATGCCGTTCTGCCGCAATCGTTCATTACTTCCTCGCCCTGGCGCGATCCTACGCAGGCGCGCGCTCCTCCTGTTGCCTGACATCTCGCTTGCTCAGGTATCACGCGACGCCGGTTTATCTGCCCGCGCCGTCGTTTATTGAATTAACATTCAGTATGGGAGGAATCTGTGAAGACTGCACTATATCGCTTGCTTGCCGCCATTGTCCTGATGGCGCCCCTCATAGGCTTTGCGGCTGATGAGGAGGCGTCAACCAACACGCTTGAAGAACTCCGCCAACTGCGCGCGCGCATGGAGGCTCTCGAAAAAAAGTTGTTGGAGACCAACCAACCTCTGCCAGCGGCCCGCGAGGCGCCGGCCCCCGCGGCTTCCACGCTTGATGCCATACGCAAGGCGGCGCGGGACGAGATTGACGCCACTTTCGAAGAACCGGGGCGTCAATCTGAATTTACGTTCGGGGCGCTTGATCTTCAAGCTTTGAACCCGGAAATCAGCGTCACCGGCGACATGCTCGGGTCATACACCGATACCACGGACAAACATTGGGACTTCTTGTTCCGGGGACTTGGTATTCACCTTGAATCCTATCTCGACCCGTATACGCATTTCAAGGCGGCGGTTGGTGTCAATGACTCCGGAGCGGAGCTGGAAGAAGCGTACCTGACGCGCTACGGCCTGTTGCCGCAGGTCAACGTTACACTGGGCAAATTCCGACAGCAATTCGGTGTGGTGAACCGTTGGCACAAGCACGCGCTGGACCAAGTGGACTTTCCCCTGCCGCTGAGAATGATCTTCGGCGATGGCGGTCTCAATCAGACGGGCGGATCGATCGAGTGGACAATGTCTGACTTTGCGGGGCTTTCCCACGAAACCATCGCGCAGATCACGGACGGCTCAAACAGCCGCGTTTTTGGCGAAAATGCCGACAATATCCCAAGCGCCCTGTTGCGATACAGGATGTACCGCGATTTATCCCCTTCCACATATGCGGAACTGGGGGCCAGCGCGTTATACGGACAAAATAACCGGTGGCCTACCGGCAATGAATTATCAACTGATAAATCGCTGAATACCTGGGTATTTGGCCTTGATTATTCGATGGTTTGGGAACCGACCGATCGCATGCGCTATCACAACGTTACCTGGCGAACGGAGGCATACGCGCTGGACAAGGAAATTCTTGCCCCGGACGGTTCGGGCAAAGATACGCTCACCCCTTGGGGCGCATACAGTTATCTGGAAAGCAAGGTGTGCCGCACGCTGACGGTGGGCATGCGCGTTGACTATTATCGGCCGAACGTCAAACCGTATGCCGCCGGTACAACAACGCTGTCGCCACTGGCGGTTACAGAGGATGGAGCGCGGGCATGGCAATTTAGTCCGTACGTGACCTGGGAGCAAAGTCCCTTCGTTCATTTCCGCGTGGAGTATGATTACGCGAGCGCCCGCGGACTGGATATGGCGGATAATGTAGTGTGGTTACAGTGCGTCTTTGCGGCCGGACCTCATAAACATGACCGATACTAATTCAATAATATGGCCAAATTGAAATGACCGAACTAAAGGAGAACTTAAAATGCAACGCAATCTAATGCTCGCGGGTGTTTTTTTTGTAACGGCAATCTTTACCCATGGACTGGCCGCCGATAAACCGTTGCGTGTGGTGACAACCCTGCCCGACTACGCCGTAATTGCCAAGGCCGTCGGCGGCGACCGGATAATGGCAGAGGCCATCGTGCGGGGCGAACAGGATGCCCACTACATCCGGCCGAAGCCCTCGTTTGTGACGATGGTGCGTCAGGCCGATGTGCTGATTGATACAGGATTGGACCTGGAAATGTGGCTTCCAGCGGTCGTGGACAAGTCGGGCAACACGAAGGTTCGCAGCGGTCAGCCAGGCTATGTCGCGGTGGCGAAGGGGTTGAACCTTCTGGAAAAACCAAAAACCTTTTCACGGTCGGAGGGCGGCGTTCACGTCTATGGCAATCCGCACATCACCTGCAGTCCCGTGAACATGCGGACGGTGGCCCGGAACATTGCCCTCGGCCTTATCAAGAACGATCCGGAAGGAAAGGCCTGCTATCAGGAACATGCAGAAAAGTTCGTTCGCGAGCTGGACGAACGGATGTTTGGCAAGACGCTGGTGGACATGCTCGGCGGCGACACGCTGTCGGAACTGGCAGCCAAGGGCGCTCTTTATTCATTCCTGGAAAAACAGACCTTTGAAGGCCGGCCGTTGATTGAACGTCTCGGCGGATGGGCCAAGCAGATGCTGCCCCTGCGCGGCAAACTGATTATAACCTACCACAAGAACTGGGTGTATTTCTTCACATTGTTCGATCTGGTGGAAGCGGGCACGGTGGAACCGAAGCCGGGCATTCCGCCGTCGCCGAACCACGTTCTTGCGCTCACGGAAAAGATGCGCAGTCAGGGAATAAAGATTCTGCTGGCCGCCAACTATTTCGACGAGCAACAGGTCAGAATGGTCGCCGAACGCGCTGGAGCTGAAGCCGTGATCGTGCCTTTGTACGTTGGCGGAGCGCCCGGAACAGATACATACTTTGATCTTGTGGATTTATGGGTTTCATCTCTGCTCAAAGCGGCCATCAACAATGGCTTGATCAAATGAGGCGCAATCAATGAGTGTCGTAAGCGAATTTTTCATTATGCAGATCATGTTGGTGATGGTAATGCTCGGTTTGAATACCTACATGGGAATCCATATCATCCGGCGCGGCATCATTTTCTGTGATCTGGTCTTGAACCAATTGGCCGCATTTGGGGTCATCATCGGACTCGGATTGGGAATACGTTACGGAACGCCGCTTTCCTTTGCGATCCCGGTCGCCGCCGTGCTGGCCGGATGTGCGCTTCTGGCGGTAACCCGGCCAAAGGATAAAAGAGTATCCGCGGAGGCGGTCATCGGCATTCTATATGGAATAGCTCTCACCGCCTCACTGCTTCTGGCAGATAAATTGCCGGGGGGAGGAACCTATCTGGGCAAAACGCTCACCGGCTCAATGTTGTGGGTTTCCTGGCCGTTGGTATTGACAACCGTCGTTGTTTATGCCGCTTTAGGCTTCTTTCATTATATCTTTCGTGGACGCTTCCTGAAATTGACCGAGAATCCCGGACTTCTGCGCCATCGCGGATTATGGGATTTCCTGTTTTTTGCCACATTGGGCGTCATAACCATCCTGATCGTGCCGGTTGCGGGAGTTCTGCTGGCCTACGGATTCATGATGATTCCCGCCTCAATCGCGGTTCTTTTCGGCCGGGGATGGAAAGCCGGATTGATCTTCGGATGGGCAACGGGAACGATAGCCAGTCTGCTGGGCATATTTATGTCCTATCGCTTTGACCTTCCCTATGGACCGACAATTCTGTTGGTCATGGCGGCATTCTTCATTGGGGCGCTGGTCACCAAAGGCATTATGACACAATTGGAAACAATGACGAAAGGCCGCGCGTCATGAACGAAGCCTTAAACCTGCTGGCCGCGCCGTTCGCGGCCTGTCTTTTGATGACCCTGATGCTGGGCTACATGGGACTTCATGTGCTGAAACGAGACGTGATTTTCGTTGATATCGCCCTGGCCCAGTTTGCCGCTGTAGGCGCTATTGCAGCGCATTTCATGCTGGGCGTGCACGCCGATTCGCCGGCGGCTTTGGCGCTTGCTTGGGGCGCGACAATAATCGCGTCGGCATTTTATACCCTGACCCGGCATTTTGTCCCTCAGATCCGCTTGGAGGCCGTTATCGGCATTTCCTATGCGGCCGCCGCTTCGGCCGCCATGTTCCTGATAGCAAAAGGAAGCAGCGGCCACACGCATATCCAGCAGATGCTGGCCGGCAATCTATTATGGGTCCAATGGAAAGATATCGCGTTGAGCAGCGCCGTCTTTGCACTGGCCGGCCTGATCTTCTGGATTTGCCGCCGACCGTTGCATCGGATATCAGACAACTATGAAACGGCCGCGCGGAGGGGATTTGACATGATGGCATGGGATTTCGTTTTTTATGCCCTGTGCGGCGCCGTTATTACCGTGGCGGTGCGCATGACAGGTGTGCTGGTGGTTTTTTGCTATCTGATCATTCCCGCAACAGTCTCGGCCCTGTTTGCGAGCGCATGGTTTCACCGACTCCTGATCGTTGCCGCCACGGGCGCGGTCGCAAGTGTGGCCGGACTAACCTTCGCATATACCCTTGATTTCTCGGCCGGCGGATCAGTGTCGCTGTTCCTTGGGTTGGCCGTCGCCGGCTCGGCTCTGGTTGCGCATGCTCGCCGACGGTATTGAAAGATGCCGACACGGAAAATATTCGTGTTTACGGATAAATAATGTGCCAGATTAAGCGCCGGGCGGTCGGCGTTCTGCTGATGTCGGCCCTCCTGATCGTTCCCGCCGCCGCGGCGCGCAATTTTGCCAGGTCAGCCGGGCACATGTTCTGGTGGGCCATTCTGGTGAGCACGACTTCTGCCATCGCCGGGTTGCTGATCTCGGCCCAGGATTGGGCCCGCACGGCAACCGGTCCTGCCGTTGTCCTTTTTGGTTTTGCCTGGTTTATTGTCAGTTATGCCGTAACGTCGGCCCGCAGACGGGCTCATAAATGAATGCGCAGGATATGGCGAAAACCAAAAACATCCCGTCTTCCGGCGCAAAGAACAATAATCAGCCCCTGGAATGGGCCAGAGATATCCGGGTCAATGCCTGGCATGATCCCGTCATGCTGCAACCGGAACCGATGCCGGTTCCTCCGCTGGGCAAGTCGGTGAAGTTTCTGTTGGCGCTGCTTGCCTTGGCTGGGCTTTGTTTTTTTGGTGACCGTCCCGGGGTTCGTTCGTTCTCAATCGTGTTTGTAAGTATTGTTCTGGAAGCGCTTCCTTTCATGCTTGTTGGCGCTTGCGTGGGAGGACTGATAGAGGTGTTCGTCAGCCGCGAGCATTTGACCGCACATCTTCCCCGACGCCCCTGGGCCATGACGTGCCTGGCGGCGGCGATGGGAATTGTGTTTCCGGTGTGCGAGTGCGCCGTGGTTCCCGTGGTTCGGCGCCTGACCGGCAAAGGACTGCCGCTTGCGGCGGCGGTGGCTTACCTGTTGGGCGGGCCGATAGTTAATCCCATTGTCGCGGCGTCAACCATGTTGGCATACAAAATGGACTGGTGGGTGGCTGCCATCCGCTTACTGTGCGGGTATGCCATTGCCGTATTTGTGGCTCTGGCCATGGGGCGTCTGTTTGCACACCGCTCGGCATTGCTGGTGTCGCCGGGTATGCGCAAACATGCGCAGGATGATCAAAAAACGGCCGCGCACGGAATCGGGTGCGCGTGTTGCGAGCATGGCGCGCAACTTGTCCCCACGGGCCTGATCGGCAAACTTGTCGGCGCCTTTCGGCATGCTTCCGACGATTTTATGGCCGTAGCCCACTACCTTGTGATCGGCGCGGCGGTGGCCGCCTTGGCCCAAACGCTTGTGGATCGCCGGTTGTTTTTGGGATTGTCCGCCTTGCCGATTTTGCCTTCTATTCTGATGATGGGGCTGGCCATCCTGCTGAACCTCTGTTCCGAGGCCGATGCCTTTATCGCAGCTTCGTTCCGTGGATTTCTATCCTTGCCCGCGCAAATGGCGTTCATGTTGACGGGCCCCATGTTCGATCTCAAACTATTGCTGATGTATCAGACTGTTTTCTCCAAACGCGCCATCATTGCTCTTTCCGGATTGATTCTGCTGTCTGTGCTTGTTGTCGTGGCAGGGCTGGAGATGCTGGGAATGGGGATGTTATGAAACTTGTGCGCGATTTGCCTGCCCGCTTCTGGCGTCCGCTTCTGTTGGGAGCTTGGACTTGTGCGCTCGGCAGTTTGTTGCCGGGCCGCGCTTATCTGAATTATCTACGCCCGGAATTCGTTGTTTTGCTCGTGCTCGGGCTGCTGGTGCTGCTCGTCTTTATTTTCAGCGCCATCAATGCTCGTCCTAAGGCGTTCGATCTTGATCAGGCCACACGGGTATTGATTCTGATCCTGCCGCTGGCATGTCTCTGCATGGCCCGCGGCACGACGCTGGATGCCAATGCGTTTCAACACCGGTGGACGGGGATGGCCGGAATTAATGGCCGGAGCGATACCGTTATGGATGACGAAACGAGGAATGCCTCCGGATCGGGCGAGGATATTCCTCTGATTAGTCTATGCCGGTGGCCCAAAGCCTATGCCGAAAGCACGGTTACAGTCGTTGGCATGCTTCATCGCGATCCGAAAATAGCGGCACAATTCGGGGCCAACACCTGTGTCCTGTTCCGCTTTGTAATCAACTGCTGTGTTGCCGACGCTGTGCCGGCGGCAATTATTGTTGATAATGGCATTCCGTGCGATTGGCCCGAGAGCACATGGGTGCGTGCCAGCGGCCGATTCGCGCCACGCAATGAAAGCGATCGGCTAATTCCTTTTTTACACGCCACACGGGCTAAGCAGGCGCCGAAGCCGCAACAACCCTATTTGTACTGAGCAAAACGGCGTTTACAAAGAGGCGTGGACGTGAATGCAATGGAGAAGAACGGCGCCACGCGTCCATCACGCTTGACGATATCCGTGAGAATCGGGGGAGCGCTGGCCGCTGTTGTTATAGCGCCAGACTCGACTGCCTGGGCAAGAACGGCGCATGATGCGCGATGGATGTGACGAGTGGCGTTTCTATTCATGCCGCACCTCCGGATGATATGGTTTGAATTTCGTAATCGTCAAAACAAGTTAAGGCCATAAAAAGGGACTCCGGTCTTTGAGGTCGGAATCCCTCTTTATGAAGCTGACAGGAATGGCTATTGCTACTTCACCGGGATGCCATCCGAAGCGCCAAAGCCGCCCTCGAGAACGCTGTGGCTCCCCATCAGGAAGATGCTCCAATCACCGTTATGGAACACGGCCAGGTCGGATTTGCCGTCGCCATCATAGTCCCCTGAAAGCGGGATGCCACCCGGAGCGCCAAAGCCGCCCTCGAGAACGCTGCCACTGCCCACCAGGAAGATGTTCCAATACCCGTTGCGGAACACGGCCAGGTCGGACTTGCTGTCGCCATCATAATCGCCAGACACCGGGATGCCATCCGGAGCGCCAAAGCCGCCCTCGAGAGCGCTGTGGCTACCCATCAGGAAGATGCTCCAATCACCGTTATGGAACACGGCCAGGTCGGACTTGCCGTCACCGTCATAGTCGCCTGATACCGGGATGCCATTCGGAGCGCCAAAGCCGCCCTCGAGAATGCTGTGGCTACCCATCAGGAAGATGCTCCAATCACCGTTATGGAACACGGCCAGATCGGATTTGCCGTCGCCATCATAGTCACCTGATACCGGGATGCCATTCGGAGCGCCAAAGCCGCCCTCGAGAACGCTGTGGCTACCCATCAGGAAGATGCTCCAATCACCGTTATGGAACACGGCCAGGTCGGACTTGCCGTCACCATCATAGTCGCCTGATACCGGGATGCTATTCGGAGCGCCAAAGCCGCCCTCGAGAACGCTGTGGCTACCCATCAGGAAGATGTTCCAATACCCGTTGCGGAACACGGCCAGATCGGATTTGCCGTCGCCGTCGTAATCATTAATGGGCTGTTTTTCCGCCTGGCTGGGGACAACGGTGAATATACCCTCGGACGAACTTACGTAGATCTTGCCGTCACGAATCCGGACCGTTTCCATCCGCTCGTCCGAACGGGCCAGCACCGCATATCCCGCGTAGTTGCCATTGGTCACAAACAGACGCTGCAACTCGCTCGCATCGGTGAACGACGTCGCGGTAATTACCAGGCGTCCCTTATTGTCCACCACCATGCCACTCGCGCCATCTCCCGCGGATAGCGTTGCCCACGCATGGCCGACCGGGCTCAGCGGGGCGCCCGCGGGATTGGCAATGGCAGCGGAAACTTCCGCGGCGCTCCAGCGGTAAACTGTCGGATTGCCCGAAGAGACGTAGCCTTCCGCGTAGAAGAGATTGCTGGACGCGTCGAAAGCGATTGGACCGCTTGCGGCGCCGATGGCGCCGAGATTCACCAGCGGGTTGCTCACCAAGTCACCATTCGCGTTCAGGGCGCTGTAATAGATCGCGGAGTTATATCCCCCCGCGGCCCAGAAATCGGTCCCGTCACGCGTCTCGAGCCCATATATGTCGCTCAGAATTCCTATGTTCGCCGGTGCGGACGGGTGGGTCGGATCATATCGGTAGTAGTCGCAGGTATAACGGGTGTATGTTCCGCCGTCGTTGAAGTAGATGCGGCCGCCGATTGCGGTCACCCGACTGCCGGAGAACGCGTTCGCGTCCGTGTACAGGAGCGATGCATTGACGCCGTTGTAACGGTAAACGGAGATCCCTAAACCATAGTCCGGACGTCCGGTCGAGTAGTACAGGTTCGAATCTTCGTCCCAGTCGAACGCCACCAACGTCTCTCCCGCATGCGGATTCGCGTAGAACGTTTGCGCCACGTAATTGCTGCTTCCGATGAACGCAGCGAACGCATGTTCGCCAAGCGCCGCCAGGCACACGCCAATAAACAACCTCAACATTAATTTCATTTTCATCGCTCCTTTATCGCAGTTTTTTCCTTGTTCGCGCCTCATTCCAGTCGGGACAAAGGCGTCGTTGTGTTCACTTCTATGGTTTGCATGCTTCCTGTTTATTGGTCTATGTCACAGCGCCTCCTTTTCGGTCCAGATCGAATGGCGCGAGGTAATATGGCCATCCTATCCCCGCGCGCGTGCCACGAGAAACTTGAGTCCGGTCACTGGCTTTCCACCTTCTTCATCCATATCGCTGTCACGGCATCGAGATCGAAGCCCGACTTGTTGTTACTCCTTGTCGCGGCTCCCGTCTCCTCGTTGTGATAGACGAGATCACCATCGTTATCGATGAGCCAGCGGCTCCCTGTGGACTGGATGCGTACGTAACGGATCCACTCCAGTCCCACCGCCGAGATGTCGAAACTGTCGCCGCCCGACACGGCCGGGTCGGTGGGATCCGGGGAATAGCCATCGCTCATGACGGGATTGACGCCGGCAAAACCCGAATTGTAGCAGTAGGGATGACGGAGGTTGAGAGCGCCGGTGTCGGGATCGTAACGCGGTGAGAAGTCGATCTTGAATTGCCGCCAGTTTATCCCGTCCTGGCTGACAGACACCACGGCCGGCTCCATAAAACGGGTTTCGGGATCGGGGACTCCGGCCGCGTCGCAAACATAAAAGACGTTCTCGAAGACCGTAAAATCGGCGCCCGGCCCGTCCCACACCACGTTGTCCACAAACTCCAGCGTGATCGTGCCGCCGTAGGGGGCTGATGCGCCGCCGTCATCATTGATGGCGGCCCCCAGCGAGACAACATCCGTTGAGCCCCACACGAGACCCTTCCCGCGGGGAGCGCCGAGGACAATCTGCGGGAGTTCAGCGGACCTGAATGCGTTCGGATGAAGCAGATTCTTGCTCACGACTCTGTCTGCGAACGGTTCTGTTTCAGGCGGCAGCTTTGCGAAGATCTTAGGCGACGCCGCGGACGTTGCCATCGTTCCGTTACTTTCGAGGAATGCGGCGTAGTAGTGGTTGCCTTCGCCCACATCGCCGTCAAGATACGAGGTTTCGGGTCCGCAGTATACCGTTGAGCCATCTGACGGCGTCAACGGGGTTCCTGTTGAACTCCGTACAATCCGGACGCTGAGATCCCCGCTCATCGCTGTCAGAACCCAGCTCAGGGCGACACTGTTGCGGCTCAGCAACGCCTCGAATTTGGATATTGAGGCGGAGAGACGGGGCAAGACCTCCAGCGCTAATTGCACGTTATCCAGTTGGCCCTCTGCGTCCTGCACCCCGACGCTGATTTCGTAAGTGCCGGATTCTGAGGGCGTTCCCGAGCAGAGACCAGCTGCGGAGAACTCGATACCAGGTGGGAGAGAACCGCTGATGCCCCAGACGTAGGGCTCCACGCCGCCGGTTGCCTGGAAGGCGAGTTCGAACGGCTCCGACTCGCGAATGGACGATTGCGGAATATCCAGTATGCTCAGCTCGGTCCTGCAGTGGAGCACGAGTTCCTTCGTAACGTGAAGCTGCGCATCGCTCAACCAGAAGACCAGCGGGATATCAACCTTCGGGGAAGAAGCATCGATCTTCCCTTGAAGTTTCCCTGTTTGAGAATCGAGAGCCAGCGCCCCGATCTCCTCGAGGTTCCCTGCCGCGCTCCACGCATACGGTGGAACCCCGCCGGCCGCTTGAAGCTGGAAGACGTAATCTTCGCCGGGAAAAGCGGCGGGCAGACTCGCGGTCACGATCTCGAGACTTTGCTCCGGCTGAAACGTCAGGACGTATTCCGCCACGTCCTTTGCGCCCCGCCGGTCGGTTACCTGAAGGAAGAAATCCACCGTAGTTGGTTCGGTCGGAATTCCGCTGAGTTTGCCGGACTGGCTGTCGAACGAGAGCGACCCCGGCAGTTTGCCGCCCACGACGCTCCACAGGTAAGGCTGAAAGCCGCTCGTGGCCAGGAATTGGACATCATAGAGTTCGCCAACCCGGCCCGGTGGAAGCGATCCGGTTGTGATATAAACCAGGTTTGTGCCGCCGCCGGTCGTTGGTATCCATTTCCCTTGCCGATTTATGACGCCGAACTTTTCCCGTATGAGTCTCTCCTTGAGCGCAGCGATATCTTCGGAGGTGACTTCTTCGTCGGTTAGGTCTTCGGCTTCCTCGTTTTCGTTCAGATTGGCGGCCGCGCCGAAAAGCTCCGGAGCAGAGTTTGTGCTTCCGGGTTTGTCCATATGATTGCTATCCGCAAGCCTTTCGCTGTCGCTTATGGCGGCGGCAGATGTCCTGGAGCCATGAGGATAGACGCGCCCGCCGCGGTTGTGGTTACGGGCGCCCCCTCTCTTGGCGGCAAGGGACCCCGCCTCACGGTTGGACTTTGCTGCGAAAAAACAGACAAGTCCAATTGAACAGGCGATGACCACAAATACTCCCAGATAAACCCTTGCCAGGCGTTTTATAAACAGGCCAATCTGCATCTTTTCGCTCGCAGTCTTATGAAACCGTTGTCTTACAAAAAAATGCCGGCACTTCTCTTTCACGAGGGCAATAAAAAAGCCTCCAGACTCCCGCCAAAAGAGTCTGAAGGCTTTGAATACAGCACGATCCCTCATTCTCCTTTCAAGCGAAGGAGCCACAACGAGCATGAAAAGAAACGTCTCCTGACTTCCGGCTTCAAGCCTACTCCTTCACCTTCCCGTTTGCCTTGCGGCACCCGGTGGTCATTGAAGTTTCGTAGCCGGTCACAGTGGCGCGACCGTATCCGATTCTCACGGATTTCCGTACTCTCTTCACAAACAAACTTTTAATTCCAAAGAACTGACAAGACTAATAACACAACCATGCAAGCTGTCAATAAGATTTATAAAGCAATTTTTCAAAAGCGTTGTCTATATTGCCGAGCCATGCTTGTTGACGATATTAAAAAAACACCTTGGCCAGCTTTAGAATACCCTGGCTCCAATACGCGCAGGGCCAGAATTACCGGGGTCGTTCCGGTAAAGACACGATCCGCTTGCCGTGGCCGGCTTCGTCAAGCACGGCCTGAAAATCCGAGCGCGGTGTTCCGAATTGCTCTGCGCCGACATTGAACGTGTCGTCCTGAATCCCTGGCGGGTCAGGGCAATGTTTTTGCCAAGAAAGCATAAAAACCTTTTTCGTTCGCGTGGCGGATGATAGTTAATCCAGCCTTGGCAAAAAGCGAGCGCATACCAGTTTCATCCGGCATGCGGTCGTGTTTGACCGCCATGTGAGAATGCGCATGACGATGGTTCAAAGCTTCCGGCGAATCGAAATGCGCCAGCAGCAGCCAGCCGCCCTTTTTCAGGACGGCGGACATGGCGCGCATGGCGCGGAGTTTGTCCTGAAAATGAGGGAAACACGAAAAGCAGAATATTCCGTTGCATGATTTGTCCGGAAGAGGCAGCGCGTTTACATCGGCCACATGGAACCTGATGCGCGGATCGGGATGCAGGCGGCGGTTGACTTCGATCATTTTATCGGCGCAATCGACTTCATGGATTCTGCCCGCCGGCCCCAATCGCCGGAGAATGCGCGGCACAAGCACGCCGCTTCCACAGCCGATGTCCAGAATAATGTCGTTTTTTTTAAGGGACGCGAGCGCGAACAAGCGTCGGAACTTGCGCTCGAAGCGCCGCCGCCGTTTGGCGCCGGGCGTTTTATACCACATATCCATCCATTTTTCGGCATGGGCGTTGAAAAACGCTTTTTGTCTTTTAATTGCTGTGTGTTGATGCATGGTTTTCGACCTTCGGCCGGTTGCGCCGCACCCGGGGCGACAGTAAGAATGCCAGCAGATACATGCCGGACGAAATCAGCACTACACTGCCGCCGGTGGGAATATCCCAGATATAGGATGCCAACAAACCGGCAAAACAAGCGCCGATGCCGAAGATGGCCGCCAGAATCAGAATAACCGGCAGACGAAACGACAGTTGGCAGGCGGTATTGGCCGGATTGACCAACAAGGCAAAAATCAGCAGGCCGCCAATCATATCCAGGGAGGCGCCGACCGTCATGGCGCCCAGCAAGATGATTCCGTAATAGATCGGCGCTTCCGGAATGCCGCAGGCCGCGGCGAGTTCGCGGTTGAAAAGCGCGGCCACGATTTCTTTGTAAAACAACGATAGAAAAATCGTCAATCCGAGAAATACTCCGGCCAGAATCCAGACTTGCCCTCCCGTCACCGTGAGCAGACTGCCCCACATCAGATTCAAGGCGTCCGTTTTTGGCCCGGGTATTTTCGCCATCAGGATGAGCGAAATTCCCATGGTGGCCGAAAATATGATGCTCAGCACAACATTGGACGAAGCCTGCGCTTTTTCCGCCACCGGTCCCACGGCCAAACCTGCCACGGCGCAGGCAATCATGGCCCAGACCAGCGGGGATTGCCCGGCTAACAACCCTATGATCGCTCCCAGAAACGCCGCATGGGACATGCATATCCCCAGAAAGGGGATTTGCATCAAAGTCAGAAAGACTCCGATAATCGCTATGCTCCCGCCGCCGAAAACACAGGCGGCCATTGCATGGCGGAAATATTCCTCGTGCAACAATGCCATCATGGCTGTCCGCCTTTCCGCATTGCCTGCCAATCATGCCGGTCACCGTCAAATTGTTTTTGTCCGCCGGCCAACACGATTGTCCGTTGGCAGTTGGCGGGCACGGCGGACGCATGATGCGTAATCATCAAAACTGCAAAGCGCTCCTGAAGGTGCAGTCGCTCAAGTAATTGCAGGCAGTCCTGCCGGGCCGTCGTGGAAAGGTGGGAGGAAAACTCGTCCAGCAGAAGGAGATCAGGCTGCTGACACATGGCCCGGGCAATTTGAACCTTTTGCCTTTCGCCGCCTGAAAGTTGGCCGATGGGGCGAGCCAGCAAATGAAAAATTCCGGCATCGTGTGCGGCCCGATCCACGAGGGCCCAGTCGTTGGAATTTAACCGGTGTCCCAGCCCGGCGCGCGCGCAACGGCCGATGGCAATTACATCGCGTACGCTGACCGGCATGGTTTCGTCAAAGGCAAGCGTCTGGGGCACATAGCCGATCCGCCGCCGCAAGGCGCGCCGGTTCCGCCACGAAGCCTGCTGCCCGAACAGACCAATAATCCCCGAGGTTGCGGGGATCAGGCCAAGGATGGATCGCAGCAGCGTTGTTTTACCCGCGCCGTTATCGCCCAGAACCACCGCAAATTCCCCGCGATTAACAGCCAGCGATACATTAGACAATATGCGCCGTCCATGGAGATGAACGGTGAGATTGGAAATATTCAGGCAATTATTCATATGCTCAAATTGCAGTTTAAGGCCGGCTGACGACATTCTAACATTCTGCAGAATGTTAGAATGTCATAAAAATAAATTGCCGGTCAATTTTCATGGTTCAGGATAATTATAGTTGCACACTGTCATAACATTCTTTTTTAACGTGGTTTCGTAGCTGATCCGGCCGTTCGCATCGGGTTCCGGAAAGTTGCCGAGCACAACCAGCGGCAATCCCAGTTCGCGCGCCAGAGTCTTGCCGACTTTGCCGCTGCTTTGCCGATTATCCACGACCAGGCGCGCCCGTGCCCGGCGCGCTTGTTGCATAACCTTCTGAAGATTGCGCAACGAGACATCGTCGTCACGCTGGAATTCCGCTGCCACGCCGAGTCCCACCCAGGCGACCCAGTCGGCGTTCATGGTTGAACATACTGCCGGCAAAGCCCGGATTTTTTTCGAAGCCGGCTGCAATTCCGCTTCCAGTGCGTCAATCCGTTTCCAATACGCTGTCAAATTTGCGCGGAATAATGCGGCGTGCTTTGGGAACTTGCTTGTCAGGATCGTGGCCATCTGTTCTGCTGCCTGTTTTTGGATTGCTGGAATCATCCAATTGCCTGGGATGACGACGGCGCTCAGCGGCGGGCGGGATCGGTCGTTTTCAAACACCGCCAGGAATTTTTCCGTGCCGTGGCCAAGGATAAGAACCGCCCCGCGTATTTTTTCGATATTACGGGGGCTGAGCTCAAAATGTCCCGGGCACATGCCCCAAGGCACGATCGTTTCTGTCTGGTATAAACCGCCGGCCAGAGTTTCAACCAGCCCGCTTAAATGCGTTGTGGTGCATACCACAATGGGTTGTGTTGCCGGAACCGGTTCCTTGGCCATGGCCGCCGTTAGACAGGCGGCCATGGTAAGCATGGATAGTCCTGTTTTAGATGCGCATGCGTAAGCCGACATAACCTGTTATTCCCGGCATTGGATATCCCGGAATCTGTTCGTAATCCTTGTCGAACAGATTGTCAATACCACCGAAGACTTCCGCATATTTAACGACGGGATAAGCCGCCTTGAGATTTACCACGTAATAATTGGCCACTTTCCCAATGGCGCCGCCTGCCAGAATGTCGCTGTCATACAAATCGGCAACATACTGGACTTCCGCCGAAAGACGGAATTTTTTTATAGTGTATTCCGCGATGAAGCTCAACTCATTTTCCGGAACGCCCTGGCGGTTGGTATTCGGATTGCCGGTCTTGGCGTCGTCAATATCCGTATAGGTGTAGGAAGCGTTCAAACGGCACGGTTCGATCGGCCGGTATTCGACCGCCACTTCGACGCCGCGCGTGTCGAAGGCGCCGGAGTTCTGGTTGATGGTTTGGGGCGGTGGTGCGGGGTTCGGAACCGTTTGAATCATATTATGCGCCTGCTGATAAAACGGAGCGATTTCCACGCTGGCCACCGAGCATATTTTCTGGATCAAACCAACGTCGTAACCCCATATATCTTCGGGTTCCAACTTCTCGTCGTGGGCAGGGAAAAGATATAACTCGCTGAACCGCGGCTGGCGGAAACCGCGCGCCGCTTTGGCGCGCAATATGGTGGACGCGGTCACATGGTTTAACAAGCCGACCGTCGGCAGGAATTCGACGCTGTCACCGCAGTTGTCGTAATGCCCGCGCAAGCCCAGTGTGTTGACCCACTGGCGCCAGGTCAACTCGTTAAAGACATACACGTCGTTATTCTGCTGAATAAAACTGCCAAAATCCATGTATTTGGCCGGCATGTTCTTTTTGGCCCAAGCCACCCAGTCATCCTGGGGCCTGGCCCACAAATACTGGTATTCGTAGCCGACCGTGGGCGCGCATTTCGTGTCGTCGTTTTTAAAAACGGTTCGCGAATACTCGGCTTTGCCCCCGAATGTCTGGTCCTTTGAATGCCAATAATCTGAAATCGTCGGCATGTTGAACTTGTGGTCCCCGAAAGTGTTATAAGCTATGAACGAAAGCCGCGAATCGTCCCATTGGCCGGTCAGATCGACATTCCACGAGCCGCGCTTGTATAGCCGGCAATCGTTGTTGGTGTAGAGATTGTTAATTGGCCCCGGATCATGGCCAAGGTCGGCGAAATACTGGCCGGCAGCTTCCAACCGCCAGACATCGGTTAAATCCTCTCCGAGCCGTAGTGACCCGAAGTCACCGCTGTATTCGCCGTTGGGGCGGTAACCGTCGGTTTGTTTGTGGTCATACGCGGCGTAATAATCGAAACCTTGGATTTTCCCGCCGTGGCGCGCTAATCCATGCAGAGTGCCGTAACTGCCGTATTGCAGTGAGCCGTCGGTCTCAAAGCCTGGGTCCAGCCTGCGGCGCGTAATGATGTTAATCACGCCTCCCATGGCGTCCGAGCCGTAAAGCACCGATTCCGGGCCGCGCAACACTTCGATTCTATCCACATTGGCCAAGGGCAAGGTCTGCGAGACCGTGCAGCCGAAAAGCAACATTTTTTCGGGGCGTCCGTCAATCAGGGTCTGGATTCTGCGCATGTTCGATCCCAGCCCGCGAATACTGACATCCTGCCGGCCGTAGATGGCGTCCTTGCGGATATAAACGCTCGGTTCCGCGACGATGGCGTCCATAACGTAGTCGGTGGTCAAAGCTTCGATTTGATCCCGATCAATCACGCTCACCGCCGAGGTCACGTTTTTCACCTTATTGGTCAGGCGCGAGCCCAGGACTATGATTTCGTCCACCCGCAAGTATGCGGGAGGTTCTTGCGCTATGCCTGCCGACGAAGCCTCGTTGGTTGCCGCCGGTGAAATGGCGTTGCTCGACACCTGTGCTCCGGCAACGCCGCCGAAGAGCATCGTGCCCGCGCAGATCAGTGCCCACTGGTTTCTTCTTTGCATTTTCCGAATTCCTTTCCTGTTGTGTTGTTGAGGCGGCAACCATTGTTTGGCAATATGGCATCCGGCCGTCTTGGTCGACGCTATAATACGATATATAAATTAGTATTACCGATAGACTAAAAAAATACAGCCAACAGAATGGCGTATTATTTCGATGCCTGGCCGGTAGCGGTGGCAGTCAGGCCGCCGTGCTTGACGCCCCGCAGGGCGATCAGACGATCAGCCAGCGATATGACCCCCACCACGGCGCCTTGCTCGCTACGCCATTGTTCGTCCACCAGGTTCTTGCGAATCGGGTCGCGCGCGGCTTCCGATCGGTTCTGGCAGCCATGCCGGGTGAGAAACAAGTCGAAGGCGGCCAGCAGGTCTGACTCCAAGGCGGCGGGAAAACTGGCGATCACGGTAATACTATTTCTCCTTTCGTGTTAATCTACGATCGAAATACCACCATGTCAAGCAAGAATATTTTAAAAGCGTATATGCTGTCGATATTTTCATAGACCGAAAGATTTATTCAGATGTCGATCCGCTGTCAAGGCACGGCGCCGAGGTCCATCAGTTTTTTAGCTGGAAGCGGAAGATAATCAGAGATTCGGATGTTACCGGCTTGCCGTTTCTCCGGCCGGGGCTAAAACGCGCGCGTCTTATGGCTTTGAGAGCGGCTTGGTCCAGTTCGCGATGGCCGCTGGACTGAACTATATCTGTCCCATCAACCCGTCCATCCGCGCCAACCTGCGCGCGCACCGTAACATTGCCTTGCTCGCCGCGACGCCGCGCGCCCAACGGATAGACGGGGCGAACACCCGCCGACATCCGGGGCAACCCCTGAATGCCTTTGCTTAATCCATCGGCGTCGGATTGCGGCGCGGCGTCATCTCCCGATTGGGTGGAAGACATGCCCGAAGAAGCATTATCCGCCAATTTGGCCTGCGTGAGTTCAGATGGAGTTTCGGCGGTCTCCTCCGGCTGTTCCGGCGCCGGCCGGGATTCCGAGAGTGCGGCGGATGGATGGGGAAGATCAACCTGAGCCGGCGCTTCTTTTTCCGCCTCAGGCGCCGTATAAATCGGCGCTTCAACGGGGGGCGCCGCTTGCGCCTGCATTGCGGCAATCCCGGCGGGAGGCGGAGCGAGGAATGTCATTGCCAGGCTGGATGCGCCCTGTTGAAAGATTGGTTGCGCCCGGATAGAGCGGCCGCCCCACAGGCCCGCCATGGATAGCAACAGGCCGACATGAAACAACAGCGCGAGCAACAGGCCCGCGATATAATCGCGCGGATTCGATCCGCATGCGGAACCGTTACACGAATCCCGACGGTTCATATTTAAGGGTGTAGCGGCGGTTCGCAAGAACCGCGCCGGCTTAAAAAAATTACTGCGCGCTAAATTCACGGTTTTTTCACCTCGAAGGCCACCGCGGCGATGCCGGCCTCCTTCAGCCGCGACAACAGCTCGATGCCGACGCCCAGGTCGGCGCCGCGGTCGCCGCCGATCAGCACGGCGCAGGAACCGCTGCGGGCGGCCGCGGCGGTTCTTGCAACGCAAGTTTCCAAGTCGCAGATTTCCCGATCCAGGCTGATGGTATTGTCGGCGGCAAGCGTAATACGGATACTGCGTTTTTGACTGCCGGCGTCGGCCACGCCCGCCGGCAAGGCCACTTTCAGGCCTTTGGAGAGGGTCATGGAAATGGCCGCGTAGATGAAAAACACCAGGATGACGAAGGCAATATCGATCAGATTGACCAACTCAATGCGCGCCTTCTTGTTTTCGTAGCCGGTGGGTATCCGCATATTCCAGTCCTTTCTTGTAAGCCACTTCGAACTGGGCGACAAACTGCTCCAATCGCCGCGCTTCGCGCTGGATTTTGCTGACCAGCGCGTTATAGGGCACCAGGGTCACCATGGCGATAATAAGTCCGGCGGCCGTGGCTATCAGCGCTTCCGCCAGACCGGCGATTACCGCGCCCGGATCCTGAATCTCCACGGCGCCCAGAATGCGGAAGGAGCGGATAATCCCCAGCACCGTGCCGAGAATGCCCAGGAGCGGCGCCAGGGTGATGACGGTATCCAAGGCCGTCAGGCCGTGTTTCATGCGGGCGATTTCATCGCCGGCGGCCACCTCAAGACTGCCTTCCAGGCCGTAGGCATGGTGCTTTAACCCCGCCGCCAGGATGCGCGTCGCGGCGAAGGGATGGAGGCGCGCTATTCGGATGGCTTGATCGAATTCGCCGCATTCGGTTTCTTGCATAAGCTGGTCCAGCCATTCCGCGCGTTGCGCGCTCATGCGCTGGCGCCACCAGAATAGCAGGCGCTCGATCGTGATCGTCGCCGAGAGCAACGAACAGATCATGAGCGGCCACATCACCGGGCCGCCCTTGAGAATGACCGACCAGACCGCGCCAGAACCTTCAATGTGCATCATCATTTTTTAGTCCTTGATACGTAGGAATTTCCCGCCATAGGCGGATCCGCCTCCGGCAGACAAAACATAGCGGTTCTAACGAACCGCAACTACACCAAAGCGGTGTAGTTGCCGTTCGATAGAACGGCAAAGTCGCGGCCTTTGGCCGCCTAACTCGATGTTAAGGAAATTCAATCTGATGTAGAGCCGGTTTTATACCGGCTATCCTATGCCGAAGATAGCCGACGTAAAGTCGGCTCTACATGAAAAAGCCGCCCCGCTGCGGGGCCTAACTTGATGTATAGGAAATCCAAACCCGCCGGGTCAGGGGACCCGGCCTACAATACTGTAGGCCCGGTGCCCTCACCGGGCGTTATGAAAAAGCTGCCCCGCTGCGGGGCCTAACTTGTTGTTTCTGCGGTTGGCTTCCTGCGCCGCCTCGGAAATAGCCATGACATAAGGTTTGCGGGAAACAGGGTTTTTCTCGACCACCACAACCGTTTTGTAAACCTCCTCAATAATCCTGTAATCAAGCACCTCCTCCGGGGCGCCGAATTTGTAAATGGCGCCCTTGTCGAACAGCGCCAGGCGATGGCAGTATTCGCCGGCCAGGTTCAAATCGTGCAGCACCATAATCACCGTAAGAGCGAAGTTGATGTTCAACCTTCTGATGAGATCGAGGATGCCCATCTGGTGGGTGATGTCGAGATAGGTGGTCGGTTCGTCCAGGAGCAACAACTTCGGTTCCTGGGCCAGCGCGCGCGCAATCAGGGCTAACTGGCGTTCTCCGCCGCTGATCCGGCTCATGAGCTGGTCCTTGATCCTGAGCGCATCGGTTAACACCATGGCGTTGCAGGCGATCTGCGCGTCGTTCTTCGTTTCGAGGAAGCGGAAGCGGTCGTAATAGGGTGTCCGGCCCAGGAGCACAAATTCCTCCACGGTCATAAAACCGGATTCGGCGCTTTGCGAAACAACCGCGATTTTGCGCGCCAGTTCCCGGATTTTCATTCTGCGGATATCTTCGCCCTCCAGACGAATGACGCCGCCCGCCGGTTTCAGCGACCGCGTGATGGCCCTCAGCAGGGTTGTTTTCCCGGAGCCGTTCGGGCCGATGATGCCGACGATTTCGCCGGCCGGAACGCGCAGATTGATATTACGGATGGCGAATCCGGAGTCATAGCCGCAGGTCAGATCGCTTATATCGAGCATCGGATTTGGCCCTCCCGCCGCCGGCACAATACATAGACAAAAATTATCCCGCCCAGCAATCCCGTGACGACGCCGACGGGCAATTCCGTCGGGCTGACAACCGTTCGCGCCAATGTGTCGCAGGCGACCAGGAAAACGCCCCCGCAAAGCCAGGCGGCGGGCAGCAAAATACGGTGGTCGCCGCCCACGAAAAGGCGCATGAAATGCGGAACCACCAGGCCCACGAAGCCGATGATCCCGGCCACAGAAACGCTCAATCCGGTCATAATTGACGCCAGGATAAAGAGCAGGCGTTTGGCGGTTTCGATGTTGACGCCGAGATGGAAGGCCTCCTCCTCGCCGAGCGCGAGGGCGTTAAGCTCCAGGCAAAAGAAATAAGAAACCCCCAGGGCGACAACGGAAACAATCACGGCGATTCTTACCAGCAGAGGGTTGGGCTGTTCCAGGGAGCCCATGGCCCAAAAGATGATGCCGTGCAAATCCTCCACCTTCGAAATCGCCATGATAAGCGTCATCAACGAAGAGCAGATGAAGCTGATCATTATGCCGATCAACAGCAGATTTCGGATGTTAAGGCCGCCTTTGCCGATGCTTAAAAAATACACCGCGAAAATGGCGGCGGCCGCGCCAATCGAGCCGGCCACCGGCAAAGACCAGACGCCGCAACTCCGGCCCAGCCTGAAGATGATAGCCAGGCATACGCCCAGCGCCGCGCCGCCGGAAATTCCCATGGTATAAGGCTCAACCAGCGGATTGCGGAATAATCCCTGCAAAATGACTCCGGCCAGGCTCAACGCGCCGCCGACCGCAATGCCAAGTAAAATGCGCGGAAGACGAACATCATAGATGATGGTCCGTTCCATAGTGTCGCCGCTGCGCATTAGCGCCGACAAAAGTCTGGCCGGCGAAATATCGGCCGAACCCAGGCACAGGGAAATGATCCCCACGCCCGCCAGCAAGCCGCCCAGAATCAGAAGCGCGGCCATCCAATGTGTAAATCTGTTTTTCAAAATGCCGCCTTCACGCCGCCTATCACGCTTGCGCCGGGCATGGGGTAGCCGTCAAGCAACTGATATTGCTTGTTCAGGATGTTGTCGCCGCGCGCAAATATTTCCACACCCTTGAAAATAGTTTGCGACGCATAAGCGCCCAGGGTTAAAAAGCCGCCCAATTCCTTGGCATTGGCCCGGTCGGTGTAAACCGAGCCGGTATAGTCGGCGTTCACGTTCAATTTCAGCCCCCATTCGCTCTGATAGCCCAGGCGGCCGCCCACTTTATTCTTCGGCCGGTAGGTCAGGGTCTCGCCGTCGTACGCGCCGCTGGTGTCCCGCGCATCAAGCAAGGTGTAGTTCAGCTCGCCGGAGATTTCTTCGGTGAGCTGCATGCTTAATTCGGTTTCCAACCCCCGCAAGACGGCCTTATTGACATTTTGCGCCGTATATATCCCCTTGCCGTCGTTATCGTACCAGGCGATCAGGTTTTTCATGCGGCTTTGAAAGAGGGATACTTCCAGCATGCTTTTCGCCCCGAGCTGCTGTTGAATGCCGGCGTCGCAGCCGATCGATTCCTCGGGCTTCAAATCGGGATTACCCATGGAATAATCGTCCCGCCAATAGAGTTCGTTAACCGTGGGCGCCCTGAATCCGCGGCCGATGGAGGCCTTCAAACCGGTGCCTTCGATAATCTTGTAGAGGCCGCTGATCTTCGGGCTGAGTTCAGCGCCCCATTTCGACTGAACGTCGCAGCGCAGGCCGGGGGTCACGACCAGTTCCTCCAGCAGCGACACCTCGTCCTGCAGGAAACCCGCGCCGGTGAAGAGATCGCGGCCGCCGCCGATGCGCGAGACATCGTTGGCATCCCTGATATTCACATAGTCGTTTTCCAGGTAAATACCTCCCAGGAGCAGTTGGCGCGCGCCCACCGGCAAAGTCTGCTGAATGTCCAAGCCTGCTTTCCGGTTCCGGCTGGTGTCGTCGATAAAACTGTCGGGGTCTTTATATTCCTGCCAGTTCTGATTTAAAAAAGCCTTGCTGGTGAGAACCGTGTTTGTTTCAAATTCGTATTTATGCGTGAGATCGAACCAGTATTGCCGGTCATATTGCTTGGCATTGGGGGTTTCCCAGCTGGTCGAGCCGGGGACGCCTTTGTTCTGCCGTGAAAAGCCGGAGTTTAGCGTCAGCCGCGATTCCCGGGTCAGGTCATAATCCAGTTTCCCGGCAACATTGTAGCCGTCGCAGGCGCTGTTTTCGCGCCAGCCGTCGGACGCATTCTGGCTGGCCGTGATCAGGTAGCCGGCGTCGCCTATTTTCGCCCCGTTATTCAATCGGAGAATGCGCGTGTTTTTCGTTCCATACGACGCCGCTAAATCGGTTGTAAATTTCTCCGGCGGATCCCGGGTGACGATATTGACCACCCCGGCCATGGCGCCGGCGCCGTAAAGAACCGAGCCGGGTCCCCGGATCACCTCGATGCGCTCGATCTGGTCAACGGGATACAGGGAAAGATCGGCCATGCCCACCGAGGCAACGTTGACCGGCCGGCCGTCAACCATGACCAATACCTGCTGTCCGGAGGAACCACGCAGAGTTATCTTGCTTTCCGCGCCCATGGCGCCGTAGCTGTTGACGCGCGCGTCGGCGACTTCTTCCAGAACCTCGCCGACGTTTTGCGCCTGTAATTCCTCGATTCTTTCCCGCGGAACCACCGAAACGCTCACTCCCAAGTCCCGTACCGTCTGGGGAATGCGCGTGGCCGAAACAACCACGGTATCGGCGTCGACAACCGCCTGGGTGGCAACCGGCGCGGGCTGGGTGGCAGCCGCCACTTGGGTGACAACCGCCACTTGGGCGGAGGACTGCTGCGCGGCGTTGGATTCCGCCGCCAAGATATTGGTTGCCATTCCCGCCGCGAGCATGAAATTCATAAGCGTTGTCACCGCCAGCGCGGTTTTGTTGTCCATGGCTCTATTCATTCTTTGTTTGCTCCTTGTATGATTTCCGGATGGATTCGCTTTAGAAGTTCAGGCAGACCGTATAAAATCAGCCGTGGCGAGGGGATGGTGATGACTTGGGGGCCTATGTCGTCATAGACGCGGCCGGTTTTGATGGCGGAGATTTTCTCCCATCCTTTTCTTTGCTTTAAGGCCTCTTTGCCGAAATTTCTGCCCATGTAGGGCAGAATGATCACTTCGGGGTCGCTGTTGATGACAAATTCCGACGATATGCGCGGGAAGGGCTGGGCGATGGCGCCGGCAATGTTTTGCCCGCCGGCGGCTTCGATCATTTCGTGGATAAACGACCCCTTGCCGCAAGTGAACAACGGGTCATAGCCGGTTTCCATGTAGACTCGCGGGCGCGAAGGCAGCGCTGCCGTCAAGCGCCTGGTTGTTGCGACGGTCGCGCGCATGCGTTTGAGCAACGCTGCCGTCCGCGCGGGTTCTTTGAGGATATCCCCGATCTGCCTGGTTTTGGCAAAAATTTCCGCGATGCCCTGCGTCTCATCCAGAACCACGACGCGCAGACCCAAGGCGGATAATTTTTCGGCGGCGGATTGTTGCCCCGCAAAACCGGTGGCCAGGATAAGATCGGGCTTGAGCGCGACGATTCTTTCAATGTTGGGTTTGACCCATAAACCGATCCGTTCCGCGCGCCGGACTTCTTCCAGGTAATCGGAAGATGTCGTCACGCCGACGATCCGGTCCTGCAATCCCAGTTCGATCAGAATTTCATCGTAGCTGGGAGCAAGGCTCACAATTCGTTTGGGCGCGGCGTCTTCGGCAAGGATGCGCGTGCCAATAAAGATCGAAAGACATCCGGCAACGATAAGCTTGGTCATAAAAAAACCTCCGATACGCTCGTAGGCGGATATCGAAGGTTTGCGATTGCGGAACCTCATCCTCTCCACCTGCGAGAGAGCGAATCCGGCCTGGCCGGATTCCGATGAGCGTGCAAAGCAACGTCTTCTGACTTCCGGGTGCTATCCTACTTTCCCCGCCTTCTCCCAACCTGTGCTGGGATGGCTTATGGGATTTCGTCCCCGGTTACAGCGGCGCAACCGCGTCCGATTTTCACGGACTTCCGTACGCCTTCCACGCTTGTAAAAACTGCGGATCAAAGAACAACGCAATGAGTCAACTATAATCTGCAAGACTTGTCAATTTATTTGTCGCGGGATTTTATTTGTCTGCCAATTGCGGCAAACTGGTCGCAGGTGTCGGTGGCTTCCACTTCCCGGTTGGATCGGCCGCAGCGTTGCAGGAAAGGATTGACCACATAATGGGCGCAATGCCGGCAAAGCCGTCCGACGGTTTCGAGCACCTCGCGCTCGCCGAATACCCTGGGCGGCGGCGGCACGTCCTGGCGCCCGAAGCCCGGCGCGATTTTTTTCGTTTTGAACGGCACTGTGTCTCCGTCGGGAAAAATATGGCCACAGGCGGCGCAGGACAGTTTCTCGCCTGTGCGTTTGAATCCCTCGTACACAATCTCGCGCTTGAGCAGCGCGTCCTGGCCGCAGGCCGGACAGAGAATTTCAATCGGCCGAACTGGTGTTTTGCGATCCGCTTTTTCCATAGGCCATCAGTCTGGGAAAAATGCGTTGTAGTTGTCAAGAATGTAAAATGCGCAGGCTGAGGCGAGCTATTGGCCAACCGTGGCCGGGCGCGATGGCGCGCGATATTGGCGCGAATTTTTGCGGCGGACGCGCTTCTGCCCTTGACGGCGCCCGTTGTGCCGTCTAAATTATATTCGCGATCGCGAACGCAACTGTTACGGCTGGCGCGGCGGATCCGCCGCGCGTTCGTGTTTGCATAATCCCGGATATTTCAGCATAATGGGGGCATGGCGCACAATCGGCAACCGATGGACGCAAGGAGGAACCAATGGCCAAAATCACGTTCAAAGGCAGTGTGATTCATACGGCGGGGAAATTGCCGGCCCGCGGGACGGTGGCGCCGGACTTCAAATTAACGGGCGCGGATCTTGCGGACGTGACGCTGGCCACGTTCGGGCAGAAGACCAAGATTGTCAATATCGTGCCCAGCCTGGATACCCCCGTGTGCGCCGTATCGGCGCGCAAATTCAACGAGGCGGTCGCGGCGCTGGCGAATACGGCGCTCATTAATATCTCGGCGGACTTGCCCTTTGCCCAAAGCCGGTTCTGCGAGAGCCAGGGGTTGCGAAATATTGTGACGCTCTCAACCCTGCGCTCGCCGCGCTTCGGCAAGGAATACGGCGTGCAGATCAAGGATGGGCCGCTGGCCGGATTGATGAGCCGCGCGGTGCTGGTGCTGGACGGCAATAACCGCATTGTCCATGCCCAGCAAGTTCCGGATATCGCCCAGGAGCCGGATTATGACGCGGCCCTGGCGGCGGCGAAAGGCTGAATAAGCAAGAGGCGTTCTTTGTTCCTCGTTCTTGGTTCTTCGTCTTTTGGTCGGATTGAAAGCCATTTTTTATTGAGCCGATAGCGGGACTGAAGTGCATGTGTTCGTAACGAAGAACGAAGAACGAAGAACCAAGAACAATTTAATTCGAACCAATAAATCCTTATGAAAACCCTGGCCTCACTGCTTATTAAAGGGCTGTCGGCGATTTTGCCGATCAGTGTCGTGCTGTTTTTTATTTTTTGGATCGGTTCCACCGCCGAGCATGCGCTGGGCGGGCTGCTGAAGGCGGTGTTGCCCGAACGCATCTACCTGCCGGGCATGGGCCTGTTGGCCGGATTGATTCTGGCGGTCGGGGTCGGGCTCCTGCTTAATCTCTGGCTGTTCCAAAGGCTGGTGGACATGGTCGAAGGCTGGATGGCCCGCGTTCCGCTGGTGAAAACGGTGCTGGGCGGCATCAAGGACTTGATGGCCTTCCTGGCCAAGGGCAAGAAAATAAATTCCGGCAAAAAATATGTGGTCAAGGCGGACATGGGTAATGACATTCATTTGCTGGGAATTATGACCCGGCAGGATCTGAATGGGACGGGCTTGGAACCCATGGGCGCGGGGCACTGCGCCGTATATGTTCCAATCAGTTATCAGCTGGGCGGCTATACGATCTATTTGCCGCGTTCGCGGCTCACGCCGATTAATATGTCGGTCGAGGATGCGCTTCGGTTTGCCATGTCGGCGGGCATGTCCGGCGAGAAGAAAGTGAGCGATTTAGCGATTCAGTGAATTAATGATTTAGGAGAAATTGAGATGGTCTATTCTTCAATCGCTAAATCACTTAATCGCTGAATCTCTAAATTTCTTGAGGGTGTTATGATTAAAATGGGTATTGGCTTCGATGCGCACCGGCTGGTCAAGGGGCGGCGGCTGATTCTGGGGGGTGTGCCTATTGAGCATGTCATGGGTCTGGCGGGACATTCCGATGCCGACGTGCTTTGCCACGCGCTGGCCGATGCCTTGTTGGGCGCCATTGCCGATGGCGATATCGGCGCGCATTTCCCGGATACCGATCCGCGCTGGAAAGACGCGGACAGCCTCGATCTGCTGGCGCAGGTGGCGGCGCGTTTGAAGGCCCGCCGGACGCGCATCGTGCATGTGGATGCCACTGTCATGGCCGAAGCGCCGAAATTGGCGCCCTATCGGCAAGCCATGCGCGAGCGGCTGGCATCCGTGCTGGAAGTGTCGGTGACGGACGTTTCGATCAAGGCCACAACCTTGGAAGGCATGGGCGCCTTGGGACGCCGGGAAGGCATTGCCGCCATGGCCGTCGCGACGGTGGAGGTGGCAAGACGGACGACAGATGGCAGACGACAGACGCCAGCCCGGAGAAGAGGGGGGGGACGGACGACAGACGACGGATAACTGACACCAGTCCTGAAAGGACGAAGGGCGGAAAAACGAAGAACTAAGAACTAAGAACGAAGAACCAAGAACGCATTCCCCCATGCCTTTGCACATTTACAATACCCTGACGCGATGCGTGGAAGAGTTCATTCCGCTTCAGGCCCCGCAGGTGCGGCTTTATACCTGCGGGCCGACGGTCTATGACTTTGCCCATATCGGCAATTTCCGCGCCTATGTGTTCGAGGACCTGCTCCGGCGCACTCTGCGCTTGCGGGGGTTTCAGGTGACTCAGGTCATGAACCTTACTGACGTGGATGACAAAACCATCCGTGGCGCGCAAGCGGCTAAGGCGGCCTTGCGCGATTATACGCAAAAGTACAAAGATGCATTTTTTGAGGACCTGCGCGTGTTGGCGGTCGAGCCGGCCGAGCACTATCCGGCCGCCACGGCGCATATCCCCGAAATGATTGCCTTGATCGAGACCCTTTTCCAAAAGGGCTATGCCTATCGCTCCGAAGATGGATCCGTGTATTTCAGCATCGCCAAATTCAAGGATTACGGGAAACTCGCGCGCCTGGATCTTGCCGGCCTCAAGCCGGGCGCGCGTATTGCGCAGGACGAATATCAGAAGGAAAATGCGGCCGATTTTGCTCTGTGGAAAGCCTGGCAAAGCGAAGACGGCGATGTGGTTTGGGATTCGCCCTGGGGGCGCGGCCGGCCAGGTTGGCACATCGAGTGCTCGGCCATGAGCATGAAATACCTGGGGGCCGGTTTCGATCTGCACACCGGCGGCGTGGACAATATTTTCCCGCACCACGAGGACGAAATTGCCCAGAGCGAGGCCGCCACCGGCCGGCCTTTCGTCAAGTACTGGATGCATTGCGCCCATCTGGTCGTGGATGGACGTAAGATGTCCAAGTCGCTGGGTAATTTTTTCACGCTTCGGGATATAATTGGGCGCGGCTACTCCGGACGTGAAATCCGCTACGCGCTCATGGCGGTCCATTACCGGCAGGCGCTCAATTTTACCTTTGAGGCGCTCGATGCCGCTCGCGGCGCCCTCGCCCGCCTGGATGAGTTCGCGGAACGAATACGATCGCAAAGCGATCGGAAGTCAGAAGTCAGAAGTCAGAAGTCAGAAATCAGCAGTCAGCAGTCGGCAACTAATGCACAAGCTGATATCGAATCGGCAATCGGCAATCGGCAATCGGAAATCGGAAATTGGACTGCTCCTCACCTGGCGGCTTTCACGCGTGCCCTGGATGACGACCTCAATATTTCGCTGGCCCTGGCCGCGCTCTTCGATTTTGTTCATGCCGGCAACAAGCGCTTGGCTGAAGGCGCCTTGAGTCCGGTGGAAGCCGTCCAGGCGCTTGACGCGCTGGCCCATATCGACTGTGTGCTGGGTGTGCGCGGCGCGGATACCTTGGCCCCGCCGGCGCACGTTGTGCGCCTGGCCCAGGCGCGACTGGAAGCCCGCCGAAGCAAAAATTGGGCCGAGGCCGACCGCCTGCGCTGTGAGGTCGAGACCCAAGGCTGGATCATTCAGGATGCGGTCGACGGGTTCAAGGTGAAGCGCAAATGAAACCGCGCGGCAAATTTATCACGTTGGAAGGTCCGGAAGGCAGTGGCAAGTCCACGCATGCCCGCCGGCTGGTTGCGCAACTCCAGGCTGGGGGTCATTCCGTTCTCGCCACGCGTGAGCCGGGCGGCACGCCCGTGGGTGAAACCGTTCGCCGTTTGCTCCAGCACGATGCCGGCGGCGAGGGCATGTCCGCGGAAACGGAACTCTTCCTATTCATGGCCAGCCGCGCGCAATTGGTGCGCCAGATCATCGTTCCCGCCCTGGCGGACGGTGTCTGTGTGGTGTGTGACCGCTTTGCCGATTCCACGACCGCTTATCAGGGCTATGCGCGCGGGTGTGACGTCGAAAATATCCTGGTTTTGAACGATTTGGCCACCGGCGGCCTGGCGCCGGATCTCACGATTCTGCTGGATGTGGATGTCAAGGCCGGCTTCGAGCGCCTGCACCATCGCAATTTGCGCCAGGGCGTGGCGAAGGACCGTATTGAACGGGAAGCACTCTGCTTCCATGAGCGGGTCCGCGCCGGATATCTGGAACTGGCGCGGCGTTGGCCGCAGCGTATCCGGGTTGTGGATGCCGCGCGCGATGAGGATGCCGTTCAAGCCGATATCTGGGGGTTGGCACTGCATGTCATCGGAATCTGAACTCGAGCAGGTTTTGGCGTCGCTGCGGCAAAGCATAGCCTCCGGCCGCCTGGCGCACGCGTATCTGATCGTGGGGGCGCCCCGCGGCGCCGCCGGGGTTCTGGCCGAACGGGTGGTGGAACTGCTCTATTGTACGGCGCCGGGCGAGCGCCCTTGCGGAGGGTGCGCCAAGTGCCGGCGAATCGCCGCGCATGCCCATCCCGATGTATTGTGGGTGGAACCGCAAAAAAAATCGCGCGGTATTTTGACGGAGCAAATCGAGGCGGTCCAGGAGCATGTCAATCTGACTTCCTTCGAGGGCGGTTGGAAGGTCGTGGTGTTTATCAATGCCGACCGGCTCAATCCGCAGGCCGCGAACCGGTTGCTCAAAACGCTTGAGGAGCCGCCGGCCAAATGCCTCTTTTTGCTGGTCACCGATCAGCCCTCGAGGCTCCTGCCAACCGTTGTTTCGCGATGCCAGCGCGTGACGCTGGCGGCGGGAGATGATGCGTTCGGCGCGGAGTCCAAGGCCATGGTTGTGGATGCGCTGACCGGCATCGAGGAGCGGAGTGTTGCGGCGGCCGTGGCCCGCTCAAGGCGCGTACTGGCCTTTTTAAAAACGGAGCGCGACAAGATCGCCGAGGCAATCAAGGCCGAGAGCGCGGCGGACTCCAATCGCGGCGAGCCGGACGCGGAGAAAGTTTCTAAAGACGCGCGGGAGGCCCGGATCGAGGCCCGGTACCGGGAGGTGCGCGCCGAATTGTTGCGGTGGCTGTTATTGTGGCAGCGCGACGTTTTGCTCCAGGTCTCCGGCGCGGGCGGCCTGATTGAACCGGTGTTTACCGAGAGCAAGGAGCTGATCCGGCGCTGGGCCGTTGCATTGACTTATCGCCGCGCGTTGGATAACATCCGTACAATTGAAGACATGCGATGGCAGTTGGATCAGTATTTGCCCGAGACCATGGTGCTGGAACGCGGGTTTATCCGCCTGCTGGCGGCAGGGGCGCCTGCTGGCGGACGCCGGACGACAGACGACAGAATGAACGAGTAACGAAGAACGAAGAACTAAGAACTCGGAACCCCCTGAACACTTAAACATGCTCCGCTTGCTCCATATTAATTGTGACGATACGCATCCCTGGCGCTGTCTGGCGCCCATGGATTTGGCTATCGGCATCGGTGACGCCTGTATCGTGGAGGCCGAGCGCGTGTCGGAATACGGGCATGTGATTTCGATCGACGGCGAGACCCCGTCCGCTCCGGAAAACCTGCCCCGGCTTCTGCGCCGCGCCACAATGCAGGATCAGGCGATGGCCGGCGAAAATCAGTTGTTTTCCAAGACGGCTTTGCGCTTGTGCCAGGAAAAAATCAAGGAGCACCGCCTCGACATGCGGATCGTGCGCGTGCATTATTCCCTCGACCGTTCGCACTTGACCGTCACGTTCACGGCCGATGAGCGCGTGGATTTTCGGCAACTGATCCATGACTTGGCGGCGGAGACGCATGCGCGCGTGGAGATGCGGCAAATCGGGGCGCGTGACGAGGCCGCCATTTGCGGCGGACTGGCGACCTGTGGGCGTGTTCTGTGTTGCGCGGGGTGGCTTAAGGAGTTCGACAATGTTCACATTCGCATGGCCAAAAGTCAGGGGCTTTCACTCAATCCGGTGACGCTCAACGGCATGTGCGGACGCCTGAAATGCTGCCTGCGCTACGAACAGGCCTGTTATCAGGATATGGCCCGCGGACTGCCGCATGAGGGCTGTCGGGTGCGATGTCCCGCCGGACAAGGCTGTGTGCTGGAAACGCGGGTGTTGGATCGCAAGGTCAAGGTTGGCCTCGATGACCGGCGGGTTATGGAATTTAACGCCCAGGATGTATTTGTGCTTGGCAACCAGCCGTCAAACAAGGATAATCGCCAGCCATGATAAAGATTCTTGTTTTGAATGGGCCGAACCTGGGTGCGTTGGGCAAGCGTGAGCCGGCGCTTTATGGCAAGGAGACGCTGGATGATATTATCCGGGGGCTCCGGGATATCTCCGAGACCCTCGGTGTCGAACTGGAACATGTGCAGAGCAACGAGGAGGGCGCGCTGGTTTCGCAGATTCTGGCCAGCCGGGAAAAGTTCGACGGGATCATTCTGAACCCGGCCGCCTATACGCATACCAGTTTAGCCTTGCGGGATGCTCTGCAGGCCGTTGCCGTGCCATGCGTGGAAGTGCATCTTACCAATACGGCGGCCCGCGAGGAGTTCCGGCATGTCAGCCTGACGGCCGGCGCCTGCCTTGGTCAGATCATGGGATTCGGGGCTTTTGGATATCATTTGGCCCTGACAGGATTGGTTCAATATCTCAAGTCCGGCCGGAGACCGGGGTAACATAATGACGAGGTGACCATGCAACTGGATAAAGTCAAGGAAATCGTTGACCTGATGACCGCCAACGGGCTGGCAGAGTTTGAAATGGAAGAAAACGGCATGCGTCTGTCCATTAAAAAGGGCGGGGCTGCGCAGATTGTGCAGACGGTGGCCGCTCTGGCGGCGCCCGCGCCCAAGGCCGAGACATTCGCGGTGCCCGCGCCGGCGGCGCCTGTGGCGGACGATCCGCGCATGGCGTTCGTCAAGGCGCCGTTTGTGGGCACCTTGTACCGCGCGCCGGCGCCGGATGCCGAGCCGTACGTGACGGTTGGTCAGGAGGTGACGCCGGAGACGGTCTTGTGCATTGTCGAAGCCATGAAGGTCATGAACGAAATCAAGGCCGAAGTCAAGGGCATCGTCCGTGAAGTGTTGGTGGAGAACGCCCATGCCGTGCAGTACGGCCAGCCGTTGTTTAAAATCGAAAAAACATAAGGATGGTTTGACGGTTCACGGTTGGAAAATTAACCGGGAGAATCGGCTTGCCTGGTCAGAACGCTTCTGGTGGAGCCTGGCAACCGTTGAGCCGTGAACCGCTGAACCTTTTAAACCATCGTTAATAGGATATGGCATGTTCAACCGTATTTTAATAGCAAATCGCGGGGAAATCGCGTTGCGCATCATCCGCGCCTGCCGCGAGATGGGCGTGAAGACCGTGGCGGTCTATTCCGACGTGGACGAGCATTCCCTGCATGTCCAATTGGCGGATGAGGCCATTTGCATCGGGCCGGCCCCGGCGCGGGAAAGCTACCTCAAAATAGCCAATATTATCAGCGCCGCCGAAGTGGCGGACGTGGATGCCATCCATCCCGGTTATGGTTTCCTGGCGGAAAACGCGCACTTTGTCCAGATTTGCGAAAGCTGTAACATTACCTTTATCGGGCCCACTCCGGAAAACATCCAGAAGATGGGCGACAAAGCTGTCGCGCGCGAGACCGTGCGCAAGAGCGGCGTGCCGACAATTCCCGGCAGCGATGGCGTGGTCAAGACCAAGGAAGAGGCGCGCGAGGTGGTGCGCAAGGCCGGCTACCCGGTGCTGATCAAGGCGGCCGCCGGCGGCGGCGGCAAAGGCATGCGGATTGCCCACAATGACGTAAGCCTGGCGCAGGGATTCATGATGGCCAGTTCCGAGGCGGAGCGGGCCTTCGGCAACGGGGCGGTCTATATCGAAAAATATGTCGAGAACGCCCGCCACGTGGAAATCCAGATCATGGCCGATCACCACGGCAACGTGGTCCAACTCGGCGAGCGCGATTGCAGTATCCAGCGCCGGCATCAGAAACTCATGGAGGAGACGCCTTGTCCCGTGCTGACTTCCGATCAGCGCCGGCGAATGGGCAAACTGGCGGTGCGCGCGGCGGAGGCCATCGGTTACCGCAACGCGGGCACGATCGAGTTCCTGCTTGACCCGGGCGGTCATTTTTATTTCATGGAAATGAATACCCGCATCCAGGTCGAACACCCGGTCACCGAAATGGCCACCGGTTACGACCTGGTCAAGGAACAGATCAAGATCGCCGCCGGCCAGCGGTTGTCCTTCGAGCAGAAGGAGGTCAATCCGCAAGGGCACGTTATCGAGTTCCGCATCAACGCCGAGGATCCGTCCAATAATTTTGCGCCGTCGCCGGGCCGGGTGGAGTGGGTCCATTTCCCGGGCGGACCGGGCATCCGGGTGGATTCGCATGTTTACAGCGGCTACGATGTCCTGCCGTTTTACGACAGCATGATTGCCAAGCTTGTTGTGCGCGGCGATACCCGCGAGGAAGCCATTCAGCGCATGTCCGGCGCCCTCGGTGAATTCATGATCGAAGGGGTCAAGACGACCGTGCCCTTGGGGCGCGCGATATTGAACGATGCCCTCTTCCGCCGCGGGCGCTACCATACGGCCTATCTGGAGCAGTTGTTGAAAGACGGGTTGGGCGGCGTGTCCTTGGCCGGCACTTGAGGCATTGCGCCAATAAAATTCCAAATTCCAAATACCAAGTTTCAAATTTCAAGGAAACGCATCAATTACTTATGTAGTCCAGACGTGAAATTGCCGCCGGTTTACACCGGCGGCTACGTAGCCGCGCCTGTGAAGGCGTGGCTCTTCCAAGACCATGTCCAGTCTATTTCGGGAATGTTAATAAGGCAAAGGAAGGAAACCAAGGTTGATTTTGTCTTTATTGGGATTTTACTATTCCTTGTAATTTGGAACTTGGAATTTCTTGGATTGCGGGCGCAGCCCGCATAGGAGGAGGGCTATGGAAACGAAACAACGGATGTCGGCGGCAAATAACGGAGGCCGCGCCGCCACGGCCGATCAGGACGCCTCGGAGGAACATGGCGAGGACGGCACCGAGCTGGGCGCGGTCCGCATTCACAACAGCGTGATTGCCGCGATTGCCCGTCTGGCGGCCCTCAAGGTCCCCGGGGTCGTCGAGATGAGCGGGTCGTTCGCCGAGGGCCTGGCCAGCATGGTGGGCAAGGCCTCGTTCGACCGCGGCATCAAGGTGGACATGGATGACCAGAAACTGAATCTGGATCTCCACATTGTGGTCGCCTTCGGCATCCGCATCCCCCAGGTGGCCTGGCGTATTCAGAACGACGTGCGCAAGGCCATCGAGGATATGACCGGCAAGAAAATCGGCCTGATCAACATAATCGTGCAAGGCGTCAAACTGCCGGAACCGGCCGGAAGTGCGTGAGGCACGGATGATAGACGACGGAGGACGGACGCCAGACCGAGAAGATGGAAGCGGGACGCGGAGTGGCCGGCGGGCCATAACTGTAGCCGCGAGACGATAGGCGCGCGTTTCCGTAGCCGCGCCGATGAGGGCGTGGATTCCTTCGGCGGCCTAATTTGACGGATAGGAATTTCAACTTAACGGAGGGTAAATGGCATGAATCTATTGCATGGTCTGATTAAGAGTGTGCTTTCGGTGGGACTGCTGATCCTGGGCGTTTTGTTGCTGACCAATCTCGTTGTCGCCTTTCAGACGCCCTTGGGGGTGTTCCTGATCAACGACAAGCTGGGGCAGTTCCTGGTGGGGATTTCCGCCGTTTTCCTCGTGCTCCTGTACTGGCTGACGGGCGTTCCGATTAAGGACGAGCAGTTCCTCACGTTCGAAAACGAGGGCGGGGCGGTCAGCATCAGCGTGAAGGCGATCGACGATTTTCTCGCCAAGCTGGCGGACGAATTCGCGGGTATCATCCGGCTGCGCGCCGATGTGGCCGCCTCGCGCGATGGACGCGTCGAGGTGCGCCTGGACGTGAGCGTCAGGGCCGGCACCAAGGTCCAACAGTTGTCGCAGGTTCTTCAGCAACGGGTTCGGGAAAGCATGCGCGACAATCTCGGCATTGCCGAAATTCATTCCGTCAAGGTGAACGTGAGCTCCATTGTCGCCGCCGAGAAACCGGCCGCCGGCCATGCCGCCGACCGCGCCGACTGGCAGTCTGACGCCTGACGCCTGACGACGGACGACGGACGACGGACGACGGACGACGGACGACGGACGACGGACGACGGACGACGGACGACGGACGACGGACGACGGACGACGGACGACAAGCAGGAGCGAATGACCGACTAACGAATGTCAAGTTTCTTTCTTCATTCTGCATTCTACATTCTGCATTTCTTCAGAACGTATGCACCAATAGGCCGTCGCGGAGTTTGGGCTCGAACCAGGTGCTCTTGGGCGGCATGCACTGACCGGCGTCGGCAATGGTCATCAATTGGTCCACGGTCGTGGGCGCCATGGAAAAGGCCGCGGCGGAGCGGCCGGTCTTGACGCGCTCTTCCAGTTCCAGTGTGCCTCGAATGCCGCCGACAAATTCGATGCGCTTGTCCGTGCGCGGATCCGCGATTCCCAGGATGGGTGCCAGTAGATCGTTTTGCAGGACGCTGACGTCCAGCGCGGCCACCGGATTAGCCTTCGGATCGGGCTTCCAACTCATTTCGAACCAACGTCCGCCCAGGAACATGGCGGCATGCGCAGGTCCCGGCGGGACCGGGCAGGCGTTGGCCGTCAGCGCGAAGCGTCGGCGCACGGTCTCCAGGAAGGCGGTTTCCGTCAAACCGTTCAAGTCCCGCACACAGCGGTTATAGGGCAGGATCTTGAGCTGGCTGGCGGGGAATAACACGGCGGGGAACCAGTTGTAGTCTTCCCGGCCGGTATGCTTTGGGTTGGCGGCGCGCAGGCGCTCGGCCACGCGCATGGCGGCCGCCGCGCGGTGATGACCGTCGGCGATATAAACGCAAGGCACGCGTTCGAATGCCCGGGCTAACGCCGGGCTTTCGGTCACGCGCCAGACAGTGTGGCGGACGCCATCCGCCGCCGTGAAATCATAAAGCGGCGCCTGGGCTTCCGCGATTTGCACGAGCGCATCTACCGATGATTCGTCACGATAGGTCAGGAACACGAGGCCGGTGTGTGCGCGCAGTTCCAAAATGTGCCGGCAGCGGTCGTCTTCCTTGTCCGGCCGCGTTTTTTCATGCTTCTTGATCCGGTCGGCCGCATAGTCGTCAACGTGGCAGACGGCCGCAATCCCGCGCTGGGCATGGCCTTCCCGCACCTGGCGGTAGATATAAAGCGATGGCGCGCTCTCCTGAATCAGAGCGCTGTTTTGCTTCAACGCCGAAAAATTTGACAGGGCTTTGGCATAGACGGCATCGGAGTAGGGCGGGGTGGTTTCCGGCAGGTCGATTTCGGAGCGGGTGACATGCAGGAAACTGAGCGGCTGATTGCGGGCCAAGGCGGCGGACTCGGCGCGGTCCACCACGTCATAAGGCACGCTGGCAAGCTGGGCCGCCGCCGATTCGACCGGCCGCCAGGCCGGGAAGGGATTAATGCGCATACTCACCTCGTCGGTTCGATTGCTGGTTTAATGTGTAGGAATTTTCCGCCGGAGGCGGTCCCGCCTGCGGTGGACAAAACCAAGCGGTTCTATCGAACCGCAACTACACCGGCTCGTTGTAGCGCCGTTCGAGAGAACGGCAAAGTCGCGGCCTTTGGCCGCCTAACTTGATGTACAGGAATTCAATACCAAATTGGCGCGCGCCTGTCATTTTATTAATGCAATCGCCGCGGGTTTGATTATAGTATGGCTCATTTCCAATGAATCGCAGCAACGCGGGCGACGAGAAATTGCCATGAAAGAAAAATATCCGTTCGATGAAATCGAGCCGAAGTGGCAGGCCTATTGGCGTGAGCGTGGCTTGTTCAAGGCGGACCTGGACAAGGCCGCTAAAAAATATTATTGCCTGATGATGTTCCCTTATCCCTCGGCGGCCTTGCACGTTGGGCATGGGCGCAATTACATCATCGGCGACGCCGTGGCGCGTTACAAGAAAATGCGCGGATTCAACGTGTTGACGCCGATGGGCTGGGATGCCTTCGGCCTGCCGGCCGAGAACGCCGCCATCAAAACCGGGACCCATCCCCGGATCACGACCCTGGCCAATATCGCCACCATGAAGCGGCAGTTGAACGCCTGGGGCTGTTGTTACGACTGGGACCGCGAGGTGACCGCCTGCCTGCCGGACTATTACCGCTGGACGCAATGGCTGTTCCTGCAGTTTTTCAAGCGCGGCCTGGCCTATAAGGCGTTTGCGCCGGTCAACTGGTGTCCATCCTGCGTGGCCGTGCTGGCCAACGAGCAGGTGATCGACGGCAAATGCTGGCGGTGCGATTCGCCGGTGCAGGAGAAACGCCTCGAACAGTGGTTTTTCAGGATCACCGACTATGCCCAGCGCCTCTTGGACGATCTGGACAAGCTGGCCGGCTGGCCGGAACGGGTCAAGTTGATGCAAAAGAACTGGATCGGACGCAGTGAAGGCGCGCGGATCGAGTTCCCGTTGGCGCCGCGCCGCGACGGCGGGAAGGATTCCATCTCCGCCGTGGCCTGTTTCACCACGCGGGTGGACACGATCTTCGGTTGCACCTATATGGTGCTGGCCCCGGAATATCCGGAGTTGCCGGAACTGGTGAAGGGGTTGCCGGAAGAAGCGGCGGTCGCGCAGTTCGCCGCCCAGGCCGTCAAGGTTGCCGCCGTTGACCGCGCCGGCAACACCCTCGATAAAAACGGCGTGTTCACGGGGCGGTTCGTGGTCAATCCCTATACCGGCGAGAAAATTCCGTTGTGGGTCGGCGATTACGTCATTATGAGTTACGGCGCCGGCGCCGTGATGGCCGTGCCGGCGCACGACACGCGCGATTGGGCCTTCGCCAAAAAATACGGTTTACCCATCAAGCTTTCCATCCAGAACGCGGAGCGGACGCTTGTCATTCCCGATCCAATCGGGAATCCAGTTTCAGAAAGCTCGGATCTGGATTCCCGCTTTCGCGGGAATGACACCGCGGGTAAACCGAAATTCATGACGGATGCTTACGTCGAGGACGGCGTCACGGCAAATTCCGGCCAATTCAGCGGGTTGCCAAGCGGCCAGGCGCGGGCGCGGATGACGGCTTATGCCGAGGGGCAAAAGTTTGGGGGCGCTTGCGTGACCTACCGCCTGCGCGACTGGCTGATCAGCCGCCAGCGTTATTGGGGCGCGCCGATCCCGGTCGTTTATTGCAAGACCTGCGGCATTGTGGCGGTGCCGGAAAAGGATTTGCCTGTGCTCCTGCCGGACACCGTGGAGTTCAAGCCCACGGGCGAATCGCCGCTGAAGCGCGACGCGAACTTCATGAACACGACCTGCCCGAAGTGCGGCGCGAGCGCCCAGCGCGAAAGCGACACCATGGATACGTTCGTCGATTCGAGCTGGTATTATCTGCGCTATCTTTCCGCGCGCGACGACCGGCAGGCCATCCGGACCGAGGTGTGCAACCGGTGGCTGCCGGTGGACCAGTATATCGGCGGCATCGAGCACGCCATCCTGCATCTCATGTACGCGCGGTTTTTCACCAAGGCGCTCTTCGACATGGGTCTGGTGGGCTTCGACGAGCCCTTCGCGAACCTGTTCACGCAGGGCATGATCTGCAAGCGCAGCGAAAAGGACGGCCAGCTTTACAAGATGTCCAAGTCCAAGGGCAATGTGGTGAGCCCGGACGAACTGATCCGCGAATACGGCGCCGACACTGTGCGGCTCTATACGCTCTTTATCGGGCCGCCGGAAAAGGATGCCGAGTGGAACGACCAGGGCATCGAGGGCGCCTTCCGGTTTCTCAAGCGCCTCTGGCGCTTCGTATATGAGCGGCATGACGTTCTGCAAAAGGCCGCAACCTTCGCGCCGGAATTGGCGTCCATGAGCGTTCCGGAGCGCGATCTCTATCGCAAGGCCCATGAAACCATCCGGGTCGTTACCGGCGGACTGGATGGCGCCTTCCATTTCAATACGGCCATTGCCCAGATCATGGAGCTGATGAACGAGGTGGAGCGTTTCTGCCCTCAGTCGTCTGTCGTCTGTCCTCCGTCGTCTGTCCTCCGCCACGCCGTTGAAACGATCGTTCTCCTGCTTTCGCCCCTGGCCCCGCATATTGCCGAGGAGTTATGGGTGGAGTTGGGGCATGCGCCCGGCGTCTTGCAGGCCGCCTGGCCCGAGGCCGATCCCGCCGCACTGGCGCGCGACTGCGTGGAAATCGCGCTCCAACTCAACGGCAAGTTTCGCGGCACGATGATGGCGCCGGCCGGGGCCGACCGTAAAAGCCTGGAGGACACGGCGCTGGAGCAGCCGCAGATTGCCAAGGCGGTCAAGCGCGAGCAGGTGGTCAAGATGGTGGTGGTCCCGGACAAGCTGGTCAATATTGTGTTTAAGGCATGAGATAAGTCGCCAAAGGCGGCAACTGTTTCATGTAGCCGCGGGCGTGAGCCAGTGGCCGCCGGAAGAATCCACGCCCTCACGGGCGCGGCTACCCGGATTGAGATTCCGATCATGACTATCCCTGAATCATCCGAAAATGAGGGCAGTCTGTGGCGACGCCTGCCGCGGGCCTGGTTTTACCTGACGCCCAACGAGCGGCTTTCCATCGCCGTGATTCTCGGCTTGCTGTTGTTGGGCCTTGGCGCCCGCTACTGGCGCCTGAGCCATGCAAAATCGGAACTTGTTCCCTCGCCGGCGGTCGCGATTAAAAAGTAAATCAACCATAAGGAACAGTTCCGTTTTTACCGAATCCAAACCTGAAGTGCCTGCTCGGTCCGTCGTCTGCGTCCTTTTATTGCATAACCGGTAAATAAAGTTTGGCCGTTGCCATATCTCGCGAAGCTGATACGATAATTGCCTTGAATTCAGCCGGTCAATTTAACCAACGGGAACCCACCATGACGATCGACAAAGCGTATTCATTGGCTCGCGAACAGTATGCTGTCCATGGGATCGACACAAACAAGGTCCTCAAGCAGTTGGCGGAAATTCGCATTTCGTTGCATTGCTGGCAGGGTGACGATGTGGCCGGTTTCGAGCCGCCTCGCGGTAATCTTGGCGGCGTATTGCCAACCGGTAATTATCCGGGCCGAGCGCGAACCCCGCAAGAACTGCGCGCCGATCTGGCCAAGGCGTTGAGCTTGATTCCCGGGCGGCATCGCGTCAATCTCCATGCCATCTATGCGGAAACCAAGGCCCGGCCGGTCGAGCGTGACGAACTGGCGCCGGAGCATTTCGCCGATTGGGTGGCCTGGGCGCGCCTGCACAAACTGGGATTGGATTTCAACGGGTCTTTCTTTTCTCACCCGCTGGCCGAATCCGGGCGCACCTTGTCCCATCCGGATCGGGCCATCCGCCGGTTCTGGATCGACCACGCCCGCGCTTGCCGCCGGATCGGCGCGTTTATGGGACGCCAATTGAAAACGCCCTGTGTGACCAACATCTGGATCCCGGATGGCTCCAAAGACACGCCGGCGGACCGCAAGGGGCCGCGCGAGCTGTTACAGCAGTCGTTGGACACAATCTTCAAAGAGTCATACCGTCCGGCTTATAATCTGGATGCGCTGGAAGGCAAGCTGTTCGGCCTGGGGTCGGAGTCCTATGTTGTCGGCTCGCACGATTTTTATCTGGCTTACGCGGTGGCGCATCGCAAGCTGTTATGCATGGATATGGGGCATTTCCATCCCACCGAATCGGTCGCCGACAAGTTGTCGGCCGTGCTCACCCAGTTGGATCGTGTGCTTTTGCATGTCAGCCGCGGTGTGCGTTGGGACAGCGATCATGTGGTGACTCTCACGGACGATCTCCGCGCCTTGGCGGAAGAAATCGTGCGCGGCGATTATTTGCGGCGTGTCCATATCGGGCTGGACTTTTTCGATGCCAGCATCAATCGGGTTGCCGCCTTAGTAATTGGCGCCCGCGCCATGCTCCAAGCCCTGTTGATCGCGCTGTTGGAGCCCTCCGCCGCTCTGCGTCGGATGGAACGCCAGGGGGATTTCACGGCGCGGCTCGCCTTGATGGAGGAACTGAAAGGTCTGCCGTTTGGCGCCGTCTGGGATTATTACTGTTGCCGCCAGGATGTGCCCGCGAACCAGGCCTGGATGCGGGAAATCAAGGCCTACGAAGTCGCGGTGCAATCCAAGCGCTGTCCGTAGCGGGTAACATGCCCGCCCTCCCTTGGGTTGCGGGCGCTTAGCCCGCCTTAAGGCCTTTTCTTTGTTGACACGAGCGCTGAATAAGTCTATTTTTCGCGTCTGTGTCGTTTCACCATAGTTCGGCAACTCTTTCATAAAAGGGGTTGCCCAAGAAAGGAATGATCGCATGAAGATCGAGTTTTCGAGCAGACTGATCGGGTCGGTTATTGCCGGAGTGCTGTGCCTGGGCGGGATCGTGTCCGCCGCCGATGCCGCCAAGAAGGTCGAAGCGGCCGAGAAACCCGCTTCCGCCGCCCCGGCGGCCGTTGCGATGCCCATGGTCATGCCGGCCCCGGCGGCGGTCGTTGCCGCCAGTAATGCCCCGGCAACCGTCCTGGTCCAGGTCAACGATAAGACCATTACCCAGGGCGATGTTGACGCTGAAATCGGCGAAATTTCCAAAATGATGCAGAGCCGCGGACGTTCGGGCGACCAGTTTGCCATGATGCTGCCGACCATCAAGCCGCAGATCGTCGACAGTCTCGTGGTGCGCGCGCTGTTGGCTGATGAATTCGCGAAGAAGAATATCACGGTCGGCGACGACGAGATCAACAAGGAAATCGAGAAAATCAAGACGACCTTGCCCAAAGGCAAAAACCTCGAAGAACTCCTGAAAAGCAATGGCGTCAGCGACAAATCCTTCCGGGCCGACATCATGGAGCAGCTCAAGTTGAGCAAACTGCTTGGGATCGGCGAGCCGACCGATAAGGATTTGAAGGATTTTTACGATAAAAACAAGAGCCGGCTTTATGAAATGCCGGAGACCGTGCGGGCGCGCCATATCCTGATTGCCGTGAATGCCACGGACGACGCCGCCAAGAAGGCCGTCAAGAAGGAGAAAGCCGAAGCCTTGCGCAAGCAGCTGATCGATTCCAAAGGCGCTAATTTCGAGAAACTGGCCCAGGATAACTCGGATTGTCCGAGCAAAGCCATGGGCGGCGACCTGGGCGAGTTCCGCAAGGGCCAGATGGTGCCCGCCTTCGAAGTCGTGGCCTTTGGCCTGAAGACCAATGAAATCAGCGCGGTGGTCGAAACGGATTTCGGTTACCACGTGATCCAAATGACCGAGCACAATCTTCCGCGCACCGTTGCGTTCGATGAAGTTAAGTCCCAGATTACCGCGCAATACAAGGGCCGCCAGTTGCAGGAAAAGGCGGGTCCCTTCATTCAGGAACTGCGCGACAAGGCCAAAATTTCTTACCAGAATGGCGCGGAGCCGGTCAAGCCGATGATGATGCCCCCCATGGGCGGCGCGCCGGATGAAGAATCGGGTGTGACAACCAAGCCGGCGGATAAGAAGGCTGATAAAGAAGGCGTGCAAACACCCCCGGCGGAAAAAGCGCCGGCCAAAGATGCCGGCAGCGCCACGAATAAAGCCGTGGACAAAGCCACAGACAAAACTGCCGACAAAGCCCCGGCCAAGGAAGAGCCTAAGAAGTAACAATTCAATCGCTAATGCGAAGGCGCAAAGACGCGCAGGGAACCCTCGCGTTTTTGCGCCTTTTTTGCATTGTCAGACTAATTTGACGTTTACACATTGAACCGGAAGTGGCAGATGTCGCCATCCTCGATCACGTAATCCCGGCCCTTGACCTGCGCTTTGCCGTGGGCCTTGGCTTCCGCTTCGCCGCCGGCGGCGACAAGGTCGTCGAACTTGATGACTTCCACGCGGATGAAACCCCGCTCGATGTCGCTATGCACCTTGCCGGCCGCCGTGGGCGCCGTGGAGCCCTTGCGGATGGTCCAGGCGCGCACCTCGTCTTTGCCCACAGTGTAGAACGACATAAGCCCCAAGGCGTCGTAAGCCGCCTGGTTCAGGCGGTCCAGGCCGGAAGCCGCGAGCCCCAAGTCTTTGAGATACGCGTCGCGCTCGGCCGGCGCCAGGTCCATGATTTCCTGCTCAATGCGGCAGGAGACCGTGAACACCGCGTCGCCGGCGTGGCCCATGACTTGGTTCAAGCGTTCCTCGTCCATATTAAAAACCCAGAGCACCGGTTTGAGGATCAGCAGGTTGAGATTTCGGATGGGCTCGAGTTCGTGGGGTGGGAGCGCCAGGGGCGTCCATTTCATTTCGGTTTCGATCGTGGTTTTGAGTTTGGCGAGCGTCTGTTCTTCCTGGGCTTGTTGGGTTGTTTGCCCGGCGCGTTTTTCCTTGGTCAACCGCTCAAGGCGCTTTTCGATCAGTTCCAGGTCGGCCAGGAGCAACTCCGCTTCCAGCGTCAGGCGGTCGCGTTCCGAATCCACGGACCCGGCGGGGTGATAGACTTGGTCCGACGTGAAAGCGCGGACAACCACGCATAATAAATCGCAGCGCCGGGCCGCCTCCAGCCATTCCCGTTTGGCGTCGCCCGGCGCCATATCCGGACAAAGCGCGATAAGATTTTCGGCGTACTTTGTTTTTTCCGGCTTGAAAATCGCGGAGAGCGCATCCACGCGCGCGTCGTGGATGAGGGCGATGCCTTCCAGTGTTTCACCCGGCTTGAGCGCCGGGAATCCGGCCGGCCCGCGCCCGCGTCCGGTCAACAGCTTGAAAAAAGTTTTTTTCCCGGATTGGGGAAGGCCAAGCAATGCTACTTTCATAAGGATCTCCGATCTATTAAGTATGGGAGTATGGGAGTATCGGAGTAAAGCATTGGCTCTGCACTCCTATACGCCGTTACACTCATACGCCGTTACGCCCTTACTTTTTCCTGTAAATCTTCAGCGTTGTGCCGGCCTGCCCAAAAGAGGGCACGTTGGTCATGGGCGTATAGCGGTCTGTCACAATCTCGGTGAACAAAGCCATGTCTTCCTCCGTCAGGGGTGTCACTTCCGGAGATTGGATGGCCAGCGCATAACCGCTCAGGGCGGCTATGGGCGCCTCCGTTGTCCGGAGCAGGCGCTCGAAGCCGGCGCGATTGAACACGTGCAATTTGGCGGCCTGATCGTCGCTGAGGGCTGGGAAATAACTGAACTGCCCCATTTCCAGGCCGCGCGGAACTTGCCGGTTGGCTTCCACGGCTATGTAAGGGTCTTGTGTCAGCAACAAATCGACCGGTTGGGTTTCCTGCCGGATCAGGGCGGCAGTATCGCGCAGTTTCTGGAGCGGCGAACGGTCCTTGATCAGCCACCAGATGCGGTCGCGTCCCTGGATGAACCAGTCCTGGTTTAGCGGCGAAGATCCCGCGGCGCCCAGTGATGCGATCAGTATGGCGAGCGTCAACCACAAGGCGCCGCGCCGGCCGACAAGTCGAATAGCCGCATTGGCGATGGCGACGGCCAGGAGCGGGAAAACGAACACCTGATAATCGTCGTACGGGAATGGCGCCAGGAAATGAATCAGTGTAATGGCGGCGATGCTCAACCATAGGATTCGCATCAAAACAGGTGTGATCGTCGCCGTTGGAGCGGCCATCGCCGTTGGAGCGGCCATCGCCGCTGGAGCGGCCATCGCCGCTGGTGTGGCCATTGTCGCAGGGGCGCGGGCTTGAGCCCATTTGGCGAAGACAATAAAGATGCCGACAATGAATGCGACAAAATAAGCCTGAAGCAGGCGCGATAAAAAGCCGATCTTAAAAGCAAGCGTCATCAGGCCGTCGCCGGAATGACGCAGGGCATGATATTGCATAATGCAATACAGGAAGGATTCCGGCGCCAGGATCAGGAACGGCAGAAAAACCAGTCCGGCCATGGTCGCTGCGCCCAGCCCGAAATAGAGCCAGGCCAGGGATGGCGCGCTTCGGCGGGACGCCAGCAGGCATAGACAAACGATCGGCAGGATGACGCCGGCGGAGACGCGTGTGCCGGCGGCCAGCGCCATGAACGCGCCGGCTATAAGCATCAGTCCTGCGCGGCGGCGCGTCCAGCCCCCGGCCAGCGCCAGGAATCCCAGCATTAAGAGCAGGGCCGTGAGCGAATAGGTTTTAACGACTGTGCAGAAATAACTTTGATAAACATTGACGACGATGAGAATGAACGTGGTGAGCGCCGCGCCGGCGCGCAATTCCGGATTTACCAGTCGGGCCGCCAGCCGGGCGGCCAGAACGGCGGCCACGAGGCCCAGCAGGGCGGTTATCAGCCGGCCGCCGGCCAGCCCTCCCACGGCGATGACCGGCGCGAACAGGGCATACACCAGCGGCATCACCGGTCCCTGGGTGAAGGCGAAATCGATGTACGGCCATTGGCCTGCGGCAACCAGCCGGGCGGCGTACAGGTACCAGCCTTCATCCTGATTCAAATCGCCCAGGTACAGGTTGGCGGCCGAAAGGACGATGGCGATCAGGAAAGCTACAATGCTTGTGCCGATATAAGCGCGTTTATACGATGTCATGGCGTTCGACCAAGATCGGGAGGGTCGCGCTTTTGCGCGACCGTTTTTCGATTGGTTTTGAAATTAGCCCATTCAGCTTTGTGCCTCTGGGCCTGTGTGCCTTTGTGCCTTCATCATGGTCTTTTCGACTCCGGCTTTCCGAATAACTCGCCCAGGGTGTTTTTGATGTCAAGAGGATGTTCCGGTTTTACCATGCCGGCGCTCTCCGCGTTCGGCGCATTGCTCTTGGCCTGAGAATCGGTGGACTTGTCTTGCATGTCCCTGACCGCTTGGGATGTCGCGGCGGAACGGTTCTGGGCATCCAGGACGCCGTTGATGATCGCGTCGAACGTGTCCTTGCTGGCCATGGTTTGCGTCAAGGCTTCCCGGATATCGATTTCCGGATTGGTCAGGGTGCCTTTGATGGGCACGAGCGCCTTGAACGCTTCGGGGAACGGAATGCCGCCGAATTGTTCCTGTTGTTTGCGGGTGAGTTTGACCTTGTCGAATGTCAGATGCAGAACGGATTTTTCCGGGTCGAACACGCCTTGCTGGCAGTAAAGCGTCATGGTTCCGGAGATCCGGCCTTCTTCAAACCCGCACCGCGCCGCCAGCTCCCGGAAATTTTTAAAATCGACCGTCTGAATGGACCCGGTCAGGTCGAAGCTCAGCAGGGTGGGGTCGTTGATCGGGGCGATCCGGCCGTTCAGGTCGAACGCGCATTTGCGGTCGGTGGTCAGAATGTGGCCCAGCAGGTTGATCGTTCCGGACATTACGTCGTTTCGCCCGTGATTGGCGATATCTTTCAGGCGCGCCTGCATATCGAGGCCCAGCCGGAAAGGAGGCTCGCTGATTTTGTGATCGACATACTGCGCCGAGGTCGTGATCTCCATTTGTTGGATTGCGAAGTCGGGAATTTTTTTAACGCGCACCCGGGGGTCGCCGGGGGCGGGCGGTCCCGCCTCGCCGGGCGGCGTGTTCGACATGGCGGCATGAATGGCCGCAAGGGCCGGCTCGATGTTAAGTGCGCCTTCCCGGTTGCGAACCACGCTGAGCGCCGCATCCCGGATCGTGGCTTTCTCGATTTTGGCAATGCCTCCGCGGAATAACGCCGGCAGGCCGATCGTCAATTTGAACCGTTTCATGGCGATCATGCTCTTGGTGTCGAAGTCCGGCGGGTTGATTACCTGTATGCCGTGAACGGAGAGCGATCCGCCCAGCAAATTGACGCTGACGCGCTCCAGGGTGACATCCAGGTTCCAGCGTTCCTTGGCCATTGGCAGGACCCATTGACGCAGGGAATCCGTCAGCCCATAGGCCAGGAACAATTGCAACCCGATCACCCCGGCCAGAATGAGAGCAAGAACGACGATAGCGGCTTTTTTCATGGCAAAAGTCTCCTCTTTGCAAAAGTATGGGAGTATGGGCGTATGGGGGTGAGGGTGTCCCGCATAAATTTTTCACGCCCCTACACCCATACTCCTACACACCCATACGCTTCCTACATCTCCGCCAGTATGGTTTTAAAACGCTCGCCGTCCTTGGCGGTTGTTCCCGGCGAGAGCCAGGCCATGCTGACCGTGCGCTCGCGGAAAATGGTGTCCGCCAGTTTTTGGATGTCCTCGGCCTGCACGGCCTGGATTGCCGCGATGGCCTCTTCGGGCGCCATGACCGAGCCGTAATTCAGGATGTGATCGCCCATCCACATCATATGGCCCGTCGGGTTTTCCAATCCCAGGCGCATGTGGCCGATGACGTATTCCTTGGCGCGCGCCAGTTCCTGCGGGTTGACTGTCTCCTGTTTCAGGCGCTTGACTTCGCGCGCGATCAGCTCCAGCGCCTTTTCATGGCGTTTGCGATCCAGGCCGGCGCCGATTACCAGGGCGCCGGTTTCGGCGAACAATTGCATGCCGGAATGAATGGCATACGCCAGTCCATGTTTTTCGCGCACGACCTGAAAGAGGCGCGAACTCATGTTTTCGCCCAGGATCACGTTCAGCAGTTTCAGCGCGTAGCGCCGCTTGTCGAACCGTCCGAATATTCGGAAGCCCAGCGCCATCTGGGTCTGCTCGATGTCCTTGGCTCTCAGGTTGAGGCGCTCCTGGGGCACCGCCGGTGTGACCAGCGGGTAGGTGGGCTCGCGCGCGCCCGCGATTCCGCGGGTCAGTTTGGCCACATGGCGGACACACTCCTCGTGGCGCACGTGGCCGGCGAAAATAAAAACGGTGTTTTCCGGCACGTACTTCTTTTTTTTGAACGTCAGAATATGGTCGCGCGTCAGTTCGCGCAGAGTTTCGGGATAGCCGATCAGCGGGCGTCCGAGTTCGTGGTCCTGCCATAAGGCCGCGCTGAGCATTTCCTGCACCACCTGTTCCGGCTGGTCGCGGTACATCATGATTTCCTCGATGATGACGCCGCGTTCCTTCTCGATATCCGCGGGCGCGAAGCGCGGATGGCGGTACATTTCCGTCAGAATGTCCAGCGCTTTCCAGGTGTGGTCATCGCCGGTGCGCGCGTAGTAGCAGGTCAGCTCCTCCTGGGTGAATGCGTTGCAGAATCCGCCGCGGCCCTCGATGGCCTGCGAAATGTCGCGCGCCGACAGGCGCTCGCTGCCCTTGAACAACAGGTGTTCGATGAAGTGACTGATGCCCGCCAAGGCGCGTGTTTCGTAGCGCGCGCCGACGCCCACCCAGACGCCGAGCGCCACGCTCTGCAAGTGTTCCATGGCGGAGGTCGCCACGCGCATGCCGTTGGCCAGGCGCGATTCGTGAATTGCCATCATCATTATGTCTTGCTCTCCAATGCGGGCTGTGCTCGCAACCCAATCCGGCCCGGCTGGAGGCCGAGCCCTACCGTTACCTGCTTCTGTTTTTCACAGGTAGGGGCCAGCCTCCGGCTGGCCCGTCCTTTGCCTTCCTGATTGCAATTCGGCCAACGATACCGTGCCTTCATACAGGGCTTTGCCCACGATCACGCCCGCCAAATTCGGTTTGCCCATGGCCGCCAGGGCGGCCACATGCGCGGCCGAGGCCACGCCCCCGGAGGCGATCACCCGGCAGGCCACCCGGTCGCAAAGCGCCGCGACCGCCTTCGTGTTCGGCCCCGTCAGCATGCCGTCCTGGGCGATGTCCGTATAAATCATAGTCCGGACGCCCAGAGTCTCCAGGCGCGCGGCCAACGTCAGGGCATCCGTCCCGGTCGTTTCGGTCCAGCCCTTGATCGAGACCCGGCCGTTGCGCGCGTCGAGTCCGACCGCCACGCGTTCGCCGAAACGTTCCACCAGGCGCGCGAGCGTTTCCGGCGAGGTCCAGGCCCGCGTGCCGAGCACGGCGCGCTCCACGCCCCGCGCCAGCAAGTCCGCCACCTGGTCATCCGTGCGCAGTCCGCCGCCCACCTCGACTGGAATCCGTATGGCCCGCGCGATTTTTTCGATCAACTCCGTGTGTACGGGCAAGCCTTGAAAGGCGCCATCCAAGTCCACAACGTGCAGCCAGGCGGCGCCGGCCTTTTCCCAGAACCTGGCCATTTGCACGGGATCATCCGAATAGACCGTTTCATCGGAGGCAATTCCCTGGCGCAGGCGCACACAGCGCCCGCCCTTCAAATCAATCGCCGGAATAATGGTTATCATATATAAAACGTTCTTGGTTCCTGGTTCTTAGTTCTTTGTTTAGCGGGCAAATTCTTTGGGTTGCGGGCATCGCCCGCCTTAGATTAACGAAGAACCAAGAACCAAGAACGAAGAACCAAGAACAGTTTCAGAGCGTTCCCTTGCTGGACGGGATGCCCGTCTCGCGCGCATCCCGCGCCACAGCCTCCCGCAATGCGCGCGCCAGGGCCTTGAATATCGATTCATAGGCATGATGCGGCTCCCGTCCGTAAAATTGCTCCACGTGCAGGTTCATCCGCGCCTGGACGCAGAAAGCCTGTAAAAACTCCTCGATCAGGCTCACATCGAAGGCCATGATTTTGCGCCGTTTGTTGGCGACCGCATAGACGAGATAAGGGCGCCCGCCCAGGTCCACGACCACGCGGCTCAAAGCATCGTCCATGGGAATGGTGGCGCAGCCGTAACGCCGGATGCCGCGCCGGTCGCCCAGGGCCTGATCCAGCGCCCGGCCCAGGCACAGGCCCAGGTCCTCCACGGTGTGATGATAATCCACGGCCAGGTCGCCGCGGGCGCGCAGACGCAGGTCCATCAGCGCATGCCGCGCAAAAAGCTCCAGCATGTGATTTAGAAACGGCAGGCCGGTGTCCACGTCGAAACGGCCGCGGCCATCCAGCGTGAGCGTAAGCTCAATCTGCGTTTCACGGGTGGCGCGCTTGATGCAGGCGGTTCTTGGTTTCATAATGCGCCCGATCATAACAAAATTATCGGCGGGTGCGAGCGCATTTTATAACGAACTTTTCAGCGATGGAGCAATTTTGCGTTTTGCTCAACCAACGAACACGGTATAGCAATCTAACGAGTTGTTACGTGATTTCAAGGAAAGATCGGCGTGAAAACATGGGCGTGTAGCGCACAAGGAGCGCGAGAATCACGGCGGACGGAACTGAATATTGGCGCAAAACGACAATTCGGGCGCGTATGGCCAGACCCGTATTGTCCGGCCTCGGCAGGCAACAAGCGATGAGCGATGAAAATAAATCAAAGTTTTTTTGTCATAATGCGTCTAATATGATAAAGAACACTCTTATGATAACGTCCGATTCCAGCGACGAGGAACTTATTGCCGACTTCAAGCAAGGGGGCGACCGGGCTTGCTTGGAGGCGGTGATTAAACGACATGTCGGGAAAGTAAGGGCCATGATCTATCATATGGTTCTGAATGACGCCGATGCCGACGATCTGACGCAGGATGTTTTCATTCGTATGGTCAATGCAATCTGCGGATTTCGGGAGGCATCCAGTTTTTCTACCTGGCTGTATCGCATTGCCATGAATACGACGGTCGGTTTTCTTAGGAAGAAACAACGGATGCCTGTGGCAACCGAATCTGATTTGACGGTTTTGGTGGATGGCGCGGCTTTGCCGCACGATAAAGTGTCGGCCGATGAAACCGATGGCTTGATCGCCAAAGCTCTGGCGTCGCTCAGTCCCCGCCTAAGGGCGGCGATCAGTCTGACGGCGATTCAAGGCTTGGAAGCGGCGGAGGCGGCGCGGATCGAAGGTTGCGCTTTGGCCACGATGTACTGGCGCATTCATCACGCCAGGCGTCTGCTAAGGAAGAAGTTGGAGGGCCTGCAAAAATGAAAAAAAACCAGCTTAATGAAACCCTGCGTGCATGGGCGCGCCGGCGGGAATGCGGCGAGCAACGCTTGCAGGCATTGACGGACGCCATCATGCAGTCGCTGCCCCGCCATCCATGCGTTTTTGAACCGGAGGATGCTCCGGCCATGCGGCGCCTTAACTTGTGGCCCAGCGTTACATATATCGCAATGGGAGCGGCGGCCATGCTGGCGATCGTTCTGGGGATCAACCTGGCGCGGCCTCATACGGCATTGCCGATTTCCTCGTCCCTTGGATTGCCCGCGAATTATGCCGTGTCCAAAGCCGTGGTTATAAGGGAAATGAGCCGCCTGTTTTCCGGGCAATTGCGCTGGGTGGCGGAAAACAACGGCGACATTAAAGTCGGCATAGATTCCGAGACGAGCGCGCGCGAAGGCGATTCGACATCCGCCTGGATCCAAACGGTGGTTGTCACCCGGCGGGCCGGCGAATCGACCTGGCGTCCGGTTTGGAGCACGGCGGTCCAAGTTCACAACGATGAACAGGTCGAATTGACCTTGCCCGCTGATTCCGAGGGGCGCTTAATGCTCTGGGCCTATGCCGTGGACAAGGACAAGTGGGCCGTCGATTCCTTGTGCGCTTGGACCACCCCGGTGCGGCTGTCTTCCGAAAGCAGTGAAATCATCGAAACCGGCAAATACCAGGAGATCGCCGCGCTGAAGACCGATAACCGGGAATATCGAGTGTTTCAAACGGTGCTCAATATGAAACCTGACCGGAATTCGTGACATGAGAACGATCGGCCTTATGCTGGGATTCTTGCTGGTATGCACCGCGGCACAAGCCGCGCCCAAGCTTGCGATAGTCGTGCAAGAATCTTGGAACGATGTGTTTGGCGGCAAGGAGGCGGTTTTTCATGTCCTGGTCGGCGCCCGGGAAACCACTCGGGGACGTCTGGCATGGCGCTACGCGGCGGGGGATAAGACCATTGCCCGGCAGGAACGCGAGATCGATGTGGCGCCCGGCCGATCGCAGAACGTGGAAATCCGCCTGCCCGTGCCGGAGGTGAAAGCGGGGGTTATTCTAAACACAACGCTGTCAGTTGCGGTGAATGAAAATGGCGCCGCGCAGGCAACGGCAACCCTGGAAAAGACCCTCTGGGTTTTTCCGCCGGATCCGTTTGCCGGCCGCGCGGAATGGCTCAAGGAGCAAAACTTCTGGCTGTTCGATCCGGAGCGGAAAACGGCGGAGCGATTCGAAAAGTCCCATATCCCGTTTAAACGCATATCGGATGTAGGCGCTTTTCAGGATGTTCGAAATGGCGTCGTGGTCATAGGCGAGGGGGTCTCGTTCAAGGTCTATCGGGGGCTTTGGGATCAATTGATGGCGGTGGCATCGAGCGGTGTTCCCGTCCTGTGCCTTGCCCCCGCGGAGGGCAGTGTCCCACTGCTGGCGCCGGATGAATCGGCCTTTCCCGCGCCGGCAAGTCTGAAACTTGAAAAGGCCGCCATCATTCGAAAACTTGACAAGCGCTTGGATGCCGAGGCGTGGCCGCCGGACGGCCTGATCTGCTTGCGGACATTGACCGTTCGCGGCGAACGAGGCGCTGTGATTGGCGAAATGGCGCCGCCCGCGGCGGGCGGCTGGCCTTGGATCGAAATGAGCGGCGGGTTGCCTCGCGGACGGTTGATTGTCTGTTGTTTTGCCGTTATCAAGAAGTGGGAGACCGGTCCCGCGCCGCGATTCCTGCTGGAGCGTGTTCTGCAATATATGTCCGAGTAAAACAAGATCGCGTCACACCATGACGCGCTGCAAAAGTCCGCGCCGGTCATGTTCGAGTTGGGCCTTCGGCAACTATGCCGTTCTATCGAACGGCCTCTACACCGGACGGCCTGTCTGAACTCGACCAGGGGTGTAGTTGCGGTTCGATAGAACCGCTGTGTTTTAAATTTCCTATGCATTAAATTAAGCGCCGAAACGGGGCGACTTTTTTCCATGTAGAGCCGACTTTATGTCGGCTATCATAGCCGGTGTTCCGCCGTCGGTGCTGGGTTGCGGGTTCCCGCGTCGGACAATCATTATAGGAGGAGTGAGAATGAAAACAATCGCAGTCGCTCTTGGATCGATCGTTGCCTTTGCTCTGTGCGCCATCGGCCAAGACGCCAATGAAACATCCGTTGCAGGAATGCCGCCCGGAATGTCGGGATCTTACGGAACCGAACAGGCAATCGTCCTCAAAGTTTTCGCGGCCGAAGATGGCGAGGCGCGTTTCCGGGCCTATCAGGTGAAATGGAAGGATCAAGACGTAATTGTGTCGGATATGATGGGCGCAACTAACTTCAAGGAAGGGGACAAGATTACATTTATGGTCCAAAACATCCAGATGCCGGTGGGCGGAAAGAAACTGAGAATGCTGCAATTCATGATCATGGACTTCAGTTCTTTCATGCCGAAACAAGGCGGGTCGAACCAGGCGGCGGAAGGTATCGGCGCGGAAACCATGCCGCAGCCTTAACGCGGGCCTTAACCAAACCAAGAAAAGGAGATCGAAACCATGAAGACGATAACGAGCGTACTTATGAGCGGCATGATGTGGCTGGGCGCGGCCGGATTATCGATCGGCGCTGAAACCGGTGAGACGGTCAAGCCGGAAAAGACGCCGATAGTCTATCCGACGGCCATCTTTGCGTTCCAGGAGCGCGGTTCGGGCGTCAAGGACTATGGCGCCAAGGCGGCGGACATTCTCTTCGCGTCCCTGGCGGCGAATCCGGCCTTGTGCCTGGTGGACCGGGCGGACCTGCATAAATCGCTCCAGGAGCATGAACTGAACCTTTCCGGGATCGTGACTCCGGATCAGGCCGTGCAGATCGGCAAATTGACCGGTGCCCGGATCCTGGTGACCGGCTCCGTGGTGGACGCGGATAAGACCATCTATGTGATCGCCAAGATCATCGGCACGGAGACCAGCCGCGTGTTGGGCGAGTCCGTGAAGGGCAAATCGAGCGACGATCTCGCGCCCTTAATCGAGCAATTGGCGAAACAGGTGGCGGACACCATTGTCAAGAAAGCCGATCAATTGGTGGCCAAAGAAGTCAAGTTGGAAGACCGGATTGCCGCATTGAAAACCAAGTTGGGCGATGCCAAGCGACCGGTGGTTGCGATTAACGTCCAGGAGCGCCATGTCGGCCATATCACCATCGACCCGGCCGCCGAGACGGAATTGACGTTATTCTGCAAGGAAACGGGCTTTGAAGTTTTGGATAAGTCCGGGGACGCCAAAAAAGCCGACATCAGGCTGGAAGGCGAAGGGTTCAGCGAGTTTGCCATGCGCCACGGGAACTTGGTCAGCGTCAAGGCGCGCCTGGAGGTCAAGGCCATCGACCGCCAGACCGACAAAGTGATTGCCACGGACCGCCAGACCGCCGTGGTGGTGGACTTGACCGAAGAGATTGCCGGCAAATCCGCGCTCCAAAAAGCCGCGTCCGAGATCGCCGAACGTTTGTTGCCCAAGATCGTCAATAAGTGAGAAGACAGGGCTGACGGGAGGCATCTATGGCCTATATCTATTTCAAATGCTCGTGCGGCAAATCGCTGGCCATCGATGAGCGCGGTGTTGGCCGAATTATCGAGTGCGTCGATTGCGGCAAGCGGGTGACGGTCCCGGAATGGGAATATGCGTTTACCTGTTCGGAGTGCGACGCAACGTTTGGCGCCGCTTCCGGCATCGCCGATGATTGCGCGCGGTGCGTTATTTGCGGGGACAAGTTTATCGTTCCCAGGAATAACGCTCCGTCGCAAAACGATCTTGAAGGCGCTTCGATCGGCGAACAAACCGATCGTCCCGTAAACGAAGTCAAACTCCCGGCTTCGGGCGCTGCGCCGAATTCTCCGTTGCCGCCGGCGGCTTCATCCCGGAAATTGGTTTTCCCCGCGATCGACTGGGCGCGCCTTCAAGTCATGCTCTATCGCTTAACGTCCGTGGTTGTCGTGGTATTCATTGGGGTGACAGGGTTAAGCTGGTTTGTTTCCAAAGTCTTCCAATCGAACGAAGGACTATCCCGTGAAATCGAACGCAGTTCGAAACAAGGCGACGTGGCGGCGTCCGTTGCCGTTCTGGAGTCGGCCATCAAGCAATACCCGTTGGCGTTCGCCGGCGGGCGCCGCGCCAGGAAGTTGTTGGCGGATAACAAGACGATCGTTCAGGATACGACCAACTTGTCCGCCGCGCTCGTGCTGGCCAGGAAAGATACGAATGGCGAGTCCGCCGCCGAGCGCCTGGCCAAAGCCATAAAGAAATATCGTCGGGCAGCCAACCGCGCCGAAGCCGAAACACTGGAAAAGAATATCCAGGCCCAGCTGAACGATTCGTGGGTGCTTTCCCTGGCGCTGAGAAACGGCCGGGCGACGGCCGATGTTCCCGCCCGGATCGAATTATTGAAAAAGGCCCTGACGGAGTGTCCTTGCGCCACCAACCGCGCCGACGCGGAAGCGATGATTGCCGCCGCCGGACAGCAATTACGGGAAACTGCCGGACTTGACCAGGCCATCCAACACGCCCGGAAGGAAGGCGATCCCTCTGAGAACGCCAAACTGCTTGCCGATGCGCTGGCCAAATATCCCCAAGCGACAAATCGGGAAGCCGCGTTGGGATTGTTGAAAAATTTACAGACGCAGGCAGGTGGGCAAGTCAAGGATCCCCTCTTGCAGGCGATTGTCAGCGCCAGGGCGCAAGACACCTTTGCCGCCGCCATCCGGGTGCTCACCGAGGCTTTGAAAATCAACAAAGATTCTCCCTATCGGGTCGAGGCGGAGCAGGTGTTGGCCGTTTATCAGAAACAATCGCTCGAAAGGACGACGGAACAAAAATCGGCCGTGACGGATTACATCGAAGAAGCCACGGATGCGTTGGCAAGCAGCGGATATGTCTTCCTGCCGCCGAACAAGGCCTTGGCCGGCGCCGGCGGAGTGTTGAGCTTATACGATAGTCCCTTGGCCAATAAAATTATCGCGATGAATTATGGCGTTGAGGTCAGACTTCGTAAAATCGCGGGCAAAAAAAATAAAGACGGCGCCGGCGGTCCGCCCCCGGCGGATTCCCTGCATTATGTTCCACGCCTGATTCTTTCGGCGAAAAACGGGGAAATTCCTCGGGGAAATATCGTTGTCATCGAGTATTACCTCGCCGATTATCAGGACAAGGCCGCCGGGCAAAGAGCGAAGGTCGAGCGCATCACGTTCCCGAAGATATCCAAAGGGCAGGCCCTGGCGGTGGATTGTCGGGGGATTGAGTGCAGTCCGCCGGTCAAAGGCGCCGCGTCAAAAAAAGAGGCCGGCAATAAATTGTACGGCATCATTGTCAGCGTGTACGGCAAAGGCAGTGAATTGCTCCTGCAGAAATGTTCAATGGCCAAACTGGTCAAGGAATGCAGTGTGCAGACCTATTGAACCGGCAAATGAATGGGCCATTCGTTTGTGAAATATGCGGACATTTTGGAATATACGAGGAGACAACGATGAGTAGGCTGATCGTCAGGATGTTATACTCAACGGTTCATCGTTGGAACTGTGCCATGCGCGTCACCTTGCATTTTTCACTCGCATTCACTTGGCGGCATTGCGTTGTCCTTGTCTGTATTATGGCCGTTGTGGCGGTTGTCGCCAAGGCCGATACGCACTATGTGTCCCTCGCGGGAACGTCAGCCTCCCCTTATACGAACTGGGCGGAGGCGGCTAATTCGATCCAGGCGGCCGTGAACGTTGCCGGCGACGGGGACGAAGTTGTGGTGGCTGACGGGGACTACATCCTTTCCGAACAAATCGTCATCGCCAAGGGAATCACGGTCCGGAGCGATCTCGGGCGTTCGATGTGTCGGATTGACGGCGACAATGTGTGCCGATGTATTTGGCTTGCCCACAGTAACGCCGTAGTCAGCGGGTTTACCATTACGCGGGGCTTGGCCGGCCAAGGGGGCCAATCTGACGGCGGTGGGGGGATTTATGTTGACCGGGCCGGCACGGTGCGCGACTGCAGCATTGCCGATAATATTTGCTCCAATATCTACGGCGTAATGTGTGGCGGAGGAATATATCTTTCGGGTGGAGGGACAATCCAAAATTGCCTTGTGTCAGGCAATATAGCCGACAGTAGCGTAGCATCCGAGGGCGGCGGCATTTACATGTCTGGCGGTCTTGTCGAAAATTGCCTTGTTATCGGCAATATTAATCGGCCGACAGGTTCGGGATGGGGCGGCGGCATTTATCTTGAAACGGGCATCGCGAATCATTGCACGATCGTGAATAACAGCGGCGTATATTCGGGTGGCGGCGTATATCTGAAGTCCGGCGTCGTCGTCAATTCCATCGTTCTTTACAACCAGGCGACAGGATATCAGGAGTGTCGTATAGTTGGCGGCGGGTCGGTTTCATTCACCTGTTGCACCTGGTATGATGGAATGTCATACGATGCCGGCAATGTGTATAATAAAGACCCGCTTTTTGTCGATTATACGAACGGCGACTTCCATCTGCAGGAGGGCTCCCCATGCATCGATGCTGGGGCGACAACGGATGTTGTGACGGTGGACTACGAGTATGCGACCCGTCCTTTGGACGGCAATGTGGACGGGAATTTTCGCGTGGATATGGGCGCATTCGAATACCGTGTGACAGACCTGCGTTGCAGTGTGGCGGTGAACACCAACCAGGGCTTCGATCCATTGCCGGTGCGATGCGAGTGCTTTACGGGCGGGACAAATCTCGATGGCCTGTATTACCGGTGGGACTTCGATAACGACGGCCATATCGATCTTGCCGGCCCGGATTTGGCGGTGGTGACGAATACCTACACCAATTGGGGCTGGAAGACGATCACGGTGATGGTGAGCAATGTGGCGGGAGAAGCAGCGTCAGCGGCATTGACGAATGCTGTCAAGGTCGGTCATCCGTTGGTCTATGTCTCCCCCTCCGGCTCGAGTGTGTTTCCTTATACGAACTGGACGATGGCCGCAACGAACCTGAATTCGATTGACGATCTGTTGGTGGATGGAACTGAGGTTGTCGTAACGAACGGCCATTATGACCTTTCTCAGGAATTTTCCCTGAATTTTGCCGTCACTTTAAGGAGCGTGAACGGCTGGAGGCAAACGACCTTGGATGGCAACGATATAACCCGTTGCGTTCGGCTTGCGCACTCTGGCGCCGTGGTTGACGGATTTACGCTGACCCGCGGTTCCGCTTTAAGTGGCGGCGGCGCCTATCTCAACGGCGGTACGGTGCGGAACTGCTGGATTCACGGCAATCGCGCTCGCAACGGTGGAATTTCCGGCGGCGGCGGCGTCTGTATGTACGGCGGAAGATTGGCAAACTCTTTGATTACCGGCAACAGTGCGGCCTCAAGTCCGGTCAACGAAGCCAATACGCGCGGCGGCGGCGTTTGGCTGAATAATGGCGGCATTGTCGAGTTCTGCACTATTATGGCTAATTCCATTTCATCCGGGCGAGGAGGTGGCGGGTTGTACGGAGGCGGTTCAGCATCCTCCGGGGGCACCCTCTACAATTGCATAATCTGGGGAAACACGGCGCCGACCGGCGCGAACATCGGTCAATGGAATAACTGCATCGGCGCTTATTACACGTGTTCGACTCTGACAGGTTATATGGCGAGCATGGAGGGGAATATCACAAACAATCCGTGCCTGAGCGCCGACTGGCATCTTCTGGCCGGGTCGCCGTGCATCAATGCGGGAACGAACCTTTCCACTGCGCCTATGGACATGGAAGGGATATCGAGGGACCTGGCCGGAAATCCGGACATGGGTTCCTTTGAATACAACGGAACGACCTATCCGCCAATGATTACGGATCATCCTCTGTCGCAGGCCAAAAACCCGGGGTCAACGGCAACCTTCAGTGTGGCGGTGGTGGGGATCGCGCCGCTGTATTACCAATGGCAGAAAAACGGCGTGAACATTGCATCGGCGAACAGCACGAACTATATGATCAATCCGGTAATGGACTGGAGTGCGGGGGGATACCGTTGTCTGGTAAGCAACGCGGCAGGTGTTGTGGAGAGCGCGGTGGCGGTGCTGAACGTGAACGCGCCGGTGGCGATCGCGACTCAGCCGCAATCGCGCGCGAACAATCCGGGTTCGTCGGCGAGCTTCACTGTGGCGGCGACGGGGACCGCGCCGCTGTGTTACCAGTGGCAGAAAAACGGCGCGAACATTGAATTGGCGAGCAATACGATCTACATGATCGATTCGGTGGCGGCTGGTGACGCGGGGGCGTACCTTTGCCTGGTAAGCAACGTAGTCGGGGTGGTGGCAAGCGCGGTGGCGGTGCTGAGCGTAAACGCGCCGGTGGCGATCGCGACTCAGCCGCAATCGCGCGCGAACAATCCGGGTTCGTCGGCAACCTTCACTGTGGCGGCGACGGGGACCGCGCCGCTGTATTACCAGTGGCAGAAAAACGGCACGAACATCGAATCGGCAAGCAATACGATCTACACGATCGATCCGGTAACGCTCGGCGACGTGGGGACATACCGTTGCCTGATAAGCAACGTGGTCGGTGTTGTGGAGAGCGACGCGGCCCTGTTGGGCGTAAATAATCCGGTGGCAATCACAACTCAGCCGGAATCGCAAACGATCAATCCGGGCGCATCCGCGAGCTTTACGGTGGTGGCGACGGGGACCGCGCCGCTGTGTTACCAATGGCAGAAAAATGGAGTGAACATTGGTTCGGCTAACAGTGCGACCTATATGATTGCTTCGGTAACGGATGGTGACGCGGGGGAGTACCGTTGCATAGTGAGCAACATGGCCGGCTCGGCCACAAGCGCCGTGGCAGTTCTGACCGTGCAAAAGGCGCTGCCGCCTCTTGCCCCCACGGGCGTGTTCGCCAGTGACGGAGAATACACCGACAAGGTGCGCGTAACCTGGAATGCGGTAGGCGAGGCAACCGGCTACCAGGTCTGGCGGAGTGCAAGCAATAACATCGCGATCGCCTCCAACCTGGCAACCACCGCAACGACAACCTACGACGATCTGAACGCCGCCACGATGCCCGGAACTGTTTTTTATTACTGGGTGAGGGCCGTAAACGCCGCGGGCGCCGGCGGTTTCAGCACAAACGATCCCGGCTATGTGAGACCCGCCATCGGGCCGACCATCAAGGCCAATGGCACGGTGGGGGATGTCGCCGTCAATTATCCGGACGCTATGGAAATCACCATCGAAATTAACGAGATCAACAATGAGGGGGCGCCTGCTGATTGGTGGGTTCTTTCGCTGGCCGGATCGTCCTGGTACTACTTGAATAATGCAGTTGAGTGGACGCCGTTCGATGGCGACCTTTCTAATTGTCATCCGCTGTACCAGGGCGGTTTATTCAATCTGCCGTCCACGCTGTTGCCGGTGTTGAATATACCCGGCTTGCCGGTTAGTTCATATTCGTTCTGGTTCGCGGTCGATGCGCAGATGGATGGAATTCTGAACGTGGATGGGCAGATCCTGGTTGATTCAGTGAATGTCACCATGCTTTCGACGTTGCCCGCGCCCCGTATTAAGGCCAATGGCGCAACTGGTATTGTCAACGTCAATTATCCCGATACTGTGTCAATCGCCGTGGATCTGACTGCCAGGGCTTATGCCGGTGTACCTGTCGATTGGTGGGTGCTTCTTTGTGCCGGCTCGTCTTGGTTTTATATGGATGGCACGGTGGGCTGGACGCAGGCTGGTGTTTTGCGGCCGGTGTACCAGGGTGCTTTGGGCAATCTGCCGGCCGTTGAAGTGTTGAATGTTCCCGGTTTAGGAATTGGCTCATATACGTTCTATTTTGCTGTCGATCTGCCGATGAATGGGATTCTGGATTTGGAACAGGTTTGGGTAGATTCGGTGACGGTAAACGTTCGGTAATTTGGGATGGAATCCTGACAACAAATACAGCAGTTTCGGGGGCGGCAACGTTGACATGGTTGTCCCGGCTCTCTCGCTTGAGTATGGATCAATCATGAAGTCTCGAAACCAAAAGCTTTTCGCCCTGTTACTGATCCTTGCCGGAATTGGAATGGGGTATCTATGGCCGGCCGAAGCCGGCGCGGCGGGGACGGCGCAGATCAGTCTGAGCGGGGCGGTCTATCATGGCAATGAGCCGGATTTGGGGTTGACTGACTTTTGGTTGGCCACTTTGTCGAAACAGGCAACCATTAAAGTGCTTGAGCGCGCAGATATGCGCGCCATTCTGGGAGAGCTTTCCCTGGCGGGGGTGAGCGACGACTCAGCGCGCCAGGTCCGGTTGGGCCGATTGCTGGGGGTCGAATATTTTGCATGGATTAAAGCGTCGGACGAACAGGCCCTTTTGGAAGTTGTCGAGGCGGCGACCGGCCGGGGTGTCACGGTCGTTCCTGTGCGCTTCGCCAAGGGGCATTTCGCCGATATCCTGCCAAAATTAGCGGAGCAAGCGGCTCAGGCGGTTAGCAAGCCACCGCCAGCTCCATCGCAGGTCGCGCCATCGCTTGCGTTTTCGAACCCCCGCTTTTCCACTTCCAACGAGACTGTGCAAGCGGCGGTGGAAAAAGTCATGGCCGATTTATCGGGCGCCTGGGCCGGTTCCGGCATTACGATGCTGCCGCGCCGTTTTGCGGCGGATGCGGTACAGGAACGCTGGCGGCAGGAAAAGGGACTGGTGGAAGACACCTCGCAAGGCCAGGCATTCCTGGGCGCCGATTACATTCTGGGCGTTGCCGTTGACGCCACGAATCGGATCGAATTGATCATGGTCGAAACGGTAACTGGGCGCCGGCTCGGGAAAAAGGAAATGCCTCTTGAGGTGGCGCGGACGACTGAAGGATTGAAAACCATGAAGGAATGGGGGTTGGACCGATTGAAGCCGCTCATGAAGACTCCTTCCATCCTTCCTCCTGCCGCAGTATGCATTAGCCGATCTGGGACCGGAAATCCTCGCTCCTTTAACAAACGGCGACGCGGAAGCCATGCGGCGAATAGAGGATCGCGTTAGTCTGGCTGCTCAGGAATACAATCGCGTTGCCCTAACCATTGTTCGCGAAGCTAAAATAGCGCTGGGACAGGATATCGGCATTATCAAATCCCCCCCGAGAGACCTTTACGAAGACACGGAGAAGGATTGGGTGATGGCTGTGGAAAAAAAGGCTGTGGACGGCGACCTATTCTTTATAGTGATCGCGGGGGTGCTTTGTTACAATGGATACGCTAATGTCCCTGTTGATCGACAGAGGGGCATAGCATTGTGGCAAAAGGCCGCAAACTCAAACTGCGGGCTGGCCAAGTTGCGGATGGGGCAATGCTATGTAAATGGGGAGGTGCTCCCTCATGATTTAAAGAAGGCGGCGGTGTATTTTCGCGAAGCCGGCGAATTGGGAGTGCCAATTGGGTGGGATAACCTCGGATGTCTTTATAATGGCTGGCAGGGATGGTCTCCACGTGACCTTAATAAAGCCATGGATTACTGGGCAAAGTCCGCTCAAATGGGTTATGCCAAGTCGCAATTCAATCTCGGTTTTTATTACTGCAATGGAGATGAGGCTTTTCCTGTCAACAAGGAACTGGGGATTCAATGGATGCGGGCCGCGGCCTCCAATGGGCACACGCGCGCCATATCGTATCTTGCCGACTATGTCGATAAAAAACCTGCCCCAAGAACATTGCCGTCCGTCATTGAGGATAAAAGCGCCGAGGTCGTTTCAACCTTCATTGAGTTCGATAAAATCAAGGAAAACGTTGCGGGAACGAAGGTTTCTGCGGTGTGTTTTGTGGATTCCTACGATCCAGCTAAACCCGGCGGAAGTAGTACCCCGTCCCAAATGTCGCGGCCGGTCAAAAACGGACGATTTTCGCCGGTTTGAAAATGGATCAAAAATATGATTATGTTGCCGTCAAAGGCGATAACATTTTCACAGGTAGGGCGAACCCTCCGGGTGAGCCGTTCTTCATCAAACGGCTCGGCAGGGACGCCTCGCCCTACCATTTCGGCAATCCTATAAGAAAGCCATACCGAGCAAACCAGATAAGAATATCTTTTAAAAAAGGTTCCGAACTATATCCATTTTCAAACCGGCCATTTCAGGTAGAATTAGAACGGCGTTTGCACCAAATGCTGGACATTTACCTGGCCAGGCTCAGGACGCTCAAGCGCCGGCCGACGGAGACTGCCGGCGTCAATACGGTGAACCCCGCAGACGTGAAAATATTCATCGTTGAGGGCCGGGAGGACACGCGCGCCAAAGTGCGGGAATTCGACAACCAATATCAACTGAAAACATACGACGGCTCTATCCCGGTCATATATGTTTTTAATTCGGGACGATGGGTTAAAACCTACACCTACAGCCGCGATCCCGGCCCGAATGGCCTGGAGTTGAAGGCGCTGGTGGAAAGCTTGCTGGCAAAATGAAGCAATGGCTTGTTTATATTGGCATCTTGCTGGTGACAGCGGCGGTCACATATGCCGGTGACGATTCGGCTATCCGGATTGCCGTACTGGCCGAGGATGTGTCGCCGGAAAGTCGCGCCTTGACCGACCTGCTAACGGCCGACCTCTTCCAAGTCAAATACGTTTTGAAAACATTCGGAGATTAAATTCGTGAAGTTACAAAATCCATCTCTTTTTGGACTGCTTTCGATCCTTTTGGGACTGGGCATGGCCGCAGGGTGTTTCCCTCCAAGGAACGCAAATTCCAAGACCACCGAACAACCGGACGTGCCGCGCCCCTTGGTGATTGTCGAGCGCGGCGAGATGGATCCTTCCGGAAGTGAAGGGATTTTGCTCCGTGAATTGGGACGCCAGGCGGTGATGATCGCCGCCCGCGAGGGGTTGGGCGCCCGCACGTGGGACATGACGCTCATGGATACGGCGCCAAGTCCGGCGGCCACCAACGCGTTAACGGTTCGGCTGTGGATGTCGGCCACAACCAACGGTTTCAAAATCGGCCTAAAGTCGGTCGGCGCCAATGGCGCGACCGCTCAGTTGCTGGAGCGAACGATCGAGACTCCGGCGCGGCAGTTCCTGGACTATGAAACGCTCATTGCCAACCTTGAAGCCATGTCGCGCTCCACGTTTGTCGATGCATTGAAATCGGCGGGCATTGCGCCGGTCGTGATCCCACAGTCAACAGGTCATGTGCGGACGGCATCATCCGGAAATGACGCTTTATGGGGCAGTATGGACGTCTTTACTCACTGGGCGGCTCTGCGTGCGCTTCATAATGAGATTCGCATTCAGGGGGAATCGTCCGCCAATCTGGCGGAACTGGCGCGGGGTTACGCCAATATGGCGCAGATGACCCGTTTTTGCTGGAACTCGATGGATAAGGCGTGCATGGCGCGAGCCTTGCTCTATGCCCAGCGCCTGATGGCTACCCGGCCGGAAATGTCCATGGCCAGGGCTTATCGCGCTTATGTTCGGGCATTGTGTGAAAGGCATGGGCCGGCCTTGGAAGATATCGACGCTGTGCGCAAAGCCTGTGGCGGCCGGACGAATGACCTTCCGGCATGGTTGGACATCCTGGCGTCCTATTGCCGATATCGAACGGCAGTCCTCAATGACCGGGCCGAGAAGGAGCCGAATAATCAACTCTTGTCGTTACTCCGGGTCATGGCTGTTCGCAACGCGAGGAGCGAGACAGTCCGGTTAAACATAATCCAGGATGCCCTGAAGAAGGCGCCGTTGTGTTCTGTCCTGTATGACGACTGGTGCGCCGTGCCGGGGGTATCGGTGGGGCACCAGGCGACAACCATGTCGCCCGTCGCATTTGCTTCGACCCTGTGCCAAATAATTAGCAGAATGAAAATCCTGCCGAATGAGATACGCGAGCTGGCGCTGCAGGGCGAAAAACAGCGACATGATCGGCGAGGCTCTGCGGGGTCGGACGTGGACGCTAAACTGCCTGGTTTTCAGGACGCGGCGATCCGAACCAACCTGGTCCATAACTTGTATGCCATCGGCGAGAAAGACTCGCGGGAACCCTCCGTAGCCATGTTAGGAGCGCTGATCGAGAGTGCCTCGTTCGTTCAAATCCAACGCCGTTTTTATTTTATGGCTGATGTGTGGGGTCTTCCTTCGGAAGAAATAAAGACGCTTATGCCCGCCGTCAAGCCTTACATTGCCTCCCATCCCTATCGGGCGTTCATCGAAAGCTATGCGTTAAATCCGCAACGCGACAAGTCGGTCTATACCCAATCGATGGCTGGGTTGGTCGTGATGGATATGAAGCCCGCCATGGCGCCCATCGTCAAAGTCCGCCCCCCTCTCGACATCAACGCTCAGTCCGATCAAATCGCCGGCGACCTGGAATCCCGGATTTTAAAACAAGCGTCCCGGAAGGAACCGGACAATGCCAGGGAGTTGCAGCGGGATGTCGCCGAACTGGAATTGATCAGTCCGTTTTCTCCGGTGGCCGTGACCGCCCGCATCAAGATCGATTGGGACCAGTCGGCGAATCGCGTGGCGGCGTGGGAAGCGTGCGCTTCGGAACAGCCGGATATTGCCCGCGCCCTGGCTTTGAAGTACCGCGAACTTGAGCGCTATCGAGAGGCGGAACGTTTTTTGCATTTCTGGGCAGATCAGACGCGGGACTACTCAGCCTATTATGCGTTGGCGAATAACTTTTCGCGGCAAGGACAGACTAACGAGTGGTTGGCCACGATGGAAGACGCTCTGAAAAATGTCCGGGATACCGGTCTCGATCATGCCGATATTCGGATAAAAATCGCCCTTTATTATATGCGGCTCGGGCAATGGTTAAAAGCCGTTCCTTATGCCGAAACAGCCGCCAAAACATGGGCCGCTCGGGCCATGACCTGCGCCGCGCAATGTTATGAAGGCGCGGGCCAATGGGCGCAGGCCGAGCAGTGGGTCCGCCGAAATGCGGAGCGCTATGACGGGGAGCGCCTGAAATGGTATTGCTGGTGCCGGCGCACGGGGCAGGGGAACGCGTCCGCCGCGCTGGCCTTTGCGAACAAGTATGCGGCAACATTCGAGGCCAGCGAACAGACCAAGGATCGATATTGGGCGGCGGCTTTCTATCAATTAAGCGGCGACACAAACAAAGCGCTTGAAATATGGTCGAAAGCTTACACGCAACATCGCCATCCTTATCCCGGTCTCCACGCCGTATTGTTGCTGTCCCAACTGAATCGGTCCCATGAACGGGATGCTTTGCTTAAAAAAATAGTGAAGCGCGCCGATTCGCGCACAAGTCAGCGAAGCGATTTGCCCGCCCTGAATGCAATGGCCGTGTTGTTCCAGCAATATTTGGGCGGGGCCGACCGTCTGGATTTCGATGAAAAGGCGGCGGATATCGTCGCTTATAGCGACGATGCCGATGAGCGCGAATATTTGTGCTATTTTGCCGGATATTTCTACGAATTAATGGGCGAGCCGGAATTGTCGGTTGCATACTACGAACGCGCCGACGATCTTTTTTTGCCGTATATGCAGCCGGTCTATCTGGCCGGCGCCGCCCGGCAACGACTTAAGGCCGGCGGCAAAATGGCGGGACGGCCGGGCGCGAACCTAAATCGCCCAGGCAAATACGACAGCGCCATAGAGTTTGCCCGGAAGAAGATATCCATGATGGAATCCGAGTTCGGCACGAACCATCTCGATGTGGGGGATGCGGTGTATGAACTGGGCAATCTCTATTACAAGCAAGGCCAATACGCGGCGGCCGGGCCGCTCTACCAACGTGCGCTGACGATCTGGGAGAAGGCGCTCGGCGCCGGCAATCGCGATTTGGCCGTTCCATTAAGGGCTTTGGGATTGGTCTATTATAAACAAGGCCGGTATGCTGTGGCTGAACCGTTCTTCCAACGTGCCTTGGCGATCCGGGAGAAAGCCTTGGATCCCAACCACGTCGATGCGGCCGAGTCGTTGCGTGACCTTGCCCGTCTATATTACAGGCAAAAGCGATACGCGGCGGCCGAGCCGCTCTACCGCCGCGCCTTGGCGATTTTGGAAAAAGCCCGCGGCCCTGACCATCCCGATGTGGCAAGGGTTATGGAAGACATGGCGCATCTCTATGGCAAGACCGGCGACAAAACGAAGGAACTCGAGTACAAAGAACGTGCCGCCAAAATCCGTGAAAAATCGCGTAAATGATACGCCTTATCTTTAAGGCGGGCTAAGCGCCCGCAACCCAAGGGAGGGCGGGCATGTTGCCCGCTACGGACAGCGACACGCTGTCCCTCCCAAAAACATACACGCAAAAACGTGTATCTTTACGGAAAAGGTGCTAAGGGAACAACTCGGGTAGTCAGGAGTCGGAATAACTTGATCTACAGGAATTTTCCGCCATTGGCGTATCCCTGGCCGAGCTCGGGCAGGACGCCTCCGGCGGACAAAGTTGTAGCCGCGAGACGACCCGCCTGCAACGCTTCGCGTAGCGATGCGGGCAGGTAGGCTCGCGCAATTAGCCGAAAACGCCAGGCTTCGCCGGAGCGCTTCGCCCAGGCGAGTCGGCCTAAACGTCCGACGGCCTGCCCGCAATGCTACGCATAGCGTTGCAGGCGGGCTACAGTTACAGTAACAGTCGCGGCCTTCGGCCGCCTACCTTGATGTTAAGGAAATTCAACCCAGGTAGAGCCGGTTTTTCCTCCATAGGCGGATCCGCCTCCGGCGGAACACCGGCTATAATAGCCGACATAAAGTCGGCTCTACATGGAACAGTTGCGGCCTTTGGCCGCCTAACTCGATGCATAGGAAATCCAAACCCGCCGGGTCAGGGGACCCGGCCTACAATACTGTAGGCCCGGTGCCCTCACCGGGCGTTATGAAAAGCCGCCCCGCTGCGGGGCCTAACTCGATCTAATAGGAAATTGTATTTTTTGAGAATTTGCGTCTGGACTAAGAAAAATGATTTATTGGTAGGGCTCGGTTGCCTGCCCGCCATAGCCCCGGGCGACGGCGGGTCCCTGCCGAGCCGTTTGTGGAAGAACGGCCCACCCGGCCGTCGTCGCGCCGAAGTGACGCTATGCCGGGCCGCGAAGGCGGAAGGGTGGTCCCTACCTTGCGGAAGTCCGCGGAGCGCGGTTTTACGCGCTCTGCGATAAGTGCACCATTTTGATGAGTGAAAGCTCTGTAAATACGGGGCGCGGCGATATGGTATATGAAATTATTCATTTACGAGCCCTAAGCATAAATATGTCCGGACAATTATGATCTCTTTAGTACACCGCCGTCGATCATTTCTGCCTCGGCCTTGGCGCTGGGCCGTTCCGGCGTTTTTCTTGCCGCTGGCCCTGATGCTGACCTGCATTCCGGCCGGCGGGGTTGAAACAACGGTGGCCGTCCTTAATTTCGCCAATACGCATGCCGGCGCTGAAAAAGACCAACAGCGCTGGTTATCCAAAGGGCTGGCCGACCTGTTAATCGGCGACCTCTCGCTTTCCAAGCAACTCCGCGTCGTCACGCGGGAGGACATGCAGGTGCTTATGCAGGAAGCCGAACTCATCGACAAAGCGATCGGGCCGAACGGCATACCGGACGATTCCGCCGCAAAGCTGAAACAATACTTGAAGGTGGATCAACTGATTTTCGGATCTTATACCGTGGACGGCAAAAAGGCGGTACTGCGCGCCCAGGTGATCGAACAGAAAAGCGGCAAGGTGCTCGCCGAATTTTCACAGGAAGGTGAACTTCAGAACGTGTTGGAGTTGGAAAAGGCGCTCGCCAACAAGATGCTGTCCTATTTCGAAATCGGCGAGCCGCAATCGACCCCGCGCGTCCTGCCGCGCTGGACCGATTCCGTATCCGCCGCCCAGCACCTCTATGAAGGCATCGATCGCTTCGATCATGGTGAATTTACCCTTGCCTGGCAAGCCTTCCTTCTGGCCTTGCGCGCCGATCCCAATTATGCCGATGCGCGCTATTGGCTGGCCCGCATGTTCTACTATCGACAGGAATATGACCATGCCGCGATCGAATACAAAACATTCGTCCATAATTTTCCGAAACATGGACGGGTCGGCGATGCGATCATGGAGTTCGTGCACAGCCATGAATGCTCTTCGGACGATCCCGATAAATTGCGCGAACTTTACCGAAGCCTGCAGGCCATCGACTGGCAGGATGTCCGCGTCCACAACCAGATAAGTTACGTTTCGACGTCTCCGCTGGCCGACTGGGTGCTCAAGCGCGAACAGCAGGTCCTGTTATTCCAGGGGCAATACACCGAGGCCTTCGACCTCCTGAACCGGGAGATGGATGCGGCGGAGAAAAAACAGGCCAGTCGCATCGACTGGCGTAAAAAAGACGCCCGCCGCTTGGACCCCGGCGACTGGCGAACGGAATCCATCCGCTTGATGGCGGGATTGGCCGAACTTGACGCCGATCTTCGCGATATCCGCCTTGCCAGCGACTATCTGCCCTATGTGGACCTCGAACTGCCGGCGGATAAGCCGTCGCTGAGCGAAGACCTGCGCGGAGCGGGGCTCAAGGGCGCGATCTACGAATGGGGAACCAATTATCGCATTCTCGCCCCAACGGGATATTGCATCCGCGCAGTCACGGCCAGAATTAAACGGACAAACGATCCTGACAAGTCCACCTGTTGTCGTCTTCAGATCCGCCGGTACCGCTACGTGGACATCAACACCTGTTGGACGGAGGACACGAATCCCGCTAAAACCAACTACGTTTTCAAGATCGACATGCCGCCCGGCTGTACCTGGTTCTACATGCGCCCGGAGTATGACGGCCTTTCAGGAGCGTTCACTTCGGCGAACAAACCGAAGGTCATCGCCAGCTTCGACGGCTGGGCCATCGATGCCGAATTGATCCCGTTGGCGGCGAATATCGGCCGCCTTGACGTGCGGGTCCGAAATTCGATCAATCACCGCTCGCTTGTGGATGGCGCGTATGTGCGTTCTTTCAATGGCGTGATTGCAAACCTGAATCCCGGCCCGCACACGCTCCGCATCGAGAACATGTTCGGGAACGTCGATGGGGTTGAACCGCTGGTCACCAACGTGAATGTGCAAGCAGGCACAACGCTACGGCTGGATCTGGCTATGAAATTGAGCGAAAAAGCACGGGCCGCCGGGTGGCAGAATCCGGCCTGCATCGCGAACGATTACCCATTGTTCAAGCTCAGACCGCAACGGCCTTCGAATTGGCGGAACGGTCGGCCTTCGATCTGCATTGACCGCAGGAGCGGACGGAAGATAGCCGTCTGGTCCCATCTCGATGACATGTGGATGGCCACCAGCGAGGATGGCGAAAAGTGGTCCGGGCCGGTCAATCTGTCTCCGCCCGTTAACTCGGCCCATGTTGAACTCCAACCGCGCCTGATCCAGGACGAGCAAGGCCGTTATTGTCTGCTTTTTCTCTCCGACCGCGGGATCCAACGCAGTTTGGCCGGCTATGTCGGCTGGTCAAAGGATCTGCGCCAATGGTCGCGTCCCGTCATGATCTCCGCCGAAACTATGAACGATCAGGATTTCATGCAGACTGCGGATGGCAAATATGTGTTCATCGGCGTCAGGGGCGATCGCTCCAGGCCGCTGGCCGATTCGATCGGCATCCGATTGAGCCGGGATTTGATCGACTGGTCGGAGGCGGTCGAGTTGCCGGGCCTCGGCTCTCCCGAAGCTTTGTGTTTGCGGCAGGATCGCAAGGGCGTTTTCCATCTGGTGGCGGTCAAAAACGAAATTATGCACCTGACTTCCAGCAACCTTCGCGATTGGACTCTGCAACACGTGATCCCGCGCCCCCCGGCCCGTTATGGCGGCGCCGTCGGTATGACCGCGACGGATGACGGCATCATCGTGGCGGTAGGCAGCAAGGATGAACAGTATGGAGCCGCGGAGGTTGTTTATTTGGTTTGGTTGCCGCTCCTCGACGACGATACGCACTGGCGCGTCCTCACTCCCCCGCGCGGTGTTGTGGATGGAATGTGCGACATAATTTTCGATCCAAAAAGCGACCAGATCATACTCGCCTGGCAGGTGACCAATATGGGACTTAACACGGTGTTGCCGGCCGGACCGGTCTTTGGCATGAAAGCCAATCCCGATGTCTGGCGTCCCTTAAGGAAAGAAGGCGGCCATGAATAAGCCGGAATATCGATGGCGCGCACTATCGGCCTGTATGTTAATCGTTGCGTGGACTGCCTTGGCGGAAACATCAACCAATACGCCGGTATTGTGCGTGGGTTCTTTCAGCGCGGGATGCACGAATGAGATCATGAATAGCGTTGCCGTAGGAGTGTCTGAATTGCTTCAGGTCTATCTCGCGCAAAATGAAGTCAAAGTGGTGGAACGCGCGCGTTTCCTCGATATTATGCAGGAACAGTCCTTGGGCTCGCAGGGATTCAGCGAGCCGGCAAGCGCCGTGCGGGTTGGAGCATTGCTTGGCGCAAACAAGGTCATTACCGGCAGCGCCAACCTGGTGAATGGCGAATTGGTGATCATTGCCCACATCCTGGATGTCCAGACCGCGGAAATTCAGGCCAGCAAAAAGGTGATGGGCAAACCGGAGAATCTTTCGGACCTGGCGTTAAACCTGGCCGGCCAGCTTGCCCAGGCGCTGAACGTAAATTATGTCCCCGCCACCGCCGGCGATCTCGAAAAATATCCAAACGGGTCCTTGTATTTCCTGAAAGGCCTCGGCTTCTTCAATGCCGGCAATTACGGCCAGGCCCTTGCGGATTTTATGCTGTGCGGCGACGTCGAACCCGATCATCCCGCGTGTCGTTACTGGACCGGCTGTTGTTATTTCCGGTTGGGGGAATATGAGCATGCCCTGGTCGAGTTCCGCCGATTTTTAAAGGAGAATCCGAAGTCCGATAAGGCGTCCGAAGCCCAGCAGATGAGCAAAGAATGCAAGGCCAAGGTGGGCCCGCCCAAACCGATTCTAATATCGCCCTGACATGGGAACGGGAAGCCTTGGGATTATTGCTAAAAAATACGAGCTTTTTACTTGCGCCAACAGGTTGGAAAGGGCTATGGTGCTGATGGGAAATCCCACTAAGCTTTTTAAGAAAGGAGCAAGTGATTATGACGACGTCCGTGCTGAACCAATACACCGCGCATTTGGATGCCAAGAAGCGTCTGACCATTCGGGGCGCTTTGGCGGAATTCTTCGCCGTCAAGGTGTTTGTCGATGGCCATGTCGTGCTGGAACCGCGCGTCCTGGTTGATCCGGGCGCTATCTCCAAGCGGAGCCTGCGCATGATGGATCAATCGGCGGCCAACCTGAAGAAACGCCAAGCGTCCCCGGTGATCGACCTCAAAAAATATCGGTGAGGCATAGTGCATACTTTCAAAATCCGAATGGGTGCGCCGGGGATGGAAGCGGTGTGGAACGATCTGGCCGATCGGCATGAACAGGGGAAGTTATCCGGAAACGAACAGAAGTTCTTCAAGAAGCTGGTCAAAGCGCTGGGATATCTGGAAGTCAATCCCAGGCACAACAGTCTGGAATCGCATGAAATAGACCCTTTGCCGCGGAGGTATGGCGTAAAAGTCTGGCAGTCTTACTTGGAAAACCGGACTCCGGCCGCCGGGCGCATCTTCTGGGCCTATGGACCCGGTAAAGGTGAAATCACCATCCTGGCTGTCGAACCGCATCCGGAAGACCAGAAACAGGGCGGCTATGACCGTGTAAAACTCTCGGCTTTGCCCAAGTAAATAGAGCGATATTTTCCTTTAGCCGCCGGCGTTTTTTGCTATACTCCACCCATCGAATCACGACCTTGAAACAAGAGGTTGAAATGGGCTTTTATCAAACACAGTCTTGCGTGTCCCGACCTGTCCGGGCGGCTTCGCCTGTACGGAAAAAAACCGCTGATACCCCGGTTTTTCGCAACAATCAATTGGAAAACAGATTGATCGGCGCCGAAACCTTGTCCACCCTTCCGTCTTCCGTCCCCCGCGTGAAACTGGAGTTTGCCTACGACTACATGTCCCGTCGGGTCAGCAAGAAGGTTTACAAATACGAATCTGAAATCTGGAATCTGCAATCTGAAATGCGCTTCGCCTACGACGGTTGGAATCTGATCCGCGAAATCACCACTACTCCCATACCCCCATACTCCGTTACGAATTCCTACGTCTGGGGCTTGGACCTGAGCGGTTCGTTGCAAGGCGCGGGTGGAATTGGCGGCTTGCTTGCCGCCAGACTGGGAACGAACAACGTCTGTTACACATACGATGCGAATGGGAACGTCGCCGAACTCCTACAGTCTACAGCCTACGGCCCACAGTCCATTCTGGCCCATTACGAATACTCCCCCTTTGGCGAGACCATCGTGGCGACGGGGGCGATGGCGAAGGAAAATAAATTCCGGTTCAGCACAAAATACACAGACGACGAGACGGGGTTGGTGTATTACGGCTACAGATATTACTCCCCATCCCTCGGCCGCTGGCTCAGTCGTGATCCTATTGACGCAATTATGCTTAATCTGTACGGATTTGTTGATAACAACGTTATGAATTATGTGGACACGGATGGTAGGTCTAAATCTGGTGGCGGGGGTAATGGGGGCGGAGGGAATGGCGGAGGCACAACGAATGTGCCTTTATGGTGGGCACATGGCAATGCTGCGCCAAATAGTATTATGTGTATAGGTGGCGGTGTTGGAATATGTGTTAGAGGAGCGACAGATGCAATAGATGAGAAGTGCATTTTGCCGTGTGTTAAGCATCACGAGGCGTGTCATGCAAGACAAGCAGCCCCTTATAGTCCTTGTGTGGGGAAATCGGATGGAGGTCAAGTAGGCATCAATCCTGACTACCCAAATGCTCGTCACATTTTTGCTTGTTTTGAAGTGGAATGTCACCAAGCACATGTCGCATGCTTGCAGGAGATGTATAAAATTCCGGAATGCAAATGTGCTGTTATTCCCGAGATGAACAGGGTCATGCAGAATTTAAGGGCATATATTTCAGAGTGTGGCCGATGAAAACGGAAGAAATGCAGAATATAAGCAAGTTAAACATGTGCATCAGGGTGATGCGTATTTTAGTGATAATACTGGTGCCTATTTGCTTTTCATCTTGTGATGAAAAACATAAATCTAGCACAAGAGAGGAAGAAAAGCGAATTGAACGAACAAGATCTAGGTTCGTGACTGAAGGAGTTCGCGTTTGTTACCCTGTCGAAAGCAAAAAAAAAGACAATATTCCGCTTATTTCGGTATTCACTTTTCCTGATGGAGTTCCGCGATATGACCTTGCTTTCGTCTTATGGTCAAATGGTCGCTTGATCTGGTCTCATACAACGTTGAGAAACGAATCAAATGTTTTAATGTTTGGAGGGCCTCCCTATCTTGAAACATACATTTCTGAGGAGAGCGTAAATAGGATAATCAGAGAGATTGAAAAGGCCGGTGTTTTTAACGATCTCTATTACAATCTTGAAGCGGCAAGTTTGGCCCCCGACGCCAATTATCAAATGATTTCTATAATACATGGACAAAAGGCCGTATGTTTAATAAAGCCATTCATTTCCAATGAAGAAAGGTCCGAGTTGTTAAATAAATCGGCGACAGCTGATAAGCGGCGATATAAACTCTACTGGCAAATAGATGAAATTATTAAATCGCTTGTTCCTTCTGAAGGAAAGGTAGTTGATTTTAAATACGAAATAAGGAAGCCGTAGGGTCCGGAAATAAGACTTAACGTGGAAGCCGGAAGCCGTAGGGTCACTCATCAAAGGCGCGGTGTCAATAGACATAATACCCCCCTTCTATAGGGGTTCAACGAGATTCGGTGATGGAAAATAAGGCGAAACAGAGGTTGGAAAAGAGAAAGGCCGGGAATAAATCAAGTGGGCGCAGAAAGAAGCGAAGGAAAATACAGTGAATGAGAGTCAAGAAACGGAGGGTAGATAGACCAGGGCCGTGATGGCAGAAGAAACAACTGATCGGCTTTACTCAGGCCGCGCGTTCCAACGAGATGATTGGAAGGTGCGGCCTTTCGTGCATATAGGTCACGTGTGGGTTCAACTATAGGGGTTCAACGAGATTCGGTGATGGAAAATAAGGCGAAACAGAGGTTGGAAAAGAGAAAGGCCGGGAATAAATCAAGTGGGCGCAGAAAGAAGCGAAGGAAAATACAGTGAATGAGAGTCAAGAAACGGAGGGTAGATAGACCAGGGCCGTGATGGCAGAAGAAACAACTGATCGGCTTTACTCAGGCCGCGCGTTCCAACGAGATGATTGGAAGGTGCGGCCTTTCGTGCATATAGGAAGCCGTAGGGTCAGCCCCTAAATTAAAGAATAACGATCTAGTGGAAGCCGGAAGCCGTAGGGTCTGCCCTTATTTTAAAGAATAGCGATTTGCGGCAACCGGACAAGTTCGTTGCGTGAGAATGAAGAAATGAACTACACGGCCAACAACCTGAACCAGTACACCCAGCGGACAATTCCCGATGGGATTGATGTTCTGGGTTCGGCTGAGACCGACACCACAGTCACGGTGAATGACCTGGCCACAACGCGCCATGGCAAGTATTGGTATCGTGCTTTAACCGTGACGAACAGCAGTTCCGCCGCGTATCATGAAGTCAACGTCGTCGGCGTGTATAACCCTCCCGGCACCAACGATCCCGACGTCGTGACCGTCCAGTCAGGAAAAGTCTTCGTCGCCAAGACGCCGGAAGCCTTCACATACGACGACGACGGCAATCTCCTCTCCGATGGTCGATTCAGCTACGTCTGGGACGCCGAAAACAGATTGATCGGAGCCGAAACCCTGTCCACCCTTCCGTCTTCCGTCCCCCGCGTGAAACTGGAGTTTGCCTACGACTACATGTCCCGTCGGGTCAGCAAGAAGGTTTACAAATATGAATCTGAAATCTGGAATCTGCAATCTGAAATGCGCTTCGCCTACGATGGTTGGAATCTGATCCGCGAAATCACCACTACTCCCATACCCCCATACTCCGTTACGAATTCCTACGTCTGGGGCTTAGACCTAAGCGGAACGCTCCAAGGTGCGGGTGGAATTGGCGGCTTGCTCGCCGCAAGACTGGGGACAAACAACGTCTGCTACACATACGACGCCAATGGTAATGTTTCCGAACTCCTACAGTCTACAGCCTACAGTCCACAGTCCATTCTGGCCCATTACGAATACTCCCCCTTCGGCGAAACCATCGTCGCCACCGGGCCGCTGGCCAAGGAAAATTCGTTCCGGTTCAGCACAAAATATACCGATGACGAGTCCGGCCTTCTGTACTACGGCTACAGATACTACAGCCCAAGTCTGGGCCGCTGGCTCGCAAGAGATCCGATCGGGGAGGTGGGGGGATTGAGTCTATATGGTGCTGTATTTAATAATCCTATTCAACATATTGACCCTAATGGTCAAGCTGTATTTTGTACATGGCGACTAGTGTCCCAACGCCGTTCTGAAACCACCTAAAGCGGCCGGTCTGAAAATGGATATTCTTCCTGTGCGTATGCTTCCCAGCAATTCGCAAAAAGATTTTCTTATCTTCTTCTGAGGCTTGGTTAAGCGGTCG
>JBAZEM010000007.1:0-102462 GCA_041653875.1 Kiritimatiellia bacterium
CCCGATCATAATCGGGGTGACGGGACACTCCAAAAGGATCATTAAAAAGTTCGGATCGGAGAGGAAAAGCACAGAGAAATGTAAATCGGAAACTATCCAATTTTAACAATTGACGGCACATCCCCAGCGTTTCTTGCCTGTCTGATTCCCTGGCTCTGGTTTCCTTTATGGCGGTTGGCGGAGAATAAACGCTGGGTCATGCGCATGGTTTATATCGGCGTATGGCTTGCGCAGATAGCCCTGTGGTTTCTGCTGGTAAAAACCTATTCCCGAGGCGCCGTGGTGGCGGTTCTGGCGGCATTGTGTTATTGGGCTTGGAAAAGCAGGCGGGACCGGACAAGGATGATCTGGTTGTCGGGTCTGATGGTTCTATTGCTGTTTTTATGGGGCACGCATGGCGGTCAGCGTCTTATGAACGGCATATTTATGCCGGATGACAGCGTCGCCAACCGTTGGATTGTATGGACGGGCGGGTTGCAGATACTGGCGGACAATCCGCAAGGCGTTGGCGGCGGCAATGCCGGCGAGTATTTCATGCAATGGTATCAACCGTTGTCCATGACTGCGGCATATAGAACATTAGTCAACAGTTATCTCACGTGGACCGTCGAATATGGGATTATCGTATTTTGGGCGGCGGCTTTTCTATTCATGCTGGCCTGGAGAATGACAAAGGTTCCGGGTAAAGGCCTTGCAATACCTCATTCCGCGTTTATGGTGAGCATCACGGCCAGGGCATCCATAACGGCCTTTATGGTTGGCGGATTATTCAGCACAACATTTGAATGCAAAAGCCTTTGGCTGATTCCCTTGGTAAGCCTGGCAATATTGATTGCAATCGGCATTCAATGCCGGCAACGCCATTCTCATGGCATGGCCCTATGGCGGGAAGCGGGGCGTCACGGGTTGATTGCGGGCGGTCTCGCATTGTTACTGGCATTTTGCCTGTTGACAGCCGGATATGCCGTCAATCGGGAAGACGGCTTGAATCGTGATTTCATCGGTAAAAAATCCGTCCTTATCCGTTCCCGGCAAGGAAGTGCCGATCGAAATGTGTTGTTTCTTGTTGATGAGAATGTGATCGGAGCGCATTACGGAAAGCTGATTCGCCGTGTATGCGCAGAACGCGGATGCAATGTGATTGCCGTCTGGGGCGAGGAGCCTATGCGCAACAGGGTCATTAATGATTGCCTTTGTCGTGTTAAAGACATTGTTGCGGCGGGTCGAACGGTTAATGAGAAATTGTTTTCAACTCTGCCCCTTAATGATCGCCGTTTGATTTTGATTGCGCCCGAGCCGCTCAAGCATGATGGGGGTCGGGTGTCCATTCTGAAAGCGGATCGGATTGCCGTTTTCCTGCCCGGACTGGAAACAGACGGCCGTGATCGCTGGTGGAAAATGACATTTGATCCGCTCCCCGCAAACGTTCGCTTCGTTGAATTGGAAGGCATAGGACTCGATGTCTCCTGGAAATGGGACGACATTACAAAACAGATTGGTTTTCATTAAAAATAGTATGAAGATGCAATGGGCGGGCTTGGCTTTTATTCTGATGGCTTGCCTCTCCCATGCAGAGGCGCCCGTATGGCTTTCCCTATATCCCGCCCCTGGCATGACACGGGCCGATCTCTATCATGTTGAAACCGTTCGGAACCCCAAGGCTGTGCTGGTGCTTTGCCCTGGATGCAATGGCAGCGGGGAAGGGCTTGTTGCCGATCCCGTATGGCAAGCGTTCGCCAGAAAGCATAATCTGGGCTTGGTGGGACTTTTCTTCGCCTCTGAATTGAAGGATATCCATAACGGCGAGGGGTATTATTATGCGCATAACGGATCGGGTAAGATACTGCTCGATGGCATTAATAAGTTGTTCAACCGTGATCTGCCGGTTCTGCTTTACGGATTCTCCGGTGGGGCGCACTTCACATCGCGCTTCGTCGAGTGGAAACCGGAGCGCGTCATCACCTGGTGCGCCTATTCGGCGGGGTGGTGGGACGAGCCGGTGCCATCGGGTATCATGCCGCCCGGTATCGTCGCTTGCGGCGAGAGCGACGAGCGGCTGGGAGCGTCACTCATCTATTTCAAGCAGGGCCGTGCGGCGGGAAAACCATGGTTATGGATCGGCATTCCGAACAACGGCCATTCGCCGGATAGAAAAGTCGAATCGTTCGTAAGAGATTATTTCGAGGTTATCCTCGAAAATCGGGGGAAACCTGATCCGACGAGAACCGGTCTCTGGGTTGACGTTGACAAGCGAAGTGCCGTCGAAATGTATGTCATTCGGCAGTATCCGTCTATCACGGGTTGGCTGCCGGATGCCAGGCTTCTTGATATCTGGCGGTCGTTGAATGGGCTGTAATCATGAGAAATCCAAAGGCATACACAATAGCGCTTTGCTTGCTGGTTGCGGCCTTCACGGCCACTGGCAATACCTTGGACTTTTTCACGATCCGATCGGTCAAATTCGTTTCTAAACCGCCGCGCCAGGGATTTGCCCTTTACCAGGAAGTTGCCAAGCCGGATAAAACCAAGGCGCAGGTCTTTCTGCCGTTCCTGGAAGTAGTCGTCCAAACCAAGGAGCGGACGAGGGCGGACACCCTGTACGCGAGGGCATACTATTACGACAAGACACGCAAGCTGATCGAAAAAACCGACAAACCTTCCCCTGGGGGGCGGCGCGCCAAGCAACCGTATTCGATGCCGGTGTTCTTCAACAAGTCAAAAGCGGAAACCCTCTATTTCGCGGTGCCGACGAATGTCCTTGCAACGCAGGACTGGCAGGTCGTGGTTGTATTTGGGGATAAGCAAGCCGCGGCGGCGGACGTGTATCCTCACAGCTTGGCCGCTTTGTTCGATTTTCCCGAGCGGCTCCAAGTGGACAAGCCCGAACGAGTCGAACGCGAGGCGGTCATCGATCCGGTGGTCGAGTATGTGGTCAAAACGCACAACGAGAAACAACCTCAGATTACACTATTTGTGCGTCCGCCCGTCGGCATGACGGATATCTCGGAAGCGGACGGGGTATTGGCCATGTGCCTTCTGGCCGGTAACGTGGGCGAGATCAAGCGGCGTCTTCAAGAACTGGAGAGCAAGGATGATGTTGGAAGCATCCTGCGCTTTGCGAATCAACATAAACTGGTGATCCTCTGCTGGGGCTCTCGTTCGCTCTGGAATCCCCGCGCTAGTTGGGATGAACAGAGCAAACAAATCAACAAGCAGATGAACGAGACTTTCGACGATGTCGCGAAGGCCTGGGCCAAGGGCGTTGAAGAACTGTCCCGCAAATACGGTATGCCGGATAAAAATTTTCTCCTGTGGGGTATTTCCGGTTCGGCCCAATACGCGGCACGGCTGGCGCTGAGGCAACCGCAGTTTTTTCTGGCCATTCATATTCATGTTCCCAGTAGCTTCGATCAGCCCACACCCAAGGCAAACCAGGTTCTTTGGTGTCTGACGACAGGCGAATGCGAAAGTGGCTATCAACGTTCCCTGCGCTTTGTTTCCGCCTGTAGGGAACTCGGCTATCCGATCATTTACAAGGCTATCCCAGGTTTGGGGCACGCTGGCCATCCGCTCACCGAAAAGCTTGGGCTGGATTTCTTCGAATACGCGCTGAGTGTGCGCGAAGAGAAATCGCAGTTTGAAGCCGAGATGAGCAACCCCACCTCGAATATTAAAAGAGAGTGGCTTAAGCAACCGAACCGGCCATGGCCGGAGTCGTTCCGAAATCCGGCGTTCGTCGGCGACGTCGTGAATCAGGACATATTCCGGTTCGAGAGAGCAGATATGGTTCCAGCAAGTTTCCGGATCATGCTGCCAACCCGTGAATTGGCGGATACATGGAATAGGGAAGAATAATCATTGGGACGGCACATGGAAGACATCTTTTCATTGGTGTCCAAAATAATATGCCCCTCTCCCTTGGGAGAGGGGTAGGGTGAGGGGAACGCTGAAAAATGCACACCCCTTCTCACCTCTTGCCTCTCACAAGGGAGAGGATGAGGTCTCGGCAAGCGACAACGTGAAGCTGGCGCTGTATTATCAACGATTTTATACGTTCCAAAATTATTGTTTTGGACAAGCATGATGCAACTTTACCAAACCGCCCTTGTTCTTGGCCTGGCTTCCAGCGGCGAGGCCGCCGCCCGGCTTCTGCTGGGCGAAGGCGCGCGGGTCGTTGTCATGGATCGCGGGGACTCTGAAATCCTGCGCCGACGCGCCGGCGCTTTGCAGTCCTTGGGCGCCGAGATATGCCTGGGAGTTACGGCGCCGCCGCCGGACGATTTCGAAATCGCCGTTGTCAGTCCCGGCATTCCCGCGGTGTCCGACACGGTCAAGTCCGTCATGGATCGGGGGATTCCGGTTGTTTCGGAACTGGAACTGGGCTGGAGCCGCGCCAAGTGCCGCGTGTTGGCGATCAGCGGCTCGAATGGCAAAAGCACACTCGTTAAATTATGCGCGGAAGCGCTGGCGCAGGCCGGTCTGCGGACGGCGATTGCGGGGAATTACGGCACGCCGGTCTCCGCCGTGGTCGGCGAAGGCCGGGCCTTGGACTGGCTGGCGCTGGAAGTCAGCTCCTTTCAATTGGAGACCGTGCAGGCCTTTCGTCCCGACGTGGGGGTTTTGTTGAACGTGACGCCGAATCATCTGGACCGTCATGGGGATTTCCAAACCTACCGGCGGATAAAGTCGCGTTTGTTTGCGCGCATGACGCCGGCGGATACCGGCGTTATGAACCAAGCCATCCTGCCGGAGATTCGGGCCCTGGCCGGTTCGCCCAATCGCTGGATCGCGGCGGGCGTGGACCCCGCATCGGGCGCGAACCCGCCGCCGGGATTTTTTTATCGCCCCGGCGCCATTCACAATTCGCCTGGCCGGGAAACGGTTGACTTGCGCGGCACGCTGTTCGATAACGCGGTCATGGGCCTGACCGCCGCCGCGGCCGCCGCGGCGCTCTCGGCCTGCGGCGTCGAGGGGCGTTGCCTGGCGGAGGCCGCGCGCGCCTTTCAGCCCCTGCCGCATCGTATGCAGGATATTGGCGCCCTGCGCGGCATTCGGTTTGTGGACGATTCCAAAGCCACGAATCTGGCGGCCATGCTGGCGGCGTTGACCATGACGCGCGGCCCAATCCGGCTCATTGCCGGCGGCCTGCCCAAGCATGAATCCTACGAGCCGGCCCGGGAACTGCTGGCGGAAAAAGCGGCGAAGGTTTATCTGATCGGCCAGGCGGCCGAAGCCATGGCGGCGGCCTGGCGCACAGCGGCGCCCTGCGAAATGAGTGGCACGCTGGCGCAGGCCGTGGCGCAGGCCTGGCGGGAGGCCCGCCCGGGCGACACGATTTTGCTTTCACCCGCCTGCGCCAGCTTCGACCAGTTCCGCGGTTTTGAGGAACGCGGGGAGTGTTTTGTAAACGCATTTAAAACGCTGTCGTAAGCGCCGTTTGGCCGCAGAAAAAACTTGACAATGCCGGAGCGATGGTGGATATTTTTTCCAATCAATGCAATGCATCGGAATTTCAGAACACAGCGGTTCTATCGAACCGCAGCTACACCCTTGGCCGAGTTCCGGCAGGCCGTTCGATAGAACGGCATGGTTGCCGAACCTAATTTATTTTGGACAACAGTTCGCATTGAACGCATCATAGGAGGAATAATGAAAACGTCAGCTTTGTTGATTATCGTTGTCGTTATGTTGCACTGCGCCGCGCTTGGGGCTTTGTTCTTTATCCAGGGGTGCGGCACCACCGCTCGAACAGGCACGCCGCCGCCGCCGGCGACGATGGCGCCCATGCCGCCCACGACCAAGGAAGCCGTAAAATATCCTCCGACGAAACCCTTGGACAAGGCGCCGGCCGTCAAATCCGAGTCCAAGGAATTACCCAAGGCCTTGGAAACCACGGAATATATCGTGCGCTCCGGCGACTCCATCGGGGCCATTGCCAAACAGTATGGCGTTTCCGGGAGCGAGATTGCCGAGCTGAACAAGCTCGCCGATCCGAACAAACTGCGCGTCGGCCAGAAGCTGATGTTGCCCGGACGCCTGAAAATTAAAGCCGCGCCGGCCAAGCATTCGGCGAAGGCCAAAGCGGTCGAGACCCCGGCGGAGGCGCCGGTCGAAACGACGACGCCTGCGGCGCCGGAAGTCGCGCCTGCTTCGACTGGCGGCAAGGAGTATATTGTTCAGAAGGGCGACAGCCTTTCCCGGATTGCGAAGAAATGCGGCACGAAAATCAGCGCCTTGCGGGAAGCCAATAAACTTCAAAACGACAAACTGAAAATCGGGCAGAAGCTGGTCATTCCGGAAGTCATCGCCGCGCCGGCGACTGAAGCGCCTGTGGTTACTCCGCCTGTGGAAACGAAACCGGCGGCGCCGGCCGTGACGGCGCCTGCGCCTGCAGTCCCCGTCGCGTCGGCCGCTCCGGCGGCTCCCGCCGCGTTGGCGGCGCCGGCCGTTGCGCCCGCGCCCGCCAAACCGGTTGCCAGTTCCGGCATTACGCACATTGTTCAACAAGTCAACGGCAAGACCGAGGATCTCGATTCCATTGCCAAGCTGTATGTCGTGACCGTGGATGAAATCGTCGAGGTCAACCAGCTGGGCGCCGATCGCGCGCTTAAAGTTGGGCAGCGCCTGAAAATTCCCTGATGCCGGCCCTTTCGCGCAAGCGATATGAACCTTGTCTGGAGCGTTCTAACATGGATTCCATTCGATATGTTTATTGGCAGGATGGCGACATGTGGCTTGGTTATCTGGAAGAATATCCGGATTATCGGACCCAGGGCGAGACCTTCGAGGAATTGCAGGAAAATCTCAAAGACATCTATGCCGATATAACAAGTAATGCGATCCCCAATGTGAAGCATGTTGGGGAATTACAACTCGCATGAAAAGAGATGACCTGATTCGGGAGATTGAAAAAACGGGCTGCGTTTTTATTCGTCATGGCGGGCGTCATGATTGGTATCGGAATCTCCAGACAGGCGTTTGTCAGCCTATCCCTCGTCATCGTGAAATCGAAGAACATCTCGCGCGGCACATTATCAGGAAATTGAGGCAATGATCGAACAATTGGGGGGCATTGCATTTTGGCGCCGTTCGATGTGTCCGGATGACCGAGACGAGTAATGTGGAAAACTCCCACCGTTTTAATCCTCATCGTTTTACTCCTGCTGGCCTTGGGCATTGTTATGCTGGCCAGCACCAGCGGCATCAAGGCCGTGGCGCTTTACGACGATCCGAATTTTTTCGTCAAGCGCCAGGCGGTGTGGCTTCTGGCGGCCATGATCATGGGCGGCATAGCCTGTAAGATCGATTACCATCGCTGGCGTCCCCTGGCGCCGGTTTGTCTTGTGGCGGCGGTTACGCTCCTGGCGCTGGTGCTGGTTCCCGGCATCGGCTCCAAAATCGGCGGCAGTCGGCGCTGGTTCCATCTCGGTATCCTCAGTATTCAGCCTTCGGAGTTGGCCAAGTTTGCGCTGATCCTGGTCTTGGCATGGTGGATGGCGCGCGAGAAATGGCATGTGCGCGAGTTTTGGCGGGGCGCCGTGGCGCCGCTGGTCATGGTCGGGTTGGTGGCCGGCCTGGTTTTTGCCGAGCCTGATTTCGGCACGGCCCTGCTCTGTGGCGTGGTGGGGCTGGCGATCCTCTACGCGGGCGGCACGCGCATCGCCTATCTGGCTGTGTTCGCCGTCACTGGGTTCGGCGGGTTTGCGGCGGCCGTTATGCACAACACCGTGCGTATGCGCCGGATCATGGCTTTTTTAAATCCGGAACAGTATGCGCAGACGTATTCCTTCCAATTGATTAGCGCGATCAACGCCTTTATCCTCGGCGGTCCCCTGGGCGTGGGGCTGGGCGGCAGCATGCAAAAGCGCAACTATCTGCCGGAGGCGCACACGGATTTTATTTTCGCCATCATCGGCGAGGAATTGGGCGCCGCGGCCACCCTGGCGGTGGTGTTGCTGTTTGGCGGGCTTTTTTTCTGCGGCTTGCGGATCAGCCTGCGGGCGCCGGATACGTTTGGGAGAATTCTGGCGTTCGGCATTACCCTGATGATCACCCTGCAGGCCATCATCAATATCGGCGTGGTCATCGGGCTGCTGCCGACCAAGGGGTTGCCCCTGCCGTTCATCAGCGCGGGCGGCTCCAGCCTGATCATCTCCCTGCTGGAGATCGGCGTGCTGTATAATATCGCCTTGCATGCGCGCGGCCGGGCGGGGGCGGTGGAAACCCAGGCCGTCAAGGATAGTGTGCATCAATTCTGACATGTGGTATAGTCCGTGCCATGAATTTTACGCGCCATTTGCGATCCGGTATTTTTTTGGCCGTTATTTTTATGGCCATGCTGGCCGGCGCGGCGGACGTGGATTTTGCGCCGCTGTTTTCGCGCGACACGGACGTGTTCGGCCGCGCGCGCTGGCGGGCGCTGGGCCCGTTCCTGGAATGGAACCGGGCACCCAGTAACCAGGTGTTTTGGGCGGCGCATCCGTTCTACAGCGCGATCGACGACCCCGATCGCAAGCGCCGCGAGGACAATCTGCTCTGGCCGGTCTGGGTCGATAAGCGCCTGGGTAATCAGAGCATGTGGCAGTTCATGGTGCTTCTGTACCGGAACGATTACGATGTGACCGATCCGGACGGCCGCTACCGGTTCTGTCTCTTCCCGCTTTACTTCCAAGGGCGCGGACTGGACGGCAAACCTTACCTGGCCGTGGTCCCGTTCGGCGGCGTTATTCGCGATTTTCTCGGTTGGGATGAGACCTGGTTCGTGCTGTTTCCGCTGACGATGTATAACCGCGCCAATCAGGCCGAGACCCGCTCCTGGCTGTGGCCGATTGTCTCCTATACCTGGGGCGGGGGCCATGATCGTTTCCGGGTCTTTCCCGTTTATGGGATCACCCGCTTCCGGATGGATTATGAGAAACGATTTATCCTCTGGCCGGTTTGGTCCTCGGCAAAATACAATTATCCGAAGTCTTCCGGCGTCGGCTATGTATTGTTTCCGCTGGTTGGGCATCTCAAGCTGACTGACCAGGAAACCTGGATGGTCGCGCCGCCCCTGACCCGTTTTTCAAAGGGCGCGCAAAAAAGCGAGGTGAACTGTCCCTGGCCGTTGTTTCAATGGAGTTCCGGCCAGGTGAGCCGGCTGTATTTCTGGCCGCTCTGGGGCCGTAAATCCATGGAAGGCAACGATTCCGCTTTTGTGCTCTGGCCGCTTTACCGGCAGGCGCGGCGCCACGGAGCGCTGGAGGAGCGCGCGCGGATCATGTTGATGCCGATCCTATATTATACGAGCGAACACAAGCCTTCGCGCGAAGCGCCGGGACAGTGGGACATGGTGGCGCGCACACTTAAAGTCTGGCCGCTGTTTTCCAGCCAGAGCGCCCCCGACCGCTTTCAGTTGCGCGTGCTCAGCCTGTTTCCATTTATGGATTACGACTACATCGAGCGGAATTACGCGGCGTTATGGACGCTGTATTCGCATGCGTCCAGCGGGAGCGTCAAAGAGGATGAGCTGCTTTGGGGCCTGTTCCGTTGGCGCCGCGCCGAAGCCGGCCCGACGCACCTCTCCGTGTTCCCGCTCTTTGCGGTTGACCGCGCGGCCGGCGGCGCGGGCGGGAGCTGGTCCCTGCTGAAGGGACTGGCGGGCTACGAACGCGCTGGCGCAAAGAAGACTTTTCGGGTATTGTACTTTTTGAAGTTTTAGAAGTTTCCCGTAATACGGGATGACCGCTGAGATTTCTCGCTATGCTCGAAATGACAAGTTGTTATGGTCCTATGCGTATGAGGAGCATGTCATTCCAAACTTCGCGAGGAATCTCGGTTTAACTGAGCAGTCGCCATGATCACGCGTGAACCTGAATTTTTACCGCCGCCCATCAACGTGCGCGGGCGATTGGGGCGGGTCGTCCTGCTGAATTGCCGCAACGCGGGCCGGGCGCTGTTGATCCTTGGGGAAGCGTTGCTCAGCCTGCGGTTCGTCTTGAGCAAGCGCTCCCGCCCGGTGGTCTTGCAACAGCTCTATATCACCGGGATCAAGAGCCTGGGTGTGATTTCCGTGGTGGCCATGTTCACCGGCATGATTCTGGCCTTGCAGACCGGGCTCGAACTGCGCAAGTTCGGCCAGGAGGTCAATATCGGCGTGGCGGTTATGGTCTCCATGCTGCGAGAAATGGGGCCCTTTATGACAGCTCTGATTCTCGCGGCCAGCGTGGGTTCGGCCATGGCGGCGGAACTGGGCACCATGACAGTCTCGGAGGAAATCGCGGCCCTGGAGGTCATGTCCATCCCTCCCGTGCGGTTCCTGGTCATGCCCCGCCTGGCGGCCATGATGATCATGACGCCCCTCCTGACGTTTTACGCCTGCATGTTGGGGGTGGCCGGCGGCGCGATTGTCGGCTCGACCCAGTTGGGGGTCTCGGTCCAGGCCTACATCGACAACGCGATCCGCTGGGCGGAAAACAAGGACCTTTACGTGGGCCTGTTCAAATCGTTCGTCTTCGGCATCATGATCACGGCGATCTGCTGTTACGAGGGTTTTGCCACCACGGAGGGCGCGGTGGGGGTGGGCCGGGCCACGCGCCGCAGCGTGGTGATTTCGTTCCTGTCCATCCTCGTGGTCGGGTACATCATTACGAGGTTGTTTTACCAATGATCCGTTTTGAGCATGTCACCAAATATTTCGGCGAGCGCAAGGTGCTGGATGCCGTCAATTTCAAGGTCGAGCCCGGCGAGACCTTCGTGATTGTCGGCTTCTCCGGCGCGGGCAAGAGCGTCACGCTCAAGCACATGATCCGCCTGCTCTCGCCGGACCTCGGCAAGATTTACGTGGGCGACGCGATCATGAGCGCGGCCGCCGGCGCCGACCTGGTGCGCCTGCGGGAAAGGTTTGGCGTGCTGTTCCAGGGCGCGGCCCTGCTGGAGTGGATGAGCGTGTTCGAAAACGTGGCCTTGCCCCTGCGCGAAAAGACGGATATGAGCGACGCCGCCATCGAAAAGCGCGTCGAGGAAAAGTTGCGCCAGGTCAACCTGGATGGCGTTCATGACGCCATGCCGGCGGAACTTTCCGGCGGCATGCGCAAGCGCGTGGGGCTGGCGCGCGCCATCGTCATGAATCCGGAGATCATCCTGTATGATGAGCCGACCTCCGGTCTGGACCCGGTCACCTCGCGCGCCATCGACCAGTTGATCGACCGGATGCGCCTGGAGCTGAAGGTCACCAGCGTGGTCGTGACGCACGACCTTTTCAGCGCGCTGGCCATTGGCACGCGGATTGCCATGATTTACGAGGGGCGCATCCTCGAGATTTCGCGGCCGCACGACTTCATCCGATCGCAAAATGAGATTGTAAAAAGATTTCTGGATGCGCAATATATTACGCAACGGGGCGCTTGGGAAAGGACTGATCATGAGACGCAATAGAATGCGGGAATTGAGCATGGAAGTGTTGGTCGGGACCTTCATGTTCGTGGCGTTGTTGAGCCTGTGTGTGTTCACCATCGTGCTCAGCCGCGAAAACGTGTTCAAGAAAACCTATCCCTTCGAGGTGGTCTTCGCCGATGTCATGGGCCTGCGCGACGGCGACAACGTGATGATGCGCGGCATGACCGTGGGCAAAGTCAAGGCCATGATTCTTCAGGACGATGGCGTGCGCGTGGTGGCGGCTCTCCAGCGCCCGATCCATCTGAAAAAAGATTATGCCATCGATGTCGTCTTTTCGTCGGTGCTGGGCGGGCGCTATTTGCAGATCGGCGAGGGCAACCCGGCTTTGGAACCGCTCGCGCCGGACACGGTCGTCAAGGGCCGTACGCCCAACGACGTCATGGCGTTGGTGTCGACCGTGGCGGCGGACGTCAAGGAAATTACCGGCAAGATCAATGCCGGGCAGGGGACCATCGGCAAGCTGGTCAATGACGATACCCTCTATAACGATGCCCGGGACGTGCTCAACGAGTTGAAGGCGGCGGTCAAAGAGCGCGGCCTGATCAGAAACCTCGAATCCTCGATGGCGAACCTGAATGAGATCACCGAAAAGATCAACCATGGCGAAGGCACGCTGGGCCTGTTGGTCAACGACGAAAGTCTTTACCTGGAGGTCAAGCAGATGATCAACGATATCCGCGCCACGGTGGATGAAATGCGCGAGACCTCCCCGATCGTCACCTTTTCCAGCATCTTCTTTGGCGCGTTCTAATTTCGATTATCGACGCCGAATTTATAAAGCAAGGTCCGCATATTGTGGGCCGCGTTCCAATCGTCAGGAGGCAGCATGCAGAATATTCCAGTTCTGACGGTGTGCGAACAATCCCTGGCGCAAGCCTACGAGAAGGCTCTAATTGCCTTGTATGAACGCGGAATCGCCTTCCGCACGCAATACGACAAACCGGGCGATCCCCCGAGTTTGGACTGCACCTTGAATATGACCATCCTGGATCCGCTGGCCGACCCGATGATTCACAAGGCCTTTCCCGGCGGCATCGAGGACCTGCGCGAATACGTGATGGAAGTGCAGGGCGTCAAAGATCACTGGGTAAAAAATCTGAACGATCCCACGGATACCCGCTGGGAATATACCTATCACGGCCGCCTGCAAAATTACGGCCAGTGGCGCGAAAAGCGCGATGGAAAGTCCGTCTGGACGGGGCCCCTGGCCGTGGACCAGATCGAGCGGGTCATCGCCAAGCTGGCCGACCAGCCGTTCACCCGCCAGGCGCAAATGATCACCTGGATGCCGAACCTGGACTTGGATTGTTACGATCCGCCCTGTCTGCAGTCAATCTGGTATCGGATTGTCGATGATGAGCAGGGCGTCGGCTGGCTGAACTGCAATATCCGCTTCCGCAGTAATGACGCCTGGGGCGCCAATTTCATGAACATGTTCGGATTCACCCTGTTCAATCGGGATATCGTCGCCGCCGGGGTGGAACAGCGCCGGAAAAAGAAAATCCGGCTCGGGCGCATGAACTGGCAGGCCGATTCGTTCCACATTTACGGCAAGGACATCGCCGGCGCCCGCCAGCGGTTGTTCGATCGCATCGCCACCACGCAGTTCGCGGAGCGGGTCTATAATTTTTACGATCCGGATATCCAGGAGATTTACCGGGAGGCGGAGGCCGTGATTCGTGAAAAAATACGGGTTTATGACGCCGGCCAGGGAGGGCATTGAAGAGTATGGGAGTATGGGGGCGAAGAGTCTCGGCTATATTTTGTTTTTTTTTGCAGTCAGATCGGATTAGCAACTATTCCAAGGGGGCATTCGCATGGACAGGGCACTGAGCAAGATATCGGCGGGCGGGTCTTCCTGGTGCCGCGGCAGGCGTTGTCCGGAGGCCCGTTGGAGACCTGGAAGGCGGGGAAGGTGTCCATTTGGCATCCGGGCCATCATGACAACAAGTTCGGCATGCGTCGGACGACGCTCGTGATTTCCAAGCGCATGCCGGATGCGGACGTGCCGATGTCGCTTCTGGCGGACCATCCCAACGTCCAGTTCAATTTCTACCGCCCGGCCATCGGGTCCTGCGCGACGGAGATGCGCTAAAAGAGAGGTCAGCGATCAGTGGTCAGATGTCAGGGGGCAGAGGTTGGGATTAAGAATGCGGCCGGCGATCCGGAAACACGAAAATCAGGCGGGGCTCGGCCAGCTTTCCGTCACGGAACCGGACGCCCTCTTTCGCGAGCAGTTCCAGTTTGCGGCGGACGGCCGCGCCTCCGCGCCGGCCCATGAACCCGCCCGGCGTCAGGTCTGCGGCAATCACGCGGTGACAGGGCGCTTCCGGCGCATACGGGTTGCGCTTGAGGGCCTGGCCCACGGCGCGGCAGGAGCGGCAGTCCAGCGCCGCGGCCAATTGCTGATAGGTGGTTACCCGCCCGCGCGGAACCCGAATCAGCGCGGCATAAACTTTTTTTTGGAATGGCGTCGGCATAAAATTCGGCTTGCGCGAAACGACTTTGGGATTCCGGATCGCTTTGCCACGTTCTGCTCTTGAAGGCAATGTGCGCAGTTTATGTGCCGATGCCGCCGGGCAAAGACAGCGCCATGGGCGTTGCGTGCAGTATCAAGATCGCGCCGTAATGTGTCAAGCCGGGACATTGAGTTCATGGCCGGTTTTGCGATCGTGTCGATTCGAGCAAGGAAAAGGCGCTTTCAACCGCAGCCCGATACAAGGAGGAGTTTGGCAGATGAGCCCTGAAAAAATTCCAGTCGGCATTCAACTTTATTCGTTGCGCGATGTCATGCCCAAGGATGTTGCCGGCACGTTGCGAAAAGTGGCGGACATGGGATATGCCGGGGTCGAATTCGACGGTTACTATAATCTCTCCGGCGGGGATCTTCGGAAAATGCTGGACGACTGCAATTTGATTTGCCTGGGTGCGCATACCGGTCTCGACGCGCTGGAGAAGGATGCGTTCGAAAAAACGGTGGCGACGAACAAGGCCCTGGGAACGGACCGCCTGATTGTGCCCTGGGCCGACGTCAAAGACCTGCCGCGCACGATCGCGCGTTTGAATGCGGCGTATGTCCGGGCCAAAAAGTGCGGCATGCGCGTGGGGTATCATAATCATGCGCAGGAATTCGCCGTGGTGGATGACCGGACGATATTCGAGCGAATATTTGCGGAAACGCCGGGCGATTTCCTGGTGCAGTTGGATATCGGCTGGGCGTCTCACGCCGGCCTGGATGTATCCGCCATCGCCGCCCTTTTGCGCAAGTACGCCGACCGGGTCGAAACCGTCCATGTCAAAGAATTCAGCCGCGCCAATCCCACCGCCGCGGTGGGTGAAGGCGAGGTGAACTGGGCGAAAATCTTTCCAATCCTTGAAAAAGAAACCGCCATCCAATGTTACGTCGTGGAACAGGAAAAGTTTGCCGTCGGTCCGTTGGAGAGCGCCAGGGTATGTATCGACAATATTCGCAAGTTGGGCCGCTGACCCGCCGGCTCGGCAGGAAACAGGCTTGTCAGGGCAATTAAACAAAAGTACTATAACAGCTCTGTTGGCTGAACCCCGGTCTTTAATTCCGGATGGTATCGTTTAATTTTCCTTGCAGATTCCTGATGGAAGCCTTCCCTTACTGGCAGAATCTGGGCGCCGCCATGTCGCTCTTGAGCGCGCTTCCTTTCGTCGTCCTAATCCTGTTGATCGCAATTCTTCCTTTTTTCCAGGCCGCCTCGGGCTGGTGGGAAAAGCACCTCAATAAGTTCAAGGTGGCGCTGGTTTGCGCCCTGGGCGGAATCCTGCTTTATTGCATTCCCACCGGCGACCTGCATAAAATCTGGATGACGTATCTGGAATACGCCGCTTTCCTGGCGATGCTGGCTTCCTTGTTCGTCATTTCCGGCGGGATTCACATCAGCGGCGCGTTTGCCGGGTTTCCCCATACAAACACGATCTTTTTAGCGGTCGGCGCAGTCCTGGCAAGTCTGCTGGGCACGACCGGGGCCAGCATGATCATGATTCGGCCGTTGCTGCGGGCCAACCGCCCGCGCCGGCATAAAGCCCATATCGTCATCTTTTTCATCTTTATTGTCAGCAACTGCGGGGGCCTATTGACGCCCTTGGGCGATCCGCCCCTTTATTTGGGATTCCTGCGCGGCGTTCCCTTTGCCTGGACCCTTCGTTTGGCGCCCCAATGGTTCCTGGCCGTTGCCCTGCTGTTGTTCTTTTTTTATATGATCGATGCCTGGTATTTTCGCCGCGAGGCCGACCATATGCACGCAACGCTCAGCGGCGCAATCAAGCAGGCCGCGCGTAAAATCCACGTCCAGGGCTGGATCAACGTGTTGCTCCTTTTGGGTGTCATGGGCGTCATCCTGGCTTCAGGTTATTTTATCCACCCGGCCCTGGCCCGCTGGCGGGGCGAGCTGGCGGCCGAAACAACTTCCAAGATTTTTCAAATTATCATGATGGGCGCTCTGGCCAGCGTGTCTTATCGCCTGACATCCGCGCGGATCCATCGTGAAAACGAATTCAGCTTTGCGCCGATCGGGGAGGTCGCGATTTTGTTTTTCGGTATTTTCGGCGCCATGATCCCGGCCCTGGCGTTATTGGAGGCGAAGAGCCGGCTGTTGGCCCTGCGGGAACCCTGGCAATTTTTCTGGATGAGCGGCGGCCTGAGCGGTGTGCTGGATAACGCCCCGACCTATCTGGTCTATGCCACGCTGGCCGCCAGTCAAAACCATTTGGCGGCCATTCATTTGGGCGCTTTGGCGGATCGGTTCCCGGCGCTTCTGGCCGCGATCTCCTGCGGCACGGTGTTTTTCGGCGCCGTCACTTATATCGGCAACGGCCCTAATTTCATGGTGAAATCCGTGGCCGAACACGCCCGCGTTAAAATGCCGTCTTTCGGCGGGTTTATGCTCTGGTCCGGCGCCGTTCTCATTCCGATCTTCATTCTGCAGACATTCGTTTTCTTCAGGTAAGGCGGACGGCTTTACGCCTGCCTGCCGGTCCGCTTGAACCGCCGGCAGCGGATTCCGGCGGTTTTGAGCAGGCGCGCGGCCTGTGCGCCGAACCGGTAGGGCGATTCGAAGACCACTTCCTTGATCCCGGCGGTCACGATCATTTTGGCGCAGAGCAGGCAGGGGCTGTCCGTGCAGTAGAGCGTGGCGCCGCGCAGGGCCACGCCGTAGCAGGCGGCCTGGATGATGGCGTTTTCCTCGGCATGGGCGCAGATGCATTCGTCCAGGCGCTCGCCGGAGGGCGTATTGCCGGCACAGCGGGGGCACCCGCCCTCGAAGCAATTCTTGATCCCGCTGGGCGTGCCGTTATAGCCGGTGGAAACGATACGCCGGTCCTTGACAATCAGGGCTGCCACGTCGCGCCGGCTGCAATTGCTCCGGCGTTTGACCACTTGGGCAATATCCATGAAGTACGTGTCCCAATCGGGGCGGGCTTTGGCGCTTTTTTCCATAATCATTCATCCAAAAAAGAGTGGTTGAATATCCAATAACCAACGCCCAATATCCAATGGAATACGGCGACATTCGCTTGAAAATTGGACATTCCCTGTTGGATATTGGTTAGTTATTAAAACATAAAACAGTATCCATGAAGACCGGGAGACATGCAAATCAAAACTCTGACTTGACAATGAGAGCGCCAGGGCGACAATCGGTCGGCATATGGAAATCAAGCCCCATAATTTTTGGTATGCGGTGAACAACACCGAAGTGGTGATGATGCCGACCAATTATCTGGAGACCTTTGGCGCCACCCGCCTGCATTACCACCTGGTGAGCGAACTGATGGATTCCGTCGATCGCATCCGGGTCCGGGAAGGGACCATTCAATCGCGCCAGCCGCAAATCATTACGCCGAGCTGTTACGCCAGCGAAATGCTGGAAGGATTCGGCGAACAGGCCAACCAGTATATCGAATGGCTGCGGGAGCATGCCAAGGATTTGCGCGTGCTGGAGTACGGATTCAAGGTGCAAAAAACCGAGATCAGCGAACAGGTTGTCGCCGGCAACGTGACCGAAATCCTGGAACAGGTGAAAAAGAGCGCCCAAGCGAAAAAGGATCCGCTGGCGGGCGTCATTCTCGGCGTGGACGATCCGTGGGACGTTTGCCTGCTGAAATTCATGATGGATGTCATTCGCCAATCCGTGCCGCGCAACGTGCAGGACCTCAATCGTCATCGGCTTTGGGAGGATGCCAACGGCGCTCCCAAGGGAGTGCGCGCCGATATCGAGAGTCATTTTCTGATGGCCAGCCGCGATCCGGCGCAGGTCAAGCCCCTGGGGATCAAACTGCGCCGGTACGGGCTGTTTGAGGAATATGAAGACCGTTTCTTTGCCCTCGTTCGCCGGAAGTAATCGGTGGACTCCGATGTAGAGCCGGTTTTACACCGGCTATGATAGCCGACGTAAAGTCGGCTCTACATGGAACAGTTGCCGCTCCTGCGGCTTATTTCATCCCGAACATCTCTTCCTTGAGGTCAAGGTAATAGAGGTAATCTTCCGGTTTGACGTTGGGCGGGCAACGGTGATCGCAGAAGGGGATATAACCGCCGCGTTCCACCAGCGGAACCAGGGTCATCAGATACGCCTTGATGGCCTTCGGGCCCTTGCCCAGCTCGATCTTGTCCACCCCGCCCATGATGCGCAACTCCTTGCCGTATTCCTTCAGCAGTTCCGACGGATGCGCACAGCCGTTGACTTCGAACGGGAACAGGCAGTTGATCCCGCCTTCCAGAAAATAGGGCAGGATCGGGCGCACGTCCCCGTCGCAGTCGCTATACCAGAGATCGATGCCGGCGGCATGCAGTTTCTTGGAGATCCGCTTATAGCGGGGCATGACCACGTTTTTGAAGAAATCCACGGAGACGATCGGGCCGTTCTTGAAACAGATGTCCTCCCAGTTCGAGGCGTAATCGAAATCCATGTGCGGCAGGACCTGGTCCAGATAATCCTCGACGAGCACGCAGGCGGTTTCCACCATGTCCTCGACCATCTCCGGGTAATCGCAGGTGGCGTATGCCAGTCCCTCGAAGGTCAGCATATTGCGGATGCCGCCGATCATGGAGCCGCAATGAACGCCCAGGGCATAATCCCGGGTGGGCGGGTGTAATTGCTTGAGAGCGGCAATATCCACTTTGCGGGCGGGATTGTCCCGGCGCAGGCGTTCGGCTTTGCACCGTTTCCAATCGTCGGGCGTCACGATGGAGGCTTTGATATAATGCGGGATCGTATCGTGCCCGTCCTTGGGCGACTCGGCCAAGAGCCCGTCGCCGTTCATCAGGATGCGGGTGGTGGCCGTTTCGGAGACCACCCCTTCGGGAAACATGGGGTTCAGCCAGACCGGTCCGCGCGTAACCCGGATGGGGTCGAAATTGAAGAAGATATCGGCTTCCTCGTTGTTTGTGATGTGGTTTTTAACGAACAGCGGCCACTCACGGAAGTTTTCGTCCCAATAACCGAATTCCATATTGAAACAACGGTCCACCGGCTGGTAGTGCATTTGCCGGTTGAAGCGCTCCCGGGCGGTCATCGTTCCTTTCCAGGCTGGGCGGCAGGGCGTGATGGTCATATATTATTTCTTTCACAGGCGTTGATTGACACAAGCAAACATCGAACATCCAACATCGAATGAAACGTTGTCTCAGGCATTGGCCAACAATCGATTGATCGAAGCCGCGGCGCGGCGGCCCTCGCCCATGGCCAATATGACAGTGGCCGCGCCCAGCACGATATCGCCGCCGGCATAAACGCGCTCCAGCGATGTCTTGCCATCCGCGTCCACGATGATATGGCCCCATTTATCCGTTGCAAGTCCGGTGGTGGTCTGCTTGATCAGGGGGTTGGATTCGTTGCCGATGGCCACGATCACGGTATCCACCGGCATGACAAACTCACTGCCGGGGATTTCCACCGGCCGGCGCCGGCCTGAGGCGTCGGGTTCGCCGAGCTGGTATTTAAGGCATTCCATGCCGGTGACGCAGCCCTGTTCGTCGCCCAGGATGCGTTTGGCGTTCTGGAGCATGTGGAACACGACGCCCTCCTCTTTGGCGTGGGCCACTTCCTCCACCCGGGCGGGCATTTCCACTTCCGTGCGCCGATAGACCAGGCGCACCTCCTGCGCGCCCAGGCGCACCGCCATGCGCGCCGAATCCATGGCGACGTTGCCGCCGCCCAGCACGGCCACTTTGTGCGATCGGAAGATCGGCGTCTGGGCGCGTCCGAAATCGTAGGCCCGCATCAGGTTGGCGCGGGTCAGGTATTCGTTGGCCGAGAACACGCCCACCAGGTTCTCGCCCTCGATATTCATGAATTTCGGCAGGCCCGCGCCGACGCCGATGAACACGGCGTCGAACCCGTCCTTGTCCAACAAATCCCGGAGCGCGCGCGTTCGGCCCACCACGAAATTGGTGACCAGCTTGACACCCATGGCCGTGAGCGTGTCGATTTCTTTCTGTACGATGAGCTTGGGCAAGCGGAACTCGGGAATGCCATATACCATCACGCCGCCGGGTTTGTGAAAGGCCTCGAACAAGGTGACCGCATGGCCTTCGCGCCGCACGTCGGCGGCCACGGTGATGCCGGCCGGTCCGCTCCCGATCACAGCCACCTTTTTGCCCGTGGGCGGCTTGATCGGCGGAATATCCGCGACGCCCTGCGCGCGTTCCCAGTCGGCCGCGAAGCGCTCCAAGCGTCCGATCGCCACGGCCTGGCCGACGTCCTTAAGCGTGCGGCCCACCGTGCAGGGCGCCTGGCATTGCACTTCCTGCGGGCAGACGCGCCCGCAGACCGAGGGGAGCAGGCTGTTGCGCTTGATGATATCGATGGCTTGTTTGACCTGGCCCTCGGCAATTGCGCGCACGAAAGCGGGAATATCGATTCGCACCGGACAGCCAGCGACACAGGGCGCGTTTTTACATTGCAAACAACGCAGGGCTTCCAGGCGCGCCTGTTCCGGCGAATAGCCGACGGCCACTTCCGCGATGTTGCCGCGGCGCACGGCGGGATCCTGCGCCGGCATGGCCTGCACGGGAATTTTAACCCGGTCTTTGGGCTTGAGCGGCTCGGTCCGCGCATCGATCGCCTGCAAGCGGCGCGCGGCTTCGGCGGCCAATTGTTCTTTGGTGGGATGCGCATTCATAAAAGCATGTTCGATGGAAGCATGGTTGATGGTCAATGGAAAGAATAATTCGTTCTTGGTTCCTCGTTCTTCGTTTTCCATTCGACGTTGGGCGTTTGCTTCTTCCGTTTCCCTTCAGCCCGCAGCCTACGGCCTACAGCCCTGCTTGTCCTTTATTGCCTGTTCCAGCCGGCATTGCTCACGGGCATGGTCCTCCTGCTTTTTGTAAGCCCGCAGGCGCTTCATCATGTTGTCGAAATCCACCTGGTGCCCGTCGAATTCCGGGCCATCCACGCAGACGAAGCGCGTCTGACCCCCGACGGTCACCCGGCACCCGCCACACATGCCCGTGCCGTCCACCATGATCGTGTTGAGCGACACGACTGTGGGGACGCCATAGGGGCGTGTTGTTTCCGCGCAAAATTTCATCATAATGGGCGGTCCGATGGCTACGGCCAGGTTCGGTTTGGGATTGCGTTCGCACAGTTCCTTCAGGGGCGCGGTGACGAGCGCCTTGCGTCCGTAGGAGCCGTCATCCGTGCAGATAATCAGCTCATCGGCCAAGGCCCGCATGCGGTCTTCGAGGATCAGCAGGCTCTTGGCGCGCGCGCCCATGATGACGATGACCTTGTTGCCGGCGTGCTGCATGCCCTGGACAATCGGGTAAAGGGGCGCCACGCCGATCCCGCCGCCGATGCAGACGACCGCGCCGAATTTTTCGATATGCGTCGGGCGGCCCAGGGGGCCGACCAGATTTTCAAGCGCGTCGCCTTCCCGCAGGGCGGCCAGGCGCCGGGTGGTGAGGCCGACAACCTGGAAAATGATGGTGATCGAGCCTTCCTTCGTATCGGCATCGGCGATGGTCAGCGGAATGCGCTCGCCGTAGTTGCTGTCCAACTGGACAATCACGAACTGGCCCGGTTTGCGTTCTTCCGCGATCAATGGCGCGGCCAGCCGCATGAGCACGACGTCATCGGAAAGCTGTTCCTTATGAATAATCGTATGCATCGTTTTTGTCTCTGTCGGTTGCGGCGAAACGGAGGGCATTGAATTAAATCGGGGGTTGTTTGTCAATGACAAACAACCTGAAAATACCGCGTTTTTTTACCCTTCGCTTGACAACATTAGGGGAACTGCTACCATGACGCACTTTTGGGGGAAAGTATGTGTTTCTGAATACCAGCCGCGTTCCGCGCGGCCAACGAGGTGAATCATGGCAAAAATCAAAAAGACAATCAAAGCGCTTAAAAAAACTATTTACAGAAAATCCGGCGCCAAGCCCAAAACCACGACGAAATTGGCGAAGAAACCGGGTGGTGCCAAGAAGCCGGCCGTCCGGGGCAAGTCGCGTTTCCAGGCGCCGCCCTCGGTGGTCGTGGAAAAATCGACCGCGATGGCAGGCAAAGGGAACAAATATCTTGGCGCCGCCCTAAAGCGCGAGTTGCGCGAAAAACTCATGCGCCTGCGCGAGCGGATTACCGGCCAGATCAATTTCCTGGCGGCCGATAATCTCAGCCGCACCCAGAAGGATGCCGAAGTGGATTTCCGCTCCGAGGAGCAGGGCACCGATAATTTCGACCGTGACTTCGCCCTCAACCGGGTCAGCCTGGAACAGGACATTGTCTTCGAAATCGACGAGGCCCTGAACCGGATTAATATCGGGACCTATGGCGCCTGTGAAAGTTGCGGGGGGCCGATCGAAAAAGCCCGCATTCTCGCTTTGCCTTACTCGCGGATGTGCGTCGGCTGTCAGTCTAAATTGGAAACCGGCCGCAAGAAATTCCGCTCGTTCGAGACTGCGGCGCTCTTTCCGAATGCCGATAAGAACGTTCCGGAAATGGCCTCCGAAGAGGAATAATGCAGGTGTTATCGCTGAGTTTTGCGATTGTCATCCTGGACCAGTGGTGCAAACTGCTGGTTCTGCGGCGGTTTTCCATAGGCGAATCCTGGCCCTTCATCCCCGGTTTTTTTAATTTCACCTATTTGCGTAATACCGGCGCCGTCTGGGGTATTCTCCAGCACCAAAACGAATGGCTGGTGCTGTTGTCGTTCGTCGTGCTGATCCTGATGGCAGTTTTCTATCGCTGGCTGGTGGATGACCGCCGCGTTCATCGTCTGGCCATCGGTTGTATGATCGGAGGCATCGTCGGCAATCTGATCGACCGCATCAAGTTGGGGTGGGTCACCGATTTCCTCGATTTCCACTGGGCGGCCGATCACTGGCCGTGTTTCAACGTGGCGGATGCCGCCATCTGCGTCGGCGTCGGCATTTATGCCGTTTCGACCTTATGGATGTCCACGGTGCGCTTGCCGAAGGGCGCCCCGCTCACGGAGCCAAGCGGACAAGATGCGCATGCCGGCACAACTCCCAACGTCTGATCTGCGCGCCTGGTTCCTGGTCGGCCCGACTGCCTCCGGTAAATCCTCTGTGGCCCAATACCTTGCCGAACGGGAGGCGGGCGCCATCCTTTCGGCCGATGCCATGCTGGTTTACACCGGCATGGATATCGGCGCCGCCAAACCGACCGCGGCTGAACGCGCGCGGGTGCGCTATTATGGCCTGGATCTGGTCGAGCCCCGCGAATCTTTCAGCGCAGGCGCTTACCGCCTGGCGGCCTTGCAGGCGTTTCGGGACGCCGCCGCGCGGCGCTTGCCGCCCCCGATTGTGGTGGGCGGCACGGGCCTTTACATCAAGAGTCTGATCGATGGGCTGGCGCCCCGTCCGCCGATGCAGTCGGCGATTCGGGCGGAAGCCGAACGGCGCCTGGCGGCGGAGGGCATCGGCGCGCTCCAGGCCTGGCTGGGCCGGGTCGATCCGGCGCGGTATGCCGCGCTGGCCGATCCCAAAAATCCGCGCCGGCTGATGCGCGCGCTGGAGACGGCCATGGCCGGCGAAGCGCCGGCGGCCGGGAATTGGCGTGCGGCCCGGGATAGTCCGCGTATTCCGGGCTTGAAGTGGAGCCGGCCCCAGCTTTATGATCGTATTCAAGTCCGGGTTCAGGCCATGTTCGCGGGCGGCCTGCTGGCGGAAGTCGAGCGGCTCCTGCAGGCCGGGTTTGCGGATGCGCCGACGGCCCGGCTGGCGATCGGCTACGCGGAGGCGACCGCCTGTTTGCGCGCAAAATGTTCGCTCGCCGAGGCCATGGCCAAAACCGCGGCGCGCACGCGGCAATTGGCCAAGCGCCAGATGACCTGGTTCCGCCACCAATGCAATGTGGAGTGGCTGGCTGTGGATGCCACGATGACGGTCGCCGATATGGCCGGCGCCGTGCGCGCTTACTGGCGGAAACATGGGCCGACGCCGGTGGCGGGGAGTTGAAGAGGACGCCGGAGGACGGACGACAGACACCAGACATGGATTAAGCAAACTCCCAACATCCAACGCCGAATGGAAAACGAAGAACGAGGAACCAAGAACAAGGAACGAATTGTTCCTTAACCATTGACCATTAATATTGGAGAATCATGAGTATTCATTCGACGGCGATCGTGAATTCCAAGGCTGAACTGGGCGCCAACGTTACGGTTGGACCATTTTGCGTTATCGAGGCGGACGTGAAGATCGGCGCCAACACGCGCATCGGGCCGCACGTGACGATTCTGCCATTCACCACGATTGGGACCGGGTGCACGATCCATGCCCACGCTGTCCTGGGCGACCTGCCGCAGGACCTGGCCTTCAAGGCGGATACGATCAGTTATGTCCGCATTGGCGACAACTGTGTTGTGCGCGAAGGGGTGACCATTCACCGAGGCACCAAGCCGGAGACCGAAACTGTGGTCGGCGACGGATGCTTTCTGATGGTCAACAGCCATGTGGCGCATAATTGCCGACTGTGTAACAACGCCATTTTGATCAATGGAGCGTTATTGGCGGGATACGTGGAGGTTGGCGAACGCGCTATTATCAGCGGCAATGCGGTGGTTCATCAATTCTGCCGAATTGGCAAACTGGCCATGATTTCCGGCAATAGTGCGATCAGCAAGGATGTGCCGCCTTTTTGTACTGTGCGCGGCGCTCGTAATAGTATCGCGGGCTTGAATGTGGTTGGCTTAAAGCGCGGCGGCTTCGGCGTGCCGGAACGGTTGGCTGTCAAGCGCGCATTTCATATTTTGTACCAGTCCAGGTTGAATGTGAGTCAGGCCACGGCCAAAATCAGGGCGGATTCGCCGTCCGGGGCGGTCCTGGAATTTTGCGAATTTGTCGAGCAGTCCAAACGCGGCATTTGCCGGTTCGAGGGCCAGACGACCGAAGACGGAGAACGGACGGCGGAGGACTGACGGGTGGACACCGGGCGGCGGATGACAGGCGGACCGGAAAAGACGGATGAACGGCAGATTCAATGTCCAATGGCGGATGGTATTGGTCTTTACAGCATGGGCGTCAACAGGTAGCAGGCGTTTTCCAGCAGGCGATGGGATGTGGGGCGGGTTTGCCAGGCGGCCAGGTCCAGTTCGTCGCTATGGGCCTGATCGTTCAACACGATTCGTTTCAAGGCGCCGATGTAGCCGGGGTCGTACACGATCAGATTGCTTTCGTAATTCAACCGCAAACTGCGCACATCCAGGTTGGCGCTGCCGACCATGGCCAGGGTGTCGTCCACGATCAGGGCCTTGGCGTGCATGAAGGGCGCGCGCCGCAGGTAAATCTTGCCGCCGGCTTTCAGGACATCCTCGTACAGAGATTGTCCCGCCAGCCCCGCGTACAGGTGGTTGTTCGTCTGCGGCACAATCAGGCGGACATCCACCCCGCGCCGGGCGGCGGAACACAGCGCCTGGAGAATGTCGCGCGTCGGCACGAAATAGGGTGTCATCACAAGCAGTTGGCGCCGGGCCGCCACCAGGCATTCGAAAAATACCTGGGCGATCGCCTCCATTCCGTCCGGCGTCGGGCCGCTGTTGGCCACGCGGACCATGGCCGGACCCACCGCCGGCAGATGCGGAAAATGCGCTTGCTGAAGCAAAACGTCGGGGTCCTCGTCGGTCATGAAATACCAGTCGCGCAGGAAGGAATACTGGAGTTCCTGGACGATGGGACCGCGCACGGCGGTATGATAATCGCGAATGGCCGGCGCGCCCGGCCGGGACAAGTTTTCCTGCCGCAGATTGATGCCGCCCATGAACGCTATTTCGCCGTCCACCACCATGATCTTGCGATGGTTGCGGAGGTTGAATTGCACCAGACGCTTCAGCAGGTTGGTTTGTGTCCAACCGACAATCTGCATATTCGGCACGCGGCGATATTTCAGGAAGAGCGGGCTGAGCACCGCGCCCATCGAGCCAAAGCTGTCGAACATAAACCGCACCGCCACGCCTTGCCGGGCCTTTTCCGCGAGCAAGTCGAGAAACTCGCGGCCAATGGCGTCGTTCCAGACGATGAAGGTTTGCAGGTGGACGTGGTGGCGCGCGCGGCGGATGGCAGCCAGCATGCGGGGGTAAGCGGCGTCGCCATCCACCAACGGCTCGATCGCGTTGCCGCCCAGGAGCGGGTAATCGGACAGGATGGGGTTCAACGTGTTGTTCAGGGATTGCGCGGCCGGGTCGGTCGGTTCGGCCACCAGGGACTCGTGGACGGCGCGCCAGTAAACCAGCGGCAGTGATTCGCGCTCGCGCGCCTGGCGCTCGGTCAGGAATTCGTTGTCCGCCCGCTGTTTGTGCCAGGCCTTGCGCGGCACGCGGTTGATGCCGAAGAGCAGGTACAGGAGCGGCCCGATCAGCGGGAACGACCAGGCGACGAATATCCAGAGCAGGGCCGAAGTGGCCTCGCGGCGGGTATGCAGACAGCTAAAAACGACCAGCAGGAACATGGCGACGTGCAGGACGGCATCCACCCCGATCCAAAACCAGGGCGGCTCGGCCGCCAATAAATTTAAAATTGATCCAATCATGTCTTTCCTGCCGATTCAAGCACAAATAGTTTTATGGTTTTTTCCCCTGTTTTGTGCCTTTGGCGCTTTGCGCCTCTGTGCCTGTTTGTTCGGCCTGTGGCACGTGATCCCGCAGGGCCGCCACGAGCGCCTTAAAATCGGACGGCCACGGGGCGGTAAAGGTCAGCGGCTTGCCCGTGAGCGGATGAATGAAGGCCAGCGTTTCGGCATGGAGCATCTGGCGCCCAACGGGCGAGGGCAGGAGACGGGTGGAACGGGCGCCGTATTGGGCGTCGCCCACCACGGGAAAACCGCGGTGCGCCATGTGGACCCGGATTTGGTGCGTGCGGCCGGTTTCCAGACGGATCTTGAGCAGGGCAACATCTCCGAAATATTCGGCGAGTTCGTAATGCGTGACCGCCGCGCGGCCGGTTTTGGACTGGACTGCCATTTTCTTGCGGTCCGCGCGATGGCGGCCGATCAGGGTTTCAATTGTGCCCTGCGCCGGTATTGGGCGCCCCCAGACGAGGGCGACATAATTTTTGCGGATGGTTCGCCGTTTGAACTGGTGCATCAGGCCGGCCAAGGCGCGGTCGCTCTTGGCCACGACCATGATCCCGCTGGTGTCGCGGTCTAAACGATGGACAATCCCCGGACGCCGTTCGCCGCCGATAGCCGCCAAACTGCCACAGTGATGAAGCAGGGCGTTGACTAAGGTCCCGGAGGCGTGGCCGGCGGCCGGGTGCACCACCAGGCCGGCGGGTTTGTCGATCACGAGCAGGTCGGCATCCTCGTACAGAATATCCAGCGGAATGGCTTCCGGGATCAGCGCGGTGGCAACCGGCGGCGGAATCGCAAGCTTAACGATATCGCCGGGGCGAATCTTGTAATGTTCCTTGACCGCGCGTCCGTTAACCGCCACGCGCCCGTCATGAATCAGGGCTTGAATACGCGCGCGCGATAGAGCAAGCCCTTGACGGGTCAGCCATACGTCCAACCGCGCGCCGGCCTCGTTGACGGGGACGATGAACTTATGCGGCTTCGGAATCAATGCTACCTGATGCTCTCCGATTTCTGCATTCTGCATTCTACATTCTGCCTTTCTTTCGGCAACAGCAGCCATGCCAGGATGCCGGCTGCCAGCAGGACGAGGCTAAGCTCCTGCGCCACATTCATTCCCAGCCAGTGCAGACGCTCGTCGCCGCGCCAGAATTCCAGCAGGAAACGGCCCAAAGGATAAAGGATCAGGTAGAGGGCAAACACCCGCCCGCTGCGCGGACGCCGCCGGTAATACCAGAGCAGGATGCCATAAAGCGCCAGGCAGAAAACAGTTTCATAGAGCGGGGTGGGGTGCCGCTCCACGCCATTCACGCCAACGCACCACGGCCGCGTCCCGGGGACGCCGTAACAGCACCCGTTCAAAAAGCATCCGATCCGGCCGATAGCCTGGCCCAGCGGCAGGGCCGTAATGATGAAATCCGCAAACGGTCGCAACGGCGCGTGTTTGACGCGGGCATAAATCACGGCCGCCAGGGTGGCGCCGATGAAACCGCCGTAGTAAATCAACCCGCCCTGGTCCACGCGGACGATCAGGACCGGATCTTTAATGAAGTAGTTGAGATTGGCCAGCACATAAGCGATGCGCGCGCCGACGATCCCGGACACCATGATCCAGAATGCAAGATCCGAAACGAACGCGTAGGATCGGCCTTCCCGGCGGCCCAGCGCGGAAAGGTGCGTGATACATGCCAAAAACGCCGCGGCGATCATGACGCCGTACCAGTAGATCGGCCGGCCGAGGATGTAAAAACATACTGAAGACATGGTTTCTCCTGGCATGGTTCCCAGCGGTTCACTGTTCAACGATTGCCGATTTTGACAGCGAATTTTCCAGCCGTGAACCTCTTAACCGTTGAATCTCTGAACCCTGTGGCTAATTGCCCCATTTTATTCCGGCAGTAAGCCTGCGATCGGGGCTTCCAAGCACACTGGTTTTAATTCGTTTATAAGGCAATGTGAGCCGAAAAGCGAGCGCTTTAAGTCTCTGGATGCCAATGCGCGTTTACTCCGTTCCGAATAGCCGATCGGAGTTGACACGCCCATTCAAAAACGAGACACTTATCGCTTGCAAACGGTGTCTTTCCATTGCTTCATAATACAGACAGGAATACAGGATGATAGAACGGCGCAGATGCTGGGGTGTTGTGGTTTGGATTTGGCTGGGGCTGACTGCTCTGGCGTTTGGCATGGAATTTATCCAGACCAACCAATATACGCTGGCAACCAACGCAACGCTGCCCGCGGAACTCTGGCTTTCGGCCGGACGCATCACGCTGGCGGGCCAGGCGCAGGACGATTTGTTCCTGTTGGGCGTCTCCGACACGATGAAATCGGATGGGACCAACGGCGTCGTCATGCTTGAGGGCGAGTGTCGGAACGATGTCTGGGCCCTGGGTAATATCGTCGAATTGAGCGGACAGGTCCTGGATCACGCGCGCTTCCTGGCCAGGACGGTGACTATCGGCGGCTCCATAGCGCGCGGCGCCTTCCTGATGGGGTCGGCCGTGCATTTGACCAAGACCTCGCGGCTGGATGGCGACGCCTGGTTGATGGGCGAAAATCTCATTGCGGAGGGGGCTGTCCGGGGGCGGTTGACATTATTGGGACAAAACGTGACTTTGGCGGGCACGTTTGCCACCAACGTCCATGTGATGGCGCAGGATATCGTGGTCCTGCCGGGAACCTGGATCGCCGGGAACCTGGTGTATCGCTCGGCAACCGAATTGATTCTGGACAAGGAAGTCAAGTTGGGCGGTCGATTAATCCGGGAACCAATGCCGTCCGCCCCCTCGGGCGGTTTGCTTGCGCCTCTGCAATCGGTGTTCGTCCAGCTCTGGCTTTTTGCCGCAGCCCTGCTGGTCGGCGCAATTTTCTTCTGGTTGTTTCCGCAGGTTGGTCAGCAGGCCGTGGCGCACCTGGCGGCCTCGTTCTGGAAATGTCTGTTGGTCGGTTTCTTTGTCCTGGCCCTGAGTCCCATGGTCTGTCTGCTGGCGGCCTTTTCCATCGTGGGTTTGCCGTTCAGCCTGCTGGTGATGACCGCCCTGGGTATGCTGATGTATTTGAGCAAGCTGGTGGTGGCCGTATATATTGGACGCCTCGGACTGTTGGGACGCCGGAACACCCGTTTTGTCTGGGCGTTTTTCCTGGGCTTATTGTTCCTCTATATTTGCGCCAGCGCCGGAGTGGTGGGCATAATCTTCTGGTTCCTGATTGTCTGTGCGGGCACGGGTGGTCTGGTGCTGACGTTGTGCGGCCGCAGATTGCCGGCAGTTGTGAGCTAAACTGAAGTTGCCGGGGGGCGGGTTGAGCCACGGCATAGGGAATTTCCGCCATGGGCGGATCCGCCTGAGTTGTAGCCGCGAGACGACCCGCCTGCAACGCTTCGCGTAGCGATGCGGGCACGCAGGCTCGCGTGAATAGCCGAAAACGCCAGGCTCCGCCGGAGCGCTTCGCCCAGGCGAGTCGGCCTACCGTCCGACGACTACAGCAAGAGTTGCCATCCTTCGCGGCCGAATCCGTCCGTCGTCACGGCTCGTTCGGTCGCGTAAAGACTTCGGCTTTCAGGGTGGGCCGGTTCAACGAGGATAGTTCCCATTTCAACCACCGGTTCGGTTCCGGCTTGCCCGGGAGTGTCAGGGCGGATTCCTGGATGCGAATGGGGCCGTTCGTGAATTGCAGGCCGGCCAGGAGCGTCTCCCTTGGGATAATGCGGCTTGCGCTCAGGGTCTGGCCGATCGCAAAGCGCAAGGCCTGTGTGTCCCGCGCCGCCTGTTCCAGTTTGAGCGTGGTCATCTGTGTTTCCAGCGCCGCGCCGGCGACCAGGACGATGACGATCAGGGCAACCAGCGCTTCGATCAATGTGAATCCCTGGTTCATGCCTGCGTTTTACAGGTCGGAGCTGGAAAGATCGCCGGCCGTTCCCGTGCCGCCCGGCTCGCCGTCGCTGCCATAGGAAACAACTTCGTAGGCCATGTTGCTGCGTCCCGGCGCCAGATAGATATAATCGCGGTTCCACGGATCCTTCGGCAGTTTGCGGCTTTCCAAGTAGCCGTCCTCCGGGTACTTTTCGGGGATCGGCGCAATCGTCGGCTTGACGCACAGCGCGTTCAGGCCCTGTTGCTGGGTCGGAACCTGGTTCTGCTCCATGCGGTAGATCTGAAGAGCGCTTTTGAAGTTTTTAATCTGGAGGGTGGCCGCCGTGACTTTGGCCTCGCCCGGGTGCCGCAGTACGCCGACCCCGACGATCCCCGCCAGGATCGAAATGATCAGCACTACCACCAGAATTTCGATTAACGTGAAACCGCTGTTTGTTCCCGGCATATGACGCAAGCCCTTTTTTGTCCGGCATGGAATTAAACACCAATGCATATACTATAACGCACCGATTGGCGTTTGTCATCGCCAAATTGCATGGGAATTTTCCGCCAGAGGCGGATCCGCCTCCGGCGGAACACCGACTATGATCGCCGACATAAAGTCGGCTCTACATGGAACAGTTGCGGCGTTAGCCGCCTAACTTGATGTTCGCCGCGGAGGCGGGCCATGCCTGGGACCGCGCTTCTGCATCCGTGCCATGATTTGGTCCAGTTTCTGTTGTTGCTCGGCGAGCAGGTGTGGCTTCATTTCTTCCTTCGCCTGCTGGAAGATGGCTTGGACTTCCGGCTGATGCCGGTCACGCAGGGCGGAGAGCGCCTGGAGTTGATTGTCCACTATGGGTTTGATTGCGATTTGCTGGGGCTTGGTGAGTTGAAGTTCGCGGGTCAGGTGCCGCATCACCATCTGACGCTGAGCGGCCGGCCGGTTTTGCATGGCCTGGGCGAAGCGATGCTTGAGGGCCAGGTGACTGCCGGCGATGCCGAGCGCCAGGCCAAGCATAAATACCAATCCATAGCGCAACGTGATTTTCCAGCGGTTCATGATCGCCTCCTGTTTTCAACCAAGTTACATTTCTGCCAGTATCATATTGTTAACGGTCAAACCGGCCGGATCGTCCCAAAACAGCCCGGCCATGACGGCATCCGTATTCATGCCGCTAAGCGCATACCCGGCGATAACGATCGCCAGGCAGGCGGCGACAGCGGCCGCCCAGGGCCACACGACGGCAGGCTCATAGAGCCGGACGGGCGATTTCGCCTCCAGCGGGCCGATGCGGCGGATGGCCGCCATGACGCCGTCCTGCCAGTCCGCGGAGCCGGCAAAGGGCGCGGACGAACGTCCGGCATTCCATAATGCGCGTTCGATGCGATCCACGGTTTTATTGGGTTTCATGGCGCGATTTCCCCTCGTTTTTCAGTAATTTTGCGATGATCCGCCGCATTTGCCGGCGCGCCCGATAGGCGCGCACCTTGACATTAATTGGGCTCCAAGTCATCAATCGGGCTATTTCCAGCACCGGCCGTTCCTCCAGGTGGAGGAGCGTCACCAGCGTCCGGTCCTCGGCGCTTAATCGCTCGAGCGCGTAAGCCAGTAATTCGCGCGCGGCCTGCCGGGATGTCTGCCGCTCGAAGATTTCCTGCGACTCCGTTTGGCCGGCGCGTTCCAGCCAGGTCTGGGTCTCGTTCGACAGTTCGTTAAGCACACAACAGACCGGCTGGCGTTTTGCCCGGCGCCAAAACGTGAAACACTGCCGCACGGCGATGCCGGCTATCCAGTGCCGGAACTCGGCGGCGCCCCGATAGGTCGGCAGGGCCTTATACGCTTCCACAAAAATATCGTGGGCCAGCTCCTCGGCGCGGTTGGGCGGGACATGCTTGAGCACGATGGCAAATACCCAGGCCCGGTAGCGAGTCAGCAGGTCGCCAAAAGCGTTAATATCCCCGTGTCGGATGCGTTCAACGATGGCTTGGTCGTTGCCGGCCGCGCTGTCGCTGTTCGGAGCATATCCAGTTTGAATGTGGTTCAACGGTTCACGATTGAGCGAATTCAATCTCAAAATCAACCCTCCATAGCTGTGAACCTGCCCGCAGTGCTACAGCGTTGCAGGCGGGCCGCTGAACCGTGAACCTTGCCGATTTATTTGTCCATCGTGCCGTGCTCTTTGGCAAAGCGCTTGTGCATATTGCTTTGGGCTTCGGTCCGCATCTTGTCCAAAGCCGCCTGCTGGTCGCTGGTCAGCACGGCGCGAATTTGGCCGGCTATTTTGGCGCGCAGGACGGCGGCTTCCTCGCCCGCCGCGGCGGCTTTCTTGCAGGCCTCGCGCACGGATTGCTCGTCGAATGGCCCGGCCTGAATCTGGCGCTTCAAGGCCTTGCGCGCTTCCTGCCACTGGGTCGTGGCGGCCTTCAGGGCTTCCCGGTTCGGTTTCATGATCGACGCAACCTGCCGGCTCTGGTCGGACGTCAGGTTCAACTTTTCAAGCCCGGCCATGAACTGGCCGCCAAAGCTTTTGCCCTCGTGCGGGCGTTGGCAAACCGCATTGGTTTCATCCGATCCAGAATAAGCCATGCCGGCCGCCAGCATACCGATTGCCACCGCACAGATCAATCCGCGTTTCGTGTTCATTGCGCGCCTCCTTGGTTAAACGGTCTATTGTTTCGTATCTGTGGATGAAGTCGCCGGCCGGCGCGGCCCGGTTACAAGAAAAACAGTGGAAAAAACGCGGGACATGCCGTATAGTGCGTTTCGCAAAACACGGAGGGAACGGATGCCATGACGGAACAGGTGGTCATTATCGGGGCCGGTCCGGCCGGCTGGACGGCGGCAATTTACGCGGCGCGGGCCAATCTGAAGCCCGTGGTTGTGGAAGGCAGCCAGCCCGGCGGCCAGTTGACCACCACCACCAGTGTCGAGAATTTTCCCGGGTTTCCGGAAGGCCTGGACGGCGTCCAGCTCATGCTCCAGATGCGCGCGCAGGCGGAGCGATTCGGCGCGCGCATCCAAAGCGGCGCGGTGGTGTCCGTGGATTTCAAGCGCCGGCCGTTTCGATTAAAGCTCGATGACGGCCCGGAACTGGAGACCCAGTCCGTGATTATCGCCACCGGCGCCAGCGCGCAATACATGGGGTTGGAATCGGAACAGAAACTGATCGGGCGGGGCGTTTCCGGATGCGCCACCTGCGATGGGGCGCTTTATCGCGGCAAGCCGGTGGCCGTGGTGGGCGGGGGCGACACGGCCATGGAGGACGCGCTGTTTCTAACGCGCTTTGCCGCGCAGGTCACGGTGATCCACCGGCGGGACGAGTTCCGGGCTTCGCCGATCATGGCGGCGCGCGTCCAACAACATCCCAAGATAAAAATCATGTGGAATACCGTGGTGGCCGAAGTGCTCGATGCGGCGCGCGGAGAAGTCACCGGATTGCGCCTGAAGGACGTTAAGACGGGGGCGCCCGCGGAATTGCCCGTGGCCGGCGTCTTCATCGCCATCGGCCACCAGCCGAATACAAAAGCGTTCGCCGGCCAGGTGAGCCTGGATGACAAGGGCTATATCCTGACCAACTGTACCCGCACCGATGTGCCGGGCGTCTTTGCCGCCGGCGACGTGCAGGATCGCGTGTATCGCCAGGCCGTCACGGCCGCCGGTTCCGGTTGTATGGCGGCGATCGAGGTGGAGCGGTATTTGAAGCACTAAAAACAGGCTCCAGGCCGTAGGCTGAAGACTGTAGATTGGAAATTTGAAATTGGAGGCCGGCAATCAGCAATCATAAATCAGAAATCAAAGATCGGAAAGACTGGGGCCGGCAGTGGGTTTCCTATAAGCGGATGATCAGCTACACCCGGCCCTATATGATGCGGCTGATTGTGGGCGCCATCTGTGGTATTATTTTTGCCGGGTCCACCACCGGATTGCTGGTGGCGTTTCGCGACATTCTGCGCAATGCCCTCCAGAACGCGCCTTGGAAAACGGTCGCTCTGATAGCCCTGGCCCTGCCGGTCCTGGCGGCAGGGCGGGGGGTTGGCCAGTTCTTGAGCGAATATTTCATGCAATGGGTGGGGAACAAGGTGGTCATGGACATGCGCATTGCAACCTTTGCGCATCTTCAGGAACTTTCGATGCGGTATTTTTCCAGGAGCAAAACCGGCGAACTGATTTCGCGGACGATCAACGACTCGATGATGATCGAACGGGCGGTTTCGGTGGTACTGGGCGACCTGGTCAAGGAGCCCTTTGTGTTGCTGGGCGCGGCCTGGTGCCTGTTCTGGCTGGATGCCAAGTTGGCCTTCGCCAGTATGGTGCTGTTTCCCGTCTGCATCGTTCCCATTGCGATCTTCGGCCGGCGTGTGCGGCGCTATGCCAAACACGGCCAGGAACGACTGGCGTCCCTGGTGTCCATTATGCAGGAGGCGTTGATGGGCATGCGCATTGTCAAAGCCTTCGGGATGGAACGTTACGAGGTGGCGCGATTCACGGAGCAGTGTCAATTGTTCTTTAACCGCATCATGCGCGTGACCCGCGACAAGGCCATTATCGAACCGGTGATCGTGTTCATCTCGGCTATTGGTCTGGTCCTGGTACTGCTCTATGCCCATTGGGTGCATATGCCGGTGGAAGATTTGCTGACCTTTGCCGCTGCCATGGTGTTGCTTTACGAGCCGGTCAAGAAGCTCAGCAAGATTCACCTGCACATCCAGCAGACTTCGGCCTCGGCCGACCGCATTTTCGAAATCCTGGATACCCCGGTGGCGATCAAGGATGCGGCCGATGCCGTTGTCCTGGAGGACCGCATCGAGAATCTGCGCTTTGACAATGTCCAGTTTGCCTACGATTCCGCGCCCGTGTTGTGCGACCTTGCCTTTACCGTGGCCGCCGGCGAGCGCGTGGCCATTGTGGGCGGATCCGGGGCGGGCAAAACGACCTTGGTCAATTTGATCCCCCGTTTTTACGATGTTACCGGGGGGGCGCTGTCGATCAACGGCGTCGATATCCGGCGCTTCACGCTGAAATCCCTGCGCGCGCAGATCGGAATGGTCACGCAGGAAACGATTCTCTTTAACGATACCGTGGCGGCCAACATCGCTTATGGGCACACCGATGCCCCGGTCGCCGCCATCGAACAGGCGGCCAAACGGGCCCATGCGCATGAATTCATCCTGGAGATGCCGGAGGGTTACAATACGGTCATCGGCGAGCGCGGTGTGCGCCTTTCGGGCGGGCAGTGCCAGCGCCTGGCCATCGCGCGGGCGATCCTGCGTAATCCGCCCATCCTGATCCTGGATGAGGCCACCAGCGCGCTGGACACGGAATCGGAGCGCCTGGTCCAGGCGGCGCTCGACGAACTGATGGAAGGCCGCACGGTGTTTGCCATCGCCCATCGCCTCTCCACCGTCATTCACTGCGACCGGATTATCGTGCTGGATGCGGGCCGCATGGTGGAATCCGGCAAGCACCAGGAACTGCTGGATCGCAACGGGATGTACCGGCGGCTTTACGATCTGCAATTTGCGCCGGCCGTGGACGATTCGGAATGACGGTGAAATCAGCGGCTGCGGCGATAGTCGCGCAGGATGTCCCGCACGTAATTGCGGGTGGATTTATAGGTGATTTCATTCCAGAACACGTTGGGATCGTTCCGGTCGCGCGCGGCCCATCTTGAAGCATTCGAGCGCCCGGCGTTGTATTCCGCCAGAGCGTAGGGCAGGGGATTGGCCTTGGGCTTGGCCGACCAATACTGAATGGCGCGGCGCAGATACCAGGTCCCGGCGCGAATATTGATTTCCGGCTTGAACAGGTCCTGGCGAAGCGGAATGGGTTCGCGCGCGGCCGCGGCCCAGTCGCGGGCCGCGTTTTGCGTAACTTGCATAAGCCCGATTTCCCTGTGCTTGCCGATATGCCTCCGATTGAAGTGGCTTTCCCGCCAGATGACCGCCCGGATCAGCTTCGTATCCACCTCGTATTCCCGTCCGGTTGCGGCGATAATGTCGTCATAAGCGTGGATATAAAAGTAAAAGGCGCCGCCGGCGGCGCCGGCCATCAGCAATCCGATTGCCAGCGTTACGACGGCCAGACGCCGGATTTGTCTTGTCAGGCCCGGTTCCATGCGACATATTAAATCAATCGAATGGGATGGGTCAATTGGAAAAACATAAACAGGAGCATGCGATCATGACACGTCGGAAACGATATGTTCAGGTAGGGGTGGGTTCGCGGGCATGGGGCTATACGGTGGCGCTCGTGCAAACCATGAAATCCACGTGCGAACTGGCGGGCATTTGCGATACCAACCGCGGCCGCATGGAGCTTTGCAATCGCAAAATCGTGCAGGACTTGAAGGGCAAAGCCGTGCCCATGTTCTTGGATACGGAGTTCGATGCCATGATAAAACGATTAAAACCGGACGTCGTGATGGTTGCCTCCGTGGATTGCTCCCATGACCGTTATATTGTTCGCGCCATGGAGCTGGGGTGCGACGTCGTCACTGAAAAGCCGATGACGACTGACGAGAAAAAATGCCAGCGCATCGTGGATGCCGTTAACCGCACCGGCCGCGATCTGAAGGTCACCTTCAATTGTCGTTATATTCCGGCCATGGTTCAGGTCAAGGACCTGCTCATGCAGGGCGTTGTCGGCAAGATTCTCTCGGTGGATGTGCGCTGGATCCTGGATGTGTCGCACGGCGCCGATTATTTCCGGCGCTGGCATGGCGAGATCGGCAAATCGGGGGGCTTGCTGCTTCACAAGTCCACCCACCACCTTGACCTGGTCAATTGGTTCCTTTCCGCCAATCCGGTGGAAGTGTTCGCCATGGGCGGGCGGAGCTTTTACGGCGCGCAAAGCGGAATGGTCAAGCGTTACGGCCTGCAGGGGCACGGCGAGCGTTGCCGGACCTGCCGACGCCGGGGGAAATGCCCGTTTTTCGTTGACCTCTGGAAATCGGCGGATGCTAAGGCGATGTATCTGAATTGCGAAAAATACGATGGGTATATCCGCGACCGCTGTGTGTTCCATAAAAAAGTGGACATTATGGACACCATGAACCTGGTCGTCAGTTACGACACCGGCGCATTCCTCTCCTATTCGCTGAATGCCTTCACGCCCTACGAGGGATTCCGCTACGCGTTTAACGGCAACAAGGGCCGGCTGGAGTTCGAGCATATCGGCCCCCCGATGACCCCGCAAGGCAAAGCGCTCCCTGCCAAAGGTCTGCCCGCGGGCATGCGCATCCGGCTTTATCCGCATTTCAAGCCGGCCCGCTCGATCCCGATCAAAGAGGGTAAAGGCGGGCATTGGGGCGGCGATGAGCGGCTCATGGCCGATGTTTTCGGCGCCAAGTCCGGCAAGGATCGTTATCTGCGCACGGCCGATTACGCCAACGGCGCCATGAGCATCCTGATCGGCGCGGCCGCCAACAAGAGCATGCGCACCGGCCAATCGGTGAAAATCGCCAGCCTCGTCAAGGGGTTGCCGCCCGCGCGTCTGCCGAAGATGAAGACATGGTAGGCGGAGTACAGAGGTCAGCCGTCAGAGATCAGATGAAAAACTGACGCCGGATGACGGACCCTCCTTCGCCCGATCGCTTAGTAGAGCAGGTTCCGGACACCGACACCAGAATCAGCGGGCAGTGTTGGATGTTTCCTGTTGTTGTTTCTGACCGCTGACTTCTGATCTCTGACCTCTGATTTTGAACAGCAGTTCCCGGGTGGCCTGCGCGGGGGCGTCCGCCGCAGTTATTGCCGTGACGACCGCGATCGTGCGCGCCCCGGCTTGGATCAGCGCCGGTATATGTTCCGGCTTGATTCCGCCCATGACGGTCCAGGGAATCGTGGCGTGCCGGGCGATTTCCTTCAGGCCTTCCAGGCCCAGAAATTCACCGGACGTTCGTTTCGTTTGCGTGGGGAACAAGGGGCCGATATTGATGTAAGATGCGCCCGCGCGCCCGGCGGCCTGGGCTTCGGCCGGGGAATGGGTTGAGGCGCCGATAATAAGATCGGGCGCCAAACGCCGCGCCGCCGCGATCGGAAAATCGGTTTGGCCCAGGTGAACGCCATCCGCGCCGACGGCCAGGGCCGCGTCCAACCGGTCGTTGATAATCAACAAGGCGCCGGCCTGGGCCGTGCGCGCGCGGACTTGCCCGGCCAGTTGCAGGAAATCCGGCATGGGCATTCCCTTTTCCCGGAGCTGGACAAGGCGCGCGCCCCCCCTTAGCGCGGCGTCCACAATTTCCAGTGTGGTTCGCCCGCGCGACAGCGCTTGCGAGGTGACTAAGTAAAGCCCGGCCCGCTGGAACCGGCGCAGGCGATCGGTGTGGAGGGCGGTAGTGTCCATGAATTTGTTGGTATGGGAGTATGGGTGTGTGGGAGTATGGGAGTTAAAATGTCGAAGACTTGGTGAAGGTTGACTTAAAAATTTTGCGGTTCCATAGGGTTGTTTTACTCCAATACCCCCTTACGCCCATACTCCCATACATTCAGCTGTCGCGGTAAACGGCATCCCAGTTTTTAAACACCGGTTCGAGTTCCTTGCTTTTCAGCATGGCGCAAAAATCCTCAATGGAGCGGTTGTCGCTTACCTTGAACTGGCCCTGGCCTTCGTCCGCCGCGCTCCCGTCATGGTAGCCGCCAACCGTGGTCCGGCTGGCGACACTCATTTTATTGATGCCGACGCCCGCAATGCCGTCCCGGAACCAGGCGCTTTCCCGCGTCGAAAGGGTTAGGGGCAAATCGGGCATGCAAATACGGAACGCGCAAATCACCTGCGCCAGAAACCGGTCGCTGACCGGAAACGGCGGAATAAAGCCGCCGAGCTGGGACCGGATGCGCGGAAACGAGACCGAAATGCCGGAACGCCAATATTGCTTGCGCAAAGTTTGAACATGCCGGAACAGCGCGAGCGCGTCCTTCACCGGATCGGCCAGACCCAGGAGCGCGCCCAGTCCGGCTGTCCTGAGCCCGGCTTCCAGCGCCCGCGCCGGCGTTTCCAAGCGGTATCGATAATCGCGCTTCGGCCCCCAGCGGTGCATGCGCTCGTACACGGCGGGGTCGTAGGTCTCCTGGTAGATCGTCAGGCCCGTACAGCCGGCCTCGGCCAGGGCCTGGTATTCCGCGCGCGTCATGGGAAAGACTTCGACGGTCACCAGGTCGAAGCGCTCCGCGGCCAGGGCCGCGGCGGCGCGCACGTAATCGAAATCGGCTTGCGGCGCGCGTTCGCCCGTGAGGAGTAAAATCTCCTCGAAGCCCATCGTCTTCAGGGCGTCCATTTCCGCCACAATGTCGCCGCGCTCCAGCCGCCGGCGCGGCTGGCGGCGGTCGGCGGCGAACCCGCAGTACGCACAACCGTTTTCGCAGAAATCGGAAAGGTAAAGCGGCACATAAAGTGAAATTGTGCGCCCGAACTGCCGGCGTGTCATGAGCTGGGCGCGGACTGCCAGCCGTTCCAGCTCTTCCCCGGCGGCGGGCGACAGGAGCGCGGCCAGGTCGGCGCCGCCGGGGCATTCCGTTGCCAGGGCCTGCCGCACGGCGCGCGCATCGGCGTCCTGCGCGAGGGCCGACCAGGGATCCGGATTCAGCCAGTCTGGAATCGGGGAAGACATAGACTACGGCACCTGTTGCAGTCGTTTCCAGGCGACGTGCCGCACGCCGTCAAGAATACTGAGGCGGTTGATCGCTTCATTCCGCAGTCCCGCGCCGTGCAACTGGAGACGAAACACGAGCTTGACGGAGAGGGGCGCCGGGACGAGCTCGGTTTCCACCTCGCGGATTTTAATATGGTGGTCGCTCAACGTCCGGCGGCAGGCCTGCTCGAAGCGGTCCAGAGGGATGCCCTCGCCTTGAACGATCAGATCGCGATAATAGAAGGGGGGGATGCGGTCTTCCGCATAGACCAGGCCGATCAGGACGAGAAGCTCTATGGCGGTGGCGACGCCCGCCACCGTGAAAAAGCCGAACCCGATGACGATGCCCAATCCGGCCGTGAACCAGATGGATGCCGCTGTCGTGAGACCCCGGACAATATCGCCGGTGCGGATAATGGCGCCGGCGCCCAGAAATCCAATGCCGGTGATGACGCCCGCGGCAATGCGGGTGGCATCCATGCTGACAAGTCCGGCGGAGTCCTGGGCGGCGCCGGCCAGCAGGACGCCGGCCAGCGTGACGAGCGCCGTGCCCAGGCAAACCAGGATATGGGTGCGCAGGCCCGCCGGACGGCCGTGATACTGGCGCTCGAAGCCGACAATTCCGCCCAGCACGACCGCCAACAGCAGCCGCCAGAACCAATTTTGGAAATCGAGCGCGTCGTACATGTGGCTTTCTCCGATGCCGGTTTGTCAGGCGCGGGATTGAAAATGACGGTCGCTCTTGCGTTTCCAGAGGATAAGAAAGACAAAAACCGAGATGACCGCCAGTCCCATGACAAACCAGAAATAAAGGGGACTGCGTTCGTTGAGCGGAATCTCCACGTTCATGGAAAAGATGCTGACCATCAAGGTCGGCACCATGATGCTGATCGTGATGATGGTCAGGGTCTTCATCAGCACGTTGATGTTGTTGCTGACGATGGATGCCCGGGCATCCATCAGGCTGGCCAGAATGTTGGAATAAATCTCGGCCTGCCGCGCGCACTGGTTGCTTTCGATGGTGACGTCGTCGAGCAATTCCATGTTTTCCGGGGTCATGCTCAACTTGGCGGCGCTGTTCTTGATTTTTCCGATGAGCATGGAGTTGCTGTTGATGGCTGCCAGGTAATAGACCAGGCTCTTTTCCAGGGTGAACAGGTTGAGCAGGTACTTGTTTTCCATGGCGGTGTTGATTTTCTGCTCCAGCGAGTCGGTGATCATGTTGATCACTTTCAAGTGCTCCATGAAGTGGTAAATCGTGCGCCCAATCAGCCGCAAGGCCACGTCCAAAAGCGATGTGACCCGCATAAATAGCTTGCCCGTGAAAAGTTGGATGTCGTCGGTCAACAACACGATCAGGCGGTCCTTGAACAGGAACACCCCCATGGAAGCGACCTTGAACAGAAAATGGTCCTGGGAGGAATAGTTTTTCGGACGCTTGAAAATCATGGCGACGTGATCCGGCTCGAACTCCAGGCGCGAGATCTCGTCGGGGTCGAGGGTCGAATTCAGCGTGTGTTCGTCGAGCCGATAGTCCTCCAGCAGGTGCTTTTTTTCGGCTTCGTCCGGATTGATATAGACGATGATCTGCCCCTGCTGGCCATCCTCGGCTTCGATGACTTTGGCGTCAACGAGTTGGTAGCGCTTGACCATAAAATATCCTTTTAAAACGAAACGAATTCAGGTATATGCTAACACCCATTGAGTAAAGCGCAAGATTTATGTGCCGGCATCGACGAGGTTCGCGGCAACCACGAGCGAAGATTCCCTTCATGTTGAGTTTTGAAATTGGCTCGCTTTGAAACAAACCGAACAGTCAAGACGGGAGGGGTGCGAAGAAAATGAGCGGATTCGATTTGCGCAAACGCGCGGAGCTTGCCTCCGCGCAGGTTCAATACCAGGTGGAGCGCTGGGAGGCCGAGTTGGGCTGGGCCGCGACGCTTTGCGAGCTCAATCCCCCCATGGCGAAGACATGGCGCGCGCTCATCGACCGGGCGCAAAAAATCGTCGCGCGCCGGGCCGGGGATGGCCGCTGGGATGAGTTGGGCGATGCGATTCGCGAAGCCGAGAAGGCGCTTGCGCCGGTCGGCAAGGCCGCCAAGACCTATACGGCCCATTGCGTGGGCCATGCCCACATCGATATGAATTGGATGTGGTCCTGGCCGGAAACGGTGGCGGTCACCGTGGACACTTTTTTGACCGTCCTGCGGTTGATGGAGGAATATCCCGATTTCTGTTTTTCACAGAGTCAGGCCGGCATCTATGCCATTATCGAACAATACCGGCCCGATCTGTTGCGGCAGATTGCCCGGCGGATTGCGGAGGGCCGCTGGGAAGTTACGGCCAGTCATTGGGTGGAGAACGATCAAAATCTCGCCGGCGGCGAGGCGCTTTGCCGGCATTTGCTCTACACGCGGCGCTACATGCGGAAATTGTTCGGCTTGAAGCCCGAGGATGTGCCCATCGACTGGGCGCCGGACACCTTCGGGCATGCCGTGACGGCGCCGACTTACCTGGCGCGCGGCGGCGTAAAGTATCTCTATTTGCATCGTCCCGGCGTGCATGGGCCGCTGGCGCCCCGGATGTTCTGGTGGCAGGGGCCGGACGGTTCGCGTGTTCTGGTGCGCAACGATGTCCATGCCCGGCGCGCATACAACGGGGCCGTTACCCCCGGTTTGGTTCAGGAAATGGCCGATTTTGTCAAGGCCACCGGTCTGAAGGATTTTATGTTCGTGTACGGTGTGGGCGATCACGGCGGCGGACCCACCCGCCACGACATCGAATATGGCCGGGACATGGCCGCCTGGCCTATTTTTCCCAACATCCGGTTCGGCACGGCCCGCGGGTTTTTCGAGGTCGCGGAAAAAGCCGGCCGCCATCTGCCGGTCCTGGACCGCGAATTGAACACCGAGTTCACCGGCTGCTACACGAGCCAGGCCTTGATCAAGCGGAATAACCGCTATGGCGAAAATCGTCTGGCTGACGCCGAAACTGCGGCGGGTCTGGTCTGGGCCAGGCTGGGCCTGGCATATCCCGCGTCCGCCTTTGAAGAAGCCTGGCGGGATATTCTTTTTAATCAATTCCACGACATTCTGCCGGGCAGCGGCGTGCCGGCCACGCGCACCTATGCCGACGGCCTGTACCAGAAGGCCATGGCCGCCACCGGCCAGGCGGAAACACAGGCCTTGCGCCTGTTGGCCGCCCAAATCGATACGGCCGGCGCCGGGCCGGCGGCGTTGGCGCAGGTCCCGCCCTTGCGTATCGTCAATTCCATCGGCGCCGGGGTGGGTTATGGTTCGGCGGACGGCGGTTTGAGTCAGGCGGATCAGACGGCGGGGCAGGGGCCGTGGCCGTTCGTGCTATTCAATCCCACGGCCATAGATCGCAACGAAGTTGTCCTGGTTGTCGTTTGGGAAGCAAATTTGCCGGAGATCGCCGCGCTCAAGACGCGGTCGTTCGGCGTACGCGGTCCGGATGGCAAGCTCCGTCCGGCGCAAATGGCGGACAGCGGGAATTTCTGGCGGCATGAGCGGGTAACGCTTGCGTTTCCCGCGGCGGTCCCGGGACTGGGATATGCGCGCTACACCATCGAGGAAATGAAGTTTGCCGAGCCGCCAACGTCCGACGTCCGCCAACTCGGCAAGAAACACCATTGTGGTTATGCAATCTGGGAGCGGAGTCCGGAAGGCCTGGAAAACGAAAGCTTGCGGGTTGAAATCGATCCGGTCAGCGGCGGAATCCGGAAGCTGCTGGAGAAAAAGAGCGGGTTGGAGTTGATCGCGCCCGCGCAGCCGGCGCCGGCGCTGGAATACCTGGTGGAGCGTACGCACGGCATGTCGAGCTGGCAGGTTCAGCATTCCGGCAGTCCGGTGGAATATCCCAAAGTGCGCGCGTTGCGGCGTTCGATCGAAGGTCCTTATAAGGCGGCCATCGAAGTGGAGCTGCGCATTCACGAGTCGGATTTCACGCTGACCTATGAGTTGCGCGCCGGCGATCCAAAGCTCTATGTGCATATTACGGGCAATTGGTTCCAGCGCGGCGATGCGGAAACGGGCGTGCCGGCGCTGAATTTCGCCTTGCCACTGGCGGTGACGGGCGCCCGGGCCCGTTACGAAATCCCCTTCGGGGCGATCGACCGCGACTTGAATCACGGCGAAGAGGCGCCGGCGCTCCAATGGGCGCAGGTGACGGGCAAAATCCGGGGGCGCAAGGCCGGGTGCCTGTTGCTCAACGACTGCAAGCACGGCCATTCGCTCGACGGCAATACGTTGCGCCTGACGCTGATCCGCGGCAGTTACGAGCCGGACCTCCTGCCCGAAATCGGGCGGCATGAAATTCATTTGGCGTTGCGTCCGTTTGCCGGCGAACTTGCGCTGGCCGAGGCGATCCGGGAAGGACAGGTTTTCAATCATCCCGTTCGGGTGGTAAGCACGGATGTGCATAAGGGAACATTGCCGGAAATCGGCCAATTTATTCGGGTGGCGCCCGCCCCCGTGGTTCTTAATGCCATCAAAAAAGCCGAGGACGATGCGGCCTTGATCCTGCGGCTGTTCAACCCGACAAATCGGAAAGTGACGGCGCAAATAAAATCGATCGGCCGGCTGCTCGCTCCCTGGGCGAAAGTCGAGGAGGTCGATTTGCTGGAGCGCCCCGTGGCCAAATCGTCGTGCCGGGCGTCCGGCCGCCTGATTAGCGTGGCCGTCCCGGCGCGGGGCATCGTTTCCCTGCGGGCGGAAATTAACAACGCTCGCAACAACTCAGAACGTGTGAAAAAATCGCCCGGTGAGGGCGCCGGGCCTGCAACAACCCTCAAAAATATGGGGAAATTGTAGGCCGTGTGCCCTCACACGGCGTCCGGATTAATTTTTTCACACGTTCTCATAACGCTTAAAACAAGGAAGAAACAAATCATGAGTGACGCCCGCTATGAAAGTTACATGGGCCTGGGCCCCAAACGCATTGCGCACTGGGAACATTGGTCCAATCCCGACGCGGAGACCTACCTCACAGGGATCGATTACTACGCCCATCCCCGGCTCTGCCGTCTGAAACTGAGAGAACTGTATCCGCAACTCGAACTCGGAGTTCCTGCGACAGACGAGCCCAAACCAAGGCCGGAACAGCAGAGCGATAAGAGCAAGGGGCGCTGGGGCGACTCTTATCGCGACCACTGGCAACAGGACGTCGCCAGTCATCGGTTTAAGAATCAGGACGACATGCTGCGCTTCAGTCCCTTGGAACAAGGCGACTTCACCGGCTGGCACGTGAACGAGGACGGCGATTTCCGAAGCGAGGATGTCATCTACGAGCGCTATCGCAAAGGCTATCCCGCCGAATGGGGCGGCAAGGCCCCGGCCGGTTCCTCGGCCTCGGTCGCGTTTTATAATACCATGTTCATGTGGCCGTTGCTGGTCTTCGGCTATGAAAATTTTCTGTCAATGAGCCTTGAGCCCGGGTTCGAGAGGATCATGGATGAGTTCGCGGAAATCAACCGGCGGGTTTTCCGCGCTTTCGCCCGTCTGCCCGTCAATTTTGTCATTTGCCACGATGACATCGTCCTCGCCAACGGCCCCGTGTGCAGTCCGGCCTGGATGCGCAAGTTCATTTTCCCCCGCTACGCGGAGTTCTGGCGCCTGCTCAAGCAGGCCGGCAAGGAGGTCATCTTCATGGTGGATGGATGTGTGGACGCGTTTGTCGACGACGTCATGGCCTGCGGCGCGCGCGGGATCATCAGCGAGCCGTACACCAATTACAAGGCCATTGCGCGCAAGTATAAAAACTGTTTCATTGCCGGCGAAGGCGACAACCGGGTCCTCATGCGCAACAACCCGAAGGAAATTCGCGCCATGGTCGAGTCTATGGCGGCAACCGGGCGAATGTCCGGCGGCTACATGATGTGCGTCGGGAACCACATCCCCTGGAATGTTCCCCCGCAAGCCATCAAGACGTACCTGGATTTATCCGTCGAGTTGGCGCACCGCTAATGGTGTCGGACTGTAATCATTCCACGTTCAATTCCACCAGGAATTTGGCGATGGCCGCGCTGCGGGCTTGTTCGTCGGCGCGCAGTTTTTCCAGGTCCGCGTTCAACTGGTCGAGGTCCTTTTCCTGCTGGACCAACTTGCGCTCCCACATGGCATAGCTTTCCGAGTTCCTGGTTACGGTTTGCATGTTCGGGCGGATGCGGTTCTGCTCCTCCGCGATGGCCTTGGCCCGCTGTTCTTTCCGTTGGCGTTCCTGGCGGACGGCAGACAACGCCTCCTGCATGCCCGCCAGCTCTTTCAGCGTCTGGCGCAGTTTGTCGGAAATATTCTTCTGGCTGACGAAAAAGCGGATCTGCTCGCCCTGAATATTGGCCAGCATCAGGATTTCCGGCTCCAAATGCTGTTCGCGGAAGGGGATCTCCCGGCTTTTGCCGCCCTCGAGCGCCAGGCGGAAGCGGTAGGCGTCGCGGGTCTTTTCAATGCCCTTGGCCGGTTCCACCAGCTCCCAATCGGGACGCAAAGGGTGCTCGATCAAGTACTGGCGCGATTTGGCGCGCTTGTTCTTGAGCGTATAGACGGAGGTATCCACAAACTTGCGCTGGAGCGTCAGCGTGCCGCGCGCGATTTTCATGGACACGATTTCCTCCGGCTCGCTTTTGCGGTCCAGTTTGGCTTCCCCGGCCAGGTCGAGCGCATAAGCGAGCAGGCGTTTCTCGCCGCGCTGGGTATCGGGCAAACGCGCATCGCCGGCGTACATGCCGTCCTCGAAGACGGTGACCGGGCCCTGCATCAGGAAAAGACCGGACGTGTTTTCCAATTCCACGCCGTTGAGCGGGTTTTTCGGGTTAACCTGGGCGTTGAAAATCGAAAGCTTCTCGCCCTTGATCGTCCGGTTGACAATGGGAATCATGGCCGATTGCCGGCGGGGCAGGCTGACCGGTTCTTTCACCGCGTACTCGAACAGTTCGCCCGCCTCGCGCGCGGCGGCCATGGCTTCAATGCCGCCGCCCATGGCGTCCATGTCGATCTGTGGCCGCGGGGCCGCGGCCATGGCCGGCGCCGTTGCCGCCATCATGCGCATGGACTTCCCGCCTTTTGCCGTTGTGTCCTTCATTTCGGCGCCGGCGTTTTCAGCGAGCGCGCCTTCATATTCCGGCGGCGCCCGGGTTTCGTCTAAAACCGGACGGACCACCGGGCGGCGCAGATAGATCGGGTCGTAAAGATTTTGAATAAACGAGAGCGGACGCCCCGATACCAGCGTGAGCGTGACGCCCGTCCAGTTGTCGTCGGTCATGTTTTCAACGTGCGCCCAGCCTTGGAGAAATGGGGCGCCCTGGTCGTCGAGCACCAAGCGGTAGCTGGTCTTCCAGACCGGCGACTCCAGCATGTAGCCCGCGCGCACCCGCCGCCGTTTCTCGCCGGTGAAGGTCAGACGCACCGTTTTTTTGCCCTGGTCGTGACTGCCCGCCAACACCTTGAGCGCGGCATCCAGGTCGGCCTGGATGACGGGATCGAGCACTTCGATTTCCTGGATCGCATCGAGCGCGAGGGCGCGGACGTTTCTATCGCTCATCAGGTTGAGAATCTTCTCGTCGAAGGTTTCCTTGTCAACATGCCGCTTGCGTGTTTCCACGCCCATGATCGTGCCGGTCCAGTCGCGGGCGGCCGCCTTGACGCGCACGCTCACCCCTCGCAGGCGGTTGAGCAGGTTGCCCAGATTGGGGTTGTCGGTCAAATCCACGCTGAACGATTTGAGCGTGCGGTCCACCGGGTCGCGCGACTCATAGGTCACGGCGGCGATATGTCCGCCGCCTTCGTCGATCAGTACCAGGGACTTGATCAAATCGTTGATCTGTTCGGTCTTGAACGCCAAATCGGCCTCGGCCGTTCCGGATATTTCGGCCGCGCGCTCGAAATAAGCGACGCCGCTGGTGAACAGGACCACCTGTTTCAAGGGCAGTTCCGTTTTAGGCGCCCCCGCGCCGGTTGGCGCTCCCGCGTTGGTCAGCGCCGCGCCGGCCGCGAGCGCCCCTGCCATAATTACGATGTGACGCATGAATCGTTTCATAATGCCTCCTGGCGCCTCGCTTAAACCGCCGCATGGCCCGATCCTTGATGACAAGGAATTTCAAAGTTGTAGCCGCGCCGGCCCGCCCGCAACGCTGTGCGTAGCACTGCGGGCAGGTGACGGCGTGGATTCTTCGGCGGCCACGGCGTTATCGCCGCGGCTACAAGAGTCCGCCCCGCTTTGGAGGCGATAAGTGCTGTTTTATTTTCCTCCCAGCATGCCCTTGATTTCACCCAGGGCCTTGGTCGAGGTATCGCCGAGCGTTTTCCCGGCGTCTTTCGCCGTTTCGCCAATCATTTTGGCGCCCGCGCCGGTCGTCTTGCCGGTATTCTCAAGAACATTGCCGGCAATATTGCCCGAGGCGCGCAAAGCCTGCGTGACCCCCTCGGAGATGGCGGTGAATACCTGCGCCACAACTTCATCGATTGTCGCGCCTTTTTCATCCTTGCCGATGTTCGTCACGTGCAGGTTCGGAAATGGGATTGGCGCGGCGGCCGAGCCCATGCCCGGCAGTGAAACGTTAAGTTGGCCGTTGTCGATCCGAAGGTCGCCGATCTCGATCCTGGTTTTTGAACGTCCCCCGGATTGGGCGGGCTCTTTCGCCGGCTTGTCGGCGGCCGGCGGGGCGCCCTTCAAGTTGGCCATGATCTGGCCGAAGTTGTTCCCGGCCAAAGTCTGCTCATATACGATGTCGGGCGCCTCGATCGCAATGGTCTTGATGACGATGCGCTTGGAAAACAGCGATTTTGGAACCAGCTGAACGTCCAAAATACCGACCTTGAAGGCGTGACTGGTTTTGAAATCCGGCGGGTTGCCTATTTCCAACTGCGTGAGCCGGATGTGGCCCGTAAGCAACGATATTTGCGCGTTCGCCAGGCTTACGGGTACGCCCATCAGTTTCGGGCCAATGGTCGTCAATTGTGTCCTGACGATTCCGCCCAGGAAGAACGTCGCCGTTACGATGACGGCAACGATCGAGATGACCAACAATAGCACGATTGTTTTCAAGATTTTCATTCGCGCTCCTTTTTGTTCAAGGCTATCCGCACCCCGGCAGAAGTCAATAATGAAAAATTGCGCGGAAAACGAAATAAATTGACCGGCGCAAAGAAAAATCATAGGATGCCTGCATTTCCGTTCGGGCGATTAGCTCAGTTGGCTAGAGCACTACCTTGACATGGTAGGGGTCGGAGGTTCGAGCCCTCTATCGCCCACGTAACGCGCCATGGCTTTTCATTAATATCCACATGCTTTACGGAGTCTTATGAAATGGTTCCGGAAACTTTTGGGCTACGACGACAAATTTTTCGACCTGCTGGAAGCCAGCGCCGCGCAGGCCCAAAGCAGTGTGGCCTTGCTGGTGGCCCTCCTGGGCCGGCGCGACGAGGCGCCGCGCCTCGATGCGTTTATCCAGTCCCGCCGCAACGAAAAGCTCATTAACGAGGAAATCACCGAGCAGTTGTGCAAGACCTTCGTGACGCCCCTGGAGCGCGAGGATATCGAGGCCTTGAGCACGGCGCTTTATCGCATTCCCAAGACCATCGAGAAATTCAGCCAGAAATACATCGTGTGCCTCGACCAGGTGCGCGGCGTCGATTTTTCCCGCCAGGTCCAACTGCTCGAACAGGCCGTGGTTACGGTCATGGCCATGGTCAAAACGCTTCGCCGCCACGCCAATATCGAGCAGGTCAAGGCGCAAAACAACAAATTGCATCAACTGGAAGGCGAGGCCGACAAACTGATCCTGGAGTTGTCCCGGCACTTGTACGCCGGCAAAAACGATTTTTTGCGGGTGATTGTCAGCATGGATCTCTACGAAACGCTGGAAGAAATCATCGATCGCTGCCGGGACGCGGGCAATGTGATTTTTCAGATTGTCCTGAAATATTCCTGACGCCGCGGCACAAGCGCTATGTCGTTCATTCTCTTAGTCATTCTCCTGGCGCTGGCCTTCGAGTACATCAACGGCTTCCACGACACGGCCAATGCCATTGCGACTTCGGTTTCCACGAAAGTGCTGACGCCGCGCCAAGCCGTGGCGCTGGCGACGGTGTCCAACCTGATTGGCGCGCTGGCCGGCGTTTCCGTGGCCACCACGATCGGCAAGGGCCTGGTGGATACGCAGTTCGTTACGCTCCACTCTATCTTGTCGGCGTTGTTGAGCGCGGTGGCGTGGAATTTGCTGACCTGGCGCCTGGGTCTGCCGTCCAGCTCGAGCCATGCGCTGATCGGCGGACTGTGCGGGGCGGCGCTGGCCTCGGCGCGCGGCAACTGGGCTGTAATCCGTTGGGAAGGGCTTTCGTACAAGGTGGTCATTCCCATGTTCACGTCGCCCGTGCTGGGTTTGCTGGGCGGTTTGGCGCTAATGAGTATTTTACTCGTCGGCCTGCGCCGCGTGACGCCGCGCTGGATCAACCTGATCTTCGGCAAACTGCAGTTGGTCAGCGCCGCCAGCATGGGATTCAGCCACGGCACCAATGACGCGCAAAAAACCATGGGCATCATGGCCCTGATTTTATTCACGGCGACCCAAAACGGCACCTTCGATCACCTGCCGGCGGGGTTGCAATTCCTGAAAACGCCTAAATTCGAGGTGGCCTTTTGGGTCAAGGCGGTCTGCGCCCTGACCATGGCCGCCGGCACGGCGGTGGGCGGTTGGCGGATCATCAAGACCATTGGCCACAAGATGGTGCGTTTACAGCCGATTCACGGTTTCGCCGCCGAAACCACGGCGGCGGCCGTTATCCAGGTGGCCACGCATTGGGGCATCCCACTCTCCACCACGCACGTGATTTCGTGCGCCATCATGGGCGTGGGCGCCACCAAGCGGCTGAGCGCAGTCAAGTGGGGGATCGTCGGCCAGATGGTGTGGGCCTGGGTGCTGACCATACCGGTCACGGCTTTGCTGGCTTACACTTTCCAGCGCGCGCTCATGCTGACGTCAAAATCATGGTAATCCCTTGAATCTGTATAAACGCGCCTTGATTCGTCAAATCGCCGGCTGGACCTTGATCGCTATCGGGGTAGCCGGCTGGATCCTGCCGGTGGTTCCGGGGTGGTTGTTTGTGGGCGCCGGTGCGCTCTTGCTCGCGCCCCATGTCCGCCTGTTTCACCGGTTTGCGGCCTGGATCCATGTCCGTTTTCCCATGTTGCGCGTCCGCCTGCGCAAGTTCCGGGTTTTTAAAAAGCCGCCGCGTCGGCCTGATTCAGCTTGACGAAAGATACCATCCTCCAGGAACGTGATTGTGGCGCAATCCGGCGGTACCTCGCCGCTGGAGAAAGGCATTCAGCGTTTTGCCCGGTTCCAGCCGATTTTTGCGGATAAAAAATGCCCGGTTTACAAGCCGGAAGCATATGAATGAGGATGCAATCGTCGGAGGTAAAAAAACAAATGAGTCCTAAGCTGAAAGTTGCAAAATCCGAAGCGGTGGTCTATTTCGGCGCCGCGCATGTGGCGCGCGCGCATGCGGATGCCAGTCTGCCGGCCAAGTTGGAGCGCATCCTGAAAAAGACGGACTTGAAGCGCCTGTGCCAGGGCGCCTGGGTGCCCATCAAAATGCATCTGGGCGGCGGGCGCGGTTATACCATGATCCACCCGGTCTTCGTCAATGTCGTGGTCAAGGCCGTGAAGGCGGCGGGCGGCAAGCCCTTCGTGGTGGACGGCATGTTCAACACGATCGCCACGGCGGCCGAACGCGGCTATACGGCGGCAACCTTGGGCTGTCCGATCGTTTCCGCCGGCGGACCCTATGATTCGCATATCGTGACGCGGAAACTGGACTTTCCCGGATTGGATAAAATCGACGTGTTCGGCGCGATTTGGGATGCGCCCTGCCTGATCAATTTTTCGCATATCAAGGGGCACGGCAATTGCGGCTATGGCGGCGCCTGCAAGAATATCGCCATGGGCTGCGTGGATGGGCCCACGCGCGGGCGTCTGCACGCCCTCAGCGGCGGCATCGACTGGATCAAGGACCGCTGCCGCCTGTGCGGACGGTGCGTCAAGGCCTGCGACGCCGGCGCGATCAGCCTGGATAAAAAAAAGAAGACTGTTGCGTTCTTCTGGCACGATTGCCGGTTCTGCGCCCATTGCGTGACGGCCTGTCCGCACGGGGCGCTGAAAGTCGGCGCCACGGACGGTTTTCGGCGTTTCCAGGAAGGCATGGCCGTGGCAACCAAGACCATTCTGGATTCCTTCGATCAAAGGCGCGTTTTGCACATCAACCTGCTGACCAATATTTCCATGCTGTGCGACTGCTGGGGTATGAGCTCGCCCAGCATCGTGCCGGATATCGGGGTCATGGCTTCCCATGACATGGTGGCCATCGAAACGGCGACGCTCAAGGCGATCGAAGCGCGGCATTTCATTCCCGGCAGTTTGATCGGCAACCGCCGTCTGGCTAAGGGCGGCCACTTGCTCGAACAGATTCATGGCAAGGACCCGTTCCTGCAAATCCGGGCGCTTGAACGGCATGGGGTGGGTCTCTCCCGTTATCGTCTGATTGACGTGGCGTGATTGAAACAAGGCGGCGCAATAGCGCCGTTAACCAGGCAATGATTACAAGGGGATACGATCGATGCAGAACGGATTTTTATTGGAGAATGCTTCTTGGATCTGGCCGGGTCATCGTCATGAAGATCGGCGCAATGTGTACGCCGATTTCCGTTATGATTTCCAGGTTAAGCGCAACAGGGGGCCGGCAGGGCTTGCCATTACGGCGGATCAGAGCTACATGCTTTATTTCAACGGGGAATATGTCGGCCGTGGGCCGGCGCGGGCCGTTCCGAAAACGGTTTGTTGCGATTTGACCGGCGTTATTGGCTGTTTCTCGACTGGAGCGATTTGTATCGGGAAGGCAATCCGGCCCTGTTGAATTTGTGGTATGCGCTCGCTCTTGAAAAACTGGCGCAATTAGCCGGCCTTGCCGGCCGGGGTTCGGGCCGAAGTGTTCCTGCCGGGCATACGGGAGCGGGCGACCGGAGAAAATCGATGGTCGATCGGGCTGCGGCAAGGTCGCGCCAACCGAGATTAGCGCCCCAAATTTTTGGGGTGGGATCATGGAACCCGCGTTTCTGAATTCATTACTACCTGGATGGCATCATGACTGACGGAACCTGGATGGAAACGGAATTGGCCGGTCTGCGCACACAGGGGTTGGAGCGCCAGCTCCAGGTCATGCCGGACTCGCGCCTTCAGGCGGATGGCCGGCGCGTTTTGAACTTTTCCAGCAACGATTATCTGGGATTGGCCCGCGCCCCGGCGGTGGCGGAGGCGGCCGCCGCCGCCGCGCGGCGCTGGGGCGCCGGCGCCACGGCCTCGCGCCTGCTGGTCGGCACGCTCTCCTGTCATGCGGAATTGGAAGCCCGGCTGGCGCAGTTCAAGGGCTATGCGGCGGCGCTCGTCTTCGGGAGCGGCTACCTTGCCAATATCGGCGCGGTGTCCGCGCTGGTCGGACGGCATGACCGCGTCCTGGCCGACAAGCTGGCGCATGCCAGCCTGCTCGATGGCGCCATCCTCAGCCGCGCCGCGATCCATAGGTTCCAACACAATGACGTGGACCACCTGTCGCGCTTGTTGCGCCAAAAGCCGGCGGGCGCGCGCGATCTCGTCGTGACCGAATCCGTGTTCAGCATGGACGGCGATTTGGCGCCCCTGTGCGATATTGCCCGCGTGGCGCAGGAGCAGGGCGCCATGCTTATGGTGGATGAAGCGCATGCCACGGGGGTGTGGGGTCCCGGCGGGACGGGATTGATTGGCGAATGGCGCCTCCAGCAGTCGGTTGCGGCGGCCATGGGCACGCTCAGCAAGGCGCTGGGCGCCTACGGCGGGTTCATTGCCGGATCGGAGACGCTCCAGCGCTGGCTGGTGAACCGGGCGCGTTCGTTTGTCTTCAGCACGGGCTTGCCGCCGCCCTGCGCCGGCGCCGTTCTGGGCGCGCTGGATGTCCTGGGGAAAAACCCCGGCCTGGGCGCCGATCTGCTTCGCCGCGCCGACCTGTTTCGCAAGCGCCTCCAGGCGGAGGGTTTCGATACCGGCGGCTCCGTCAGCCAGATTGTGCCGGTCATTGTCGGGGATAATCTAAAAACGTTGGCGCTCGCGCGCCGTCTGCGCGGACATGGAATCATAGCCGCGGCCATTCGGCCGCCCACCGTGCCCGCGGGCACGGCGCGTTTGCGGCTTTGCGTGACCCTGGAACACACATCGGAAGATTTGGAGCGCGCGGTGGAAATTCTGGCGGCGGGCGCGCGCGAGGAAGGTCTATTGTGAAAGCTTTGCCGCTAATCCTGATTGCCGGCTGGGGCCATACGAGCGAAGCGATGCTCGCCCTGAAAGAAGCCTTGGATGGATATCCCATCAAGGTCACTTCGACGGGCGAGTTGTGGCAAGCCCGGTCCGGCGGCGCATTGCCGGGTTTGAACGGTCTCTCGCGGTATGCGCTGGGACTGTATGATTTGCTCTCGCCCTTTGGCGGGCGTGTCGGCGTCATCGGCTGGTCCATGGGCGGCATTGTCGCCCTGGAAACGGCGCGGACTTATCCGGACAGCCTGCGGCGCCTTGTTATTGTCAGCGGGACAGCGCGGTTCAGCGCGGGGAACGATGAGCTTCCCGGTGTAAGCGCCTCAGTTCTGCGCGCCATGGTCCTTGGGCTTAGGCGGATGCCTGATAACGTACTGGCCGCCTATAATGCCAAGGTGCATGCGCCGCAGAGCGGGCCCGGGGACACCGCGCGGGCGCAGGCCGGCGCCCTGCTGGACCGCGGCGAATTGATTCAGGGCCTCGAATATCTTCAGCGCATGGATTTGCGGGATGGCCTGAATCGACTTGGCTTGCCGACCCTGGTGGCGCATGGGCGGGAGGACCGCATTGTGCCCTGGCAGGCCGGCGAATGGCTGAGCCGCGCCCTGGCTGTCAGTCAGTGGCGTTGTCACGAAGGCCTTGGCCATGCCTTGCCGATCCGGGCGCCATCGCTCCTGGCGGCGGATGTTCGCGCTTTCCTGGGAGACGTTGCGTGACGATCGAGAACGAACACAAGATAATTGCCGCGCGCTTTTCGGCCGCGGCCGCCACCTATCATGCCTCCGCGACAATCCAGTCCTCCGTGGCTGAGCGCCTGGGCGGCATGTTTGCCGGGGAGGAAGCCGCGGATCGCATCCTGGAAATCGGGTGCGGCACGGGCTTGTTGACCGCGCGTCTGTGCCGCTTATTCCCGCGCGCCCGGGTCGATGCCCTGGATGTGGCCGCCGGCATGGTGGCGCAATGCCGCGCGCGGTTGGCGGACCAAGCGGGACTGCATTGCCATGTGGCCGATCCGAGCACTTTCCGCGCGGAGGCGCCGTACGATCTCGTTGTGAGCAGTTCGGCCTTGCATTGGATGGCGCCGCTGGGCGATGTCATGGCGGCTCTGGCCGGAATGCTGGCGGGCCGGGGCCGGCTGGTGTTTGCCCTCATGGTACGCGGCACGCTGGCCGAACTCTCTGACGCGCGAAGGCGCGCCGCGCCGCATAAGCCGCCTGTGCGGCCGTTGCCGACCATGTCAAACGTGCGCGCCGCGTTGGCGCAAGCGGACTTGCGTATCGAGGAGGAACGTGAGGAAACCCAGTGTCAGATTTATGCCTCCGCCGGCGATCTGTTGCACCGGCTCCACGAACAGGGCCTGACGGGCGGTCCCTTAGCTCGTCCCGGGCGGGTGTTGAATCGCGCGGAACTGCGCCGCCTGACTTTGGATTACGAATCGCATTACCGGACAGATACCGGCGTATATGCCAGTTACCAAGTGGCCTATTTTCGGGCGCGGAAAGAGTAGAGTCTAAAAATGAGTTTTCCGGGGCCGGAGATCCACAGGAATGCCACACAACCTTGATGCGCAGGAATTTTCCGCCAGCCTGCCCGCCATAGCTTTATGCGACGGCGGGAGGCGGATCTGCCTATGGCATGACAATCCCGCCGGGTCAGGGGACCCGGCCTACAATACTGTAGGCCCGGTGCCCTCACCGGGCGTTATGAAAAGCCGCCCCGCTGCGGGGCCTAACTCGAAATCCGCTCGGACCTTGAACTGGGGTTCCGCCGCAAACGTTTGTCATCGGTTGTGCTTGATCATCAACTGGATGTCTTCGGCCAGGTTCTGCAGGTCTTCTTCGTGCGATACTTCGTCCTGCAGGATTTGCACTACGATGTTATACGTGACCGGGTCGGCATCCTTGGTCGTCTGGAGCAGTTTGGAATACGTCGTAATGGCGCATTGCTCGCCGGCGATGTTCTGCTTCAGGATGGTTTCCACGTAGGGATCGTCGGGGGCCGCATACCCGCAGTTGGACAATTTGTACCAGTCTTCCGGCTTGGTGACCGGCATGCCGTCGAGCTCGATGATCCGCAGCGCCAGCAAGCCGGCGTGCCGCAGCTCATCGGCCGCATGCTGGTTCAACTCGGCAATCACGGCGTCTTTCATCGGCCCTTTGACGACCTGGGCGCCGACCCAATACTGGTAATACGCCAGCCACTCGTCGGAAAACGCCTTGCGGAGCAGTCCAATGAGCTGTTCCACGTCCATTTTGATGATTTCACGCGCTTTCGTTCCCATAATTTTCCTCCTTGTTTGATAGGCGCTACTTCGCGGCGGGTGTGACCGGATTGCCCTCGGCCGCCCATCCCTCGATGCCGTAGGGATATTCGAGGATGTGTTTGTAACCCAGCGCTTGCAGTTTGTCGGCCAACATCACGCTTGCCGGACATTTCAGGTTGGCGCAATAGGTCACAATCAGGGCGTCTTTGGACTTCAACATGGCGAGGATCGCTTCGTCCTTGGCGTCGGGCGCGAGGCTTAACGCGCCGGGAATCCGGCGTCCGTCGTCATATTTGCCCGTGCGGGCGTCGAGCAGGGTCAACGTTGCGCCGGAATCGATCAGAGTTTTCAAGGCCGCAGTGTTTATTTCCGGGATCATCGTCGGCCCTGACGGGCATTTGCATTTCCCGCGCGGCAGGCCGCATTTGGCGCAAGCGGAATTTTCGGTCATGGACGCACCCTTCTTGACGTGGCATCCATGCCAGTTGCGCATGCACTGGCACCCGGTCAAGCCGACGACCAGAAGCGCAATTGCCGCCATCCACACAATCGTTTTCATGGTGTTATGTTCCTTTTATATGTTCTTTATCTTGCTTGTCCCGCCTGTTTGCAAGTATTCCGGTTCTTTTCGATAGCACCTCCTTTGTTCGGGGCCTGGAACTACTTAAATCGAAAAAACGTTCCCAGATTAAATGCAATTTTGGAATCAGGACACCCCCTATTGGCCGCTTCGAAAATCCCGACCGCCAGTGTCAGGCTTAAATATTAAACCAGTTGCTCAAAGCGCCGATACAACAATACATCGCCCGCCATTCTCGCATGCAACCGCTTGAGTTGTTGCTCCGCGGCTACATAGGTAATCCCGCTATAATATTGACCGCCGATTGCCCGCCGGCCTGTTCGACAATCAGGCCGGCGGCGCGGTGTTTTCTTCGCCCAGAATTACGGCGCGTGGAAAGCATTTCCGGATCACCCGCTCGGCCGCGTCCTGGCATTCGCGGTCCAGCTTCAGTTTGACGTTGTGCGCAAACGATTCCGCAACGACGCGCCGGCGATGGGTGTGTTTCAAGGCATGCGCTCCGCCCGCGCGCGCGGCCGCTTCCGCGCAGGCCAGCAGGCGGTCAAGGGAGGGCGGGGGAGAAGGTTTGTTGTTCATCAGGAAAAGGCCCCTCGATATATTGAGTGACTGCAAGAAATTGAGTGATTTAGCGATTCAGTGATTGATTGATTTAAATCGCTCAATCTCTGAATCAGTGAATCGCTGAATTGCTTGTGATTCGATACGAATAGCCATAGGATTCAATCACAATATCGCCGTCCAATCCATTGACAAAGGTCTTGCAGGTGTTCGCCAGCAGGCGGATGCGGCGACTGCGCTCGGACAGCCAAAGCTCCTTCGGCGAGGGAACGATCATCACGTCCGGGTGGACGGCCTCGAAAAATTCGTTGCCGGCGAGCCCCTCCGTTCCATGATGCGGCACTTTCAGAATATCCGCTTTCAGCGGCACGGTTGCGGTTTGAGCGGAAATATAATGTCCCAAGGGCGCGTTCAAATCGCCGGCGAACAAGTATTTCATGCGGCGGTGGGTAAGCATTATGATCGCCGAGGTGTCGTTGATATCGGTGCGGCCGATGGGGGTGTGAATCCCGTCATAGGCATAAAGCACCCGGAGTGCGATGCCGTTGTCGAATGACCAACCGGTTCGATCGGTGATCGGCGCCAGTGGAATACCGCGCCGGGCCAACTCGGCGCGGATGGCGTCCAACTCGGCGGTTGAACATCCCCACCATTCGTTGGTCGCCAGTTCCGGGGCCGGCGGATTGAAATAAACCCGTTCCACGGCGATGGCGGATTGCAGAATGGGGATCAGGCCGCCGTAATGGTCGTTGTGTCCGTGCGTGATAATAACGGCGTTCAGCCGGCGCACACCCTGTTGCCGGAGGAAACGGATCAGGCGCGGCGCGTAGAGCGTGTGTCCGGTATCGATGAGGAAATAGTTGGTGCGATTGATTTGCAGCAAGTTGGCGTCGCTCTGCTGGGGCAGGTAGTTTACGTCAATCGCCGTCCAGACCAGGTCCGGCGTTCGCGCGCGCGCCCACCACCATCCGCCGGCCGGGAGGGCGAGGAGGAGCAGGGCGGAGATGAGAAATGTAATACGGACATTACCACCACGTAAGCAAACATCGAACATCGAACACCGAACATCGAACGTCGAATGAAAAAGGGATGTGCTTATCCTTCGATGTTGGAGGTTCAATGTTAGCCTTACAGAATAAGTTGTCTTTAGCAGTCGATCGCTTAATCGCTCAATCGTTCAATCGCTAAATTTCTTCCGCGTTTGGCACGAAGGGCGGAATGGGGCAATCCAGCGCGTCGGCGACGGCGCGCAGGAGTTCGGCTTCGGTCGCCGTCGTGCGGCCATCCGCGGCGACGCACGCGACGCAGGCATCCAACACCGTTTTTTTTATGGCGGGCGAGGCCGTATTCAAGATGGTCAGCGCTTTGTCCACGGCGGCCAGGCCGCACAACTCTTTGGGCAATAGGCGCAGAGGCGCGACTTTGCCGTTCTCTCGAACGGCCTCTACAACACCTGGTGTAGTGGCGGTTCGTGAGAACCGCATCGCGCCGGACTGGAAGGCCTGCGCCGCCTGGGACGCTTCCGGCTGGCCGTAGTAAGCCAGGGTGGCGAGCAGGGTGGCGGCCTCCGGCAGGAGAGGTTTGAGATCGTAATACCGGACTACAACCCGGCGCGTCCGATCGTACTGTCCGGCGAGGCGGCGAACGACCATGCGTTCCAGCATGTATTCGAAGAGCGAGACGGAGGCGTCGGCCTCGATCAGCGCCCTCAGATTGGCCTGAAATTTTTCCACCTGGGCGCGCGGCAGACCCCGCAGGGCGGTCAGCGCAATATCCGTCAGCGGCAGACGCGCCGCCGCCGGCAGGGCGGCAAGCTCCGGCGCCAGCGCCCGCGTCCGCTCGGTGACATCCGCTCCCGCTTTCATTGCCAGGTGTTGGAGTTGGGCGTTGCGGATCGGTTCGGCGGCGCTGAGCAGCAGCCCATAAATCAGGGCGCGGGCGCCGACCGGTTCGCGGACCGCGGTTTTAACGGCTTCGGGCAATGCGTTGAGCAGGGTGGCGACGTAAGCCAGGTTTTCCGCCTGCGGATGGCCGACGCTGCGCAGAGTTTCGCGCGATTGCAGGGGTATGGTCGCGGGGCGGACGGCATTTGCCGGGGCGAAGCCGGACGCCATGGCATGGGCGTCATCGGCATCCGCCGCCGGCGCCGCGTGTGCGGCGGCAAAGTCGCCGTTGAAGGACGGATCGATCCGCCGGATGCGTTCGACCAAGGGCGGGTGCGTGGCCATCAGGTTCAGGAACGACGTTCCCAGGCCGTTGGCAAAGAACAGGTGGCTGGCCTGCTCGGCGTTAGGGCTTCGGATGCGCGAGCCCGCCGCGAAGCCGCCGATTTTTTTGAGCGCGCCCGCCAGGCCGTCCGGATTGCGCGTGAACTGCACGGAGGCGGCATCCGCCAGGAACTCGCGCTGGCGCGAGACGGCGCTCTTGATCAGCTTGCCGAAGAACACGCCGATATAACCGATGGCCATGACGGCCAGGCCCACCAGGATGAACGCGATCGGACTGCCGTCCTTCTTGCGTCCCACGCCCGCCGTCCGGCCGGAACCGGTGGCGACCCGGAAAATCCAGTAGCCGATGATGCCGATGATCAGGATGCCGTTAAGCAGGCCCATGAGCCTTATATTCAGGCGCATGTCGCCGTTGAGAATGTGGCTGAACTCGTGCGCGATCACGCCTTGCAGTTCGTCCCGGGTGAGTTTTGTCAGGCACCCGAAGGTGACGCCGATCACCGCGTCCTGCGTCGAGAAACCGGCGGCGAAGGCGTTGACGCCGGTTTCATTGTCGAGCACGAAGACGCGCGGCACCGGCGTGCCGGAAGCCAGGGCGATTTCCTCGACCACGTTCAAGAGCCGCCGTTCCTGCGGGGCCGTTGTGGCGGGGTCCACCGGCCGCGCGTCCAGCATGCGCGCCACGGCCTCGCCGCCCTGGGAGAGCGCGACGATTTTATAGAGCGTTCCCAGACCGATGACGCCGATGGTAATGGCGGCCACCCACATCAAGAGGTCGGCGCGCCACCAGGTCTGCGCGATGGTCAAGGCCGAGCCGGCGGCATCGCTCGGCGACGCCGGCGGGAACACGCCGGCAAACACGGCGTAGATCGCGGCGACGATCAAAACGACGGCCAGGATGAAATAGACCACCAGCAGGGTGGTCTTGCGCCGGGCCCGTTCCTGATGCTCGAAGAAATCCATGACGGAAGAATTGCCGATTACTGAAGAATTGCGGATTTGTGATTTTTGATTTCGGATTTTAATCATAAATCTCAAATCCGAAATTCGAAATCAAAAATCCGCGATCCGCAATCAAAAATTGACTTTTGGGGCTTCGCGTTCCTGGGCGGCGGTGATCTCGAAGAGCTGGGCCAGGGTGAAGCCGAACAGGTTGGCCACGATCACGGACGGGAACGTTTCGCGGGCGATGTTATAACCCATGACGGCGTCGTTATAAGCCTGCCGCGCAAACGACACCTTGTTCTCGGTGGAGGTCAGTTCCTCCATCAGTTGGGCCATGGTTTGGTTGGCCTTAAGGTCGGGATAGGCCTCGACCACGGCGAAGAGGCGTCCGAGCGCGCCGGTCAGGGTGGCTTCCGCGCCCATCAGGCCCTGGATGGCGGCGGCGTCGGCCGGGTTGGCCGCCGCTTTCTGCACGGCGGCCGAAGCCTGATTGCGGGCCGAGGTGACGGCCTCGAGTGTGCCGCGCTCGTGCTTGATGTAGCCCTTGGCCGTTTCCACCAGGTTCGGGATCAGGTCATAGCGGCGTTTGAGTTGAACATCGATCTGGGCGAACGCGTTTTTGAAGCGGTTGCGCAGGCTGATGAGCCGGTTATAAATGCCGACGACATACAACAGCACAACGACAGCGACGGCCAATACGACGATGACGGCGATAGACATGATGCGTCCTCCTTCTGTTTGTGTTATTTACCTTGCCTGAATTAAGTTAGGCCCCGCAGCAGGGCGACTTCTTCATGTAGAGCCGACTTTACGTCGGCTATCTTCGGGACAGAATAGCCGGTATTCCGCCGGAGGCGGATCCGCCTATGGCGGAAAAACCGGCTCTACATCGGATTGTCCGCCGGCTTGCCAACCATCCTGTCCGCCATAGCCTTGGGCGACGGCGGGAGGCGGATCCGCCTATGGCGGAAAATTCCTTGGCATAAATATGAATCGGCTCTTTCTATATGAATCGGCTCTTTCTGCGGGCCGATGTCCGGTGTCTGTCGTCCGGCGTCCGCCTTTCTCAGCGCAGAACCGGATGCACGTCAGTGCCATTCCATTGAAGCACGTCGTCATGTCCTCCATAGTTGCGGGAAGACTTCCACATGCGCCACATCACGCCGGCGCTTTCAAAATCCGGCCACGAGATGGCGAAATCCGCTTTGCCGTCGCCGTCATAATCGCCCTGCGCCGGATCGGCGTTGGAAGTTTTCCCGTCTTCGCGTCCCAAGTGATAGAAAGATTCGATCTGCCTGAAATTCCGTGAGGAAGACAGCAAGTGAAAGGCGAACACATGACGTTTGCCGTACCAGGATGGCGCGGAATAAGCGAAGACTGCCGGGTCGGTTTTGCGGTCGCCGTCGTAATCGGCGGGGGCGGGGACGAGCGGACCGTCGCCCTTGGTGTCCACGTAACAGGAGCGTGCGGCATAATCCCGCGAGGAAAACAGGACCAGCCACAGCCCGTCCGACTCCCGGTAAACGCCCGGATCGCTGAAGCCGTCGCCGTCGTAATCGCCGGACACAGCTTTGTATCCCGGACCGCCGAGCCGGCCGGAGATTGTGCCGTTGCCCGGGCGCGACAACATGATCCTCCATTCGCCGGTGGTTTTGTTGTAGATCGTCGGATCGGAGGCGCCATCGCCGTCGTAATCGCCCGTCACGGGAGTCCAGTCCCTGCCGCCGAATGGAATGTACTCGGGCGGCGTAAAGCGTCGGCGCGAATACAGGAAGGCCCATCGGCCGGTTGCGCGGTTATAAGCCACGATGTCCGCGCGTCCGTCGCCGTCATAGTCCGACTGGATGGCCGTCCAGCCCGGCCCGCCCCATCCGAACGATTGCGGCTTGTAGTCGCTTCCGCTTAAGAGGACATGCCATTCGCCGGTGGGTTCGTCGTACACGGCCGGATCCATGATCCCGTCGCCGTTGAAATCGCCGTTGCGATTGAAATTCCCGGCCAGGCCTGCCGTTGCCAGAAGGCCGCCGAGCATTGTCGCGCTCATCCACTTCTGCCATTGTTGTCGGTGTGCCGATCGAGTTGTGACCGCCATGATGTCCTCCTGCGCTTGTGAATTAAAACGGATTTATACCATGCTTGCGACGGTGCGGCAATAACAAACCACAAGCGCGCGTAATTGGTCAGAACGTGTGAAAAAATCGCCCGGTGAGGGCGCCGGGCCTACAACAACCCTCAAAAATATGGGAAAATTGTAGGCCGTGCGCCCTCACACGGCGTCCGGATTAATTTTTTCACAGCTTCTGACCCATTAACAGCGCGCCGGCGTCCGGTCTAAAAAATATTTTTTAAAAAAATAAAAAACCTGTTGACACATAATTTTTTTTTGTTAGATTGCTTGTTCGTTTGTCATAGCTTTGGCGTTTAGCAAGCGTCAGCGCGCCTGCGGGCATGTAAAACCGCGGCGTCTTTTGAACCTCAAACCCGAATTTAAATCATGCGGAAATGAGGGCGGGGGTTTTATTGCGTTTTTTTGTTTGGGCTCGCGGGGAGCGAAGTGTTGGCCCACGTAGCTCAGTTGGAAGAGCACATCCTTGGTAAGGATGAGGTCAACGGTTCGATTCCGTTCGTGGGCTCTGGACGGCGGTAAAAAAAGCAGGGCAAATTGAAGGAGACGCACAATGGCAAAAGAAAAATTTGAACGCACGAAACCGCATGTCAACGTCGGCACCATTGGACATGTGGACCATGGCAAGACGACCCTGACGGCCGCCATCACCAAGGTGCAGTCCCTCAAAGGGATGAGCAACTACATTTCGTACGACCAGGTGGCGAAAGCCTCCGAGTCGCAGGGCCGCCGCGATCCGACCAAGATTCTGACGATCGCGACTTCGCATGTGGAATACCAGTCCGAGAAGCGGCACTATGCCCACGTGGACTGCCCCGGCCATGCCGACTATGTCAAAAACATGGTCACCGGCGCCGCCCAGATGGATGGCGCGATCGTGGTGGTGAGCGCTTCGGACGGCCCCATGCCGCAGACGCGCGAGCACATCCTGTTGGCGCGCCAGGTGGGCGTGCCTTCCATCGTTGTGTTCCTGAACAAGGTGGACACGGTGGACGATCCGGAATTGCTGGATTTGGTTGAACTTGAAATTCGCGATCTGCTCACCAAGTACCAGTTCCCCGGCGACAAGACGCCGATCATCCGCGGCAGCGCCTTGAAGGCCATGAACGTGACCAAGCCGGACGATCCGGACGCCAAGTGCATTCAGGACCTGATGGATGCTTTGGACAATTACATTCCGGAGCCGACCCGCATCACGGACCAGGCGTTCCTGATGCCGATCGAGGACGTGTTCTCCATCGAAGGCCGCGGCACGGTGGTGACCGGCCGTATCGAGCGCGGGATTGTCAAGGTGGCTGACGAAATCGAAATCGTCGGTCTCAAGGACACGGTGAAGACCGTCGTCACGGGCGTGGAAATGTTCCGCAAGTTGTTGGATGAGGGGCGCGCCGGCGACAATGTCGGCTGTCTGTTGCGGGGCACAAAAAAAGAGGATGTCCAGCGCGGCCAGGTGTTGGCCAAGCCGGGTTCGATCAAGCCGCATGCGCATTTCAAGGGGCAGATGTACGTTCTGAGCAAGGACGAAGGCGGCCGGCACACCTCGTTTTTCAACGGGTATCGCCCGCAGTTTTATTTCCGCACCACGGATGTCACCGGCTCCGTCACCCTGCCCGCGGGCGTGGAGATGGTCATGCCGGGCGACAACGTCGAAATCGAAGTCAAGCTGATCGCTCCGATTGCCATGGAAAAAGGCGTGCGCTTCGCTATTCGCGAAGGCGGCCGCACGGTGGGCGCGGGCCAGGTGACCGAAATCATTGCCTGAAAATACGTGAAAGCTGGAGAGTCATGGTGCGAGAAATCATAACCTTGGCGTGTAGCGCGTGCAAACGCCGGAACTATACGACGACCAAAGACAAGAAATTGACGCCCGACAGAATCGAACTGAAAAAATATTGCCGGTTTGAGCGCAAGCATACCGTGCATCGCGAGATTCGGTAATCCTCTCCCGCCTGCAACGCTGTGGCACTGCGGGCAGGTTTGGATAGGGGAGTAGCTCAATTGGCAGAGTACCGGTCTCCAAAACCGGGTGTTGAGGGTTCAAATCCCCCCTCCCCTGCCAGTGTCCGTGGTCCGTTGCGGCGCGCGGCAAGGATAAGCGGGGATTTGTGTTTTTCTTTAAGACGGCCGGTTGGGGGGTTCTTGAATTTCGTGTCCCACGTGGGGATTGAAACGTGCATAAAATACAGGCATTTATCGTCAAACTGGCCGGGTTTATCAATGAAGTCGGCGTCGAATTGAAGAAGTCGGCCTGGCCGACGCGGGCCGAATTGCGAGAGTCCACCTTGGTGGTGATCATGTCGGTTATTGCGTTGGGAGCGTTTGTGGGGCTTAGCGATCTGATCCTGATGCGGGTTTTACACCTGATTCTGTAATAACCGGCGCGGCAGACAGGGGCAATGCATGGAAAAGCAATGGTTCGTAATTCACACGCTCACGGGCAAGGAAATGCGTGTTCGGGATAGTCTCCTGCGCCGGATAAAGACCGAGGAGATGAGCGATCTGGTCGGGGATGTTTCGATCCCCTCCGAAAAAATATCGGAAGTCAAGAAGGGCAAAAAGAGCACGACCACCCGGATGTTTTACCCGGGTTATGTGCTGATCCAGATCGGCTTGTACAAAGAGGACGGCAAGATTAACGAGCGCGCCTGGTATTTTGTCAATGAAACGCCGGGCGTCATCGGGTTTATCGGCGGCGAGCGGCCGACGGCCCTGCGGCCGAAGGAAGTCGAGTCCATCGTTTATCAGATCGAGGACAAGAAAGAGAAAATCAAGCCCAAGGTTCAATTCGAGCCGGGCGAAACCGTCAAGATAAATGACGGGCCGTTTTTGAATTTCAGCGGGGTTATCGAGGAAGTGGATCCTGATCGCGGCAAGTTGAAAGTGGCCGTGGCCATCTTTGGCCGAACAGCCCCGGTGGAGTTGGAGTATTGGCAAGTGGAACGCGTGTAAAAAAATGAAAAATGCAGAATGAAGAATGCAGAATGCCGGAATGAACTGAGGGCAGACGACGGAAGCGCGAAGCATTGTGATTGATTGTTTTTGGGTATCGATATGGCAAAAAAAGTCACCGCAATCATTAAGTTGCAGATTCCCGCGGGCCAGGCCAATCCGGCGCCGCCGGTAGGTCCGGCTTTGGGCCAGCAAGGGGTCAATATCATGGCCTTTTGCAAGGAATTTAACGCCGCCACCCAGAGTCAGAACGGAATGATTCTGCCGGCGGTTATTACGGTTTATCAGGACAAGTCGTTCACCTTCATCGTAAAAAGCCCGCCGGCGGCCGTCCTGCTCAAGCAGAAGGCCGCGCTGGCCAAGGGCTCGGGCGTCCCGAACCGCGAGAAAGTCGGCAAAGTTACACATGCCCAGATTCTCGAAATTGTCAAGATCAAACACAAGGACATGAACACGACCAAAGAAGCCCAGGCCATGCGCCAGATCGAGGGTACGGCGCGGAGCATGGGCATAGAAGTGGTGGATTAACTATGGCCACGCACGGAAAACGTTATCGAGCGATCAAGGCAAAAGTCCCGTCCAAGGTTTTGGATCTCGCGGAAGCGATCGCGTTCATCAAGGCCCAGCCGGCCATCAAGTTCGATGAAACCATGGACATCGCCTTCCGGTTGGGGGTGGACTTCACAAAATCGGAGCAGACCGTGCGCGGCACGGTCAGTCTCCCGCACGGCACCGGCAAAAACGTGCGTGTGCTCGTGTTCGCCACAGGCGCGGCCGCCGAGTCCGCCCGCGCGGCCGGCGCCGATAGTGTCGGCTACGAAGATCTCATTGCTAAAATTCAGGGCGGCTGGTCCGATTTCGATGTGGCCATTGCCACGGCCGACGCCATGAAGGAGGTTCGCAAGTTGGGCAAGTTCCTGGGCCCGCGCGGTCTTATGCCGAACCCCAAGACCGGCACCGTGACCGACGATTTGGCCACGGCCGTCACGCAGTTCAAGGCCGGCCGGGTTGAATTTCGGATGGACCGGCACGGCAATGTCATGGTGCCGTTCGGCAAGCGCTCCTTCGATGCCGGCAAACTGATCGAGAACGCCCGGATGATCATCGGCGCGGTGTTGGCCGCGCGCCCCGCCGCCACCAAAGGTTTATTCATCAAACGCTGTGTGGTCAGTTCCACGATGGGCGTCGGACTGCCGATCCAAGTGCGTGAAACTGTGCAAGCCGAATAATCCCGCGCGACGCGGGCCAGGCAGAGGAAACTATCCATGAGGTTGGAAAAAAAGGCCATCATCGACGAGCTTCGCGCCGGCCTGGAAGGCGCTTCCTTCGTGATCTTGACGGATTATCGCGGCCTGAAGGTGCGGCAGGGCGAGGAATTGCGCCGCCGTTTGGCCAAACTCGGCGCGCACTTTCATATTGTGAAAAACAGTTTTTTCAAACTGGCTCTCTCCGAGGAGCGCCGCGCGCTGCTGGCCGATGTGCTGGCCGCGCCGACGGCGGTCATTCTCGGAGCGGGCGACGTGGTGGAAACCGCCAAGGTTCTCTCCGGCTTTCAACAGGAACAGCGGGTTTTGACCATCAAGCGGGGATTTTTGGATGGCCGGGTATTGAGCCCGGCGGATGTGGATACGCTGATCAAATTGCCGGCCCGGCCGGTCTTGCTCGGCATGTTGGTCGGCACCATCGCGGCGCCCATGACGCAGTTGGCGGGTGTCTTCAAACAAAAAGTGGCCAGTCTGGTCTATGTCATTAAAGCGGTGCAGGAAAAAAAAGGAAACCCGCAATAAGCGGCGGCATGTAGCGTAAGGAGAGCACACTATGACGGAAGCAGTCACAGCAGAAAATGCAGCGGCGCCGGCTCAAACCACCGACGTCAAAATCGAAGGCAAAATGGCCGAGTTTGTCAGTTGGATCGAAGGGATCAGCGTGCTGGAACTTTCCCAACTGGTCAAGGCTCTGGAACAGCGGCTGGGTGTCTCGGCGTCGGCGCCGATGATGGCCATGCCGGCGGGCGCGGCGGGCGCGGCGGGCGGCGCGGCGGCCGCGGAAGCCAAGACGGAATTTACCGTCGTTCTGGCCAACGCCGGCGCGCAAAAAATCCAGGTCATCAAGGAAATCCGGGCGATCACCGGCTTGGGGTTGAAGGAATCCAAAGACCTGGTCGAAGGCGCGCCCAAGACCGTCAAGGACGGTGTTTCCAAGGATGAGGCCGCCAAAATGAAGGATCAGCTCGAGAAAGCCGGCGCCAAAGTGGAAATCAAGTAAGCGCGCGGCATGGTTCACGGTTACAGGGTTGGACTTCGCCGGTGCATCCTGTTCAGGCGAGTCGGATTTTGGGCGGAAGCCCAACCGTGAACCTTTTCGTCGTGAACCGTTGCAGCGTGCCTGAATTATCCCGCAAATGTGGTTGGCTTGTCAAACGGAAGGTGCTAAATAATGGAGCGCATTAATTTTGGCAAATTGAAGGACGTTATTGAGCCGCCGGATTTAATCGACATACAATCGCAATCGTACAAAGACTTCCTGCAAATGGATGTGGCGCCCAACCATCGCCGGGTTGTGGGTTTGCAGGCGGTGTTCAAAGAAGTTTTCCCGATTGAGAGCTACGATAACCGGCTGGTGCTCGATTTCGTCAAATACGAATTTACGCATCCCAAGGACAGCCCTTACCAGTGCCTCAAGGATGGTAAAACCTATGCCGCGCCCCTGCATGTAACCTTTCGTCTGAAGAACGTCGAAGAGGTATGCGAGGAAGTGGTCTATATGGGCGAAATCCCCATCATGACCGAGAGCGGCAGTTTTGTCGTCAATGGGGCCGAGCGTGTTGTGGTAAGCCAACTGCACCGCTCGCCCGGGATCTGTTTCGAGCAGGCGACGCATGCCAACGGTTCCACGATTTATTCTTTCCGCCTGATCCCGGACCACGGTTCCTGGGTGGAAGTACAGTTTGACGCCAGCAGCATCATCCATATCTACCTTGATCGTCAACACCGCCGCCGCAAATTCATGGCGCCCACTTTCCTGCGTGCCATCGGTTACGGTTCCGACGAGGAATTGCTGGGTCTTTTCTATAAGATCGAAAAATTGGACCTGCGCAGCGAGATCAGCGATGAAAAACTTCAACAGCGCGTGCTCAAGGAAGATGTCATCGACGTCGAATCCCAGGCTGTTTTGGGGCGCCGTTACGATGCCATCACGCGCAATCTGATCAAGCAGATGGTCGCCGCCAAGTTCGATGCCGTGGACACGGTGGACGTTTCCTGGGACGAGGGGCTTTTCCTTCGCAACATCCAGAAGGACGCGACCCATTCCGAGGACGAGGCGCTCAAGGACATTTTTAAAAAACTGCGGCCCGGCGATCCGCCCACCGTCAACAATGCCCGCCAGTTGTTGAAAAACCTCTTTTTCGATCCGCGCCGTTTCGACCTCGGCCGCGTCGGCCGTTACAAGATCAACCAGAAGCTGGGTCTGAAAAAGGAAAAGAACCTGCGGATGCTCGACAACGAGGACTTCGTGGAGGCCCTGCGTTATCTGGTCAATCTTTCGCGCGGCAACGGCATGGTGGACGATATCGATCATTTGGGCAGCCGGCGTCTGCGCACGGTGGGGGAACTGGTGGAAAATCAGTGCCGGGTGGGCCTGGCCCGCACTCAGCGCACGCTGCGCGAGCGCATGGTTTTCATGGATTCCGCCATCGAGAAAATCACCCCCCAGCGGCTGATCAATCCCAAGTCGCTCTCGGCCTCGGTGCATGACTTTTTTGCGCGCAGCCAGTTGAGCCAGTTCATGGACCAGACCAATCCGCTCTCGGAACTTACCCACAAGCGGCGTCTCAGCGCGCTGGGACCCGGAGGCTTGAGCCGCGAACGCGCCGGGTTCGAAGTCCGCGACGTGCACAGCAGTCACTACGGCCGCATTTGTCCCATCGAGACGCCGGAAGGCCCGAACATCGGCCTGATCTCGTCGCTGGGCACCTATGCGCGGGTCAACGATTTCGGCTTCATCGAAACGCCGTACCGCAAGGTGGAAGACGGCTGCGTGACCGCCAAAGTCGAATATCTGGCCGCCGACAAGGAGGAAAATTTTGTCATTGCCCAGGCCAACGCGCCTGTGGACGAGAAGGGGCGCTTCAAGGAGGACAATGTCTCCGTCCGCTATCGGGGCGAGTTTCTCGAAAAGCCCAAGGATTCGGTTCAATACATGGATGCCTCGCCGAAGCAAGTGGTCAGCGTGGCCGCCGGTCTGATTCCCTTCCTTGAGCATGACGATGCCAATCGCGCCTTGATGGGCTCCAACATGATGCGCCAAGCCGTGCCGCTGATCCGTTCCGAGAGTCCGTTCGTATGCACCGGGCTGGAACGACGCGTGGCGCTGGACTCGCGCGTCATGGTCACGGCCACGGAGCCGGGCAAAGTGGCCTACGTCTCGGCCACGCAGATCGTTGTCACGCCGGACGGCAAGTTTCCGAAGAAAGGTCTCAAAGACAAGGCCACGACCCAGGTGTACGATCTGTGCAAGTTCATGCGTTCCAACGCGGGCACCTGCATGAACCAGAAGCCGATTGTCAAGCAGGGCCAGCGCGTGACCCGCGGCATGGTTTTGGCCGATGGCCCCAACACGGATGGAGGCGAACTTTCCATCGGCCGCAATGTCCTGGTGGCCTTCATGCCGTGGTGCGGTTATAATTTCGAGGACGCCATCCTGGTCAGCGAGCGCGTTGTGCGCGAAGATATCTTCACTTCGCTTCATATCGAAAAATTCGAGGCCAGCGCCCGCGATACGAAGTTGGGCCCCGAGGAAATCACCCGCGATATTCCCAATGTGGGCGAAGAGGCCCTCAAGGATCTCGGCAGTGACGGCGTCATCCGCATTGGCGCCGTGGTCAAGCCGGGCACGGTGCTGGTCGGCAAGATCACGCCGAAGAACGAGACGGAGCTGGCCCCGGAAGAGCGGCTTTTGCGGGCCATTTTCGGCGAAAAAGCGGCGGACGTGCGCGACACATCGTTGACTGTGCCCAGCGGCACGTCGGGGATCGTGATGGAAGTCAGCGCCTCGGCCCAGCAGAGCGTTGTCCGCGAAAAACTGACCTCCAAGGCGCGGCGCCAGCAAATGAAGCAGATCGAAGACGAGCACAAGGCCAAGAAGCAGCAGCTTACCGATCAACTCACCGATGCGCTCAGCAACGTGTTGCTGGGCGAGAAGATTCCGCTGGACGTCGTCAACGTCGAGACGGGCGAAATCATCATCCCGGCCAATCGTAAAATCACCAAGTTCCTGTTGCGCAAACTGGCCGCGGGCTGGGAGCACGTCGAGATCGATCCAAGTCCGATCCAGGAGCGCATCCAGGGGATCATCAACGAGCATATGGGTAAATTCGCGGAGATCGAGCGGGCGCGCGAAGACGCGCTCGGGCGGATCTCCAGCGGCGATCACGCCGAAGACGGCATCATCAAGCAAGTCAAGGTTTATATCGCCAGCAAGAAGCGCCTGGAAGTGGGCGACAAGATGTCCGGCCGGCACGGCAACAAGGGCGTTGTGGCGCGCATCGTGAAAGACGAGGACATGCCTTTCCTGCCGGACGGCACGCCGGTGGATATCGTGCTCAACCCGCTGGGCGTGCCTTCGCGCATGAACGTCGGACAGCTCTTGGAAACCCAGTTGGGCTGGGTCTGCCAGAAATTGGGCATCCACGTGGCCACGCCGATTTTCGACGGTATATCCGAGAGCAATCTGAGCAAGAAAATGAAGGAGGCCGGGTTGCCCGAGTCCGGCAAGACCTGGCTGCACGATGGGCGCACGGGCGAATTGTTCGAGCAGCCCGTGACCGTGGGCGTGATTTATATTTGTAAATTGCACCACCTCGTCAGCGACAAAATCCATGCGCGCGCCGTTGGGCCGTATTCGCTGGTGACCCAGCAGCCCTTGGGCGGCAAGGCCCAGTACGGCGGCCAGCGTTTCGGCGAAATGGAAGTCTGGGCGCTGGAAGCATATTCGGCGGCCTATGCGCTCCAGGAAATTCTGACGGTAAAGAGCGACGATGTGTCCGGCCGCACGCGGATTTACGAATCCATTGTCAAGGGCGAAAACATCATCGAGCCCGGCATGCCGGAGTCGTTTAACGTGTTGATCAAGGAACTGCAAAGCCTGTCTTTGGATATCCGGCTGCACAGCGCCGGCGAGAAGGACGGCAAATAATAAATTTTTCGCCCGGCGAAAAATTTATTCAGAGAAGGAGCAGGATGGAAACAATCGGCGTCAAGAGTAATCCGGAGACTTATAAGCCGTCGAGTTTCGATGCGGTCAATATCGCTCTGGCGGCGCCGGAAACCATTCGGTCCTGGAGTTTCGGGGAGGTAAAAAATCCGGAGACCATCAATTATCGGACTTACAAGCCGGAGCGCGGCGGTCTTTTCTGCGAGCGGATTTTCGGGCCCCAGCGCGACTGGGAATGCAGTTGCGGCAAGTACAAGCGCATCAAGCACAAGGGCGTGTTGTGCGACCGTTGCGGCGTGGAAGTGACGTTGTCGCGCGTGCGCCGCGAGCGCATGGGGCACATCGAGCTGGCGGTGCCCGTCTCGCACATCTGGTTTTTCAAATGCACGCCCAGCCGCCTCGGGCTGATCGTGGACCTGACGGCGCGCAGTCTGGAGCGGATCCTCTACTACGAGGATTATGTCGTCGTCGATCCCGGCAAGACGCCCTTGAAGGAAAAACAGATTCTCAGCGAGGAGGAATATCGCGAAGCCGTGGAATTGTACGGCGAGGAATTCAGCGCCAAGATGGGCGCCGAGGCCATCCGCGACCTGATGAAACGCATCGACCTGGGCGCGCTCATGGCCGAACTCGAGGCCCAGATGAGCGCCACGCGCAGCCAGCAGACACGCAAGAAACTCGCCAATCGCATGAAGATCGTGGAAAGCATGCGGCTCAACGCCATGCGCCCGGAATGGATGATCATGGAAGTCTTGCCGGTCATCCCGCCGGACCTGCGGCCGCTGGTGCCCCTGGAGGGCGGGCGCTTTGCGACGTCGGACCTGAACGATTTGTACCGCCGCGTCATCAATCGCAACAACCGGCTTAAGAACCTGCTCATTCTGAAGACGCCGGACGTCATCATCCGCAACGAAAAGCGCATGCTTCAGGAAGCGGTGGACGCCCTCCTTGACAACGGGCGGCACGGCCGGCCGGTGACGGGCGCGGGCAACCGGCCGCTCAAGTCGCTGAGCGACATGCTCAAAGGCAAGCAGGGCCGTTTCCGGCAGAACCTGCTGGGCAAACGCGTGGACTATTCCGGCCGCTCCGTGATCGTCGTGGGGCCCGAGCTCCAGCTCCATCAGTGCGGCCTGCCCAAGAAAATGGCCCTGACCCTTTTCGAACCCTTCATCATCCGTCGGCTGAAACAGAAGGGTCTCGTGCATACGGTGCGGGCCGCCAAGAAGATGATTGAAAGCCAGACCAACGTCATCTGGGACGCCTTGGATGAGGTCATCAAAGGCCGCACCGTCATGTTGAACCGCGCGCCCACCCTGCACCGTTTGAGCGTCCAGTCTTTCGAGCCGATTCTCATCGAGGGCGACGCCATTCAAATCCATCCGCTGGTTTGCACGGCCTTCAATGCCGATTTCGACGGCGACCAGATGGCCGTGCACGTGCCGCTCTCGATCGAGGCCCAGTTGGAATCGCGCCTGCTGATGCTTTCGACCAACAACCTGTTTTCGCCCTCAAGCGGGCGGCCGGTCATGACGCCCACCCAGGATATCGCTTTGGGCATTTATTACCTGACCCTGGGACCGAGCGCCTCCAAGAACGAATTGTTCCTGAGCAAGACCGATGAGGAAAGCGGCAAGCACCTGCCCATCTTCGGGGACGCCAACGAGGTGCAGTATGCCTTCGACGTGGGACAGGTGAAGGTCCACACGCGCATCCGTTTCCGCAATCCCGATTACAAGAAGGAAAAAATCGTTTATGGCAACGTGAACGAGCGCGTTATCGCCACCACCGTCGGCCGCGTGTTTTTCAACCGCATTTTCCCCCATACGGTCGGTTTTATCAACGAGACGGTCACCAAGAAACTGCTGAGCACGATCATCTGGAAATGTTACCACGCCGCCGGACAAGTCGAAACCGTGCGGGTGCTTGACTTGTTGAAAGCGCTGGGCTTCAAGCACGCGACCCTCACCGGAATTTCCATCGGCCTGGTGGACATGATTGTGCCGGAAGGCAAGGCGAAGATCATCGAGGAGGCGCGCCGGCAGGTCAAGGACGTGGAGCGGCAATATCAAAAAGGCATCATCACCGAGGGCGAGCGCTACAACAAGATCATCGACATCTGGACAAGGGCCACCGAGGAAACCGCCACCACCATGATCGATGCCATGCAAAAGAAGCAGGCGGCCGGCGAGCCCAACCCGCTTTTCATGATGGTGGACTCGGGCGCGCGCGGCAGCCGCCAGCAGATCCGGCAGTTGGCCGGTATGCGCGGGCTCATGGCCAAACCCTCCGGCGAAATCATCGAGCGCCCGATCGTGTCCAATTTCCGCGAGGGTCTCAGCGTGTTGGAGTATTTCATCAGCACGCACGGCGCCCGCAAGGGTCTGGCCGACACGGCCCTGAAGACCGCCGACGCCGGTTATCTCACCCGCAAACTGGTGGACGTGGCCCAGGACATGATCATCACCGAACAGGATTGCAGCACGCTGAACGGCATCAAGGTGTCCGCCATCAGCGGCGGCGTGGAAATTCCGCTGAGCCTGCGCATCGTCGGCCGCACGGCGCTTGAGGATGTTTTCGATCCGCGCGATCCCAAGAAACGTCTCGTGGCCGCCGGCCAGGAGATCGGCGAGGCCGATGCCGAAGCCATCGAGCAGGCCGATATCGAAAGCGTTAAAATCCGGAGCGTGCTGACCTGCGAAGTCAAGCGCGGCGCCTGCGCCAAGTGCTATGGCCGCGATTTGACGACCGATAAATTGGTCGAGTTGGGCACCGCCGTGGGCATCATCGCCGCCCAGTCCATCGGGGAACCCGGCACCCAGCTTACGATGCGGACTTTCCACATCGGCGGCGCGGCAAGTTCGCGCGCGGGCCAAACCGAAATCAAGGCCAAAAACTCGGGCTTTGTGCACTTCATGGATGTGCGCATGGTCAAAGACGCGCAAGGCAACAGCATCGTGCTCAACAAGAACGGGTCGGTGGTCATCCGCGACAAGGACGGCCACGAACTGGAACAGCACGATTTGGTGGTGGGCTCGGCCGTTTCCATCAACGAGGGCGATGCGGTGGCCAAGGGCCATGTCTTCGTGCGCTGGGAACCGCATAGCGTGCCGATCATCGCCGAGCAGTCGGGTGAAGTTCAGTTCCGCGACTTTGTGGAAAACGTTTCCATGAAGATCGAGGTGGACCAGATTACGGGCTTCAAACGCATTGTCATTCTCGATTACCGCGAAGATTTGCATCCGCAGATCCTGATCAAGGACAATAAAACGAACGCCGTGCTGGGCAATTACAGCATTCCCTCCGGCGCCTACGTGTTTGTGGAAAAGGGCAAGGAAGTGAGCGCCGGCATGGTGCTCGCCAAGACGCCGCGCAAGGAAGCCAAGACCAAGGACATCACCGGCGGTTTGCCGCGGGTGGCCGAACTCTTCGAGGCGCGCCGTCCCAAGGACGCGGCCGAAATTTCGAAGATCGCCGGCATCGTCGATTTCGGCGGCATTCAACGCGGCACGCGGCGGCTGCTTGTGCGCGACACCGTCACGGGCGACGAGGAGGAGCACATCGTTCCGCTCGGCAAGCACGTCATTGTCTCCAAGGGCGACCATGTGAAAAAGGGCGAGCCGCTGACGGAAGGGCCCATCGTTCCGCAGGAAGTTCTTGAGGTATGCGGCCCGCAGGATTTACAGGAATATCTGGTCAACGAAGTCCAGGAAGTGTATCGCCTGCAGGGTGTCGAAATCAACGACAAGCACATCGAGGTGATTGTGCGCCAGATGTTGAAGAAAGTGCGCATCACCGATTCGGGCGACACCGAGTTTCTCTGGAACGAGTTGGTGGATAAATGCCACTTCCAGGAGATCAACCAGAAAGCCATGGCGGAAGGCAAGCGTCCGGCGCAGGCCTCGCCGTCTTTGCTGGGCGTCACCAAGGCCTCCATCGAGACGGAGAGTTTTATTTCGGCGGCCTCGTTCCAGGACACGACGCGCGTGTTGACCACCGCGGCCACGCTGGGCAAAGTCGATCGTCTTTTCGGATTCAAGGAGAACGTCATCATGGGGCACTTGATCCCGGCGGGCGTCGGCTTCTCGATCAACAAGCATCTTAAGCTCGTGCATCTCGGCGAGCCGATTCCGGAAGCGGTCTTGCCGAAGACCGAGACCCCGGAAGATAAATTAAGAAAATTGTTGAATTAAACGGCGCAAAATTTATTTTTAATTTATTTTTCAAATAGTTCTTGCGCGATAATTTTGTTCTGATAGAATTCACAGTTCGATACGGAGGAAACAAAAAAAACGCTATGCCGACGATCAATCAACTCGTGCGCCGCGGCCGCCGCAAAATCATGAACCGCAGCAAGTCGCCCGCCCTGACGGGTTGCCCGCAGCGGCGCGGAGTTTGCATCGCCGTGCGCGTGATGACGCCCAAGAAGCCGAACTCGGCGTTGCGCAAAGTTGCGCGTGTGCGCATGACCAACGGCGAGGAAGTGACCGCCTATATTCCCGGCGAGGGCCACAATCTCCAGGAGCACAGCATCGTGCTCGTGCGCGGCGGACGCGTGAAAGATTTGGGCGGCGTGCGATATCATATTGTGCGCGGCACCCTCGATTCGGTCGGGGTCGCCAACCGCAAACGCGGTCGTTCGAAGTACGGGGCCAAAAAGGCTAAAGCAAAGCAGGAAAAATAATAGGTTGCCATGGCAAGACGACACACAGCCGAAAGACGGGAAGTAGCGCCGGATTTGCGCTATAACAGCAAACTGATCGGACGCCTGATCAATTACGTCATGATCCGGGGCAAGAAATCGGTGGCCGAGGCCGTCACTTACGGCATGTTGGATTTCATCAAGGAACAGAGCAAGGAAGATCCTCTGGAAGTGTTGATGCGCGCCATGGATAACATCCGGCCCAAGGTCGAGGTCAAATCCCGCCGTGTGGGCGGCGCCACTTACCAGGTTCCGGTGGAAGTCAGCGCGGACCGCCAGTTGGCCTTGGCCATCCGGTGGCTGATTCAATTTTCGCAAGCCCGCAAGGGCGTTCCGCTCCAGCGGGCCATGGGGCTCGAGGTGCTGGACGCCTTCAAGAACCAGGGCAATGCAATCAAAAAACGGGACGATACCCATAAGATGGCGCAAGCCAATAAGGCGTTCGCCCATTACAAATGGTAATGGGGTGGCGTGAATATCATGGTGACGGTTTTGAAACATCAGCAACATGACGCGGTCGCGGGGGGAAGCTCCTCGGCGCGGGAAGCCGCCGGACGGCGGCGCCCGTTGGCCTTGGTCCGCAATTTCGGCATCATGGCGCATATCGACGCCGGCAAGACGACGCTGACCGAGCGCATCCTGTTCTATACCGGCCGCCTTCATAAAATGGGTGAAGTCCACGAGGGCACCGCCACGATGGACTGGATGATCCAGGAGCAGGAGCGCGGCATTACAATCACCAGCGCCGCCACGGTCTGTTTTTGGCGCGATTGCCAGGTCAATGTCATCGATACGCCCGGGCATGTGGATTTCACCGCCGAGGTCGAACGCTCGTTGCGCGTCTTGGATGGCGCGGTGGGTGTGTTCTGCGCCGTCGGCGGCGTTCAGCCGCAATCCGAAACTGTTTGGCGCCAGGCGGATCGCTATGGCGTGCCGCGCGTGGCGTTTGTCAACAAGATGGACCGCGTCGGCGCCGATTTTGACCGGGTGCTCGCCGAAATTCGCGAGCGCCTGACGCCGAATGCCGTGGCCGTTCAGTTGCCCTGGGGCGCCGAAGACCGCTTCAAGGGCGTTGTCGATTTAATCGGCATGAAGGCGCTTGTTTTCGAGGACACCAGTTTGGGCGCCGTGATCCGCGCGGAAGCGATCCCGGCGGAATTGGCCGTGGCGGCCGAGCGGGCGCGCGCCGAACTGATGGAAAAAGTTGCGGAAGCGGATGAAGCCGTGCTGAGCGCCTACCTCGAAAATCCGGAAGTGCCCACCGCCTTGTTGAAAGCCGGTTTGCGCCGGGCGACGATCGCGCGCAAGCTGGTGCCGGTGCTCTGTGGCGCGGCCCTGCGCAACAAGGGTATCCAGCCGGTCATTGACGCCGTGGTGGATTACCTGCCGTCTCCGCTCGATATCCCCCCGGTCCAGGGGTTCCATCCCAAAACCGAGGAGGTTTTGTCGCGTCCGGCGAGCGATCTTGAACCCCTGGCCGCCCTGGCGTTCAAAATTGTGAACAATCCCTATATGGGCAAAATGATTTTTGTGCGCGTCTATGCCGGGTGTCTGAAGAAGGGGCAGAACGTGTTCAATCCGCGCACCAATCGGCGCGAACGCGTTATGCGGCTCCTGCAATTGCATGCCGACCAGCATGAGGAGGTCGAATGCCTGTTTGCCGGTGAAATCGGCGCCCTGGCCGGCATGAAGGAAATTTCCACCGGCGACACGATCAGCTCCGAAAATAAACCGATCGTGCTGGAACGCATCCGTTTTCCCGAACCGGTGGTTTCCATGGCGATCGAACCCAAGACGCAGGCCGACCGTGAAGATTTGATAAAGTCCCTGGCGGCCCTCAGTGAGGAGGATCCGACTTTCAAGGTGAGCACCCATCCGGACACCGGCCAGACCTTGGTCAACGGGATGGGGGAGTTGCACCTTGAAATCATCAAGGACCGCCTCTGGCGCGAGTACAAGGTCAAGGCCAATGCCGGAGAGCCGACCGTTGCCTACCGTGAAACCGTGACCGCCGTCGGCGCCGCCTCGTATTGCTTCGACCGCGAAATCGGCGGGCGCCGTCAATTTGCCGGCCTCACGCTGACTGTGGCGCCTGCGCCCCGCAAGGCCGGCAATAAGATCGATGTCCAGGTTTCGACGGAGAGTCTGCCGCATGAATTCCGTTCCGCCGTGGCGGATGGCATCCAGGACGCCCTGGCGACGGGCTTGCTCGGTCATTTCCCGGTTGTGGATGTGATCGTCAGCGTGACCGCCGCTTCCTGCGACGTGTCCGATTCGACCGAGGTCGCCTTTCGGACGGCGGCGGTAATGGCCTTCCGGGAAGCGCTTAAAGAGGCCGCGCCCGTGCTGTTGGAGCCGATTATGTCCTTGGAAATCGTGACGCCCGCCGAAACCATGGGAGATGTGCTGGGGGATCTCAATGCGCGGCGCGGCAAAGTCAAGGGGTTGGCGAGTCAACCGCCCGCGCAGATCATCCGCGCGGAAGTGCCCCTGGCGGAACTTTTTGGATACGCCACGGCCGTCCGATCGCTGACCCGGGGGCGGGCCGGTTATACGATGGAACCGTTCATGTTCGAAATTGTGCCGGAACAAATACAGAAACGCATCCTGAGTCGGTAAAAGTGGTATGGAAGAGCAACGCATACGCATACGCCTGAAGTCCTATGACTTTCGGGCCTTGGATCAGTCGGCGGGCGATATTGTGGAGACCGCCAAGCGGACCGGCGCCCGTATTTCGGGGCCGATCCCGCTGCCAACGCGAGTCGAACGATTCAGCGTCAATCGCAGCCCGCACGCGGACAAGAAGTCCATGGAACAATTTGAAATTAGAACCCATAAGCGCCTGCTGGACATTATCGGTCCGACAGCCAAAACGGTCGATGAGCTGAAAAAGCTCAACCTGCCGGCGGGCGTGGATATTTCCATTAAGGTCTGATTTTGCCATGCAAGGATTACTTGGAAAAAAAATAGGCATGACCCGGATTTTCGACGATCAGGGTCATCAGGTGCCGGTGACCGTCATCGCTTGCGGTCCCTGCACGGTCCTGCAGCGCAAGACTAAGGACCACGAAGGGTATGATGCCGTGCAGTTGGCTTTCGGCGACACGACCGAGAAACGGATGACCAAGGCGGACTTCGGAATTTGCAGGAAACTGAGCGTCAAGCCTCTGCGGCATCGTTGCGAAATGGCCGTGGAAGCCGGCGATGAACTTAAACCCGGGGACGTGGTGACGGTGAAATTGTTCGAGAGCGTGCCGTTTGTGGACATTGTGGGCGTCTCGAAGGGCAAGGGGTTCGCGGGCGTGGTGCGCCGCTATCATATGAGCGGCGGTCCCATAACCCACGGCGGACATTCCAAGCGGCGCGTGGGTTCCGTCGGCTGCCGCGAATTGCCGGGCCGCATTCATAAGGGCAAACGCATGCCGGGCCATCTGGGCGCGGAGCGCGTGACCCAGCAGAATTTGCAGGTGGTCAAGGTCCGTCCGGAGGAGCACGTGCTCCTGGTGCGCGGATCGGTGCCCGGTCACACCGGCACGGTGTTGATCGTAAAAAAATCGTTGAAACGGGGTCAGATTAAATGAGCAGCATACCGATAACCAATAGCGCCGGGGCAGCGTTGGGCGCCATGGAAATTGCCGATGATTTGCTGGTGCTTGGCCGCGGCCAGCAGGCGCTCAAGGATGTGATCGTGGCCTATCGCGCCGCGTTGCGCGCGGGCACGGCCTCGACGCTGACCAAGGGCGAAGTCGCCGGGAGCAATCGCAAACCGTGGGCCCAAAAGGGGCTGGGCCGGGCGCGCGCGGGATACCGGCAATCTCCGATCTGGCGGGGCGGCGGGGTCGTGTTCGGACCCAAGCCGCGCAGTTATCGAAAGAGCGTTAACCGGAAAGTGGCGCAGTTGGCGTTCCGGCGGGCATTCAGCGAGAAGGTGGCCGGCAAGGCGGTGCGTGTGTTGGACGATCTGGCGTTGGCCGACGGCAAGACGAAGACTTTGCTGGCGATCCTGAAGGCCCTGGGCGTTGTTGGGGCCGCGCTGATTGTCTTGGAAAAATCGGACGCCAAAGTTCGACTGGCCGCTCGCAACCTGTGTAAGATCGAGGTGGCAGTGGCCCGGGATGTGCATCCTTATCAATTATTCCGGTATCCCACGGTGCTGGCCACGCAAGCGGCCATGGCGACCCTGACGAAAAGATTGCAGCCGGCGAAACCGCAATCCAAGCAAACACCCGGCGCCCAACATCGAACTTCCAACGCCGAATAAAAATAATTATCTTGTCGCGTGCCCCGCGCGGGCGCGCGGATTTGAACAAATATGAAATCCGCTTATACCATTGTCAAGACGATGATCCTGTCGGAAAAAATTTCGCGGGAGATGGAAAAAGCCAATCGTTACTGTTTCAAGGTGGCGCCCTCGGCCAACAAGTTGGAAATCAAGCAGGCTGTCGAACAGTTGTTTAAAGTGCGCGTGGTCAAGGTGAATACCATGCGCCGCAAGGGCAAGCTCAAGCGCGAGCGCACGGCGGGCTACGGGCGGACGTCGTTTCACAAGCGGGCGATGGTCACACTCAAGGCCGGCGATAAAATTGAAATTGTGTGAGTCGCTTGCAAAAGTCCGTTTTTGCAAGCAGAATACAGGAGACAGTAGTCAGGATTCGGAATTTTTACATTTGATAACGAGGCTGTTCTCGATGGTTCGAATTTATTCTGGATTCTGTATTCTGACTACTGTGCGGGAATGATATATGCCGATTAAAACATACCGACCGACAACGCCGAGTCGCCGCTCCAGGAGTGTGGCGACGTTCGAGGAAATCACGCGCTCCAAGCCGGAGCGTTCGCTTTTGAAAGCGTTCAAGGCCGCCGCGGGCCGTAATTCGTCCGGCCGCGTCACGGTGTGGCACCGTGGCGGTGGCCAGCGCCGGCTCTATCGTTATATCGACTTTAAGCGCGACAAGCATAATGTTTCCGCCAAGGTTGTGGCCATCGAATACGACCCCAACCGCTCCGCGCGCATCGCGCTGTTGCAGTACGTCGATGGCGAAAAACGTTATATTCTGGCGCCGGTGGGTTTGGCCGTGGGCGCCGTGTTGGCGACTGGGCCGGATGCGGAGCCTTCCGTGGGCAATATGTTGCCCCTGGCGCGTATTCCTCTGGGCATGCAGGTTCACAATGTCGAGCTGCAGCCGGGACGGGGCGGCCAATTGGTGCGGGGCGCCGGTTTGGCGGCGACGTTAATGTCCCGCGAGGGCGAGTATGCGAACATCAAACTGCCGTCCGGCGAGGTGCGTAAGATCAATGCGAAATGCCGGGCCACCATCGGCCAGGTGGGCAATCCGGATCATGCCAGTGTCGCCTACGGCAAGGCGGGGCACTCCCGCTGGCTGGGCATTCGACCGACGGTGCGCGCGCGGGCCATGAACCCGGTCGATCATCCCATGGGCGGCGGTGAAGGTAAGTCCACGGGCGGCCATCCGCGTTCGCCCTGGGGCCAGTATGCCAAGGGAATGAAGACCAGGCATCCGCACGGGAAATCGGAGCGGTTCATCGTATCACGGAGAAAGTAAACCATGTCACGATCGCTTAAAAAAGGCCCCTATGTCGAGGCCAGCTTGTTGGAAAAAGTCGAGCGCCTGAACAAGTCGGGCGAGAAGCGTCCGATTCGCACCTGGTCGCGGCGTTCCATGGTTGTGCCCGAATTCGTGGGCCATACCTTTGCGGTGCACAACGGCAAGATCCATTTGTCCGTCTATGTGACCGAAAACATGGTTGGGCATCGCTTGGGCGAATTTTCGCCGACGCGGATATTCAAGAAGCACGGTGTGCATACGGATAAAACGGCGGAAAAGACCTAATTTAACGTTATAGGAATTTCAATCCCGCCGGGTCAGGGGGCCCGGCCTACAAAAAATATTGTAGGCCCGGCGCCCTCGCCGGGTGTTATAAAAGTCGCCCCGTTGCGGGGCCTGATGAATCAGTGTCATGAAAATTGAAGCATCATCTCGATTCGCTCGTATTGCGCCGACCAAGGCCCGTCCTTTGGCCCGCTTGCTGAAAGGACTGCCGGTGGCCGATGCTTTGCGGGCGACGGCGTTCAGCCGCCAGAAGGCGGCTTTTCTGATCGGTAAAATCCTAAAGTCTGCCATTGCCAATGCGGAAAATAACGCCAAGCAGTCGGCCGACGATTTCCGCGTGGAACAGGTCATTGTGGAACAGGGCCCGATGATGCGGCGGCATTGGTCGCGCTCGCGGGGCATGGCGCGGCCGGTGACGAAGCGCACCAGCCATATCCGAATCGTTTTAGTGAACGAATGAATTTCTCGCTCCGCGAAAAGCTCATTTAGGAAAGGAGCACGGTCTTGGGACAAAAGGTCAATCCAATCGGTTTGCGGGTAGCCGTCAATAAAAACTGGCGTTCGCGCTGGTACGCGGAAAGAAAGCAATATGGCGATTTTTTCCACGAAGACTTGAAAATCCGCGAGATGATCATGAAGCGTCTGGCGGGCGCGGCTGTTCCGGAAGTCGTTATCGAGCGATATGCCAATCGGGTGCGCGCCACGATCATGACGGCCCGGCCGGGCATCGTCATCGGCCACAAGGGGCAGGATATCGAAAAGCTCCGCGAAGAGCTGGCCAAGATAACGGGCAAGGAAGTTTATCTGGAGATCAAGGAAATCAGGAATGCCGATCTCAACGCCCAGTTGGTGGCCGAGAATATCGCCGTCCAATTGGAGCGGCGCGTGTCTTTCCGGCGGGCGATGAAAAGGGCCATCAAGACGACGATGGACATGAAGGCTCTGGGGATCAAGGTGCAAGTTTCCGGCCGGCTGGGCGGCGCCGAGCTGGCGCGCCGCGAGACGCATAAAGAAGGATCCGTGCCCCTGCATACCTTGCGGGCCAATATCGATTACGGCGCCGTCGCTGCGCGTACCGTGGCGGGCAAGGTCGGAATAAAAGTCTGGATTTGTGTCAAACCGGAGCAGGAGCCGGATGTGAAAGCGGGGGTGCAACGTGCCGGAAATGCCTAAGCGAGTCAAGTACCGCAAAGTCCAGCGCGGGAGCATGAAGGGTGAAGCGACGTCGGGCGACACGCTGGCGTTTGGCGAGTATGGTTTGCAGGCGTTGGATCGCGGCTGGATCAAGGCCATTCAGATCGAGGCCTGCCGCGTGTCCATCAACCGGCATCTGAAACGCAAGGGCAAGGTTTGGGTGCGGATATTCCCCGACAAGCCGGTCAGCAAGAAGGCCTTGGAGACCCGCATGGGCAAGGGCAAGGGCGTGCCCGAATTTTGGGTGGCGGTGGTAAAGAACGGCCGGATGCTTTTCGAGGTGGATGGCGTCACCGATCATGTGGCGCGGGAGTCCATGCGGCTGGCGGCTTCCAAGTTGCCGATCCGGACACGTTTTGTCTCGCGCCACGAGGCGGCAGTTTAGTTGGAATCCATGTTTAATTGAAACGAATATCATGAGCAAGGCCAAGGAACTTAAAGAGCTGGCGCAGGACGAACTGGGGCAAAAACTCCAGGACCGGATCAAAGAAGCATTTGACCTGCGGAAGGTAAAGGCGACCGGCAAGTTGGATAATCCGCTTCAAATACGGATGGTTCGGCGCGAGATTGCCCGCCTGCGGACGCTGATTAACGAAAAAAAGAACGTGAAGGAAACGGGAAACGCCGGCCATGGAAATATCACGCGGAAAGCGTAAAGAACGGACCGGCATCGTCATCAGCGATGCCATGGATAAGACCATCGTGGTCAAGGTGGAGCGGCGCGTGCGCCATCCCCTCTATGGCAAGGAGATGAGGATGTCGAACACTTGTTTCGTCCATGACGAGGCCAATCGGGCCAAGGTGGGCGACAAGGTGCGAATTATGGAAACACGGCCGATGAGCCGGATGAAACGGTGGCGGTTGGTTGACGTGGTCCAGCCGGGCGCCGCGCCCGCGGTGTCCACGGACAACGCGTAAGGTCTTATGATTACAGAAGAAACATGTTTGGATGTGGCCGATAATACCGGGGCGCGCCAGGCCAAATGCTTCCGTGTTCTGGGCCAGCGCAAACGTTACGGGCATCTGGGGGACCTCATCAAGGTGGCAATCCGCGAGGCGCAACCGGGGGGATTGGTGAAGAAGGGCGAGGTGCGCCTGGCAGTCATTGTCCGCACGCGTAAGCCGATCCGCCGGCCGGACGGATCTTACCTGCGCTTCGATAGTAACGCCTGCGTGTTGGTGGATGACAGTTTGAATCCGCTGGGGACCCGTATTTTTGGGCCTGTGGCGCGGGAACTGCGCGACAAAAATTTCGCCAAAATTATTTCACTGGCGCCGGAGGTTTTGTAAGTATGGCGACGACCCACATGCATATTCGACGCGACGACATCGTGCTGGTCAGTGCGGGGCGCGAAGCCGAGGGCAAGAAGACCGGCAAAGTGCTCCAAGTCATGCCCGGCAAGGCCAAGGCCATCGTGGAGGGACTGAATTATATCCATAAAACCATGCGCAAATCGCAGGACCACCCCAAGGGCGGCATCGTCAAGAAGGAAGGACCGATCGCGGTCTCCAACCTGATGTTGTTTTGTCCGCACTGCAAGGGCGGTGTCCGTGTGGCGCGTGTGCGGGGTGAAAACGGCAAGGTGGCGCGTAAATGCAAGCAATGCGGGCATCTCTTCAATGGGTGAGGAATATGGCCAGACTGAAAGATAAATATGTCCAGGAAGTGATCCCGGCGATGAAAAAATTGCGGGGGTACCGGAACGTGATGCAGACGCCGCGCATGGTCAAGATTGTCGTGAATATGGGCATCAATTCCGCGGTGGAAAAGGATGTTGTCAAGACCCTGGCGCGCGATTTGGCCACGATCACGGGGCAGATGCCCGTAACCTGCTTGGCGCGCAAGAGCATCGCCAATTTCAAACTGCGCGAGGGCATGCCCGTGGGGGCCATGGTAACCTTGCGCGGGGCGCGCATGTACGAATTTTTCGACCGCCTGGTGAATACCGTGCTGCCGCGTCTGCGGGACTTCCGCGGCGTGCCTCCCAAGGGATTCGACGGGCGCGGCAATTACACGCTGGGCATGCGTGAGCAAACGGTGTTCCCTGAAATTGTGGCCGATGAAATCAAAAAAGTTCAGGGCATGCATATAACGATTGTGACGACAGCGGCGACCGACGATGAAGCCCGCGATTTTCTGAGGTTGATGGGTATGCCGTTCGCCGCTGTTGGAACCGGTACGAAATAAGGGAGGGCCTGCGCTTGGCGAAGTTGTCATTAATGGTTAAGGCCGGTCGCAAACCGAAGTTCAGCAGCCGGGGCTATCACCGTTGCCGCCGGTGCGGCCGCCGGCGGGCTTACATGCGTAAATTTCAATTGTGCCGCATCTGTTTCCGGGAACTGGCCTCGGTGGGGCAGATTCCGGGAGTGGTCAAGGCCAGCTGGTAGGGGACAGTATCATTATGAATCAGACCGATCCCATTGGCGACATGTTGACCCGCTTGCGGAACGCGAATATGGCCAAGGCCGCCGCGGTGGAATTGCCGTATTCCCGGATCAAGGATCAGCTCGCCCGTATTTTCAAGCGCGAAGGTTTTATCCAGGATTACACCGCCGAAGGCGGCGGCGTCAACAAGGTGTTGCGCCTGTATATTAAATTCGGCCCCGGGCGCGAGTGCGTGATCCGCGGTCTGCGGCGTGTCAGCAAGCCGGGTTTGCGGCGCTATGTGAGCGCCGCGGCCTTGCGGCCGATCAAGAACGGCACGGGCATCGCCATCGTGAGCACCTCGCGGGGTTTGATGACTGACCGTGAAGCGCGCCAGCAGAATGCCGGCGGCGAGTGGCTGTGCACAATCTGGTAAGGCGTTGGAACGGCAGAATACAGAAGTCAGTAGTCAGGATTCAGAGTGTTTGCGCTTAACAACATACTTGTTGATAATGATTTGCGTATATCCTGTGTTCTGTCTCCTGAATTCATGCAAAACGTGTAAAGGAGATTAGGGGCGATGTCGAGAGTAGGACAAAAGCCGATTCCCGTTCCGGCGGGCGTGGAGATCAAGCTGAACGATAAACTCCTGTCCGTCAAAGGACCGAAGGGAACCTTGAGCCGCGAGATTCCGGAGGCGTTCGAGATCCGTTTGGAACCCGGGCTGATTACGATCAAGCCCAGGATTTCAGACCCGGCGCTTGCTCCTTTGCACGGGCTCAATCGCCGCTTGATCGCCAACATGGTGGAGGGCGTGACCAAGGGCTTCGTCAAGGAACTTGAAATTCAAGGCGTCGGGTTCAAAGCCGCTGTGCAGGGCCGGAAAGCGGTCTTCATGCTCGGTTATTCCAGTCCGGTGGAGATGGACGTTCCCGCCGGCATCGAACTCAAAGTCGCGGAGAACGTCAATATCGTGGTCAGTGGCATGGATAAACAAAGCGTCGGTGATTTTGCCGCGCATATTCGGTCGTTTTATCCCGCCGAGCCATACAAAGGCAAGGGGATCCGCTACAAGGGCGAGTATATCAAGCGTAAAGTCGGAAAGACGGTGGCGTAATCATGAAGCTGAAAACCAGGTCGGAATATCTTAAACGGCGGCACCAGCGTCTGCGCAAGAAAGTCATCGGAACCACCCGGCGGCCGCGAATGTGTGTCAGCGTAAGCAATAAGCACATGTATGTCCAATTGGTGGATGATGTCGCGGCGGTGACGCTGGCGACGGTGTCCACGCTGACGTTGGAGCCGGCCGGTAAAAACAATCTCGACGCCGCCAAACGCCTGGGGGCCAAAATCGCCGAGATCGCGAAAACCAAGGAAATCGGCGAGGTGGTGTTCGATCGGGGCGGACATGCCTATAACGGGCGCGTCAAGGCCATTGCCGAGGCGGCGCGCGCCGCCGGAATGAAATTATAAGCGCGGAACCTATGGAAAATAAATCGCATCAAGACCGGATGATCAAGGACGATGTGTCCTCCAGCGAGATGGAAGAATATGTCGTCCAGGTGAAACGTTGCTCCAAAGTCGTCAAGGGCGGGCGCCGTATGAGTTTCAGCGCCGTCGTCGTGGTTGGCGATCATAAGGGCTGTGTCGGGTATGGGCTGGGCAAGGCCAATGAAGTGGCCGACGCTATCCGCAAGGGCGGCGACATTGCCCGTAAAACCTTGTTTCATGTCAAGCTGAGCGGCACCACTATTCCGCACGATGTCTTCGGTAAGTTTTCCGCTTCGAAGGTCATGTTGAAGCCGGCCGTGGATGGCACAGGTGTTATCGCCGGCGGCGGGGCGCGCGTTGTGCTGAATCTGGCCGGCGTCCACAATGTGTTGGCCAAGTCGATGGGCAGCAATAATAAATGGAACGTTGTGCACGCCACAATCAATGCCTTGCGGCAGTTGCGCGCAAAGTCCGAATCGGACGCCCTGCGGGGTGTGGGCGGCTTCGATCAACGGCCGGCCGGCGCGCTGGAGGCGGAATTATGATGAGTCTGCACCAGTTGAAAAATACGCCGGGCGCCCGGCGTCCCAAGATGCGCGTGGGCTGCGGTCCGGGATCGGGTAAGGGCAAAACCTGCGGACGGGGCCACAAGGGGCAATATGCCCGCTCGGGCCATAAGCATAAAGCCGCCTTCGAGGGCGGCCAAATGCGTCTGCTCCGCCGGATTCCGAAGCGCGGCTTCAACCGTCCCGACAAGCGCACGTATCGGCTGGTGCCGGTCGATCGTTTAAACCGTTTTGAGGATGGACTCGAAATCACCGCCGCTGTTTTGGAGGCCGCGGGTTTGATTAAGTCCGGGATTGAGGGTGTCAAAGTGCTCGGTGGCGGCGAGCTGAAGAAAAAACTGGCCGTCAAAGTCCAGGCTTTCAGCGCCAGCGCCAGGCAAATAATTACGACTGCCGGCGGAACCGCGGAAGTCGTCGCGTAATCTGCAACGCCGGAGCTTCCCGTCCGAGGCTGACAATATTTGCCGCCTAACTTATGCTTTCCGCATTCATAAATTCATTTAAGGTCGAGGAACTTCGCAAGCGGATCCTGTTCACGCTTTTTATGGTGTTTCTCTGCCGTTTGCTGAGCGTGGTGCCGACGCCGGGTGTGAGCACCGGCGAACTTCAGGCCCTGATTCAGCACATCTCCAATCAAGTGGGCGGCGGATTGCTGGGGCTCGTGGATTTATTCAGCGGCGGCGCCATGAGCAATTGCGCCATCGGCGCTTTGGGCATCATGCCATATATCAGCGCCTCCATCATCCTGCAATTGATGACGGCGGTCGTGCCCAGCCTGGAGCGCTTGGCGCGCGAGGGCGATGTCGGCCGGCAAAAAATTACCCAGTACACCCGCTATCTGACGGTGGTCTTGTGCATCGTTCAGGGGTATGCCATGGCTGTGGCGCTCCAGAACCCTTCGGCCCTCTTCGGGCGCAATGTCGGCGAGATTGTCAGTATGCATTCGGTCTGGGGGTTCCGCCTGGTCACGGTGGTGACCATGACCACGGGCACGATGCTCATGATGTGGCTGGGCGAGCAGATCACCCAGTCGGGGGTGGGCAACGGTATTTCGCTGATTATCACCGTCAATATCATCAGTCGTCTGCCGGGCGCCGTCCAGGCCATGATGCGCATGTTCCGTCCGGTGGGCGGCGGTGAAGCCCAGTTTTCGGCTTTCCATCTGGTCGGACTGCTCTTGATGATGTTCCTGGTGGTGGCCGCCACCATTGCCGTTACCCAGGCCCAGCGCAAGATTCCCGTCCAGTATGCCAAGCGCGTGGTCGGGCGCAAGGTGTTCGGCGGACAAAGCACGTATATGCCGCTCAGGATCAATTATTCGGGGGTCATGCCGATCATCTTCGCGCAGGCCATCCTCATTTTCCCTCAAAAGATTTTCGAGATGCTGCCGGGCGAATTTTTCAAGCACGTCGCTGTGGCTTTTCACATGGAGAGTTCGCTTTACATGGCGCTCTACGGTCTCATGATCCTGTTCTTTTCCTATTTCTGGGTTGCCACGGTTTTCAATCCCGTGCAGATCGCCGACGACCTTAAAAAAGCCGGAGGGTATGTGCCGGGCATCCGGCCGGGCGCCTCGACCGCCGAGTTTTTGGACCGCACCATGACCCGGATTACACTGGCGGGCGCGGTCTTCCTGACCGTCATCGCAGTCATCCCGACGATTATGGCGCGCCAATTCAGTATTCCCTGGCTGGTCGCTTCCTTTTTCGGCGGCACCAGTCTGCTGATCATTGTCGGTGTCATGCTCGATACGATGCGGCAGGTGGAATCGCATCTCATCATGCGGCATTATGACGGCTTCCTTAAAAAGGGCAAACTGCGCGGCCGGCGCTGATTAGGGGAAATGGAAAATGGTTAATGGTTGATGGTAAATGGAAGAGAGGGCAGACTGTGCCGCAGTTGTTTTGCCTTTGCATTAACAATTTACCATTCACTATTCACCATTGACCATTGACCATTGACCATTAAACATTAACCATGTTCTTCGATATGAGCATTCAGGCCATTATTTTACTGGGCGCGCCGGGCGCGGGGAAGGGCACCATGGCGGAAGCCATTCGCGGCGCCACCGCCTTCATTCATGTTTCCACGGGTGACATGTTGCGCGAAGCGATCAAAGCCGGCACGGCGGTGGGCCGCGAGGCGGAGGCCTTCATGCGCCGCGGGGCGCTCGTTCCGGACGATATCATTCTGAAAATAGTCATGGAACGCCTTGCGCAGGGCGCTCCGGATGCGCGCTATATGTTTGACGGTTTTCCGCGGACACTGGAGCAGGCGCGCCTGATGGACGCCGAGTTCGCCCGCCGCGGCGCGAAATTGATCAATGTGTTTTTGTTGGACGTTTCGCCCGCGGTGTCTTTGGAACGCCTGGGTGGGCGGCGGATTTGCCGCCGGTGCGGCGCCAATTTCCATGTGCGCAATATTCCGCCTAAGACGGAAGGGATTTGCGATAACTGCGGCGGCGAGTTGGCCCAGCGTCCCGACGATTGCCGCGAGACCATTTTGAAACGGCTCGAGGTGTTCCAGCAGCAGACCGCCGGACTGGTCGCTTACTATGAAAAGCGCGGACTTTTACAGCGGGTGGATTCGTCCGGGCCGCGCGCCGAGACCGTGGCGGATATCATGAAGCGCCTGTCATGATCATCATCAAGAGTCCCGAGGACATTGCCAAAATGCGCGTGGCGGGGAGGAGTGCGCGGGCGATTTGCGAGGCGTTGGCCGCGCATGTAAGCCCCGGTATCACGACGCAGGCGCTTGACGATGAGGCCGGTGAACTCATGCGGCAACAGAGGGTGCGCAGCGCATTTCTGGGATACCGGGGGTATCCCGGCGCCGTATGCGTTTCGGTGAACGAAGAAGTGGTGCATGGCATTCCCGGATCGCGGCGCATTGCCGTGGGCGATATTGTCGGCATCGATGTCGGCGTGGAAGTCAACGGGTTTCATGGCGACACCGCCCTGACGGTTATGGTGGGCGTGACCGATCCGGACGTTATTCGGCTGGTGGAGGTGACGAAACAGGCGCTTCAGGCCGGGATTGCCCAGGCGCATGTGGGCCGGCGGTTATCGGACGTGTCGCATGCGATCGAAGCGACCGCGGTGGCGGCGGGGTTCACAGTGGTGCGTGACTTTGTGGGGCACGGCATCGGGCGCCGGATGCACGAAGATCCGCAGATCCCGAATTATGGGCCCCCGGGCAGAGGGCCAAAACTTTTGGCGGGCATGACTCTGGCGATCGAACCTATGGTCAATCTGGGCGGGGCCGAGGTTCAGGTGTTGGCGGACGGTTGGACCGTGGTGACGCGCGATCGGCGTCCGTCGGCCCATTTTGAGCACACGGTGGTCGTGGGCGAAACGATGGCCGCAGTGCTGACCGAGTAGGTTGTCGAAAAATCGCTTGACCATGCACCCGACGTTGTGATATAAAAATAAACTTTCGGGCATGGTTCAACGGTTCACAGTTGATGGAGGTTGAAGATTTCCGATTCAATCCGCCAAACCGTGAACATCAAAACCGTGAACCTTGCGGAGTATATAGGATGAAAGTTAGAAGTTCAGTCAAGCGAATGTGCGAACAATGCAAAATTGTCCGCCGGAAAGGTGTCGTGCGGGTTATTTGCAGTAACGTGCGGCACAAACAGCGGCAAGGATAAATCTTAAGAAAGAGTGTGCTATGCCCAAGATTCTCGGGATTGATATCCCCGGTAAAAAGCGAGTGGAATATTCCCTGCGCTCGATTTATGGAATCGGTTTGGCGCGGGCGCAGAACATTGTGCGCAAGGCCCGGATCGATCCTGTCAAGCGCGCCGACGATTTGACCGGCGAAGAACTGAACAAGATCACCAATATCATCCAGGACGGGTATGTATTGGAGGGCGATTTGCGCCGCGAGGTGGCCCAGAACATCCGCCGCTTGATCAGTATCAATTCCTACCGCGGGCTTCGGCATCGCAAGGGACTGCCTGTGCGCGGTCAGCGGACGCATACCAATGCGCGCACGCGCAAGGGTGTGCGCAAAACGGTCGGGGTTGTGCGCGGCAAGGAAGCGCGCGCGGCGGTAAAGACGGAAAGCGCCGGCGGGGCGCCCAAAGCGTCGTCTGCGCCCAAAACCGGCGGCGCGCCCAAGGCGCCGGCCGCATCCAAGTGAGGAATGGACATTTTTCGCGAAGGCGGCTCCGCCTTAGTTGGAAACCAAGGAGATTTTAAGTATGGCCAGTGACACCAAACAAACACCGACGGATAAGGAACTCGTGAGCGCCGCATCGGTAAAATCCGGCGCCAAGAACAAGGCGGCCGCGGAAGGCGCCGCTCCGGCAAAGTCCGGCGGCAAGAAGGATGCGGTGGCGCCCAAGGCCCCGGCCGCGGAAAGCGTCGTTTCGGCCGAAGGCGCAACTCCCGCGGAAGCCAAGCCCGTGCGTGTCAAAGCGGCGCGTACGGTGTCCGTGGGCATCGCGCATGTTAATGCCACGTTCAACAACACGCAGGTCAGTATTACCGATCCGAAAGGCCAGGTTCTGGCGTGGAGCAGTTCCGGGCGGATGGGATTCCGGGGCACCCGCAAAAGCACCGCTTATGCGGCCACGATGGTTGCCCAGGAAGTGGCGCGGCAAATTTCACCCTATCGCATGCAGGAAATTGAAGTTCGCGTGCAGGGACCGGGTTCCGGACGCGAATCGGCCGTTCGGGCCCTGCAGTCGGCGGGGTTGATGATCACGCTGATTCGGGACGTGACACCGATGCCGCATAACGGTTGTCGGGCGCGTAAGCGTCGCCGCGTGTAATCGCATTCTTGGCGGCAAACTGTAGCGCAAGATAACTTTGAGTCAGTCAGTTAAGGAAAGGGGATCTGAGGTATGGGACGATATAAGGGACCAGCATGCCGCTTGTGTCGCCGGGAAGGCATGAAGCTTTTCCTCAAAGGCGACCGGTGTAATATGGCCAAGTGCCCGATCGATACGGGGCGGCCGGCCCCGGGAATGCACGGAGCGCGCCGAACCAAGGCGTCCGATTATTCCAAGCAGTTTCGGGAAAAACAGCGTTTGCGGCGGTTTTACGGCTTGCAGGATGGCCAGTTCAGGCTGTTTTTCGATCGTGCGGCGCAACAACATGGGATTACAGGTGAAACTCTCTTGCAGATGCTGGAGATGCGCTTGGATAACCTGGTCTATCGTTTTGGCTTCAGTCCCTCGCGGCGCGCGGCGCGGCAGTTTGTGCTCCATCAGCACCTCACCGTTAATGCGCGCCGGGCGGATGTTCCTTCCATGATTCTCAAGGCCGGCGATCGGGTGGCGGTGAAAGACCATAAGCAAAGCCGGGAACTGGCCAAGAAATGGCTCGATGCCAATGAAGGCAAGACCGTCTCGCCCTGGCTGGCGGTGGATCGCGGAAATTTTGCCGGCGATGTGCTGCGCGTGCCGAGCAGGGATGAAATCGGGCCTTTCGTGAACGAGCAGCTGGTGGTGGAATTGTGTTCGAAATAAGACAAGGTTCATGGTTCAACGGTTCACAGTTATGAAGGTTGCAGATTTTTGCTTCAATCTGTTCAACCGTGAACCCCGGAACCGTGAACCCTGAACCCTGAAACTTGACGGAAGGATAGTTCCATGACAGTCAAAATTGGTCGCTTCGAAATGCCGAAAACGGTCGTAAAGGACGAGCGCACGGCAACAAGCACGTATGCCAAGTTCATGGTCGAGCCGCTGGAGTCCGGTTATGGGCATACCATGGGCAACTCCTTGCGGCGTGTCTTGCTCTCTTCTTTGGAAGGGGCCTCCATTTCCGCCGTCAAAATCGAGGGGGCCTTCCATGAATTCTGCGCCGTGCCCGGTGTGGTGGAGGATGTGACCGATGTCATTCTCAACCTGAAAAAAGTGCTGTTCAAGATGTATTGCCGCGAGCCGCGCAAAGTCCGCATCAAGGTCAAGGGGCCGGGCGAAGTTACCGCCGCCAATATCGAAACGGACCAGTTCGTGGAAGTCGTGAACCCGGCCCACTATATCTGCACCCTGGCCGAGGATGGCAAGTTCGAGGCCGAGCTCGAAATCAGCCTGGGCCGCGGATATGTCCCGGCGGACTGGAAAGAAAATAAGGGACAGGAAATCGGCATCATTCCCATCGATTGTATCCATTCACCGGTCCAGCGGGTCAATTACTCGGTGGAAAATGTCCGCGTCGGACGCCGTACGGACTATGAAAAATTGATCATGGAAATCTGGACGGACGAACGCATTACGCCGGACGAAGCCATGATCCGTTCGGCCGCCATCCTCCGCCATCATTTGGACGTCTTCGTCAACTATAATGAGGACCTGATCGAATTCGAGCAGAACGAAAAGACGGTGGACATCGATCGGGAGGGTATGCGCAAGAAGCTGAATATGAGCGTGAACGAAATCGAGCTTAGCGTGCGCGCCGCCAACTGTCTGAACAACGCCAATATTCTCACTGTGGGCGAGTTGGCTACGAAAACCGAAGCGGACATGCTCAAATACCGCAACTTCGGCAAGAAGTCGCTGCTCGAAATCGAGGAGAAACTGCGCGAGATGGGTCTCTCCATGGGCATGCAGATCGACGCCGATCTGTTTACCCCCCGTCCCGCGACGCCGGCGACGAACATTGCGGCCGCCAAGAAAGAATAGTGAATGCGCACGGAGCCCGAATTCAGGAGTCAGGATTCTGTCGCCTGACTACCGATCAGTTACTAAGGAATTATCATGCGACACAAGATGGTATCGACAACATTCGGACAGTCAGGGGCTCATCGGCGCGCCATGCTGGCGCAACTGGTTTGCTGTTTGATTGAAGAAAAGCGCATCGAAACGACCTTGGTGCGCGCCAAGGCGGCCCGTGGGTTGGCCGAAAAAATGGTTACACTGGCGCGCGCCGGCACCTTGGCCGCCCGGCGTAAAGCGATTGCGACGCTGCGGCGTCCCCCGATGGTGAAAACGCTCTTCGAGCAAATCGCGCCCCAGTGCCAGGACCGTTCCGGCGGCTATACGCGCATCGTTAAATGCGGCGCGCGCCGGGGCGACAACGCGCCCATGGCAATTCTGGAATGGGTCAGCATCGCGCCGGTCGATAAAAAGAAGAAAAAGCCGGCAACCAAGACAGACGAAAACAAGTCCTCCCCAAAGGCCGAGGAAAAGAAAGCCGGCGGTTAACCGAGCCATTAACCATTTGCCATTGACCATTAACCATATCTAAGGGACGCCATGCCTAAGTATCGCTATACGGCGGCTGATTCCCAAGGCGCAGAAAAAAGCGGCATGCTGGATGCCGCTAACAAGCCGGCTGCACTGGTTAAACTTCGCGAAATGGGGCTGCATCCCTCGGCTGTGGAAGAAGTGGCGGTGGCGGCCGTTCCTCGGCGCGCACAAGGCTCAGTCCAGCGCGCGGGCGCGCGCGGCAACAGCGGCCTGAACGTAAGTCTCTCCATCCCCCTCCCCAAGTTTCTGCGCCGGCGCGTCAAGCCCAAGCAGTTGACGACGTTCACGCGCCAATTAGCCACATTGATCGACGCGCGCGTGCCGCTCCTGCGGGCCTTGCAGATTCTCCAGAAACAGGAACAGAGCGCCGGTTTGCGGGAAATTATCGGCGAACTGTGCGAAACCGTCGAGGGCGGCAGCACCTTTGCCGAAGCGCTCAGCCAGCACCCGAAAGTCTTCAACAAGCTGTTCGTCAACATGGTCAAGGCCGGTGAAATCGGCGGCGTGCTCCAGTTGACCTTGAACCGCCTGACCGAATTCGTGGAGAAGGCCGAGAAGATCAAAACGCGCGTGAAGGGCGCCATGATCTACCCGATCGTCGTGTTGGTCATGGCCCTGGGCATCACGGGGGTCCTGATGGTCTTGATCATCCCCAAGTTCACGGAAATTTTCAAGGAGCTCCTGGCGGGCAAGGAAATGCCCGCCATAACCCAATTCGTGGTCTCCATCAGCAATACCCTCGTGCACCGCTTCCCGGTGGTGATCGGGGCCGTTGTGGCGTTTGTCGTGCTCGTCAAGCTGGTGGGCCGCACCAAGTTCGGGCGTTATCAGTTGGACAAGCTTATGCTGAGCGCGCCGATTTTCGGCGCGTTGTCCATGCGCGTGAGCGTCTCGCGCTTCACGCGCACGCTGGGGACGCTGCTGAGCTCCGGTGTGCAGATCTTACAAGCCCTGACGATCGTGCGCGAAACGGCCGGCAACGAAGTCATTTCGCGGGCCGTGCAGTCCGTGCACGACAGCATCAAGGAAGGCGAAACCATGTCGGCGCCGTTGGAAGCTTCGCGCGTGTTCCCGAGCATGGTGGTGAGCATGATCGCCGTGGGCGAGGAGACGGGCCGCCTGCCCGACATGCTGGTCAAGATTGCCGATACCTATGACACGGAAGTGGACGCCGCCGTGGACGGCCTGACTTCCATCATTGAACCCATCCTGATCATCGTCCTGGCCGTGGTCGTGGGCACGATTGTCATCGCCATGTTCATGCCGCTGGTCAGCATCATCTCCAACCTGAAATAATCCGTGCGCATTAATCGGAGATCACCATGCGGCATCTTTTGTTCGGCATTCCAATCCTGGTATCCACCTTGGCATTGATCGGCGCGGCGTCCTATAACCAGGGATTGGAGCAGGATGCGGCCGGCGCCCGCGCGATGGATGCCTACGCAGCCTATGCGCGGTTCTTCGGACTGAATCCCACCAATTCCGCCGACGCCTGCTTGGATTTTGACGGTGATCGTTTGAACACTCTGCAAGAGTTTGACCAGCTGACCGACCCCTTTGCGCCCGATACCGATCGCGATGGATTCGAGGATGACATGGACGCCAATCCGATCAGCCGCGCCTATATCCAGTGGGGCGCGCCGCAGTTCACCACCGGGGATTTTTATGATTATGCGCATCCCGACTGGTTCCTGACCGCTTATAAAAATGGCGGCGAATGGATCGCTGACCAATCCAAAACATCTTCTTCGCAATCCACAATCAGCAATCCGAAATCTGCAATTCCCGCGTGGTATGCGCCAGCCTCGGAAAGCAATGGCATTGCGAGTCTTTCTCTTGACCTTGATCGTACAATCTTGACCAACAACCTGCGCTATGCCATTCATTATTCTTCCGGTAGGGCGGGACAGCCTGCCCCGCCGTCGCTCTACGTCGATCTCCTGGACACCAATGGCGTGTTTGTGGTCAAAGACCTCTATGGCAACATGATGGAGGGGACCAATGCGGAATCCGTCGTCGTGCTCGACATTCCGACCGGACGGTTCGCCAATGCCGCCGTTATTCATCTGCGGCGCGGAACCGGTGACGTGACGGTGTTTGAGGGCCAGTTGTACATCGACGAGGATGGCGACGGACTCGACGCTGATCAGGAGCGCCAATTGGGAACCTCGGACTATCTGATTGACACCGATGGCGACCGGATAAGCGATTACGATAAATGTTTTGGTGGCGGAAGCTCCACCAATCGTCCGGCTGGCGGCGGCAACGATGACGGCAAGGACAATGATCGTGGTAAAAACAAGGATAAGAAAGTCGGCATAATCTACGTGGATCAAGCCGTTGGCAACGATCAGCACACCGGTCGTGCGCGTAATGCCGCCGGTCAGGATGGCCCGAAGAAGACGGTTCGTAAAGGCCTGTCCGCGGTTGACGAAGATCAGGCGCACACGCTCGTCATCAAATCCGGCGCTTACCATGAAAATATCGATCTGCGCGGGAAGAATGTAAAGGTGGTTATTGAGGGAAACGTTCGGCTGTAAGCAAAAGCAAACGCCCAACGTCGAACGTCCAATGGGAAGAAAAGATTGAGGAGATATAAGCATGAGTGCGCCAACGAAGATAATTCTGAAATCACCCTGTTTTTTCGAGACTGTCCGGCGCTTGCCCTTCGTAGCGCCTTGGCGTAGGAAGGTCCGCCGTCCCTGCTTCGCCAAGGCTTCGCAGGGCAGGCTGTCGTCCGTCATCAGTCTTCGCCGGGCTGTCGTCTGGTGTCTGTCGTCCGTCGTCTGTTTTCCGATCGCCTCCGTCTGGTCTGGCGATTTAACAACCGACAATCTAACGGTCACAAAAGACGCCACGATTATGGGGAGCATGTATTTTTCCTCAACTGTCGATGGGACAAACGGCGGCACAACAATTACATGGACAGAAGTGGCGGGACTTCCTATGCCAGTCGGTGGCAGCGCTACTCCTGTTTATGGAGTTATAGGCACGAATATCTATGTGGCCCCGATGTGGAACACAAATGTTTATAAGTTTACTGGATCAACATGGGTGTTGGCTCCTCCAAAGGTCTCTGCTATCGTAGGAAACGGGGGTTGGGTTTCGTGTGGGGAGTATTTTTATGCGGTTGGTGGGTGGGATGGCGGTTATTCCAGACGTGCATATCGCTGCGACGGAGCGACATGGACAGAATTAGGCAATTTTAGTGCCGCTCGAACGTTTTGTCAGGGCGCGACGATTGGAACGAATATTTATATTATTGGCGGTGAATACTCGGGATATCCGTATAAGACGAACGTCGACCATTTGCTGCCCAATAATTCTTTTGAACAAGTGCCGGGCATACCGAATGGTGTTGATGAAACGCCAGGATGCGCAGAGCTGAACGGTTATATGTATGTAATAGGAGGCTCATCGTCCGATCAGCCCTATGGCTCTACGAATGTATGGAAGGGAGATGGTGTTACATGGTCGCGCGCGGCAGCTCTCCCGGCAGCACGAAAATGCGGTGCCGCAGCAACGTTGAATAATAAAATTTATTTCTTTGGTGGGAAAGGAACTGACGGCGCAGCTAAAACGAATGTTTTTCAATTTGATGGAGTGCAGTGGCAAGAAGTGCCTGGTTTCTCTATGGGCACGTATTATTTTGGAGCCATAACTATGGGCGGCAGCATATACTGCATAGGCGGAGGAACTCCGGTGAGTTCCTCAATAACAAACGTGTGGCGAATGGATGTTTTATCGACCACCTCCAGCAATGTCACCACGCTGATAATCTCCTCCAACAGTATCACCCTCGGCGGGGAAACACGCTCAACCTGGCCCACCGGGAATGGGGCGGCCTCGAACAATCTCTCCGATATCACCGATCCAGCCGCCGCCCGCGCCAATCTGGGACTTGGTAGCGCGGCGACCAATGCGGCCGGTGCCTTTTTAACTCCCACCGGCAATGGCTCGCAATTGACCGGAATTACGGCAGGCCAGGTGGCGGGCGCACTGGCGGCTTCGAATAATCTCTCGGATGTTGCCTACCAAGCCACGGCCCGCGCCAACCTCGGACTGGGTACCGCGGCGACGAACGCGGCCAGCGCCTTTTTGAGTACGGCCGGCGGCGTGATCAACGGTTCTCTTGCTATCAACGGGGCCATTGTGGTCGGCGCGCCCGTCGGCGATATTCCGATGGGCGTTTACACGAACCGGTAACAAATCTGGCACAAAGGCATCCGGCTTCACCCAGAGGCTACGCCGGACAGGGAAGACACATAGTGCCCCCAAAGCGGGGCGGGCTCTTGTAGCCGCGGCGGTGACGCAGTGGCCGCCGAAAGAATCCACGCCGTCACCGGCGCGGCTACGAAAAAGCAATTTTCTATTGGATCAAGATAATGTGCGCAAAATTTAGATTATATTTTCTGGTTTCTGCATTCTGCATTCTACATTCTTCATTTCTTTTCGCCCAGTTCCCTTCCTGGTGGCTCGTCCGCGGCGCCGTCGATCCCCGCCTGCCGCCGAACGATTACGCCCCAATCACATGCGGACAATTGAAATGGATGGCGTTAAACGCCTACTACGAAATGGAATCGTATTTCGGCGCCGGCGCCAACGTCACATCCCTGATCAGTACTTTCCCCATCACCAATAATTACTTTCCAAACGTTTCGCATGGCTATCTCGCCAATATCGGCCAGGTCAAATACGTGGCCCAACCGTTTTATGACCGCCTCCACGAGTTCAATCTAACCAATACCTTCCCCGCAAATATGCCCGGCTATTATCCCTGGGGCAATTTTTCGCCCACCAACGACTACGCTGTTGCCAATATCGGCCAGGTAAAATACGCGTTCAGTTTCGATTCGGCCGTGGATTCTGACGACGATGGCTTGTCGGATTGGCTGGAAGCGAAACTCGGGACAAATCCATATAATCCGGATACGGACGGCGACGGGCTTTCGGATAAATGGGAAGTGGAGCATGGCACGGATCCAACCGTCTTTGGCGATGTCGTTCCCCCGGTTATTACGGTTACATCTCCAACGGTCTTTCCGACCTGGTACACCACTAACCAGGTTTTCACTATAGCCGGGACGGCCTCCGATAATGTCGGTGTTGCCCAGGTCGCGTGGACGAATGACCGCGGCGGGTTCGGGGTATGCTCGGGGACGACGGCATGGAGTCAGGCCGGGATTGCATTGTTTTACGGTACGAACACGATCACGGTAACGGCCCGTGATGTAAACAGTAATTCGGCGTCGGATACACTGACGGTGCTGGCGGGTTTAATCCCAACCGCCGGGTTAAAACTCTGGGTGAAGGCGGATACTGGGATAACGAAGGACACGAATGGTTTTGTCGGCGCATGGGCGGATCAGTCCGGGAATGGGTATAACTTCTTACAATCTATATACGCAGGGTACAAACCACTCTGGCAAACGAATCGGTTGAACGGCCGGCCGGCGCTAAAATTCGATGGGGTCAACGATTTCATGACGAACACCCTGTCGCCCACGGGGCAGGTGACGGTGTTTGTCGTGCGTCGGTATCAGGCCTTCGTTGTGGCGAAGCAGTTTTTGCTCAGTTGCCACCAGACGAACACGCCGGACGGCGGATTCTGCTTCGGGTCGGGCGGACTGGTCGCGCCGTACAACCGTCAAGCGCTGGTCAGTGGGCTGGGCGGGACATGGGCGTCGGGTGTGAACACGCAGGACATTGGAGTCCTGACCACAAACTGGGCGGTGGATACGTTGCGGATATCGGAAGGGCGTACGGAGTTCTGGACTGACGACGCCTTAAAAACCAACGATGCGGCGCATGGCGCGATGGCGGTGGGTCGGACGCTGACGCTGGGCGAGAACGCTGGTATGGCGGGAATCCAGAACTTTTTCAACGGGGAAGTGGCGGAAATCATGGTGTATAACCGGGCGCTGGCGGATGGTGAACGCTTATTGGTGAAAGACAGTCTGGGCGAAAAATACAACCGTTTGCCGCTGGTGGAGGCCGGGTCGAATGTGACGTTGTGCCTGCCGGTCAGCGCGTCGCTGAACGGAACGGCGGTTGATGATGGATATCCGAAATCCGGCGCGTTGACCTCGGTTTGGAGCAAGGTGAGCGGGCCGGGCGAGGTGGCGTTTGGGAATTCCGCCCAACCGGCAACGACGGCATCGTTTTCGACCTCGGGCGTGTATGTCCTGCGGCTCACGGCCTGGGATGGCGCCTTGACGGCGTCCGACGAGCTGAGCGTCACGGTTAGCCAGGATGCGATGGCGGCGAATATCCCAACCGCCGGGTTAAAACTCTGGGTGAAGGCGGATACTGGGATAACGAAGGACACGAATGGTTTTGTCGGCGCATGGGCGGATCAGTCCGGGAATGGGTATAACTTCTTACAATCTATATACGCAGGGTACAAACCACTCTGGCAAACGAATCGGTTGAACGGCCGGCCGGCGCTAAAATTCGATGGGGTCAACGATTTCATGACGAACACCCTGTCGCCCACGGGGCAGGTGACGGTGTTTGTCGTGCGTCGGTATCAGGCCTTCGTTGTGGCGAAGCAGTTTTTGCTCAGTTGCCACCAGACGAACACGCCGGACGGCGGATTCTGCTTCGGGTCGGGCGGACTGGTCGCGCCGTACAACCGTCAAGCGCTGGTCAGTGGGCTGGGCGGGACATGGGCGTCGGGTGTGAACACGCAGGACATTGGAGTCCTGACCACAAACTGGGCGGTGGATACGTTGCGGATATCGGAAGGGCGTACGGAGTTCTGGACTGACGACGCCTTAAAAACCAACGATGCGGCGCATGGCGCGATGGCGGTGGGTCGGACGCTGACGCTGGGCGAGAACGCTGGTATGGCGGGAATCCAGAACTTTTTCAACGGGGAAGTGGCGGAAATCATGGTGTAT
>JBAZEM010000007.1:102472-107282 GCA_041653875.1 Kiritimatiellia bacterium
CTTAAAAACCAACGATGCGGCGCATGGCGCGATGGCGGTGGGTCGGACGCTGACGCTGGGCGAGAACGCTGGTATGGCGGGAATCCAGAACTTTTTCAACGGGGAAGTGGCGGAAATCATGGTGTATGCCGGCACCGTGTCGAACATGGGCATGATTCAGGTTGAAACCTATATCAGTCATAAATACGGTGTAACGTTGGCGCTGGTGGATCAGGATGGCGATGGTATGCCGGATGGCTGGGAATTAGAGTATTTTGGTAACCTTGACTATGGCCCGAACGACGATCCCGACCACGACGGCTTGACCAATCTCCAGGAATACCAGTACAGGACCGACCCACTTAATGCCGATACGGATTGGGACGGTTATTTCGATGGGATTGAAGTGCAATGGGGAACTGAACCGCTTTCAGCATCGTCATTCCCGCGCGCCAAAATTTCAGGTGTGCTGACTTATACCGGCCCGCAAACGGGAACGATCAGCGTGGCATTCTCGACGAATGTCGTCGGCGCCGGCGTTGCGCAATGGCAGACTTTGAGTGCGCCGGGTGTCTTTGCGTTCACCAGTGTGCCGGCGTTGAGGACGTATTGGCTAAAAGCCTGGCGCGATTCCAACGGCAACAATTCCAACGATTCGTGGGAGGCGCAGGGCACACCCGCAGTTAATCCCGTGTATCTGGACACAAATGTGACGAACGCCGATATCCGGCTTATAGACCCGATTCAGATCGTATTCGAGCCCTCGGAGGACACGGTGTTTTGGACGGAGGATGGCAGTTATGACGTCAAAACTCGGCTCCTGCCTGGATGGGATCGCAGCGGGCCGATTTCCTGGAGTGTGCGGGACATGGGGTGGGATGGGGCGGGCAATTCCAGCGATCCGGCGCGCGCGGGCTTGATCGGAACCAATGGCGTATTCCACTTCGGCGCGGGTGGCGGAAGTAAATATAGGATCACGGCCGTTTCGCCCCTCAATCCGGCGTGCTCCAACAGTCTGACGCTGAATGTCGTCTCGATCGAAAACTTTGCCCTCAGCGATGGGTGTTTCTTAGTGACCCCGGATGTGGGTACGGAACCTTGGTGGGATGGGGTGTATAGGATGAACGCTGACACACTGCCCCTCGTCCAAAATCGTGATGGGCAGGCCGCCGTTAGTTTGTCTTTTGGAGCTTTCCCGAATATACCCGGCATCATGTGGCAGATCGAGAATCGGTTTGGCGGCGGCCCTGTGGCTGGCTGGAGCCAGACAAGCGCAACGAACAGTTCTGACTGCCAATGGCAACAGAGCCTGAATTGGGCCGATGCGCCGGACATTACCAATCGTGAATTTGTGGCGCGGGTGGGCTACGATGCCAATCGGGACGGCATTTTGGAGGCCAACGAAAGCATCAAGGCTTTGAACCTGACGGTATTCAAAATCCATAAGCTGATCCTGTCGGATACGTCCGGTAACATGGCCACAGTGGAAGACGATACTGACGACGACGCCACTCCAGGAGCACCGACCGACACACTATATTTTTTGTCGGATTACGCCTGTGCCAAGGTTGACGTCGAGTGCTGGCCCGGGCCGACAAACCTTGCAAATATGAATCTGGGGTCGTTCGATCGTTACTATTTTCAGTGCCGGTTTGCATGGTTGATCTGCGATCTGGATGGGAATGCGGCGACTATGGCGTGGCCTTGGTTTGGAGATTTATCCTGGAGCGATCTCATAGGTTGGTTTTGGCTGCCGGAAGACTATCCCGCGCGTGAATTTATGGTGCACTTTGGCTATGTGGATTGTTTTTACGCTTTCTTGACTCCGGACAAGTATCAACGCATGCTGAAATTCGTGTTTCCCAAGGTTGAATGCGAGCCGATCGGATTGATAATGGAAAACACGACAAATCGAGTTCACGTGACGGTGGAGCCTTGCATGTCGGCGTCGCCGGTCAAGTTGGAACTGGTCTCGAATGGCGGCGGCTATGCGACTTTTGCGGGCGGCTCTACGACAATGTTCGTCACCAACAGTGTGGATATAGAGATTGTCGGGGCGCAGATCAGTCAGGTGGCGAACGACATGGCGCTGGTGGCCACAATGAGCGATGGCCGGAAAATCTCCACCCAGTATTTTGCGGTGGTGCGTTTGCATCCGATATTTGCAATGGAGGGGCAATCCCGTAGTGTTAAGTTGAACGAGGCGGACGAAAAGCTGTTTCCCGTGGCCGCCATAGGCCAGCCGGTTACGTTCACGATGTGTACCGAGCCCGCCGGCCTTGAAGACTTGGTCTCGTGGCGTGGCGGGGACGACCCGGAAAATGGGCAAGGCGCCAGTTTCACCACGCTCTGGAATAGCGGCGGCACGAAATACGTGGGCGTATTCCGCAACGACCGGTTTTTAGGGGGCATTACGACTATTGTGGCGGACGTGGCCTCGGTATCGGTCGAGCCGGAAGTCGAGGAGCATCATGAGCCGATCACCCTGTCGGGCGTGACGACACCGTCAGGGTACGAGCGATTTATACGCTGGTATGCATGTCGGGCTTCCGAGGAGAGCAAAGCTATAGCCGGCCTGTGGAGTCCGACGGAGATCGGGGCCTACACGGTCATCGGCAAAATAGGCTGGAGCACTAAGCAGGTCAGTGTGGATGTGCGGGCTCGGTCCATTCCGTTGGCGGGTCTGAGTGTGTGGATGAAGGCGGATACGGAGGGAGTGAGCCGGGACACGAATGGGCTGGTAAGTGTGTGGTCGGATCGCTCTGGGAACGGCAACGACTTTGCCGCCTCCGGCGAAAACCGGCCCTTGTGGCGGGACGCTCTGCTGAATGGTCAACCGGCGCTGACCTTCGATGGCTTGAATGATTTTATGACCAATGGCCTTTTCCCGACGGGGCAGGTGACAGTGCTGGCGGTCCGGCGCTACGCTGGGTTCGAGCATCGGCAATGCCTGCTTGACTGCCGCAAGGCGAATGCGCCGGACGGCGGGTTCACCATCGGGGCGGCTGGCGTTGGGTCGCCGTATGACCGGCAGGCGCTGTTCAGCGGAGTGGGCGGGACATGGGCGTCGGGTGTGAACACGCAGGACATTGGAGTCCTGACCACAAACTGGGCGGTGGATACGCTGCGGATATCGTCAGACCAGACAAGGTTTTGGACGGATGCCGCGTTAAAAGTCGCGGACTCGAATCATGGCGCCATCGCTGTGGGTGGGCCATTGACCCTTGGCGCCAATGGCGATGCGAGCGGCATCTCCGATGCCTTCAGCGGTCAGACAGCGGAAATTCTGGTCTATAACGCGGCTTTGTCGAACTTGGGCTTGATCGAGGTGGAAACCTATCTCAGTTTGAAATACGGCATCGTGTTGAACGACATTGACCGGGATGGGGACGGGATGCCGGATGGCTGGGAATTGGCGCATGGTCTTGACCCGGATGGCGATGACACAGGCTTGGACCCGGATGGCGATGGTTTGACCAATCTTCAAGAATATCAGAAGGGTCTCGATCCCCAGGCCTTCAATGTCATGTTAGATTGCGCTGAAGACACGGTGATGTGGGTGGGCGGGGGCAGTTATGATGTCACAACGCGGCTCCTGCCGGGACGCGATCTCAGGAAGCCGATTTCCTGGAGTGTGCGGGACATGGGGTGGGATGGGGCGGGCAATTCCAGCGATCCGGCGCGCGCGGGCTTGATCGGAACCAATGGCGTATTCCACTTCGGCGCGGGTGGCGGAAGTAAATATAGGATCACGGCCGTTTCGCCCCTCAATCCGGCGTGCTCCAACAGTCTGACGCTGAATGTCGTCTCGATCGAAAACTTTGCCCTCAGCGATGGGTGTTTCTTAGTGACCCCGGATGTGGGTACGGAACCTTGGTGGGATGGGGTGTATAGGATGAACGCTGACACACTGCCCCTCGTCCAAAATCGTGATGGGCAGGCCGCCGTTAGTTTGTCTTTTGGAGCTTTCCCGAATATACCCGGCATCATGTGGCAGATCGAGAATCGGTTTGGCGGCGGCCCTGTGGCTGGCTGGAGCCAGACAAGCGCAACGAACAGTTCTGACTGCCAATGGCAACAGAGCCTGAATTGGGCCGATGCGCCGGACATTACCAATCGTGAATTTGTGGCGCGGGTGGGCTACGATGCCAATCGGGACGGCATTTTGGAGGCCAACGAAAGCATCAAGGCTTTGAACCTGACGGTATTCAAAATCCATAAGCTGATCCTGTCGGATACGTCCGGTAACATGGCCACAGTGGAAGACGATACTGACGACGACGCCACTCCAGGAGCACCGACCGACACACTATATTTTTTGTCGGATTACGCCTGTGCCAAGGTTGACGTCGAGTGCTGGCCCGGGCCGACAAACCTTGCAAATATGAATCTGGGGTCGTTCGATCGTTACTATTTTCAGTGCCGGTTTGCATGGTTGATCTGCGATCTGGATGGGAATGCGGCGACTATGGCGTGGCCTTGGTTTGGAGATTTATCCTGGAGCGATCTCATAGGTTGGTTTTGGCTGCCGGAAGACTATCCCGCGCGTGAATTTATGGTGCACTTTGGCTATGTGGATTGTTTTTACGCTTTCTTGACTCCGGACAAGTATCAACGCATGCTGAAATTCGTGTTTCCCAAGGTTGAATGCGAGCCGATCGGATTGATAATGGAAAACACGACAAATCGAGTTCACGTGACGGTGGAGCCTTGCATGTCGGCGTCGCCGGTCAAGTTGGAACTGGTCTCGAATGGCGGCGGCTATGCGACTTTTGCGGGCGGCTCTACGACAATGTTCGTCACCAACAGTGTGGATATAGAGATTGTCGGG
>JBAZEM010000007.1:107292-112184 GCA_041653875.1 Kiritimatiellia bacterium
GGAGCCTTGCATGTCGGCGTCGCCGGTCAAGTTGGAACTGGTCTCGAATGGCGGCGGCTATGCGACTTTTGCGGGCGGCTCTACGACAATGTTCGTCACCAACAGTGTGGATATAGAGATTGTCGGGAGACAGTGTGGCGTCTGGATGGACGACATGGCGCTGGTGGCCACAATGAGCGATGGCCGGAAAATCTCCACCCATCCCTTTACGGTGGGGCAGATCCATGTTGACGTCAATGATGGCCATTCGGTGGGATCGTTGGACATGATCATAAACGGCCCGGATAGTCCCGCCGCCGCTGTGGTGTCCAAGGGCCAGAATGTGACCATGACTGTGACCACTGAACCGGCTGATCTGGCGAACGAGGTTGTCTGGAACACCAGTGGCAACGGGGACCCCGTCACAGGGCAGGGCGCAAGCTTTACTACCCAATGGCACAGCGGTTGGGAATGGGTTGAGGCATGGGTCAATGGGCGTTTGATCGGTTACTGGCGCTATGTCTGCGCCGATGTCGCCTCTGTAACGGCGTACGATTTGTATGGCGGCATGCCTTGTCTCGGCCTAACGTATTGGGCCACCACAGACCCGCCTGGCTTCGAATCCTATGTCTCCTTGTCGCTCGACCCTACTTGGTATCTCGAAGGAGTACATACCGTTACGGGAACCATTGGCGATTCGAGCGCTACCGGCACGTTCCATTGCGTTTATACGTATGTATGGGAGATTGACGGACCGCGTCCCGTCTGCGTTGAATGCGACCCGGAAACCTTCACGCTTCACCGACGTCTCTATGAAGCCGGCAAATGTGTCGAGGATGCTATCTGGCCTGTTGACAAGTGGCGCAGTCATGGCGTGCCCTCCAGCGCCACGAACACAAACACCTATTGCACCAGCTACGAGACGCCGCTCGGGGGCACGGATGAGGTCTCGGCCGATTTTCCCTGCTACGGCCGTCAAACTATGACAAATAAATTCGTGCTAACCTACGACAACATGACCTCGTTCCGTTGCGATAACGGTTATGTGAACACGAATATTCCCGGCAAGGTGTTCACCTTTTACCCGCATCCCATCTTGATGACGGCCACCAAGATATGTTCGGTTTGCGCTTGGGGCGATGTGGATGAAGATTTCCTTGTCGGTGGCGCGCCCTGGGGTGTGAAAAAAGAAAGTGTGCAAGGGAATACCATGCATGTGAGCAAATGTGCGGCGCCCGGCGCCTATGACGTCGTTGCGACCGAGGGGGTCACATCGCTGCCCTTGCACATCGAAAATCTTTACATTGCTTTCGAGAATGTTTATCGTGCCTATCAATGGGCGCCGGGCACGCCCCATGTTACGGACTGGCTGAGCCCGGAGAGTTACGATTGCGGTCGTTTGGTGTGGAGCATTAGCGGCGCGGTAGGCGATACCAATGCCGCGATCGATCCCCACACTGGGGCGTTTACGTGCGGCTCGTTTGGCGGCGGAGGCTATACGATTCGAGCGGCCTCCCGTGATGTGCCTGGGTATTACGGCGAAACAGCGGCGTATGTCTGTTGTCTGCGATTTGCGGATGCCTCGGTTATCAGGAGATGGGATGATCGCACCTACAATCCCTCGCCGAATTGGGCGCCCGGCAGTTATCTCAACGGTCCGGGCCACGTTACCTGGTCCTTGGAGACCGTCTCTGGCGACACATCGGCCTCGATCAACGCATATTCGGGGCGGGTGACGTTCGGGGCGGGTGGCGGCCAATATGTCATTCACGCCACGTCTAAGGATGTGCCGGGTTATGAGGCCAACATGGCGCTGACTGTGGTTAAGGTGGAGATAAAGGCCGAGGATGGAAGTGCGCCTGATGAAAGCATCTGCGTTGGCGCCGCCAAAAACTTCAAGGCTGTTGTCACCCCGGCAATAGCCGGGACCTATATCTGGAGTACGACGAGCGATAAGATTACGCTTGCGGGTACATTGAGCGAGACGGTGACCGTGAATGCCGGAGCTTTTGCCAGCAGTGCAGCTTACGCGGAGGATCTATATGTCGAATTTAAGCCTGCCGGGCTTTTGGATGCGTGCGATGATGCCCACAGTTTAACCGTTGTAAAAGTTGGTTGTGAGGCTATTGACTCGGTGCGCAAGGGTGCGACGAAGAGCGTGGTTGTGACGGTGGCGCCGGTGGGGAGTATTGTTACTCTCAAACTGGCCACGACAACCGGAACGGGGTCCGCCACGTTCGATGATGGCACCACAGAGAAGGTGATCGCCGACACCACGACGGTGACGATCAAGGGTGTGACGGAAAGCAGCGTGACGGACAACATCAAACTATTCGCGGAAATCGATGGCGTCGAGTGCTTTTCCGAGGAGTTCTCCGTCGTGCAAGTTGGTTTTGAGGCGATTGACTCGGTGTGCAAGGGTGGGACGAAGGATGTGCTTGTGACGGTGACGCCAAGTGGGAGTATTAAGCTCAAACTGGCCACGACAACCGGAACGGGGTCCGCCACGTTCGATGATGGCACCACAGAGAAGGTGATCGCCGACACCACGACGGTGACGATCAAGGGTGTGACGGAAAGCAGCGTGACGGACAACATCAAACTATTCGCGGAAATCGATGGCGTCGAGTGCTTTGCCGAGAAGTTTTCCGTCGTTAAGGTGGAGTCTATTCAGTTCCGTATTGGGGGTTCAACGGCATGGCGCGATTTCACCGGCGCTCAGAAAATTCTCTACGGCAAAGATGCGTATCTCTTGGCGACAAATATCCAGCCTTCTGGTGTCACTTTACCCGCGGGTATGCCATCTTGGACAGGAACATTTGGCGCTTCCGGATCGGGGCTGGAAGTATTACACACATATAGCGGGGCGCCATCAGGTTATGATTCCGATACCAAGACAGTTAGCACAACCTGCGGCCCAGACACGCCGAAAGAGTTCTTGGTCTGCACAGAGGTGCTTGGCATTCACGCGAACGTTGATCCAGGTGCTGGCTTTACGGATGGGCATGCTTGGATATCTGTGACTGATTATTCGTCTGGGTCTCCCTTTACTGTAACTTATGGTTTATGGGGAAATAGGCCCCGGACTACTACAAACTCCGATGTGCATGTTGGTTTGGAGAATACGTCAGGGATCCATAATCGATATTACCTGCTATCGCCATCAGGATATGACGCTCTCGTCTCATTTGTTTCAGCTCCCAGTGAGTGGACATATACGCATACCTGTGCCAATTGGGCAGAAGACGCCTATCATACGGCAACGGGTGAGACTGTTGATTCATCGGACTACGTCATTTTTGGGACGCCGCGAGCAATTGCCGGAAGTATTGTGACCTTGGAGACGGCGCATCCCACAACCTGTGACATGCCGCTCGAAGGTGGCGAGGATGCCTCGAGTACATCGGAAGGATCATCTTGGGGTGGAAGTAGTTTCCCTTGATAAATCGAAAGAAAGGATTCTGAAATGAAAAGTGTTCTTCTTGTATTCCTTGTTTTTGCGATATCTGCTGCCTTTGCTGGGGCAGAGTCAGAAACGATTTTTGAGGTTATCAAGAAGGGCAATGTTGAGGAGGTAAAGAACATGGTAAGTGCGAAAAAGGATGTCGATATAAAAGATGTATATGGGCGAACACCTCTCATGCTTGCCGCAGAAGAAGCGAACATGCAAATCGTAAAGACCCTTATCGAAGCGGGGGCCGATATCGATGCCAAAGTCAAAGGTTTTACGGTCATCGATCAACTCGAAAGTATCCTAAGGCGCACAGGCGAAAACAAGAAGCGAACCATAGAGAAGATGAGGAGGGATGGGTTTGGCGAGCAACTTATCGAGTCACTAATAAAGGATGCCGCCGCTCTACGCGAGAGTCCCGAGAAGATTCGTAACTGGCAGGGCATTCGTGACTACTTAAAACAGGTCAAGGAGTCGAAGGACAAAAAGAATGCTGGCCGCCAGAAATCTTCCGAAGGCTCATCGTCCAACAGAGTTGAAGAGGGAGAAGGCGTCAGTCCTACGAATAAGCCATAATGAGCGATAAGACCCCGGGCGGCGGAGGGTCAGCCCTTTTATTAAAGAATAAGGACTTGCGTTGAGAGTGGTGATGGCGTAGAGTAATTGCACGGCACGACAACTGAGAGTGGAGTATCCCGGCGCGATCTATCACGTTACGGTCCGGTCGAATGGCAAAGAAAACCTGTTCAAGACCGATGGGGATCGTAAATATCTACTGTCGCGCATGGCGGAGGCCGCAGAGCGCTACCGCGTGCGAGTTTACCTATTCTGCCTGATGTCCAACCATTTTCACCTGGTGGTGGAAACACCGCAAGGCAATCTGAATGGCTTTATGCATGGGGTTCTGACCGGATACGGGGTGTACTTCAACCGCGTCCATGGTCGGCATGGTCACGTGACGCAGGGCCGCTATGGTGCCAGGTTAGTCAGCGGAGACGAATATCTTCTGAAGCTTAGCCGGTATGTTCACTTGAATCCCGTCAAGGTGGCCGCATGGGCCGACAAACCGAAGGCGGAGCAGGTGGCATATCTGCGAGCGTACCCGTGGAGTTCATATCCAGCCTACATCGGGAAAAGCCAACGCAATGAGTTCGTTGATTATGATCCGATGCTGTCCTTGATGGGGAACGATAAGGGAGCGAGGCTTGGAAAGTACAAGGCTTTTGTGGAAGGCGGACTGGATGCGGTAGATGACGATTTTCTGGGGGAGTTGGCGAGGTCGCCGCGTAGTATTGGGAATGATAAGTTTCGGGAGTGGGTGGATGGGTGTTACCGGGTAATGTCCCGTCGGTTGTTAAAATAAAGTGACGGTTTCCAGTCTAGTCCGATACAATCGGATTGGATAAAAACAAAAGAAAGGAAACCGTCATGAGAGCAGATCTTATCAAAGCGGTATTGGAAG
>JBAZEM010000008.1:0-95598 GCA_041653875.1 Kiritimatiellia bacterium
TTCCAATACCGCTTTGATAAGATCTGCTCTCATGACGGTTTCCTTTCTTTTGTTTTTATCCAATCCGATTGTATCGGACTAGACTGGAAACCGTCACTTTATTTTAACAACCGACGGGACATTACCGTATTCCTCTGTGTGACGGGAGCACGGAAAATTGGCGGGATGTGTTGCCGATGGTATTGAAAGGCAAGTGCGGCGGTCATTATGATTGAGCGTGGCGTTTTGTTCCTTGCCTTGTGCAAGAAAGCAGATCGTTATTCTTTATTCTAAGGGCAGACCCTTTGTTGCCCCCGAACACCGCGCCAGACCGTTCTTGCGTGGCACAATATCCACAACCACGGCCTCCTTCCGCCCCACCTGTTCGAAATTCGCTGTCCGGTAGATAAATGACTTGTGACGATAGCCTTTGTTCAGTATTGTTTCTATGCGCACTGGGTAGCTCCTTTTGCTGTGTTTTATTCACCAGCATGTTGGAGCATAAACCCCAGTGCGTTTCAATCTTTTCCGGCGTTGCTTGTTCCCTGAAGGAGTTATCAATAGACGCGACTCGATGAGAATGGGCTTTGATAAGCTTGTCGGAGTCGAGGCGCGGCTGTTGAGAACTCCAGCCCTTGTGCATACGCCTATTGATGAGGATCCCGTAGTTCATAAAATAACCTTGGAAGCTTCCCTGTATCTGATAATTTTACCCACAGATTCAGCGAAAGACCCAAAATAATCTTGTAGATGTTAAGAGCCGGGGGGCCAAAGACAGCCCAATTGATATTCAGTGGAGACCGAACAAGGTGCAGGCTCGTTCCGATTACCCAGGAACAATTAAGTGATTTGCTATCCGCCGATGCGCGCCGGGGCCTTCCATTTCGCAGTCGTTTAATCACGGAATCATTCAATAATCAACATGGAAACTATCAAGCAGTTCATCGATTATTTTCTGCATCTTGACCGTTATCTGGGGCAGGTCATCGCGGCTTACGGTTTATGGACCTATGGACTGCTTTTCGGTATTATTTTCTGCGAAACGGGCCTGGTAATCGCGCCTTTTCTGCCGGGCGACTCCCTGCTGTTTGCCGCCGGGGCGCTGAGCGCCACCACCGCGCTTAGAATCGAATGGCTGCTGATCCTGCTCATCGTCGCCGCGGTCTTGGGCGACGCCGTCAACTATATGGTCGGCTATTATGCCGGCGAGAAACTTAGCCGGACCCGATTGATCAAGAAGGAATATCTGGACCGGACGCACGAGTTCTTCCAAAAGCACGGCAAAATGACCATTGTCCTGGCGCGCTTCGTTCCGATCGTGCGGACGTTTGCGCCGTTTGTGGCGGGCATGGGCAAGATGGGCTACGCCGAGTTTGCCGTCTATAACGTCACCGGCGGAGTCCTGTGGGTCAGTCTGTTTGTCACGGCGGGTCGGCTGTTCGGCAACCTCCCGGTGGTTAAAGAATATTTTTCGCTGGTGATCGTGGCGATTATCGTGCTTTCCGTGGCGCCCATCGCTTACGAAGTGTGGCGCCAGTGGCGCGAGGGAAAACGGAAATGAGAACGATTAATGGCGACAGGATCAAGAGAAGAATTAACTACGAAACACACGAAAACACACGAAATGGATACAGAGAATACACCGCGCAATTTATTTGTTTTGAACTTTCGTGTGTTTTGCGTGTTTCGTAGTTCCCGCCAGAGGAGGGTCTGTCTAAGGTAGAAAAAATCTTTGGGTTGCGGGTTTCCGGCTTAGAAATAACAGCGCACACCGGCCTTTAGGCCGACATCGTTGTTCTTGGCGTCTTCACCCTGGGCGAAGGCCTTTTCGCTGGCCAGGTCGAAATACAATTCCGAATAAATGGCCACGCTTTCCGAGAGGAAGAATTTCAAGCCGGCCGCGGGTTCCCAGAGCATATAGTTGTGTTCCGAGGTGTTCCGGTAATACTGGCCGAAGTTATACTGCAGGCGCATGGCGAAATAGGGCATGATGGACGAATCCAAGTCCAGGTTGGCTTCCCCAAAGCCGCCCAGCCCGAGGCCCATGTCGGTGCCGTTGCCGTTATACCCCCAATCGACGATGCCGCCGAATTCGATGTTGTCGTACACAAAATAGCCCAAGCCGCTTTCGACCAGCCAATCCACTTTGCCCTGCGGGTTGTTGAAATCCATTTTGCCGCCCAGCCGCAGTTCCAGGGTGTCCATCGGTATCGTGGCGCCAAAGCCGGTCACTGCCGCCGTCATCATTGCGATCAATGCGATTTTTTTCATGCCTTGTCTCCTTGTCGTTAAGGTCGTTCGAAGCGTGTTCATCCGTCGATCGTCCTGCGCACGTGTTCTGCGCCAAATTGTAAAAAACATCACCTCCTGTTCCGGTGTCCGGCTGACGTAACAACTCAGGTAGTCAGAAGTCAGAATTCAGGATACAGAATAAAATACGCAAGAATCGGAAGAACGCGGCAGACATTCCGCCAAGGCCTTGCGTTTAGCGCCGATTCTCTTCGTATTCGCTTGGCCTATACGGGTTCCTTATTCTGACTACCTGCCCGCAGTGCTACGCACAGCGTTGCAGGCGGGCTGACTCCTGAATTCCGGCCCCTGAGCAGTTATCGTTTGACTTGATCTCATCCGAAATTACTCCAGCGTTATCGTCATTATTATGCAACCTTTCCGGAGGTCAAGCAAATTTTGTGTTTTCCCCGATGCCGGATTCCGTTATGCTGACAATCAACTACACGGAGGAAACATCCATGCTATCGCGACGCGAAGCCAAGATTTTGGCGACCCTCGGCACGGCATCCGCAACCCCGGATGTGATGCGAACCCTGATTCGGGCGGGGGTGGATGGGTTCCGGATCAATATGAGCCATATGCGCGCCGAGGAACTGGCCGGCTGGGTGCATTTGGCGCGCGCCGCCGCCGCCGCGGAAGGCGCGCCCGTGGCTGTGGCGGTGGATTTGGGCGGCCCGAAACTCCGGGTGGGCGCGTTGCCGGACGGCCGGCTGACTTTGACGGAAAAAGAGGTCTTGATCCTGGGGCGGGACCTGCCCGTGTCCCATCCCGAGATTCTGGCGGACATCCGGCCGGGCCAGCGTATTCTTCTCGATGACGGCAATCTGGAATTGGAAGGTCTTGGCGCCGTCGGCGCCGGGTTCCAGGTGCGCGTCAAAGTGGGTGGCCTGCTTTTACAGGGCAAAGGCGTCAATCTGCCGGATACCGACTTGCGTCTGCCGGCGGTGACCGAAAAAGATCTGGCCGACCTGGCCGCGGCGGTCAAAGCGCAGGTGGATTATGTGTCGCTATCCTTCGTTCAGCGCGCCGACGATTTGCAGACGGCCCGCCGGGCGGCTTTGGCAACCGGCCCCTGCCCGCGGCTGATTGCCAAGATTGAAAAACCGGCCGCCGTGGAGCGTTTTGAGGAGATATTGGCGATTGCCGACGGGATCATGGTGGCGCGCGGCGACCTGGGCGTGGAGGTTCCGCCCGCGCGTGTGCCGGTTCTGCAGAAGCAATTCATCAGCCGCGCCAATGCCGAGGGCAAGACGATCGTTACGGCGACCCAGATGCTGGAGTCCATGATCCATAATCCGCGGCCGACGCGCGCAGAAGCCTCGGATGTGGCCAATGCCGTATGGGACGGCACGGACGCCGTCATGCTCTCGGGCGAGACGGCGGTCGGGAAATACCCGGTCGAAGCCGTGCGCATGATGCGCGCAATTATTACGGAAGCCGAAAAAGCGGCCAGTCCGCGCCGGGAAGCCTATCGCGGCAAGACCCGCGCGCACGCCCTGGCGGCGGCCGCCGTGGAAGCCGCCGAGGAACTGCATGCCGCCGCCATCGTCGCCATTACCGTGTCCGGCTACACGGCCCAGATGGTGGCCCAGCGCCGGCCGCGCGTGCCGTTGATCGCGGCCGTGCCCGACGAGCATATCCGCAGTTGCTTGAGTCTGGTCTGGGGTGTCACGCCCATTGTGGTTCCGTGGCGGGGCCATTCGGCGGATTTTCTCGGCGCCTTGGAAACGCTCCTGCTGAAGTCCGGATCGCTGAAAACGGGCGATACCGTCGTGACGATCAGCGGTTCCACCAAACTGCGCGGGGCCGACTATATTATGAAAATCCACGATCTGGGGAAGTGAGGAGAGAAGTCAGAGGTCAGAGGTCAGAAGTCAGAAGTCAGAGGTCAGAAGTCAGAAGTCAGAGGTCAGAGGTCAGAAGTCAGATGACAGCGGAAAGTGAAAAGGGAAGAAATCTAAGGGGCGACTTGATTGTCGTTATGATTATTGATGATCGTTGGTTCCTCATTGCTGACTTCTGACTTCTGATCTCTGACCTCTGTTTTCTGATTGCTGCCAATATTTGCTTTCTGATCGCTGATCTCTGACCTCTGATCTCTGGTTTCCGCCGCTTCGGCAGATACTTCATTCAGCCGGATCAGGGTGCGGTGTTCGCCCGGCCAGCGGCGGATGTCCAGATCCTTGATCATCCAGTTGTTATCTATTTTTTTGAAGGTGCGCACGGCGATACGCCGCTGAAGGACCTGCTGGGTATCGTATTCCTCAACCTTGATCAGCACGAGCAGGGCTTCATCGATCCAGACGCGGGTCAGCCGCGGCGCCTGCGGCGGCATGAATTCCAACACGATGCATTCGCGCTCCAGCAAGCGTTCGCGGCCCATAATGACGCCGTTTGTCCACCAGAGGAAGGCCAGGCTGAGGTCGTTCCAGGTTACGTCGCTGCCGCCGATAAGGCTGTCGCCCGCCGGCGCCGCGGCGTTTTGAAGCGGCCGGCCTTTGGCGTAGTCCCGGCGCCACTCGCCGTTTGGCCGGCGGAGAATCGTCAATTGTTCCGTCACGGCGCCGAATGCGTCGCGCAGAGTATAGCAGGCCGTGGCCGGCGATTGGCCCAGTTGGAGCTTGGCGTCCAGATAAAAGGCGCGATCAAGTTTGCCGCGCCGCGCGCCGCACAGTAATTCGCCCCGGATTCGGATGGCCTCGCTGGGCAGGTTGGCCCGCACTCGTTCCAGTACGTCGGCGGCCCGCGTGAAAGTTGCGCTCGCCGTTGCGGGGGACGCCCTGACCTCTTGGAGAGTCGGGGTTGCGCCGAAGACGCGCAAGGCGCCGGCCGCGAGAAGCGCCAGGCAAAGGAAACTTTTGGTTAAATTCATGTTCGGGGATTTCAATCTTTGTAGCCGCGCCCGTGAGGGCGTGGATTCTTCGGCGGCCACGGCGTTACCGCCGCGGCTACAAGAGTCCACACTTTAGAGCGATAAGTGTATTTCATCACACCGGCGCCGGCCGGTCCACGAGCACGAACGAAATGCGGGCTTCCGCCACCAAGTGCGAGCCGGTAAAAATCCGTCCATGGGCCTTGCCGACGCGTGGGCGCGATATCGTCTGGAAGACGTCGATCAGGAGTTGATCGCCCGGCCGGACCGGCCGGCGAAAGCGCGCCATATCCACCGCCATGAAATAGGCGAGTTTGCCTTTGTTTTCCGGCTTGCCGAGAATGAACACGGCGCCCGCCTGGGCGATAGCCTCCACCAGGAGCGTGCCCGGCATGATCGGGTGTTTGGGGAAATGGCCGCTAAAAAAGGACTCGTTGCCGGTGACGTTCTTAAGCGCGACGATCCGGTTGTTGCCCTCATAATAGATGGAATCCACCAAAATGAACGGGTAGCGGTGGGGAATGACATTCATGATCCCGTTGATGTCGGCGATCGGCGCGGTCTGGATGGGCGTGTTGTCCATGATCAGGGGCGGCGCAAATTCGGCGTCCGGGATGCGTTCGTCCAGGTTGGCGCTTAATCCCACGGTGAACTTGGCTTGGGCCACCTGCTGGCCGCGCACCGTGGCGGTCGCGCTAAATCGCACGAGGCCATCGCGGAAACGCTCCAGGGTGACATCCGTTATCAGGCGGTCGCCCGGCAAAACCGGTTTGCGAAATTTGATCTTATCCAGCGTGCGCAGGAATGCGACGTCATTATTAACATCCAGGAACCGGCGAATGGCGGCGCCGCCGGTTTGAACCATGGCTTCCAGGATCAGCACCCCCGGTAAAACGGGGTTGCCGGGAAAGTGGCCCTGAAAATGGGGCTCGTTGATCGTCACGTTCTTGAGCCCGATCGCGCGTTTTTCGGAGGGAATCAGCCGGACACGGTCGAGCATGAGCAGGGGGGAACGGTGTGGCAGGAGCGACTGCAACTGGTAGTAATCCAGGATGATCTGGGTTTTGGCCGCCGCAGTTGCGTTGCTGTCGGAATCAGGCATGACGATCCTCCCGGATTAAGGCTTGGTGGACGCGGGCTTGGTTTGTAAAGCTTGCAGGCGCGCGCGCGCTTCGCCGCTGACATTCCGGTCCGGATCGGACGCGGCGATGGCCGCGAGCGGTTCAGGGTCGGTCAATTTCCGGATCGCCGCTTTGCGGACGGATGGATCGCTGTCTTCACGGGCGATTCGTTCGATCGTGGCGGGTTTATCCACCAGGTCCAGCGCGGCCTTGCGCACGGCCGGGAACGGATCGTTGCGGGCGATATCGTTCAGAATTTGCTGGTTGGTCAGTTTGGCCACAGTCAGCAGGCGGACATTGGGATTGGCGCTGCGGGCGAGTTCCTCCAGAATGGACTGGTTCGTGATATGCTCGATGGCCACCTGGCGGACCGAGCGATGGGAGTCGAACAAGGCGACATCCTTAAGCTTGGCTTGGCTCACCATTTTGGCGGCGGCGGTGGCGCGCGCCTCCGGGCGCACGTCGTTGCGGACAATGGTTTCCAGGACGGCTTGATCCGTCAAGCGGGCAATGGCTGCCAGGCGGACGTTGACATCCGTATCCCGTTGCGCCACGGCCGCGATCAGCGGGCGGTCGTTAATCCGGGTGGCGGCAACTTTACGCACTTCGGGGTCGGCGTCGGTCAGGACCGTTTCTTTCAGGACTTCGGCATCGGTGACGTTTTGGATGGCTGCCAGGCGCACAACCGGCGAGGGGTCGCTCTCCAGCGCCATGGCCAAGGGCGGACCTTTTAAAAGCTTGACGGCTGCGGCGCGCACGTCGGCATCCTGATCGAACTCGGCGATGGAAGCCAGCAGGGCTTCGTTCGCGATCTGTTCCACCACGGTTTTACGGATCAGGGCATCGGGATCGGTGACGGCGATGCGCTGGAGCAGGATGGGATTATTCACCTTGCGCACGGCTATGTAACGGATGACGGGGTCGGGGGATCCGACGGCCAGTTGCTCGAGCACATCCGCGCGCGTAATAAGGGCGGCGGCGGTTTTGCGGATATCGCGGTCCGGATCCTGTGTGACAATTTCGGTCAGGACCGCCTGGCTGGCAATATCGCGCATGGCGGAGCGGCGCACCAGCGGATCGGAATTCGTGCGCGCGATCGCGACCAGTCGTTTCTGGTCGGTGATTCGACTGGCGGCGGAAATGCGCACAAACGAATCCGAATTGGTCATGGCAATGGAAAAAAGCAGGTCATTCCTGGTGATCCGTTCCAAGGCCGCTTTGCGAATCATGGTGTCGCTGTTGGCCATGGCAACGTTAAACAGCGTGGGCTGATCCCGGATCGCCTCCAGGGCTGCCAGGCGCGCCAGGGGCTCGGTGTTGGCGGCGATGACGCTCAGGAGCGCGTTCTTGTCCCGTAACCGGGAAGCGGCAACCACACGCACTTTCCGTTCGGGATCCGTGTCGGCGATGGCGACAAGGTCGGCGGGCGCGCTTACAAGACGAACGGCTTCCGCGCGCACCTCGGCGTCGGGATCGTTGCGGGCGATCTGGAGGATGCGTTGCTGGTCGCGGGTGGTGATTGTGATGCGGCGTTCCTTGTCGCCGGCCACGATGTCGCCCACGATCCGAACACCGCCGGCATCCCGCAGTACCGGGGCGCAGCCCGTGAAGAGGGTCGTTATAAACAGGCCCAAAAGCGCCATCCGGCAGGAAGCAAACATCCAACATCGAACATCCAACATCGAACATCGAATGTTCAGCATCATGAGTTCCTCGCTTTTCGCTGTTGCCTTCAGCGGCAAGTGGTCGTTTGCCATCCGCTATGGGCGTGACATGCCAACATGGCATGAGATGTTTTTGTTCAGCGTTTTTTAATTCGGCGTTGGGCGTTCGACTCGCCTGGGCGAAGCGCTTTGGCGGAGCCTGGTGTTGGATGTTCCGTCTTCGCAAAGGCTTCGCCGGACACATCGATGTTTGCTTTGCCTCCGGCGACCCTATGATACAGCAACAGCTTGGCCGCCAGGCGCGCGGCGATATATTCGCAGGCCGGCGTACCGGGCACAGGCGCCACTTCCACCAGGTCGGCCGCCACCACCCGGCGCGCGGCGCACACGCGTCGCAGGATCTCGATGAGAGCATACCAGCCCAGGCCGCCCGGCTCCGGCGTGCCGGTTCCGGGCATCAGCGCCGGGTCCAGGCAGTCGATATCGATCGAAATATACACTCGTTTTCCCAGGCGCGCGAGCACGGTTTTCATCCAGGCCTCGGAACGGGCTTGAACGATATCGCGCGCCCAAAATACAGGCAGCCGGCGCTGTTTGACAAGCTGATATTCCTCGGCGCAGACACTGCGGATGCCGACCGATACAATGGGCGTCCCCAGTTCCATAACCCGCCGCATGACGCAGCCGTGCGAGAGGGGCGTCCCGGTATAACGATCGCGCAGATCCAGATGGGCGTCGAAATGCAATACCGTCAAGTCGCCGCACATGGTCCTGGCCGCCGCCACGAGGGGGGCGGTGATGGTGTGCTCGCCGCCCAGGGTCAGCAAAAACTGTCCCCGTTGCATAACGTCCGCGGCGGCGCGCCGGATGGACTCGAGGACTTGGGCATCGGTCCCGCGCCGGCAGTCAACGGCCGGCAAGGTCTGAACGCCCAGGTCCAAGGGCTGGAACAGCTCCTCGTCAAAAGGCTCGATGTGCGCGCTGGCCGCGAGAATGGCCGCCGGGGCGCGCGCCGTTCCCCGGCCAAAGCTGACGGTGCGCTCATAGGGCGCCGGCAGGACGGCGTAAGGCGCGCGGGGGTTGTGGACGTAAACGGGGTCGTATTCCAGGAAGTGGAGGAATTTCGGATTTCGGATTTCGGATTTCCGATTTCGGATTTCGGATTTCCGATTTCGGATTTCGGATTTTCGATTGCCTGCTTTCGATCGGATCGATTGAAATTTGGTTTTATTTGTTTGGAATTTGGAATTTGGAATTTGGAGTTTCGATTTCATCGGTGGTTTCCATTCCGCAACCCGTATTCCGCAATGGAACGGGTCAGCTTTCAAAATAGGTGTAGCCGCGCATGCCGGTTTCGTAGGCGGACATGATCTCGCGGCGTTCCACGGCCGTGATGTGATTGTCGCGCACGGCCTGTTCGGCCATGATTCGCACGCGGTTGATCATGTCGCGGGGATCGTACTCCACATAGGAGAGCACGTCGGCGACGGTGTCGCCCGCGATTTCGTTGGCGTATTCCACCGTGCCGTCCTTGCCGACGCGGACGTGCAGCACATTCGTGTCGCCGAGCAGGTTGTGCAGGTCGCCCAGGGTTTCCTGGTAGGCGCCCACCAGGAACGCGCCGAGGTAATAATCTTCACCGCGCAGTTCGTGCAACGGGAGGGTGTTCTTGACGTCGTGCAGGTCGATGAAACGGTCGATCTTGCCGTCGGAGTCGCAGGTAATATCGGCCAGGATGGCCTGGCGCGTCGGCATTTCATTGAGGCGGTGAATCGGCATAATGGGGAACAGTTGGTCGATGGCCCATGAATCGGGCAGCGACTGGAAGACGCTGAAATTGCAGTAGTAGAGGTCGGCCAGCGCCACTTCCAGGCCTTGCAATTCTTCGGGCACATATTTGCGCTCCTTGGTTTCGGCGGCGATCCGGCAAATGATGTCCCAGAACAAGGTTTCCGTGGCCGCCCGCTCCCGCAGGCTCAACTGGCCGTGCGTGAAAAGCGAGCGGATTTCGTCGCGGTAATACACGGCGTCGTGGTAGCACTCCTGGGGGTTCTTGGTGGAGAGCGCCTGGCGGACGTCCTTCAGGTTTTTCAGCATTTCGTGGTAATGCGGCGGCACTTCTTCGGCCGCGGCCGTGGTGGGCGGCTCGAACCGGCTCACGTCGAGCACATTGAAGACCAGCACGGAATGGTGGGCGACTGTGGCGCGGCCCGATTCGCTGACGATCGTGGGGTGGGGAATCCCGTCTTCCTTGACGGCGCTCATAATGGCTTCCACGACGTCGGCGGCGTATTCCTGTTCGGTATAATTGCGGCTGCTGGCGAAATTCGTGTGCGAGCCGTCATAATCCACCGCCAGGCCCCCGCCGATGTTGAGCAGCCCCATGGCGGCGCCTTCGCGCGCCATTTCAACGTACAACCGGCAGGCCTCGTGCAGGGCCGAACGGATATTGCGGATATTGGATACCTGCGAGCCCAGGTGGTAGTGCAACATCTGCAGGCAATCCAGCATGTTTTCCTTGCGCAGCAGATCGATGATCTCGATCGCCTGCGAAGCATTGACGCCGAACATGCTGCGGTCCCCGCCGGATCCATCCCAGTGGCCGCCGGCGCGGCTGGAAAGCTTGACCCGCACGCCGAGCCGGGGTTTGACTCCCATCTGGGCGGCCCGGTTCAGGATCATGGCCAGCTCGTCCGTTTTTTCCAGGACCAGGATGGTTTGGGTGCCCATCTTGAGCGCGTACAGCGCCAGGTCGATGAATTCCTCGTCCTTGTAGCCGTTGCAGACGATGAGCGCTTCGGGGTCCTCGGTATAGGCGATGGCGGCCATCAACTCGGCCTTGCTCCCGGCTTCCAGTCCGTGGTGATAGGGCCGGCCGAATTCCATGATTTCGGCCACGACCTGTTTTTGCTGGTTGACCTTGATCGGATACACGCCGCGGTACGCGCCCTGGTAACCGTAATCGCGGATGGCGGCGTTGAAATGTTCGTACAACTGCTTGATGCGCGATGACAGGATGTCGGCAAAACGCAAGAGGATCGGCATATCGATCCCGCGCGCCTTGAGCCCGGCAATGAGGTCCATGACGCTGATGCTTGTCGTGCCGGCCGGGCCGAAAGGTTTGACCACGATATCGCCGCTGGCGGCGATATCGAAATAGCCGCTGCCCCAGTTTCGGATGCCATACAAGTCCGCCGCATTGTCGCAGGTCCATCGCTCGAGCACTTCAGCTTTCATGCCGTCTCCTTGAAAAACAGAATTCAGTAGTCAGAATACAGAAGACAGAATACAGAACGAGGACGCCACAAGCGACCAAAGCCCATGAAGGCTTTCCTAATTCTGAATTCTTCCGCCTTTGGCGGATCCGCCTCCGGCGGAGACTCCCTGCCCGCAATGCTGCGCATAGCGTTGCAGGCGGGCTGAATTCTGGTTCCTTGTTACATCATTCTTTATACACGCGCGGCGCACTGCGGCAAGTTATTTTTTAGACGAATCATGACGCTTGCGTATTGTTTGTTTCCACATAATATGCCGGTCTCATGAAGTTAGGAGATAAAAGCTGCCGATATGGGGCCATGGCCCTGCTTGCGATTCTCGTGGCCGTCTGTATGGGCCTGGTTTTGTATCTGTGCTTGCGGGCCCAGGCGCCGGGCGAGTCGATCGCAGAACCGGAAACTCCGGGCTTGGACCTGCCGCTCGTTGGCCGCCCGGCGGTTGACCCGTTCCGGCATCTCGTGTTTCCAACCGATCGGACGCTGAACCGTAACGATCTTGACGTCTTTCAGCCGACGGCCGCCGGCCGGCCCGAATCCGCGCTGTTCGGCTCGGTGCGCACGGCGGCCCACAACGGGCGGGGGCTGGCGGCGTCCTTTCATGAAGGCGTGGATATCGCCGCCGTCCGGCGGGACGCCGCCGGCCGTCCGCAGGATGCCGTGTATGCCGCGGCGGACGGCGCGGTGGCCTATGTCAACCCGATCGCCGGGAATTCGAATTACGGCAAATATGCGGTGCTCACCCATGCTTCTCCTTCCGGGATGGTCTATACGCTCTATGCGCATCTGGCGGCCCTCTCGCCCGGCGCGGTCCGGGGACGATCCGTAAAAGCGGGGGAGGTGCTGGGAGTCGTCGGCCATACGGCCAATCCGCCGATTCCCCTGGACCGGGCGCACCTGCACTTCGAAGTCGGTCTGATCATGAATGCGCGGTTCGGTTCGTGGTGCCGCGCGCAAAAATTAAAAAACGATCACGGCAATTTCAACGGATGGAACCTGCTGGGCGTGGATCCCCTGGCGGTGTTCGAACGTCAGCGCGCGTGCCCGGACTTCGATCTTCTTGAGCACGTTGCCGCTTTGCCGGCGGCCTTCGAAGTTGTGCTGTCCGCGCCGCGCAAGCCGGATTTCTTTGTCCGTTATCCGTCTTTCTGGGAAGGCGCGCCTTATTTTGGGGGCGGTTTGCAGATGGCGGTTGCGGAGAATGGGGTGCCGCTCAAGGGCCGCAATGCCACGGAAGCGGAACGCCGCCTGCTGGGCGCGCGCCGGAGCGCGGTTCTGCGTGTGGATCCGGCCGCGCTTGGCCGCAACGGGCGTCATCTGGTCGTTTGCCGTAAAGGCCTGTGGCGTCTGGACCGCGAAGGAGAAAAATGGCGGGACATGCTGCTGTATTAGTGGGAATGGAAGATGGTTAATGGCCGATGGTTTCCGCCATAGGCGGATCCGCCTTCGGCGGAAATGGTTGATGGCCGAGGGCAGACTGCACCGCGGTCGTTTTGTCTTTGCATCAACCATTTACCATTACCCATTGACCATGTTTTCAGCGGCCGGCAAGACGTAGGGCCGGCTCTGGCGGCGGCGGAAGCGCACGGCGTGGGTATAACCGGCGCTGCGGGCCAGGGCCAACGAGGCGTCGAACTCCCATCCCACCTCCTCCGGCCGATGCGCGTCGGAACCGAAGCAGATCGGAATATCCCGCTCCTTGGCCAGCGCCAGGAGCAGGGCGGAGGGGTAGATTTCATGGACCGGCCGGCGCAGGCCGGAGGAATTGATTTCAATGGCCATGCCGGCCTCCGCCACGCGGTCCAGGGCGGGCTGGGCCATTTCCTTCAAGTCCCGGTCGGAGGGCCGGTGGCCGAATTTTTTCGGCAGGTCCAGGTGCCCGACCACATTGGCCCATCGGCTGTCAGCAAGTTTGCCGATGAGGCCAAAATAAGTTCGCCAGGTATTTGTGACATCCACGGAATCCCACACGTGACGTTCATCGGGATTGTCGAAGCCCCAGTTATCGATGTAATGCACCGAGCCGAGCACCAGATCGAACTCCTGGCGCGGGAGCCAATCTCGCAGAAAGTTTTCACAGCCTTCGTAATAATCGGCTTCCACGCCGAACAGGACCAGCGGCCGGTTCGCGCGCGCCAAATCCGCAACCATGGTCCGATACAGGGTGAACTGGTCGAGGCGCATGCGGTTGACCGGGTCGTAGCCATCCGGGTTGGGCACGTGATCGGTGAAGCAAATTTCCGGCAGGCCCAGTTCCACGGCCCGCGCGCGAAATGCGATGGCCTCGCCTTCGGCGTGGTGGCAGAGCGGCGTGTGAATATGATAATCGGGGAGCATTGTAGGAATGGTCAATGGTTGATGGTCAATGGTTGATGATCAATGGTTGATGATCAATGGTTGATGGTTTGGTGAATATGGATGATGTGCGATGGAGGCTTCCGTCATTTACCATTGACCATTTTCCATTTACCATTCCTCACAGGTGCCACGAGGCATCCAGTCCGTAAAGTTTTTCATGATTATGCCCCTTGGCGCCTTTGCGGGCCAGGAGGCGGGCCATGTCGTGTTGGCCGTAGTCCTCGGCCCAGGTCAGGGGCGTGTTGCCGGTATTGTCGCGGGCGTTAATATTGGCGCCGTGTTCCAGCAAACACTTGACGCCTTCGATATGGCCCCAGAAGGCCGCCCAGTGCAGGGGCGTCAGCCCCTGGGTATAGGTTTTGGATTCGATCTCGGCGCCGTGATCGAGCAATAAGGACATGGTGTTTGTGTGTCCATATTGCGCGGCGCAGTGCAGGGGCGTCAGGCCGAAGACGTCCTTGACCTTGACATCGGCCTTGTGGGCCAGGAGCAAAGCGACCATCTCGGTGTGCCCGGCCAATGCGGCCAGGTGCAAGGGCGTAATGCCGACGCTGTTGGGTGCGTTGATGGCGGCGCCCTGCGCCAGCAGGAGTTTGACTTGGTCCAGGCGGTTGAACGCGGCCGCCTCGTGCAACGCGGTGGCGCCGTCGTTGGCGATAGGCGCGTTGACGTCGGGGGCCGCAACGTTCGCGTTGGTCGCCGTCGCAACCTCCGGCGCAGGCGCGGCGGCGTTGGCGCCGCCCGCCGCGGTGTTTTCGCCGCCGAAAACCGGGGCCGACAGGCAACAGATACACAACGTTGCGATCCATCGAATGGCTTTCATGGTGACCTCCCGAGATAATTTTGCCCCGTCGATTGATTGAAAATACCACGAATGCCGTCTGGGTATCAAGCGCTTTCAACGTTTTTAAATGGACATAAAATAGTTTTATGCTACCATAAATAGTGTGGAAAAGTGCATGAAGCGGTTTTCCAGCCGCACCGTTCGGCCGTGTCTGGCCCAATAAAAACATGTCCAAAAAAGAGACGCTGCCATGGATAATGACGATCGGCCATTCCACGCGCACGATCGAAGAATTCATCCGCCTGCTTCAGGCGCACGGAGTGACTTGCGTGGCGGATGTGCGCACGGCGCCGCGTTCCCGGCACAATCCGCAGTTCAACAAGGATTCCCTGCCCGGATCGTTAAAGGAGGCCGGTCTGGAATATGTGCATATGCCGGGACTCGGCGGCCTGCGTCACGCGAAGGCGGATTCGCCCAACGGAGGTTGGCGGAACGCCTCTTTTCGGGGTTATGCCGACTACATGCAAACGCCCGAGTTTGCGCGGAGCCTCGACGAATTGATCCGCCTGGCGAGCCGCAACCGGATCGTTTTGATGTGCGCGGAAGCGGCGCCGTGGCGCTGTCATCGCTCGCTCATCGCAGACGCCCTGCTGGTCCGTGGAATTCGCGCCGAGGACATTATGAGCGCAACCCGCCGTCAGGTTCATGCTCTTACGCCATTTGCCAAAGTTCGGGGCGCAGTGATCACGTATCCGGCCGAGACGGCAATGAGCGCGCAAAAGAAGCCGCCGCCCAAACGTTCGCCTAACTGAAAAATGAGGGGTAATGCCCCGTCCGATTTTAGAGGAGAAGACCATGTCCGGCGACCACAAGATTGACGCACAGGAGATTGACGCCACGCTGGCCATGCGGCCGAGGCGGATATCCCGGGAACAAATGCGGAAATTCGAGGACTATGCCGCCGAGATTCTCGCCGCCCTGGGCCTGAACTTGAACACTCCCTCGACCGCAGAGACGCCGCATCGGTTTGTTCAGGCCCTTTTCGATGCGACCGAGGGCTATGAGGGCGACCCGAAGTTGGTCAAGGTGTTCGCCACTGAATGCCGGGGCGGACCGGATTGTCAATTAAGCCAGGTTATCGAAGGTCCGATCCCGTTTGTCGCCCTGTGCGAGCATCACGCGTTGCCGTTCCACGGGCAAGCCTATGTCGGGTACATTGCCCACGAGCACATTATCGGTCTTTCGAAGTTGATCCGTCTCGCGCGGTTGTTTGCCAGGCGGTTTGCCGTTCAGGAACGAATCGGCCGCCAGATTGCGGACACCCTCACGGCCCTGATGCAGCCGCATGGCGTTGCGGTTTATTTGGCGGCGCATCATCTTTGCGTGGAAATGCGGGGCGTCCGGGAAATGACGCCCGCCACTCGCACGACGGTCTGGCGTGGGGAATACGAAAAGAACCAGGCCCTGCGCGAGGAATTCTTGGTGGCGTGCGGGTTGAGGCGATGACACATGGCGAAAGGGGCGGACATGGCAGACCACGTGTGCGATTATCTGATTGTCGGCGCAGGATTGGCGGGGGCATCGGCCGTCGAAGGAATCCGTGAACGCGACCGGGAGCGCTCCATCGCGATCGTCGGGGCGGAGGACCATCCGCCTTATGACCGCCCGCCCCTCTCCAAGAAGCTCTGGTTCGGCAAGAAGGAGGTCAAGGATATCTTTCTTCACGACCGGGCTTTTTACGATCGCAACGATGTTACGCTCTTAATGGGCAGGCGCGTTGTTTCGCTGGATGTGAAGGGCAAAACGGTCAACGACAGCAAGGGTGAGAGCCACCGGTTCGAGAAACTGCTCCTGGCGACAGGCGGGGCGCCGCAAATTCTCCCAATTCCCGGCGGGGACCTGGCTGAAATCTGCTATTACCGGGCGCTCGATGACTACCAGCGCATGCGAGGCGCGGCCGCGCCGGGCAAGTCGGCGCTAATCGTCGGCGGCGGGTTTATCGGGTCGGAAATGGCGGCCGCCCTTTGCGTCAACAAACTGGATGTCACGATGATCTATCCTTCCGGCCATCTCTGTGACCGGGTGTTTCCGGAGGACCTGGGGTTGGCCATGGAACGCCTCTATCAGAGTCGCGGCATCCGAATTGTCAAGGGGCAGAAGCCCGTGTCATTCGAGCGCCAGGGGGCTCGCTGCGTCGTCCGGACCAGCGCCGGCGAAAAGATCGCCTCCGACCTGGTCATTGTCGGCATCGGCATCAAACCGGCGGTCGAACTGGCCGAACGCGCCGGCTTGGCCGTGGGCGACGGCATCATCGTCAACGCGTATCTTCAGACAGCTCATCCGGACATCTACGCCGCCGGCGATAATGCCCGGTTCCCGTATCAAGCGCTTGGACAACCGATGCGCATGGAGCATTGGGATAACGCCCTTAACCAAGGCAAGCATGCCGGACGGAACATGGCCGGGGCGCATGAGATCTTTGCATACATGCCGTATTTCTTTTCGGATTTGTTCGAGTTCGGCTACGAAGCGGTCGGTGAAGTCAATGCGCGGATGGACACTCTTGCGGATTGGCGGAAGCCCTTTGACACCGGGGTTATCTACTACCTGCGCAACGGCAAGATCCGTGGCGCAATGATGTGCAACGTCTGGGATAAAGTGGCGGCGGCGCGCGAGTTGATCCTTCGCGGCGCCGGGTCGGACGAGCGTCTGAAATGAGCGCGTTTTGACCTTCCGCTCTCTGCGCGCGCGCGGTTGTTTTGTCCGGGATAACGGTTTTCAAAAAGGAGGTTGTCATGAGCCTTTCGGATCTGACCTGCAAACCCCAAAAGGCGGGGGCCCCGCCCCTCTCTCCGGCGCAAGCGGAGCGAATGCGGGACGAAGTAAGCGGTTGGAAATTGAAGGACGCGGCGCTTGCGCGGGAATTCCAATTCAAAAACTTCGGCGAAGCGATGAGTTTTGTCGATAAAGTTGCGGAGGCGGCTGAAAGCCAGGGGCATCATCCGGATATTTTTATCTCTTACAAGACAGTCAGGCTTACCCTGACGACGCATAAAATCGGCGGACTGTCGCAAAACGACTTCATCATGGCTGCAAAGATAGACCAGTTGCCGGCAAGTTTCCCATGTAACGAGGCGGATCGGCGATGAGCAAGGACCGGCTTTGTGGCAAGACGGCGCTGGTGACCGGCGCGGCAAAGCGGGTCGGCCGCGAGATCGCCCTGGCCCTCGCGGATGCCGGCGTGAACGTGGTCGTTCACTATCGGAAGTCGGCTGAGGAGGCGGAAAAACTTCGCGCGGAACTGGTTGCGCGCGGGGTGAAAGCGCGGCTTTTAAAGGCGGATTTTGACGACGCCGAGGCGCCGGGCCGATTGATCTCTGGCGCGATTGCCGCGGCCGGGTCGCTGGACATTCTTGTGAACAGCGCCTCGCTTTTCCTTCCCGGCACAATTGAGGACATGGATTTCGCGGGGCTGATAAGGCACCTGCAGATAAACACGTGGGCGCCCTTGGTTCTCAGCCGGGAATTCGCCCGGCGGGCCGGCCGCGGGAAAATTGTCAATATACTGGATTCCCGGATTGTCGGGCATGACAGGGCCCATGTCGCCTACATTCTCAGCAAGCAGGCGCTCGCGGTCTTAACGGAGATGATGGCCGTTGAATTCGCCCCCGGCATCACGGTGAATGGCGTCGCTCCCGGACCAATCCTGCCGCCGCCGGGCAAGGACGATGGGTACCTTGACGATCTTGCGAAGAACCTGCCTCTTAAACGGCACGGGAATCCGGGCGATATTGCCGATGCGGTGTTGTATCTGCTCGGAAGCGACTTTGTGACCGGCCAAGTCGTTTTTGTGGACGGCGGCCGGCGCCTGATGGAGCGAAAATCATGGACCGGATCATAATCGCCGATCTTCACGCGCGCTGTATTGTCGGGGTCAACGAAGATGAGCGGCGCGAGAAACAGGATGTGACGATCAACCTTTCCCTCTACGCCGATTTTAGGACACCGGGACGAACGGACCGGTTCGAAGATGCCGTGGATTATCGGGCCATCAAAAAACGCGTGCTGGACCTGGTCGAAAACTCCAGGTTCTTTCTGCTCGAGGCGCTGACGGAGGCGGTTGCGAACGTCTGCCTGGAAACGCCTGGCGTCGTGAAAGTCCAGGCGCGCGTGGACAAGCCCTCGGCGCTCCGCTTTGCCAGAAGCGTGGGCGTTGAGATCGTGCGCGCGCGCAAGGTGTGACCATGACGCGGCGTTTATGGCCGTGGGTCAGACCGAAATTGTCGCCGACCTAGGCCTCGGCGGCGTCGAGTCGGATGGCGAGCGGTTTGATGCGCCAGATATCGCGCGCGTATTCGCGGATGGTGCGGTCGCTGGAAAACCGGCCCATGCGCGCCACATTGAGAATGGCCTGGCGCGCCCAGCGGCGCCGGTGGCGGTACAAGGCCGAGACCTTGGCTTGTGCGTTGACATAGGGGCGATAGTCGGCCAGCAGAAAATACCGGTCGCCATGATCCACGAGCGCGCTGTATAGATCGGCAAACAGGGTGGAGGATTCGGTGGAAAATCGGTTTTCGCGGATGGCGTCCAGGGCCTGCCTCAATTCCGGGTCGGCCTGATAAAAGTCGCGTGGATTATACGCGCTTGCAAGCCGGGCCAGTTGCGGGGTGCGGTACCCGAAGATGAAAATATTTTCACGGCCCACAGCCTGGGCAATCTCAATGTTGGCCCCATCCCAGGTGCCGATGGTCAAGGCCCCGTTGAGCGCCAATTTCATGTTGCCGGTTCCGGAAGCCTCCGTGCCGGCCGTGGAAATTTGCTCGGAAAGGTCCGCGGCGGGGATGATCCGCTCCGCCAGCGAAACCTCGTAGTCGGGCAGAAACACGACTTTCAGGCGGTCGCGGACATCCGGATCGTTGTTGATCCGGTCGCCCAGGCTGGTGATCAGCTTGATGATGTATTTGGCCGTCGTATAACTGGGCGCCGCCTTGGCGCCGAAGATGAACGTGCGCGGCGTCATGCTCAGGCCGGGCTTGGCCTTGATCCGGTGGTAAAGCGTGATGATGTGCAGAACGTTCAAGAGCTGGCGCTTGTACTCATGCAGGCGCTTGACCTGCACGTCGAACAGCGAATCGGGATCCACCGTCTCGCCGGTAATCTTGCGGATGATTTTTGCCAGGCGCAGTTTGTTCTGGTGTTTGGCTTCGAGAAAGGCCTTTTGGAAACCGGGGGCATCGGCAAAAGGTTCCAGGCGCTTAAGTTCGTCCAAATCCTTGACCCAGCCCTCGCCGATCGTGTCCGTGATCAAGCGCGCCAACGGCGGATTGCAGACCAACAGCCAGCGGCGCTGGGTGATGCCGTTGGTCTTGTTGTTGAAGCGGCCGGGGAACATGGCGGTGAACTCGGGGAAGACTTTGGTTTCGAGCAAGTCCGTGTGCAGGGCCGAGACGCCGTTCACCGAGTGGCAGCCGACGATCGCCAGATTGGCCATGCGCGCCTGCTTGGGCGCGCTTTCCTCGATGAGCGACATTGCGCGCAGGCGGTCCGGATCGTTGGGGTAGCGCACTTCGACCTGCTGGAGAAAGCGCTGGTTGATTTCGTAAAGGATCTGCAGGTGCCGGGGCAGGACTTTTTCCAGGAGCGGCACGGGCCATTTTTCCAGGGCCTCCGGCATAATCGTATGATTGGTGTAGGCCAGGGTGCGCGTGGTGAGGTCCCAGGCCGTATCCCACGGCAGGCCGGTTTCGTCGCGAAAAAACCGCATCAGTTCGGTGACGGCCAGGGCCGGATGCGTGTCGTTCAACTGGATGGCGTTCTTGCGGGGGAAATCGCGCCAGTCGCGGTGATTTTTTTGGTAGCGCCGGATCAAGTCGCGGATCGAGCAGGTGACTAAGAAATATTCCTGAATGAGCCGCAGGGTCTTGCCGGCCGTGGTGTTATCGGAAGGGTAGAGGACCTTGGTGACCACTTCCGCCCAGTTTTTCTGCTGGGTGGCGTTGACATAGTCGCCCTGATTGAAGACATCCAGGCGGAACCCCTCGCTGGCGCGCGAACTCCACAGGCGCAGGAAGTTGACGGTGTTGGTCTGGTAGCCGATGATGGGAATATCGTAAGGCACGCCCTCGAACAACTGCCAATCCACCCAGACCGGATTGAGCGCGCCTTGCACACCGCGCACGGTTTCGACCCGACCATAGACCAGCACGGGGATCGTATATTCCGGGCGGATCATTTCCCAGGGATAACCGTATTTCAGCCAATCGTCCGGCCGCTCGCGTTGCCAGCCGTTCTCCAGTTCCTGGCGGAACATGCCGTGTTCGTAGCGCAAGCCATAGCCGTAGGCCGGCAGTTCCAGGGTGGCCATGGAATCGAGAAAGCAAGCCGCCAGCCGTCCAAGACCGCCGTTGCCCAGGCCGGCATCCGTTTCGCTGCGGCAGAGGGACTCGAAATCGAGGCTCAGTTCCTTGAGCGCCTGCCCGGTGGCTTCGCCCGCGCTCAGGGCGGTGATATTGTTCGCCAGCAGGCGTCCCATGAGGAATTCCATGGAGAGGTAATACACCCGTTTGACGTCCTGAACCTGGTACGTGCCCTGGGTGGCGATCATCTTGTCCACCGCCAGGTCGCGGATGGCATAAGCCAGGCTGAGATACTTGTCGAAATCCGTGGCCGAGCCCCAGTTTTTACAGCGGGTATATTTGAGGTGATGCCGGATGCCGTTCAACACGCGCCGCATTCCGACCGCATTGGAAACCGGGTTGGGCGGCGTGCAGTCGGACGCGTTTTTTTGGGAATGAGTCAAAGCCATGTGGGGGATCCGCCTGCGGTTGAGAATCTTCTGTAGCCGCCCGTGAGGGCGTGGATTCTTTCGGCGGCCACGGCGTCACCGCCGCGGCTACATATGACAAGTCACCAATCCACGCGCCAGCGGTCGATGCTCCGCTGGTATGATTGGCTATGCCATCCGAATGGGTAAGTCGGGTTGATTGTCGGCTCCGCCGTCCGTTTCACTTCCCATACGATAAAATCGTTGTCGGGCGATAGGCTAACCTGGGCCCAGTCGTTCGAGCGGTCGTGATCGTAATATCCCGGCGCCGGCACAATGCCGCCCCGTCCAAAATTCATGTTTTGCTCGAACCCCGTCAGCGATTCCCGCCAGCGCCACTGGTTGGCGGCGACGTCGTACACGCCCAGGTCCGTGATGCCATCGCCATCGTAATCGGCCGGCGCCGGCAAGACGAGCGCGCCCCCTCCGCCGAATTCCTGTTCCAGCAAACTGCCGTCCCCCATTTTCAGCGTCCAAAAGCCGTCATTGTAAATGCCCATTTCTGTTATGCCGTTCCCATCCCAGTCGCCGGTCACCGGCATGCCCCATATGTCCGCGAACGGTTCCACTATGCCCAGCGATGCCGTGCTTGAATAGAGGATGGCCCAATACCCCATAAAATACAGGCCCACATCCGTGGCGCCGTCTCCATCGAAATCCGCCGCCACGGGCGTTGCCGCGGCTTCCTCCGCCGTTCCTCCGAACAAACTTCCGTACACGTGGACAAGACGCGGTAAAAACAAAATATGCCACATGCCATGCGCCGGATCGTAGATTCCAAGATCCTCGTTGCCATCCCCGTCATAATCGCCCGGCATTGGGATCATGCCCGTTCCGCCGGGGAAGACCCCTTCGGCCGAGTTCTCTTTCCCAAAATTCGCGTGCCAGTCGCCGCCGGACTCATTATAAAACCACAGGTCCGTAATGCCGTCACCGTTAAAGTCGCCTCGCAAGGCCTTTACCTTCGCGGCATTCACCCAGGCCGAATAAGCCGTTGCGCTCTTGGGGGAGGGCTCGGGATCCGTCGCCGTCACGTCCACCCGCAGATACTTTCCGCGATCCGCCGCCGTTATTATGTAGTTGGCCCCTACGGCTCCGCTCAAGACTTCACGGCCGCCGCCGGCCTTGTCCGCCGCCCGTTCCCATTGATAACTGAAAATCATCCGCGACTGGTTTCGCCAGAGGCCCGGATTTGCGTCCACCGTCTGCCCAACGTGCATTATGCCCGCCACCGTTGGCGGTTCCAAATTCAGGGGCGCCCGTGGCGTCACCGTCAGTGTCAGCGAAATTGTCTGGGGCGCGCCCGCCGCGCGCGCCGAGGTTTGCGCATCGAATGCGTCCACCAGCAGGTTGCCTGTATATACACCCGGCGGCAAGGTTGTCCCCGTAGTCCCGAATACCACTTGCACGCTATCCACGTTGTTCGTTACCACCCCCGTGTTCGGACTTGCCGTGGCCCAGCTTACGTCCGGGGTCACCGTGTAGCGCATGCCGCCCCGCGGCTCGCGCCCTTCGTTCCATATCGAGAAACTATCCGTCGCGGTGTGGTTTTCCAGAACCGTTTGACTTAAACTCGTTGCGTCGGTCCTCAGTTCGGGCGTGCCTTTGATCGTCAGCCGCAATCCCATGTACAGCGGTCCGTTGGTCGTCGCTTCGCCTGTGGCATTGTCCACGCCCTCCGCCTTCAACGTGGCCGTGTAAACCCCGGCTAATAAGTCCGCCGTCGTGTAACTTACCGTTACCGTCTGGTGATCCCCCGTGCTGATCCCGCCGGCCGGGCTTACGCCGCTTACCCATCCGAACGGATCGTCGATGACGGATACCGTGTAATTCATCTGGCCCGCCGGATTCCCGCTCGCGTTCCATACCGCCATCGTTACGCTTCCCAGACTGCCTCCGGCCATGAGCTCGTTGGTCCATACCTTGCTGCCCGCATCCCAGGCCACTCCAGGCCGGTTATTCACGCGCAACACGATATCCACCGTCTGCGTTGCCAGGCCCGGCGCCGCCACGTCCACTCGTCCGGTATGCCAGCCCGCCGGCAGCTCCGTGGTCGTATATGCCACCGTCACGGGATTTGTGTTGTTCTGCACGCTGCCATTAGTCGGACTCACGCTTAGCCACGCCGTTGAGCTATATAAGCTGGTCGCCGCCACGGAATACAATATCGTTCCATGCGGCGCGGCGCCCGTGTTTGCGACATGGAACACGTCATCCGCGGCCGCCTGTCCGAAGGTTATCGTTTTCGAAAAATTTGTCGGCGCGACCCCCAGCGCATTTCCTTGCACGAGCACCGTTACGCGCACATTCTGCGGCGAGTTCGTTGTCCCGGGCCCCGCTGTCACCCGCACATTCGCCTCGTATGCGTTGGTTCGTGGCGGCAAGTTCGTCGCGTCGATTTGCAGCCATACGTCCTGATCCTCGCCATAGCTTACGCCGGAGGTGGGCGCTACGGTGAGCCAGTTCGTAAACACGCCGCAGTTCGTGTAACTCACCGTGTTCGTGAAGGTCATCGCGTCCGTGCCGTTGGTGTTCGCGACCACGATCTGGTTGCTGAACGCGGCCTGACCTTGCGATATCTCGAAGGATAGATTGGTTGGCGCTACCCCCAGCCCGGCCCCCTGGGCCGCGCCGGCCGCCAGCAGGATCCCCGCCATTAAGATGGAAGCGATGCGTTTCATGCTAAAAAATGCTTGTGGCTTGTAAACATTGTAACCCGATGGGCAACATGATGACTGAACTGCACGGCAAAGTCAATACGCGAAATCACACACATTTTCCATCGGAGGCGGATCCGCCTTCGGCGGACACCTGCAATACCACGATGGTCGGATCCACCTCTTCTTTCAGAATCCGTTCGATGCCATGTTTAAGCGTCTGCGTGGCGTGCGGGCAACAGCCGCAAGCGCCTTTCAGCCGCAGGCGCACTTGGCTACCCTCGATGCTTACGACGTCCATGTCGCCGCCATCGGCCTTCAACATGTTGCGCAGTTCTTCCAGCTTGGCCCTGATTTTAGTTTCCATGAATGCTCCTTGCCGTTGTTTAAAAAAATGAATTTTTCGATCAATATGGCAAATAATGCGGGGGCCTGTAAAGGAAATACGGAGAAATAAAATCGGGCGCGCCTGTTCCGCTCCGAGCGGAAATCAGGAGCGGGATTGCGATTGACAAGAACGCTGGAAGTTCGGATGATGCGCCCGTGAAATCCACTCGCAAAACAAGCCGTTTGACCGGCAAGCTTGGGCGCTTGCGCGCCCATTTGCGGCGCTTAGGTTCCGTGCTGATCGCGTTTTCGGGCGGGGTGGACAGCACTTTACTGGCGGCGGTGGCCCGGCGGGAATTGGGCGACAAGGCCTTGGTTGTGACGGCGCTCTCGCCCACCTATCCGGAGCGGGAACAACGCTCGGCCGCGGCCCTGGCCCGGCGGCTTGGCATCCGGCACCTGCTGATCCGGTCCAACGAGCTCAAGATTCCTCGGTTTGCGGCCAATCCGGTTAATCGCTGTTACTACTGCAAACGGGAGCTTTTTCAGCGGCTCAGGCAGGTGGCCGACCGGCATGCGATCGCATGGATTTTAGACGGCACCAATGCGGATGACGCGCGGGATGTCCGGCCGGGCCGGCGCGCCGCCGTCGAGTGCGGGGTTGTCAGTCCGTTGCTGAAGGCCGGGCTGACCAAAGCGGACATCCGCCGGGAGTCGCGCCGGATGGGCTTGCCGACGGCCAACAAGCCCGCCATGGCCTGCCTGGCCTCGCGCTTTCCTTACGGCTCGCGGATTACGCCCGCCGGGCTTCATGCGGTGGACCGGGTTGAGGATGCTTTGCGGCGGTCGGGATTCCGGCAGGTGCGTGTGCGGCATCATGGAAGCGTGGCGCGCATTGAAGTGGATGCGGCGGATATCAAGCGGTTATGGCGCCCCGCGCTCCGCCGGAGCATTGTAAAGCTGGCGAAACGGCAGGGATTTTTATATATTGCCGTGGACTTGGAAGGCTATCGCACGGGGAGCATGAATGAAGTGCGGAGGAAGCAAACGCTCAACATCCAACGCCGAACGCCCAACTTCGAATGAAAAGCAATCAGGGGCAACGGATGCCGGATGAAGCATCCGTCCAATCCGTCGGATTTGACCGAACACCATGTGAACGGACGCAATCGAACATAGTAGGAGGCGTAATAATCATGAAGCGAATGCTGTGGATGGGATGTGGCCTGGTGGTAATTGCCGGCCTGCTGGCGCTCCCGGCGGGCGCGCAGGCGATTTTTACCGCTTGCGAACTGGGCCAGGTCGATCAGGTTAAAACGTTTCTTAATAAGGAGCCGGCCTTGGCCAACGGCAAGGACAATAACGGATTCGCGCCCCTGCATTGGGCGGCGGGCGGCGGCAGTCGCGACGTGGCGGCGCTTCTGCTGGCCAATGGCGCGGATATCGACGCGCGCAACGATTCCGGCGCAACGCCCTTGCATTTGGCGGCCTTCATGGGGCGCAACGATGTGGTGGAGCTTTTGCTGTCCAAAGGGGCCGAGGTAAATGCGCGTAATTTGAAAAAACGCACGCCGCTCCATAATGCCGCGGGCATGGGCCATAAGGCGGTGGTCAAGACCTTGCTGTCCAAGGGGGCCGAGGTCAACGCGCAGGATGACCAGGGGCTGACGCCTTTGCATACGGCGGCGCTTTATGGTTGGCGGGAAGTCGTCGAACTTCTGGCGAACAAAGGCGCGAATATCGATGCCCAGGATCAATCGGCCGCCACGCCGCTCAGCATGGCGATCCAGTATGACCATAGCGATGTGGTCAAGGCGCTGATCTCGAAGGGCGCGGATGTGAATATCAAGGACAACCTGGGTTTGACGCCGCTTCATCAGGCCGCGATCAAGGGGTCGCTTGACGTGGTTGCCCTGTTGTTGGCCAAGGGCGCCGACCTGAACGCCAAGGATAATTATCAGCAGACCGCGCTCCAATGGGCGGCCATGAAAGGCCGGCGCTCCGTGGAAGAAGCGTTGAAAAACGCCGGGGCCAAGAATCCATAGGCTGTTGGGGAATTCGGATTTAAGAGTTCCTGGTTCTTTGTTCGTCGTTCTTTGTTTCGGTTTAACGAGGAACCAAGAACGAAGAACATTTTTAAAACTATTGCAATACATGAGCGTTAAATTCAAAGATTATTACGAGGTGCTGGGCGTGGCGCGCGCGGCATCCGCCGACGACATTCGCAAGCAATACCGCAAGCTGGCCCGGAGATATCACCCGGATGTCAACAAGCGTTCGGATGCCGAAGCCCGGTTTAAGGAAATTGGGGAAGCTTATGAAGTGCTCGGCGATGCGGAGAAACGCAAGCGCTACGATCAGCTCGGCTCTAATTACCATGCGGGCCAGGATTTTGCGCCGCCCCCCGGCTGGGAAAAGATGCAGTATGAATTCGGCACCCGCCCGGAATCCTCCGGCGGCTATACCTCGGAAGATCAGGGCGACTTCAGCGATTTTTTCGAGACGCTTTTTGGCGGCGGAGGGTTCCGCCCCGGCGGAGGGTTCCGCCCCGGCGCGGGTGGCGGCGGGCCGTTTCAGAGCTTTCGCAAGCGGCGCGGCGAGGATCACGAAGCGACCGTGACCATTTCGCTGGAAGAAGCCTTCCATGGCGCCAAGAAACCCATTCATTTGCAGGTTGCCCGCATGGATGAGCATGGGCGGATCCAGCGCGAATCGAAACAGTACACCGTACAGATTCCGCCCGGCACAGTTGACGGCGCGCGCATTCGCCTGGCGGGGCAGGGTGGGCAGGGCGTCGGCGCGGGGGCCGCCGGCGATTTATACCTGTTGGTGCAGATTGCGCCGCACCCGGTGTTCCGCCTGATTGGCGCCGACCTGGAAGTGACCGTGCCGGCGGCGCCGTGGGAGGCGGCCTTGGGTGCCAAGGTGCCCGTGCCGACCATGACCGGCAACGCGATGCTGGCCTTGCCGGCGGGAACGCAGAGCGGTCAGCGTCTGCGGTTGCGCGGCAAGGGCTTGGTGGGCGCGCGGCACCACGGAGATCTGATCGTGAACATTCAAGTTGCCGTGCCGCGCCATCTGAACGAAAAGGAAAAAACGCTGTTTGCCGAGCTGGCGCGGGTGTCATCGTTTAACCCGAGGGGGTGATTAATCCGACGTTAAGGAAATTCAAAAGGTAGGGCTCGGCCTCCGGCCGGGCCGTATTACAAGAAGACGGGCCAGCCGGAGGCTGGCCCCTACCTTGATGCTAAGGAATTTTCCGCCATAGGCGGATCCGCCTCCGGCGGACAATCCGATGTAGAGCCGGTTTTTCCGCCATAGGCGGATCCGCCTCCGGCGGAATACCGGCTATCCTATGCCGAAGATAGCCGACATAAAGTCGGCTCTACATAAAAAGTTGCCCCGCTTTGCGGGGCCTACCTTGATGCTAAGGAAATTCAATCCAGGTAGAGCCGGTTTTTCCGCCATAGGCGGAGCCGCCTCCGGCGGAACACCGGCTATAATAGCCGACATAAAGTCGGCTCTACATGGAACAGTTGCGGCCTTAGCCGCCTAACTCGATGCTAAGGAAATTCAAAAGGTAGGGCTCGGCCTCCGGCCGGGCCGTATTACAAGAAGACGGGCCAGCCGGCCGTCGTCGCGCCGAAGCGGCGTTATGCCGTGCCGCGAAGGCGGGAGGCTGGCCCCTACCTTGATGCTAAGGAATTTTCCGCCATAGGCGGATCCGCCTCCGGCGGACAATCCGATGTAGAGCCGGTTTTTCCGCCATAGGCGGATCCGCCTCCGGCGGAATACCGGCTATCCTATGCCGAAGATAGCCGACATAAAGTCGGCTCTACATAAAAAGTTGCCCCGCTTTGCGGGGCCTACCTTGATCTAATAGGAAATTGTATCTAACGAATTGCATTTTGGGCAGTTCGGCGGCCGGGCGCCGCTTTTTTATTGCAGTCTCATGCCATCTGCCTTATAAAAAGCGCCTTTGTGAGCGGCGGAATACGGTTGAGCGGTGTTGATTTTAAATCGGAGGAGCCAGTTTATGAGCTTGAACATTGGGATCGTCGGGTTGGGGTTCATGGGCAAGATGCATTTCAACACCTACGCCAAAATAAAGGGCGCCAAGGTGACGGCCATTGCCGACGTGGATGGCCGCAAGCGCGACGGGGATTGGTCGAGCATCGGCGGCAACATCGGCGCGGCGGGCGGGCGCCAGGACTTGCGCGGTATTCATGTTTATGAAAACGCCGCCGACCTGCTGAAAGACCCGGCCGTGGACGTCGTGGATATCACCCTGCCGACGTATCTCCATGCCCGTTGGACTATCTGCGCTCTGCAGTCCGGCCATCACGTTATCTGCGAAAAACCGATGGCCTTGAAATCCTCCGAGGCCGTCGCCATGATTGCGGCCGCCCGCGCGGCCCGCCGCCGGCTGTTTGTTGCCCAGTGCATTCGATTCTGGCCGGCTTACGCCAAAGCCCGCGAGCTGGTGCTCGGCAAGAAATACGGCAAAGTCGTCAGCGCCGTATTTACCCGCCTGAGTACCCGGCCCACCTGGAGCTGGCAGGGCTGGTTGGAAGACCCGCGCCGGAGCGGCGGTTGCGCTCTGGATCTGCACATCCACGACGCCGACTTTGTGCTCCACATGCTTGGCCGGCCGCGCTCGGTCCTGAGCCGCGCCGTGCAAGGGAAGGGCGGCGCCATCGATCACATCACAACCTTTTATAACTATGCGCCGGACACGCTGGTCCAGGCCGAAGGTGCCTGGGAATATAACGCCGGGTTCCCGTTTTCCATGGAGTTTCAGGTCGCCTTGGAAAAAGCGACCCTGATTTTCGACGCCCAGGGACTTAAGCTCTGCCCGGCCAAGGGCGCGGCCAAGTTGCTGGCGGTTGCGGAGGGCGACGGCTATTTTCACGAGCTGGCGCATTTCCTTGATTGCATCCGCCGCAACTGCGCATCGCCGGTGGTGCCGCCGGAATCGGCCCTGCGGAGCGTTCAACTCATCGAGGCGGAAGTCAAGTCGGCCCGCTCGGGGAAGATCGTGCGATTCAAGTGACGGCAGGGTTCAACGGTTCACGGTTCAGCGGTTGCAGGTTTTCAGACTCCGCTACGCCACTATCTCCAAACCATTGAATCGTTGCGCCTCTTAACCGCAGTCGAAGTTTTAATTAAATGTTAAGTAATATCGATCGGTGTAGAGCCGGTTTTTCCGCCATAGGCGGATCCGCCTCCGGCGGAACACCGGCTATTCTGTCCCGAAGATAGCCGACGTAAAGTCGGCTCTAATATTAAGCAGTTGCCGTTTCTTTGGCCTAAATAAAGGACTATTCCATGAACAATCTCCTGCAGATCAATTATTGGACCTTGGGCGGATTCGAGGGCAAGAAGCCTGTGGCTCAGGCGCTGGAAGAAGCGGCGGCCTTGGGGCTGGGCGGCATCGAGCTGACCTTCGGGGCGGGCGAGTTTGCGCGCGGCATTACGGAGGCGCAATGCCGCGCCATCCGCGCCAGGGCAAAGCAACTTAATATTCGGATCGAGACGCTGGCCTCCGGTTATTACTGGGATCGCTCGCTTTCAGCTGGGGATGCCGCGGAGCGCAAGGAGGCGATTGCGTTCACCAAGGAATATCTGCGCGTCGCCGCCTGGGTTGGCGCCAAGGTCGTCCTGGTCGTGCCCGGCGCGGTGGCGGTGCCCTGGAACCCCGCCCGGCCGGTTGTGCCGTACGCGGCGGCCTGGAAAAATGCGACGGCCTCGTTGCGGGAATGCTTGAAGGAGGCCGAAAAACAAAAAGTCACGATCGCCGTGGAAAATGTGTGGAACTGGTTTCTGGCCGATCCCATGGCCATGAAGCTGTTCGTGGACCAGTTCAAGAGCCGGCGCATAGGCGTTTATTTCGATGTCGGCAATTGCCTGATTAACGGCTACCCCGAACACTGGATCGAAATCCTGGGGCGGCGCATTGCCGCGGTGCACTTCAAAAACTTTTCCAGACAGGATTGCGGCGGCGGGCTCCACGGATTTGGCGACGACCTGCTCAAGGGCGACGTCAATTGGAAGGCCGTGCTGGCCGCGTTTGCCAAGATCGAATACAAAGGCCCTTTCACGGCAGAAATGATTCCCTTCAGCCGTCTGCCGGACTTGGTTCTGCCGGATATGCCGTTGGCGCGCGATACCGCCGCCAAACTGAAACAAATCCTGGCGAGGTCCTGAACGGGTTGTGCATTAGGTGGCGTCGGCGCAATTGTTCAGGAGCAATTGCCAGCCTATGACTATCGCCGTTTCCATTCCTGCCGGCCGGATTTTCATTCATAATCCTGACGATGCGGCTACAAGTGCGCTTTAACGGTAAAACGTGACAGTGGCTGCTGTAGCCGCGCCCGTGAGGGCGTGGATTCCGTCGCTGGCCACGGCGTCACCCAGGCTTCGCTAAGAGCTTCGCCGAGGCAAGCCGCCGCGGCTACATGAAACTGCAGTCTGCGAGCTGAAGGAAAACGATAGATGTTTCGTTACATCGCACGCCGAGTTCTCCAGATGATCCCGACGGTGTTCGGGGTCATTGTGATCACCTTCATTCTGTTCAATGTCGTGGGCGGAAGCCCGGCCGCCATGACGCTGGGTAAAAATATCTCGCCCAAGGCGCTGGAGGAATTCGATGAGCAGCGCGGCTTCAACAAGCCGCTCCTGCTGGGCCGGTGGAGCGCCACGCGGGCCTATGAGGACACGGCCTTCGAACGCAACGCCGGGCCCTGGCGTAAGGTCGAGGGGGTCGCCTACACGGCGCCTAAGCGAGGGGCGCCCGGTCTGATTACGCTGGCGCCCGGCAAAGATTATCGCTTGCCGCTGGCCTTCAAGTTGAAGCCGCAAACGACGTATCGATGGATTTTGAAATACCGTCTGCTGGCAGGCGCGGCGTCGTTTCAAACCCGCTTGCTGACCGCCGACAGCGCCTGGCAAACGGTCGAAATTCCGTTTGTTGTCGGGGCCGATCCGGCGGCTTTTAAACCGATCATACATGTCGAGGGCGGGGCGCTGGAAATCTGCGCGCTCAAACTGCGGCGTCAAAACGAGGGTTGGTTCGACAGCCAGTTCGTGTTTTACCTTGGGCAGATTGCGCGGCTTGACTTCGGTAAATCCAATTTTACCAACCAGCGCGTGTCGCAAATGCTCAAGGACGGCATCGGGCCCTCGCTCTGCCTGACCGCGCCGATTTTCCTGGTGGAACTGGTCGTGGCGGTCAGCATTGCCCTGCTGTGCGCGTTCTTTCGGAACACGTTTGTGGATCGCTTGATCGTGGTGATTGCGGTGGTGCTGATGAGCGTTAATTACCTCGTCTGGATTATTTTCGGGCAATATGTGCTGGGCTACCGTTGCGGGTGGTTCCCTATGTGGGGGTTCGAATCGTGGACTTTTCTGCTCCTGCCGGTGGCGATCGGCGTGGTTAGCGGTTTGGGTGAGAATGTCCGTTTTTATCGCACGATTATGCTGGACGAGATGTACCGCGATTATGTGCGCACGGCCTTCGCCAAGGGCGTGAGCCGGCCGGGAGTCCTGTTCAAACACGTTTTGAAAAACGGCATGATCCCGATTTTGACCAACGTGGTGATCGTCATTCCCTTTCTTTATACCGGCAGTCTTTTGCTGGAAGGCTTTTTTGGCATTCCCGGTCTGGGTAATATGGGGATTAACGCCGTCAATTATTCCGACGTGGACGTCATCCGCGCCATCGTGTTGATCGGCTCAATCCTATATGTGCTCGCGAACCTGATGACCGATCTCTGTTACGCTTTCTTCGACCCGCGGGTCAAGCTGGGAAGCAATTGAGCGATTTAGTGATTCAGCGATTTAAGAAACGAAAAAGAAATCATCACTAAATCGCTGAATCGCTAAATCATGAAATTTCTTCAAGTCACTAAATCGCCGAATCGCTAAATCATGAAATTTCTTCAAGTCACTGAATCGCTGAATCGCCCAATTTCTTCCTCGCTCTGGGCGGACGCCTGGAGGCAATTGCGCCGCGACCGGATTGCCGTGGCGTCCTTCTGGATCATTGTCGTCTATCTGGCGATGGCGCTTTATGGCGAGGGGGTGTTCTGGTATTTCCATTGGAAGGATGTTGCGCCACCCTACCAGCAGACCAATTTGCGGGAGGAATATCTCGCGCCGAGCGTATTCCGGCATCCGTTTGCGGCGAGCCCGCGCGCCGATCCTGGCGCGGTTTCTTCTCCGGCGGTCGATCATGGCGGTCAACCGGCGGCGCAAAGTTTCGCCGCGCGTTTGCGCGCCGGCTTGCGCGTGTTGGTCCATCATCCGCTGGGCACGGACAACCTGGGGCGCGACGTGTTCGAGCGCACGGTTCAGGGCGCCCGGATCGCGTTCCAGGTCGGGATCGTCACGTCCTGCATCGCCATTCCCATCGGCGTCATCCTGGGATGCCTGGCCGGCTATTTCGGGGGCAAAACGGATGACTTCATCGTCTGGCTGTATTCCACCTTTTCGTCCATTCCCGGCCTGCTGTTCATCCTGGCCATTGCCATGGTGGTCGGCAAGGGCCTCTTGGGCGTGTACCTGGGCATCGGCCTGACGACCTGGGTCAACTTATGCCGCCTGATCCGGGGCGAGGTGCTGAAACACAAGACGCGTCCTTACGTGCAGGCGGCCCATGCGCTTGGGCTGGGGCCTTTCCGGATCATGTTCCGGCACATCCTGCCCAACGTGTTTCACATCGTCATCATAACTTTTTCCCTGCGGTTTCCCGCGGCCATTTCCACGGAAGTATTCATGAGCTTTCTGGGCATTGGCGTGCAGGGCGAGCCCTCCTGGGGGATCATGATCAGCAATGCGCGCCTGCGCCTGTGGCAGGGGGTATGGTGGGAAATGACCTTTGTGACTGCGGCGATCTTTTTTATCGTGCTGGCGTTCAACCTGCTGGGCGACGCCTTGCGCGATGCTCTTGACCCGCGCTTGAGGACCAGCGAGCGCTGATGTGGAACAGAGGTCAGAGATCAGAGGTCAGAGGTCAGAGATCAGAGGTCAGAGATCAGAGGTCAGAAGTCAGAGGTCAGGCGGGGGCGCGCCGGGCGCGGCAGAATTGCTCCTCGCCGGGGATATGCCAGGTTGTGGGGTAAGCGCGGCATTGCCGGGGTTTGACGTCCTGGATGCGGCACAGATTGTCCTGCAGGAAGATGCAGGCGCCGTCGGCCGCTTCGGCCAGGACGAGCCCGGTGCGGTTGGCGCGCAGGCTGGTATAGGCGGCGGTGAAGGCGTGGATTGTCAGGCGCAGAAAATGGGCGATGGCTTCGATCTCGTCGTCCTGCAGGCGCACGTCGCCCGGCTGGCGGCAACAGGCGCCGCACCGGACGCAGGTGATGGGTAATACGGGATGGTTGCTCATGGGGTTGATGGGTGCGGGTTTTGCTGGGAAAATTTGGTATTGTAATTTTAATCCATAGCGGTTCTAACGAACCGCGGCTACACCAATTCGGTGTAGAGGCCGTTCGATAGAACGGCAAAGCGCCGAAGGCCCGATTTAACCGCAAATGCCTTGAAACGCAAAGGAAAGAATGTGACGTTATTGTTTTTATGAACGTATCCGAACCATTATTGACCGTGGACCAACTCAGTGTTTTCTTTCGGACGCGGATGGAACCGGTGCGGGCGGTGAACGGCGTATCGTTCAGCGTGGCGCCGGGCGAAACCGTTGCGTTGGTGGGCGAGAGCGGCTGTGGCAAAAGCGTCACGGCGCTGGCCCTGACTCGGCTGGTGGCTGTGCCCGGTTACGTGGCCGGCGGCAGTATCAGTTTTGCCGGACGCGATGTGCTGGCCATGGAACCGGAGCGATTGCGCCGGATGCGCGGCGCGGAAATCGCCTATATTTTCCAGGAACCGGCCGCGTCCCTCAATCCCGTGTTCCGGATCGGTTGGCAAATTGGCGAGGCAATTCGTCTGCATCGCAAAGACGTGGCCGTTCGGGATGAGGTTGTCAGTCTGCTGAAGCGCGTCGGCTTGCCCGATCCCGAACGCCGTCTTAACGCGTATCCCCACGAACTCAGCGGCGGCATGCAACAGCGCGTTATGATTGCCATGGCCCTGGCTTGCCATCCCAGTCTGTTGGTGGCCGATGAACCCACCACCGCGCTGGACGTCACGATCCAGGCGCAAATTCTCGATCTGCTGGTCAGTTTGCAGGCGGAACTGGGCATGGCCATTTTGCTGATTACCCACAATCTTGGCCTGGTGGCCGGCGTGGCGCGCTGGGTCAATGTCATGTATGCCGGGCGTATCGTGGAACGCGGGCCGGTCGAGACGATTCTGAGCCGTCCGGCGCATCCTTACACGCGCGGACTCATGGCCGCCGTGCCGCGTTTAAGCGGCGGCAAAACGCGCATGGCCGGGATTCCCGGCGCCGTGCCCAATCCGGCGCGTCTGCCATCGGGGTGTCCTTTTCATCCGCGCTGTCCCAAGGCCCAGGAGTTGTGTCATCATGTGGATCCGCTTGAAACGATCGTAACCGAGGACCATCGTGTGCGATGTCACTTTTGGAAATAAATAATCTGCATGTTCGGTTCCGCGCCGGGCATGGTCATGAGCTACGCGCGGTCAATGGCGTCTCGCTGGCCGTCGAACGTGGCGAAAGCGTCGGCCTGGTGGGCGAGAGCGGCTGCGGCAAGAGCACGCTGGGCAACGCCATCCTGCGCCTTGTGCCGGTGCAGGCCGGAACCATTCGGTTTGAAGATCAAGACGTGCTGACGTTTGGACGCCGCGACCTGTTCCGGTATCGGCGCCGGTCGCAAATGATTTTTCAGGACCCATACGGCTCGCTCAATCCGCGCCTGGCGATAGGCGCGGCCATCGAGGAGTGCCTGGCCGTGCACCGGCTGGGCAATCGCGCGGAACGCAAGCAACGGGTGCGCGAATTGTTGCAGACCGTCGGGCTCGATCCCGATTATGCCGCGCGTTATCCCCATGAGTTCAGCGGCGGCCAGCGCCAGAGAATCGGCATTGCCCGCGCCCTGGCGCTGGATCCGGTCCTGGTCGTGGCCGATGAGCCGGTTTCGGCGCTGGATGTTTCCGTGCAGGCCCAAATCCTGAACTTGTTGAAGGACCTTCAGCAGGCGCGCGGTCTGGCGTATCTGTTCGTTGCCCATGACCTGGCCGTGGTCCGCTATATGTGCGACCGGGTGCTGGTCATGTATGCCGGCCGGATCGTCGAGGCGGCGGGGGTGGAGGCGATCTTCGCGCATCCCGCGCATCCCTACACGCAGGCCCTGCTGAACGCCGTGCCGGATATTGAGAAAGGATTGCGCGCGCGCGCCGCGGGCGCAAGCCGCGAAATCGTGAAAGGCGAAGTGCCGGCGGCGACCTCCGGGTTGGCCGGCTGTCCCTTCCAGCCCCGCTGTCTTTATGCCAAGCCGCTGTGCCTTGCGCAAATGCCGGAGGAGCGCGCTGTCGGTCCGGGCCACCTGAGCCGTTGTCATTTCGCGGGGAAACTGCCGACGCAATAATTTCAGATTGTTTCCGACTGACTTTGCTGCGCGCGCCGATGTCAGGGGCGGAAGCCGTAAAGGCGCAGCTTGGCCGCCGGCAATAATTCAACGATGGGTCAAGTCTGTCTTCGCATCCCCCTGTCGGCTTGTTCGGCAGGCCCAATCATTGGTTATCTTCACATCCCCCTGCCGGCTTGTTCGGCAGGCCCAATCATTGGTTATCTTCGCATCCCCCTGCCGGCTTGTTCGGCAGGCCCAATCATTGGTTATCTTCACATCCCCCTGCCGGCTTGTCCGGCAGGCCCAATCATTGGTTATCTTCACATCCCCCTGCCGGCTTGTCCGGCAGGGGATCGCGATTGGTTGATAATCCTCCGGATGACGTCCAAATTATACTCGCTGAACGTCCCCATATAATACCCGTCCTGCCACACCCGGCATCCCGCCGCCCGCGCCAGACCGTTTTGAAATGCCAGTGCAATTTCTTGCGGCGTTTTCGCGATATTCCCCCGCAATGCCATATGCGCGTGGTCCGGCATCACCGACAGCGTTGCAATCCGATGTCCGCCTTCTGCAGCTATATCGAATGCCGTATCGCGCAATCGGCCCAGTCGCTCGGGGTTTGTGATGCGAAACCGGTTGGCAACCACCAACACCAAATGCAAATTGTACCAATACCGGCCGCTGTTGGATTCCGCAGGATCGGCCAACCGCGCGTCGTCGCACATCACGGTGAATGACCGCATAATCTCCCTGAAACGCTGGTCGGCGAAGTCTTCCTTGCCGACCTGCCCTCGAATGTAGTTGCCGACGATATCGTCGGTATTCTCGCCGAGGCTGCGGAATGCCACCTTGCGGCTGAACTCAACCGGTGCGCCTGTCTTGCGAAGCGCATGCTGCAGTCGCCCTTTGACCCGCATGCAAAAAAATATCGGGCTGACATGTGGCGTGACGCTGAAAAGAAGTTGAACTTTTTCCGCCGTGGCGGAGGGTGTGAGCAGGCGCAGGCCATCCTGCTCCCAGAGGGGGGCGGTATCGCGGGCGGCGGCGACAATCTGCGGCGGAAGTCTTGTGCCATTGGTCGGCCAGCCGGTCCAATCGTAGCGAAGGGTGTAGGCCGGCCGGAGATTATGGCCGGTGTATCGCTCCGGCCGGACAAGCCGGCCGGGCGCGTTCTCCGGCGGGACAAGCCGGCCGGGCGCGTTCTCCGGCGGGACAAGCCGACCGGGCGCGTTCTCCGGCGGGACAAGCCGGCCGGGCGCGTTCTCCGGCGGGACAAGCCGACCGGGCGCGTTCTCCGGCCGGACAAGCCGGCCGGGCGCGTTCTCCGGCGGGACAAGCCGGCCGGGCGCGTCCTCCGGCCGGACAAGCCGGCCGGGCGCGTCCTCCGGCGGGACAAGCCGACCGGGCGCGTTCTCCGGCCGGACAAGCCGACCGGGCGCGTTCTCCGGCGGGACAAGCCGGCCGGGCGCGTTCTCCGGCCGGACAAGCCGGCCGGGCGCGTTCTCCGGCGGGCTTGTCCCGCCGGGAACGAAGATTGTTTCCCGACTATTATTCATGGCGCGCGCATTTTAAGTATCTTCCCCAGTTCCACCGGCAGGCGGTCGGCGTGTCCGGCCCATTGCACCCCCCGCCGACAGACTTCGCTGAAATGGCGGGCCATGTTTTGCCGGACTTGCGCCAGGGCAGGGCAGGCGGCGCCGAGGAACTTTTCAAGCGAGACGACGGCCTCGCCCGCCAGGCCGCAGGGCACAATGGCGGCGAACCCGGCGAGGTCGGGATTCACGTTGAAACTCATGCCGTGGAACGTCACCCAGCGTTTGAGCCGGATGCCGATGGCCGCCAGTTTGCCGGCCCGGGTCCAGGCGCCCGTGAGTTTGGGTCGGCGATAGGCCGCGACGCCAAAATCCCCGGCGGTGCGGATGGCGATTTCTTCCAGGTTGTGCAGGTAGCCGTGCGCATCGGCCTCCTGCTCGCCCAGCCGGATAATTGGGTACATCACGAGCTGGCCGGGTCCGTGCCAGGTGACGTCCCCGCCGCGCGACGAACGGTAAAGATCGATCCGCCGCTGTTCCAGATCGGCGCTCGACAGCAGGACATGACTATCCCGGGCGCGCACGCCGAGCGTAATGACGGAGGTATGCTCGAGGAACAGAATCGTGTCGGGGATGGTCCCGGCGATGCGGGCATCGACCAGCGCCGTCTGCAGGCGCACCCCGTCGGCGTAAGGAAGCGGCGTTTCGATTGTGATGGCCCAGGCGGTCATGGGCGCATTAAATACCGCCGTTTTGGGCCTGTCAAGGGGGCGTCGAATATTTGCTTTGCGCCGGCGCGGCTTTGCGTTACATTCTTCGCGGTTTGACGGCGCGAGGATCCTATGAATCATCGTTATGTTCTTTCCGTCCTGATCGCCGACCGCGTGGGCATTCTGAGCGCGATCACATCGGGCGTGACGGATTTGGGCGCCAATATCGAGGGGATCAGCCAGACGGTCGTGCAGGACTATTTCACCGTCATCATGACCGTGGCATTTCCGCAGGCCGTCGGCGAGGAGGCCATCCGTAACGCCATCCAAAGCCGCTTCCATAAGGGCGAAGCCGCGGTGCTCGTTCGTCCGTATATCTCGCGGGGCCGCGGGCCGGTCGAGGGCGATCGCTATATTCTCACCATGTCCGGCAAAGACCGGCCTGGTATTCTGAAGGCGCTTACCGGCTACCTGGCCGATAAAAAAATCAATGTCGAGGATCTTTTCTTTCGGATCGTCGGCGAGCAGGTCACTCACATTGGGGAAGTGACCGTGCCCGCGCAATTGGATCTCAAGCAGGTCCAGGACGAACTGCGCGCCGTCATGGCGCCCTTTGCCCTGGCAATCGGCCTCCAGCACGAAAATCTGTTTCGCGCCACGAACGAAGTTGGCGCCATCCGGCGTCTGCTGAGACCTTGATTCAGGTGGAAGAAACCAGGCATGTACAGGACCGAAGACATTTTGCATACCGTGCGCATGCTCCAGCAGGAAAACCTGGATTTGCGCACCGTGACGATGGGTATCAATCTTTTGGATTGCGCGGGCCGCGACGGCGCGGCGGTCATGAAGGCCGCGCGCGCCAAGATTAAACGCAAGGCCGGCGCCCTGGTGCGGATCTGCGACCAGCTCACGACCAAGTATGGCCTGCCGATCATCAACAAACGCATTGCGGTCTCGCCGGCCAGCCAGCTCCTGGAAGGCCACACCCCGAAAACGGCCCTGGGCCTGGCCCAGGCGCTGGATCAGGCTGCGGCGGAGGTGAGCGTGGATTTGATCGGCGGGTTCACCGCCCTGGTGCATAAGGGTATGACCCCCGGCGAGCGCTTGCTGATCGAGTCCCTGCCGCAGGTTCTGAGCCGGACCCAGCGGCTGTGCGCCTCGGTCAATATCGGCACGACCAAGGCCGGCATGAACGTGGACGCCATCCTGCTGGTGAGCGAAACGCTCCTGAAGATTGCCGGGGCCACCAAAGAGGCGCACGGGTTCGGCTGCGCCAAGCTTGTGGTCTTCGCCAATGCCGCGGAGGATAACCCGTTCATGGCGGGCGCGTTCCTGGGCGCCGGCGAGCCGGAATGTGTCATCAATGTCGGCGTGAGCGGGCCGGGGGTCGTAAAGCGCGCCATCGAGCGGCTGGTCGAACAGGATCCCCGCTGTACGCTCGACGAGATCGCGGAGGAGGTGAAGCACACCGCCTTCCGGGTTACGCGCACCGGCGAACTCATTGGGCGCGAAGTGGCGGAAATGCTCGGGATGCAGTTCGGCGTGCTGGATCTATCTTTGGCGCCAACCCCGCGCGTCGGCGACAGCGTCGGTGAGATTTATCAGGCCATGGGCGTAAAGGTGGTCGGCGCGCCGGGCACCACGGCGGCGGTGGCGCTCCTGAACGATGCGGTCAAGAAGGGAGGTGCCTTTGCGTCATCGTCGGTGGGCGGGCTGTCCGGCGCCTTTATTCCCGTGATGGAAGATCGCGTCCTGGCCAAGGCTGTGGCGGACGGGACTTTAACGCTCGATAAATTGGAGGCCATGACCGCGGTCTGCTCGGTCGGCCTGGACATGATTCTGGTGCCGGGCGATATCAGCAGTGTTTCCCTGAGCGGGATTATCATGGATGAGGCCGCCATCGGTATTTATAATCAAAAAACCACAGCGGTGCGGCTCATTCCGGCGCCCGGCAAGAAAGTCGGCGATAAAGTCGATTTTGGAGGGCTCTTTGGCTCCGGCACGGTGATCCCGGTCGACAGTTCGTCCGGCAGCGCCGATTTCGTCTGCCATGGCGGGCACATTCCCGCTCCGATCCAGAGCCTGAGGAACTGAAGCAGACTGTGGGCTGTAGTCCGTAGGCCGTGGACTGGAATATTCAGACACTATCGTCTTCCTACAGCCATCAGTCCGCAGCCTACGGTCTGTTTCTCAGTGCTCGGTCGGCAGGCGGGCCTCGTAAGCTTCCGCCGACAACAGGGCGTCCACATCGTCGGCACGATCCGGGTTCATCCGGAAGAGCCAGCCGGCGCCAAAAGGGTCCGAATTGACAAGATCCGGCGCGTTTGCCAGGGCTTCGTTGACTTCCACGATGGTTCCGGCGATGGGGGCATAGACGTCGGAAGCGGCCTTGATGGATTCCACCACGACGGCTTCCTCGCCGGCATCCAGGCGCCGGTTCAGTTCCGGCAGTTCGACATAAGTGATGTCGGAAAGCTGGTGCTGGGCGAAATCCGTGATGCCGACTTCGATCATCCCATCCTGTGCCCGGACCCATTCGTGCGTTTTCGTGTATTTTAAATCGTCAGGATTGTGCGGCATGATTTCTTTCTCCTTCGGCTTTGGGTATATCCGTGCAAATAATTGGGCGCACAGTTCTTTTATGTTATCTTTTCCGACTATGCAACTATTTATTTGCCGTTTTTTTTGCTGGCCGGTTGGGCTGCTTGGCGCTAACCTGTCCGCCATCCAGATGCGCATAATATTCGGCCGGCGGTAATAACGCGAAACGCAAAGGAGCAGAACATGCCCGCAAGTTCCGGGGTCAGGAAATTCTTCGAAAACCATTGGGAGCAGATGGTGCTTTGGACGATCTTGATCGGGCTCTTTTATCTCTTGAGGCCGTTCTTCCTGCTGATCTTCGAAACGTTCCTGATCGTCTATATCACGAAGGGTGTTGTGCAATGGGTTGGGCGCCGGGCGAACCTGAATTACGGCTTGACGACGGCGGCCGTTTTCGTGCTGTTTGTGAGCCTGCTGGCGGCGGTCGGCGCCTGGGTGGGACCGCGACTGATTAACGAGTCCAATCAGGTGTTGTTGGAATTTGCCGGCGAAGGCGAACAACAAACGCAGGAAAAGATCGATCGTTTCGTCGAGAAAATCGTGGTCAAAAGCATGGGCGAGGAAAAAGCCCAGGCCGTCATCGATTCCGGGGAATACGCGGCCATGATGGATTCCATGAAGGACGAGATCGCGAAGGCCGTCAAGGCCGCCTTGCCGCGCGTTCTCGACGCCATCTTTCTCCTTTTCAAGCTCGGCTGGCATATTCTGATTTCGCTGTTCCTGGCCATCGTCATTTCCTTTGTCATCGTCATGGATTGGCAGCGGATCGCCGGAAAAATGAAGGACTTGGAGCAAAGTCGCATCCGCACCTTCTATCTGGGGGCCGCGCCGCATCTCATTGCCTTCGCCGATATCCTGGGCAAGGCGCTCCGCGCCCAGGCGATCATAGCCGTCTGCAATACGGCCTTGACCGCGACAGGACTCTGGCTTTTCGGGGTGCCGAATATGGCCTTGCTTGCGACCATCGTGTTCTTTTGCGGGTTCATCCCCATTCTGGGGACGTTTCTAAGCTCCATACCGATTCTGCTCTTTGGCGTTCAAGTCGGCGGGCTGACGTTGGTTTTCAAACTCATCGCGCTGATCGTGATGGTCCACGCTTTCGAGGCCTATGTGCTCAACCCGCGGATCACGGCGACGCTTCTGCGCATCCACCCGATCCTGGTCCTGATCCTGCTTCTGGTCGGGGAGCGTTTTTTCGGCATCTGGGGCATGGTGGTCGGCGTGCCGATCGGGTATTACCTCATCCGTGTCCTGACGGCGCCGGAAGAAGGTTCTGGCGCCGAGCCGTTGCGGGGCGAAAAACCGTGAGGCTCCATTTGCACATTTTTTTAAAAAGGTGTTGACAACTACAGGTGGTTGTATATTTTACTGCCAACCACAATAGATTGTGGTTTTTTTCGAAGTTCTGATTGTGAGTCCACCGGTTCGGGAGGTGTTTTGTGTTACCGAACGGCGCAAAAAGAATAATCGAAAAAAAGACCTGGAGGGGGTCTGACGGTTGAACTCAGCATTGCACGTTGCGTTGGTTTTTACATCCAAGAAAAAAGCGCATGAGGTATCGGTTGTTCGTCGTCCCGGCGAGGTGGTGACAGGCGACGACGACGAACCGCCGGACTTATTGGCGGAATACGACACCGAGGAAACCATTTCCGCGGTGGAGTCCGCCCTTTCGCGACGGTATCGCGTCTCGCGGGTGGAAGGCGATGTGCGCGCTTATGAGCGCCTGCGCAAACTGCATCCCGATCTCGTCTTCAATATCTCCGAAGGATTTGCGGGGCCGAACCGCGAATCCCACATCCCCATTCTTTGTGAAATCCTGGGATTGGCTTACACCGGGTCCGATGCCTTGACGCTCGGTATCTGTCTCGACAAGGCGCGCGCCAAGGAAATTTTGGCGTATCATCGGATCCCCACGGCGCGGTTCGAGGTCGTGGCGCCGGGCGCAGCCGCCGTCCTGCCGGCCTCTTTCCGTCTGCCCGCACTGGTCAAGCCTCTGCGGGAAGGATCTTCCATGGGCATCCGCAACGACAGTCTGGTCAGGACCCGCGCCCAGTTGCGCGCGCGTGTCCGCGCAATTCATCGCGTGTATCGTCAGCCGGCATTGGTCGAAGAATTCCTGCCCGGCCGCGAATTTACCGTGGGTGTCCTGGGCAATGCGCCCGCTTACGAGATTCTGCCCCTGGTGGAGATCGATCATAGCGTGCTCCCGAGGGGCGCGAACCGCGTCTATGGGTATGAGGCCAAGTGGGTGTGGGACGATCCGGCCAAGCCCCTGCCGATCCTGGTCTGTCCCGCCAAAATCCCGGACGCGCTTGCCAAACGCATCCGCGCGCTGGTCGTCCGGACGTTGGCGGTCCTGGGTGTCCGCGACTGGGCCAGGGTTGACCTGCGCTTGGATGCGGAGGGCAATCCGCATGTGTTGGAATTGAATCCGTTGCCCGGCATCCTGCCGGATCCCGGCGAGAATTCGGCCCTGCCGGCGGCGGCGCGCGCGGCGGGCCATTGTTACGCCGAGCTGATTTTGAAAGTGGCCGCGATCGCTTTGCGGCGCCAGACTTGATGAATACTCGTTCGATAGTCGTGGGGATTTTATACAATGCCTTCGAGCCGGGTTTGGGCCGGCCGAAGGAGACGCTTTCCGAGCGCGCCGTGGAAACCGCCGCCCGGCAGGCGGGCGCGGCGCTTCAGGCGCGCGGGTATCGGCTCCAGTGGATTCCCGTTCGCGATCGCATTGAAGAGATTGTCGCGCCGCTCCGCCGCCGGCGCCCCGCGGCGGTTGTCAACCTGTGCGAGGGGTTCCGCGGCCGTTCGGCCTATGAGGCGCAAGTGGCGGGCCTGTTGGAACTGCTGGACATTCCCTTTACCGGCAACAGCTCGTTCGCGCTGTCTCAGTGTCACGATAAATTCAAGACCAATGCCATTTTAAAAGCCGGCGGATTGCCGACCCCGCCGAGCTGGCTTGTCGAGGATGAGCGCCAACTGCCCGCCGCCGTCCGGTTTCCGCTGATCGTGAAGCCCAATTGCGAGGACGCCAGCATCGGGATTTATCCCGATTCCGTGGTGCGAACCCGCCCGGCCTTGCGCAAGCAGGTGGCGCGCGTGCTGGCGGCCTATGACCAGCCGGCGCTGGTCGAAAGTTTCGTGAACGGGCGGGAAATCAATGTGGCCATGGTGGAGGATCCCGCGCCGCGCGTCCTGCCGCTTGCGGAGATTTTGTTTCGGAACTATCCCCCCGGCTTGCCGCGCATTGTGGGCTACGACGCCAAGTGGCGTTGCGCGCATCCGACCTATCGGGGCACGCTGCCGGTATGTCCGGCGCAGGTCGCGCCGGTTTTGGCGCAGCGGCTGGCGCGCTACGCCCGGCAGGCTTGGCGGATATTGAATTTGCGCGGCTATGCGCGCGTGGATTTCCGGCTGGATGCGCGCGCGCGCCCCTATATTTTGGAAGTTAATCCCAATCCCGACACGTCGCGCGCGGCGGGTCTGGCGCGCTCCTTGGCGGCGGCGGGCGTGGCCTACGAGGATTTCTGGCGGAGCCAGGTGCGCCTGGCGTTGAAAAAAAATAAAGGCTAATCATGAAAATCCGACCGATAAGCGCAAAGGATCGCCAGGCGGTTTTAGATCTGATTCATTCGACCGGCGTGTTCACGAAGGAAGAAGAACAGGTGGCGACGGAAATAATCGATATTTACCTTAATAAGCCCGGCCAGCGCGATTATATCACCGAGGTGGTTGAAAACGAGCAGGGCGCCATCGTGGGTTACGTGTGCTATGGATCCAGACCCATGACGGAAGGCGTCGTGGATTTATACTGGCTGGCCGTCCATCCCGGCAAACACCGGCAGGGTTACGGCAAGGCCTTGGTGCAATGGTTGGAAAAAACAGTTCGGGAACAAAAAGGAAGATTGATCTTGATCGAGACTTCATCCAAGGATAAGTACGCGCCGACGCGTCATTTTTATCAGCGCATGGGCTATGTGGAAAACGCGCGTATTCGCGATTTCTACCGCCCCGGCGACGATCTTGTGATCTACGGCAAGTATCTCAAACCGGAGGACGCTTAACATGGAACGATGGCAAAAGCTGTTGCAAAAGAGTCTGACGACGGCGGAAGAAGTGGCCGAAGTGTTCGGCCTCAATGTGGATGAGATCCGCCGGGTAGCCGGCGCCTTCCGCATCCGCATCAATCCCTACTACCTGAGTCTGATCAAGGCCAAGGGGGACCCCTTGTACCGTCAAATGGTGCCCGATGTCCGCGAGTTGGAGGGGACTTGCGGCTTGGCGGACCCGCTGGCCGAGGACCAGGAGTCGCCTGTGCCGGGGATTGTGCATCGCTATCCCGACCGCGTCCTGTTCCTGGTCTCGCACGAGTGCGCCTCCTATTGCCGTTTTTGCACCCGCAAGCGCATGGTCGGCGATTTCCATAAAATGCATCCGCAATTCATCGAGAACGGGCTGGCCTATATCCGCCGGCATTCGGAAATCCGCGATGTGATCGTATCGGGCGGCGATCCGCTCCTGCTCTCCGATGAGCGCCTGGAAGGCATTCTCGGACAACTGCGCGCGATTCCCCACGTGGAAATCATCCGCATCGGGACCCGCGTGCCTTGCGTATTGCCCCAGCGCGTGACCGCCAAGCTGGCGCGGATGTTGAAGAAATATCACCCGCTCTTCATGAACGTGCATTTCAATCACCCGGACGAAATTACGCCGCAGTCGGCCAAGGCCCTTAACCGGCTGGCCGATGCCGGCATCCCGCTGGGGACCCAGACGGTCTTGTTGAAGGGCGTCAACGACGATCCGGTCGTGATGCGTTCTCTCATGCAGAAACTGCTGGCCTGCCGCGTGCGGCCGTATTACATCTATCAGGCCGACCAGGTCGCCGGCACGGAGCACCTGCGCACGACCGTGGCCAAGGGATTGGAAGTCATCAAAGGTCTGCGGGGCTGGACCTCGGGCCTGGCGGTGCCGCACTTTGTCATCGACACCCCGGGCGGCGGCGGCAAAGTGCCGCTTCTGCCCGACTATTTGGAGACCATGACCGACAAGGAAGTGGTTCTGCGCAATTATGAAGGCAAGCAGTTCGTGTATGAGCAGGTCCAAGCCGGAAATGTGCCGGCCGCGCCGCAACCGAAAGTCCCCACGCCGCTGGAAACCTGGACCCTGAAAGAACAGGCCCGCCGGCGGCAAGAGCCCCGCGACGTTATCGTGGCGCCCGCTCCGGTTGCGCGGGGATAAGGGCCTTATAACTCAGTAGTCAGAAGACAGAATACAGAACGAAATGCCCATGCCGGCTTTCCTCATTCTGAATCCTGACTACTGACTTCTGTATTCTGCTCGAAGAAATGCGCGCACCTCTCGGACAACCGCAGTCACAATTTGTTCTTCCTTCACCGTGGCCTTGTGCGTTCCACCCACATAAAGCGCCGCCTTGCCCTTGCCGCCGGCGATGGCGATATCCGCCTCGCGGGCTTCCCCGGGGCCGTTTACCATACAGCCCATGATCGCCACTGCCGGCCACTTCGCCGGCCGGCGGGCGTCCGGAAATTCGCGCGCCAGTTTGTCTAATTCTTCTTCGACCCGGTGGGCGAGCGCGATGACGTCAAGCTCAACTCTGCCGCAGGTGGGGCAGGAAATGACGGCGGGGCCGGTCGGCCGCAGTCCAAGCGCGCGCAGGAGCTCCAAGCCCGCTTTTATTTCCCGCAACGGGTGTTCGGTCAGCGAAACGCGGAGCGTATCGCCGATCCCCTCCGCCAGCAGGATGCCCAGGGCTGTGGCCGAGCGCACCGCGCCGGTGAGGAGTGTGCCGGCCTCGGTCACGCCCAGGTGCAGGGGGTAGTCGGTGGCTTTCGCCAGGAGGCGGTAGGCCTGGACCGTGCGCGCCGCGTCCGAGGCCTTCACCGAGATTTTAATTTCGCGGTAGTCGAGTTTTTCCAGGATGCGCGCGTGCTTAATGGCGCTGGCCACGAGCGCTTTGGCCGTGGCGCCGCCGTATCTCGCCAGAATTTCTTTTTCCAGCGAGCCGGCATTGACGCCGATCCGGATGGGGACTTTGCGCTCGCGCGCGGCGCGGACCACTTCGCGCACATTGGCGCTGGAACCGATGTTGCCGGGATTGATCCGCAGGCCGTCCACGCCCGCGGCCAAGGCCTGGAGGGCCAGGCGGTAATTAAAATGGATGTCGGCCACGAGCGGAATGCGGATTGCCCGGCGAATGGCGGCCAGCGCGCGCGCGGCGTCTTCGTCCGGCACGGCCACGCGAACGATGTCGCAGCCCGCGCGCTCCAATTCGCGGATTTGGGCAATTGTGGCGCGGGCGTCGCGCGTGTCGGTCTTGGTCATGGTCTGGACCGTCAACGCCGCGCCGCCGCCCACCGCCACGGCGCCCACGTAAATCCGCCGTGTTTTCCGCCGCGCCGCCAGGATGGATGGAGTTGCAATAGGCATGATCCGATAAAAGGCGGTGCCGCCGATCCGAGCTATTGTTGCTCCTGTGTTAATTCTCGCGCGTCTTGTTCTTGGCCAATCCTTCAGGACAATCAGGCGGTAAAATCGGTTTTAATTTGCCGCCAGGCAACGGTGCGCCGGATCGCTTCGCGCAAATCGAAGGTTTGGCGCAAGCCCAGTTCCAGGGCGCATCTTTGAACGGACGGCACATAGCGCTCGGGTTTTTTTTGCGCTTGCCCATCGACTCCGCCCGGGGCCGGGGCAATCGCAACCCGCGGCGCGGGGTGAAAACAGCCGGCGGCTTGATGCGCCAATTCCGCAATCGTTATCCCGTTTTCCGAGCCGACATTGTATGGACGGCATGGTTCGCCTTTGCACAGAATAGTCCATAACCAGATCGCCAAGTCGGCCGCATACAAATATGAACGATACGGCGTGCCATCGCCTTTGACTTGGATCGGCCCGCCGCGCAGTCCATCGCGGATAAAATTGCCAACGGCAAAATGGGCATCCAAAGGCAGATATGGTCCCACGAACGCGAACCCCCGGGCGATTTTGGGCTCAAGGCCATGCTGTTTGGCATATAGGCCGCAAAGCAGTTCGGCGGCGCGTTTGCCTTCCCCATAGGCCGACTTGGTATCCAACGGATCGGGGCCGCCATGGTAGCCTTCCGGAATATGCGTCATTTCCGGCGGTTGGCGGCCATAGACAGCGCCGGAACTGGCAAGCAAAACTTTCCCGGCCCCGGCTTGGACGGCGAAATCCAGCGCCCGACGCGTGCCCGCGACGATGGTGTCGAACATCAGCAAGGGGTTTGCGGCGTTCAATTTTACGCTGGCTTCGGTGGCCGCGTGGATCACATGACTGAACGGCCCTTCGGGGAACGCAAAGTTGCGAATATCGCCGGCATGGAAACTAATCGCCGGGTGGTTTGCCAGGTGCGGCGCCTTGTGCGCAAACGCCTCGGGCTTGCGGGTCAGAACCACGGCCCGGACATTCAGGCCCAGTTTGTCATTGGCCCAAGCCAGGCTCTCCAACAGCCAGCATCCGAAAAAACCGGTCCCGCCGGTGATAAAAAGACGCCGGCCGCGGAGTTCATCCCACAGTCCCTGAGTATGCGCAAGGATATGATCCAGGTCGGATTTGAGCGGATTATCCATTGCTATAACCTTGAATACCGAGTTTCCTCTCGCCAAGCCGCCAAGGTGCGCCAAATTTTCGGGCGATAATTCTTTATGCAGAACGATTGACTGCGGCCCGGATGGTTTGAACCATATAAGAGATCGTCTGCTCCGTCATGCCCGGGTACACGCCGACCCAGAATGTGTCACGCATGATTCGATCGGTGTTGGTCAATTCGCCGATAACCCGGTAACCCCGGCCCTCTTTGCGCATCTCGTCGAAACACGGGTGTTTGACCAAATTGCCGGCAAAGAGCATCCGGGTTTGAATGCCTTTGGTTTCCAGATGCTTGACAATTTTGTCCCGGCTGATGCCGGTTTCTTCCCTCAGCGTCAGCAGAAATCCAAACCAGCTCGGATCGGCGTTGGCCGCCAGTTGCGGCAGAATAAAGATATCGGCAAGGTCGGCCAGGCCATCGCGCAGCAATTTCCAGTTCCGTTTGCGTGCGGCAATAAAACCGGGCAGTTTGGCTAATTGGGCGCATCCCACGGCGGCCTGCATCTCGGTGGCTTTCAGGTTGTACCCGAAATGCGAATACACGTATTTGTGGTCATAGCCGGGGGGCAGTTCGCCAAACTGCTGTCCGAACCGGCGGCCGCAGGTATTGTCATGGCCGGAGGCGCACCAGCAGTCGCGCCCCCAATCCCGAAACGATTCCACCAGGCGCTTGAGCGCAGTGTCGTTGGTATAGACCGCCCCGCCTTCGCCCATGGTCATATGATGCGGCGGATAAAAACTGGACGTGCCGAGGTCGCCCATGGTTCCGGTATATCGCCAGATGCCGTCGTATTGGCAGCGCGAACCCAACGCATCGCAGTTATCTTCAATCAGCCAAAGACGATGCCGATCGCAGAATTTCCTGACCGTCTCAAGATCGAAGGGATTCCCGAGCGTATGCGCAAGCATGACGGCCTTGGACTTGCTGGAGAGCGCTTTGTCCAATTGCGCGCAGTCGATGTTATATGAGGGAAGCGCCACGTCCACAAAAACAGGCGTCGCGCCATACTGGATAATGGGCGCAACGGTCGTGGGGAAAGCGGCCGCCACCGTAATGACCTCGTCGCCCCGCCGGATGCGCCGGTCACCCAGCTTGGGCGAAGTCAGCGCCATGAACGCCAGCAGGTTGGCCGACGATCCGGAATTCACAAGGGAGCAATGTTCGATTCCAAGGAATCCGGCGAATTCCTTCTCGAACTGCTCCGCATAACGGCCGGCGGTCAGCCAGAAGTCGAGGGAAGAGTCAACCAGATTGCCGATTTCCTTTTCGTCGAACACCCGGCCGGCGTAAGAAATCCGGTCGCCGGCGGTAAAAGCGGGTTTTGGCCTATGCTTGATTGCATAGTGCTTCACTGCCGCGCTAATGACGCGCGCGCGCAATACTTTTTCAAGGAACGCTTCCGAGACCGAAGCCAGTTCCTTGATAATGCGGTTCTTGGCCAGTGGATAGCATTTGTCCAAACAAAGGACGGATTCGGGAGAAAGGGCGCCGGACGCGACGGCATCGGCGGTCAATCCAATTGTCTTACCGCCCGGGCAATCGCGCGCCGTTGCTATAAGCAAAAACTCGATGTCTCCGTCCGGTTCGCCAAGGGCCAAGGCGCGGCATGTCTTGTGCGCCGGCTCATTGGCAAACGGAAATGCGATCTCGAATATTTTCCCTCGATAGGTCATGTCCCGTGTCCCTGCCGTACGATTTAATCTTTCGCCTTTTCCTCGGAATATTCCTGTATCTGACGCAGGCAAACGCTGCGAACGTCTTTATGACCTTGATAGGCTTTGGCCCATTCGACGGTCTTCTTGAGCGCATGCTCCAAGTTCCAGCGCGGGCGCCAGCCCAGCTCCGTCCGGGCCTTGGACCAATCCAGTTTCAAATAATGCGCCTCGTGCGGCTGCTCGTCTTGCTCCACGGCATAAGCCGTTTCAGTCCCCCAGAGCGCGCACAGCTTGGCGACGATCCACTGCACGGGCCGGGCATCGTCATCGTTTGGCCCGAAGTTCCAGGCGCTTGCGAAGCGTGGGCCTTCCTCGACTAATTTTTGAGCCAGCCGCAGGTAGCCGGAGAGCGGTTCCAGGACATGTTGCCACGGCCTGACGGACAAGGGGTTGCGGACCACGATTTTTTCGCCCTTCAACAGCGCCCGAATGCAATCCGGGACCAGGCGGTCAGCGGCCCAATCGCCGCCGCCGACGACGTTGCCGGCCCGAGCTGTGGCGATGGCCACGCCATGACGCTCGAACTGGTGCGGATTAAAAAAGGAGGCGCGATAGGCGGCGGCGACGATTTCCGAACAGGCCTTGCTGCTGGAGTAGGGGTCGTAGCCTCCCAAAGGTTCGTTTTCCCGATATCCCCAAAGCCATTCCCGGTTTTCATAACATTTATCGGTGGTCACATTTACGACAGCTTGCACGCCTTTGCAGGCGCGCACGGCCTCCAGAAGATTTGCCGTGCCCATGACGTTGACGGCATAGGTTTCGACCGGATTCTTGTAGGATTCGCGCACCAGCGGCTGGGCCGCCATGTGAATGACGATTTCAGGAGCGGTCGATTGCAATGTCCGTGCCAATGCCGCCGGATCCCGGATATCGGCAATCGTGCCGGCAACAAGCTTGTTTAGGCCGCATAAGTCATACAAACTCGGGTCCGTCGGCGGAGGCAGGGCGTAACCTGTCACATGGGCGCCCAGCTTATGGAGCCAGAGTGAGAGCCAGGCGCCTTTGAACCCGGTATGCCCGGTCACCAGCACCCGTTTGCCGCGATAAAAGTCGGAAAGAGCGTTCATAAATCAAGTTTAAGTGGCAAGTTTAAGTGGCAAGTTTAAGTGGCAAGTTTGAGTGGCAAGTTTGAGTGGCAAGTTTAAGTGGCAAGTTTAAGTGGCAAGTTTAAGTGGCAAGTTTAAGAGGAGGTTTTTTTAAGCGATTGAATCAAACCAAACAACATTTTGGATATCTGTGTCGACTCGTTGACCAAATCTGCCGCGCTGTTTGCAGTGAGGTAACCCAGATCGGCCGCGATCATCAGCTGGGTCCGCAATTCACCGGCAGAGCCTTTTGCATAACCGACAAATTGGGCGAATTCCTTATGCGTGATGCGTTCTGCTCCTTCAGCAATGTTAGATGGGATGGACACTGCCGCGCGAGTGATTTGATCGCGAAAGCCATAGTCCTTGCAGGCTTGTAACGCGCGATAAACACATACCGCCAGCGCTCGGCTACGTTGCCAAACATCCAAATCTTCAAAACTCTTGCTCATTGGTATTCCTTAAACGTAACAACTCAGGTAGTCAGGAGTCAGAATTCAGGATACAGAATAAAATACGTAAGAATCGGAAGAACGCGACAGACATTCCGCCAAGGCCTTGTGTTTAGCGCCGATTCTCTTCGTATTCGCTGGCCTATACGGGTTCCTTATTCTGGGTCTGACTCCTGAATTCTGACTCCTGAGCAGTTACCCTTAAACTTGCTACTTTCAACTTCAACTTAGCACTTCAACTTAGCACTTCAACTTAGCGCTTCAACTGCGCCGCATGGTTACCATACTTTCCAGGGCGCTTTGCCTTCCTGCCACAAATGGTCCAAAAGGCGCTTGTCCCGCAAGGTGTCCATACATTGCCAGAAGCGGTCATGGCGATAGGCCACAAGTTGGCGGTCTTTGGCCAAGCGCACCAGCGCATCGGTTTCCAACATGGACTGGCCATCCTTGAGGTAATCGAAAATAGCCGGCTCGAATACCATGAATCCGCCGTTGATCCAGCCTTCGCCAATCTGGGGTTTTTCCGTAAATTCCGCGATCCGATTGCCGTCTAGCACGATCCCGCCGAAACGGGACGGCGGACGCACCGCCGAAACCGTGCCGATACATCCCTGTGCCCGATGAAAACGCAACAATGCGCGTATATCGATATTAGCCACGCCATCGCCATAAGTCAGCATAAAGGTTTTGTCCTTAAGCCAGGGTTCCAGGCGTTTGACGCGGCCGCCTGTCAGGGTGTCCGGTCCGGTATCGATCAGGTGGATGGTCCACTTCTCGGCATTGGTTTTTCGTTTTTTAACCCGGTCGTGCTCCAGATCGATGGTCATGTCGCTGCTCATGTTATGGTAGTCGCAGAAATAATGCTTGATCACCTCGCCTTTGTAACCCAGGGCGATGAAAAACTCCTTGGCCCCATAATGAGCATAATTTTTCATGATATGCCACAGGATCGGCTTTCCGCCGATTTCGATCATCGGTTTGGGCTTCAGTTCGGTTTCTTCAGCCAGACGCGTTCCTAATCCACCCGCTAAGATAACGACTTTGGTCATGATTTACTCCCCTGACTTGGCGTATATGAATTTTTCGCTATTGGCGGATCAGCCTCCCGCCGACGCTAAAGCTATGGCGGGCACGCCGGCGGACAATCCGATGTAGAGCCGGTTTTCCGCCATAGGCGGATCCGCTTTTGGCGGAATACCGGCTATCCTATGCCGAAGATAGCCGACGTAAAGTCGGCTCTACATGAAGAAAGCGCCCCGTTCCTCATGGCCTAATTTGATGTATAGGAAATCCAAACCCGCCGGGTCAGGGGACCCGGCCTACAATACTGTAGGCCCGGTGCCCTCACCGGGCGTTATGAAAAGCCGCCCCGCTGCGGGGCCTAACTCGGCTCCGCCAATAATGCCCGCGGGTTGTATGGGCCGCCGTTTCAATATGATGCTAAAGGAGAAGACATAGGAACGCAATCATTTTTCCATGATCATTTTCCCATAGCTTTTTGCCGGGGATGGACAAATCCGCGCGCATGATCTATTATCGTCAACAGATTCAACCTCGCTTTTTGCCTGGCTCGACAAGCAGGGCCTGGTCAGGGATCGCAAGGATTAAAGCCGATGACTACCGCCCGAATTCTTATTGCCGCCCGTGATCCGGACTTGGTGGCTAAACTGCAGTCCCTGCTTGCAATTCTGGATTTTACCGCGGCCGGCGTCGCGGCCGGCGCCGACGATGCGATGCGCCTGGCGGAAAGCCTCAAGCCCGACCTGATGCTGATGGATGTTCGCCTGGAAGCGGCCTTGCAAGGCATCCAGGTTGCGTCCGCCATCCATCGACAGTGGCAGATTCCCATTATTTTCCTGATAGATTCCGCCGATATCGAAGCATTGCAAAAGGCCAAGGCCATTGAACCGCTTGGGTTCATTCGCACGCCCGTGGACGATAACGAGGTGCTGGCGACCGTCAAGTTGGCGTTGGACAAGCAATGGATTGAGCGTCAGTTGCAGGAGAGCGAGCAGAAATACCAGTCCATGATGGAGGCCATGAGCGATCTGGTTTATATCTGCTCGCCGGATTATCGCATCGAATATATGAACCCGGCCATGATCCGCCAGGTGGGCCGGGTCGCCGTGGGTGAGCCGTGCTATCGCATATTTTTCGAACGCATGCAGGTTTGCCCCTGGTGTGCGATGCAACAAGTCCAGCAAGGGCAAAGCGTGCACCACGAAATCACCAATCCGCGCGACGGCCGCATTTATCGCGCGGCCAGTATGCCCATCCCCCATGCCGACAACACCGTGTCCAAGATGGCCATTCTTACGGACATCACCGAGCGCCGGCAGGCGGAATTGGCCCTCAAAGAAAGCGAACTGCGCTATCGGCGCCTCGTGGAGTCGGCGACCGATTACATTTATACCGTCAAGGTGGAAGACGGGCGGGTCGTATCCACGTCGCATGGGCCGGCGTGTGTGGCCGTTACGGGATATACTTCGGCGGAGTATGACGCCGACCCCAATCTCTGGTTCAAAATGGTTTATGAGGACGACCGCAAATTGGTGTTGAGCCAGGCCGAGCAGTTGTTGAAGGGCGAGACGATCCGGCCGCTGGAACACCGGATCACGCACAAGAACGGGAAGATCCGGTGGCTTCGCAATACCCCGGTTCCGCACCAGGATGGCGCCGGGCGCCTGGTGTCGTACGACGGACTGGTATCCGACATCACCGACCGTAAATTAGCCGAATTGCAGATCAAGGAGCATGCCCGCAAGTTGGAGGTCGTGAACAAGGTCATTGTGGCGGTCAACCGCGCGACGGATTTGACCACCCTGCTCGACGAAGTGTCGAACGCATCGTTGGCCTTGGCGCAATTCAAGGGGGCCGGGATTTATATCGTGGATGCCCAAAGCGCAACGGCCACCCTGGTTTCGGCTCATGGCTTGCCGGCCGATTACGCGCGCAGTTTGAAGCGCTTGAGTTTGAACGAGCCGCAATGGCAGGCGCTTTTTGTGCAGGGCCGGGGAATTTTCACGGGCGATTGCGCCCGGGAGGCTCCGGAACAGGCCCGCAAATGGAACTTTCAGGCAATGGCCCGCATCCCCCTGACAGCCAAGGATGCGGTGGTTGGCGCCCTGGTTCTGGTGCATGATGCGCCCCACGCTTTTCCCAGCGAAGAGCAAGAGTTGCTGCTGGTGGTGGGCCGGCAAATCGGCACGGCGATCGATAAAATGCGCTCGGAACTGGCCCTGCGCGAAAGCGAGGACAGGTATCGAACCATCTCGGAGCAGTCGCTCGTCGGCATCCATATGATCAAGGATGGCAGGCTCGTGTTTGTCAACGACGGTTGGACCAGGATCACCGGCTATACCCGCGAAGACATCGATGCCTGGGGGTTCGAGGAATTCGGCAAAATTATCGATCCGGCTGACCGCGATTTTTTCCTGGCCCAAATTCGCAAAAAACAGCTTGGCCTGACAGACGGGATTGTGCCGGTCTATGATTTCAGGTTCCTTTCCAAAACGGGGGAAACCAAATGGGTGTTGCTGCATTCCCGCTCCGTGCAGTTTGCCGAGGGCCATGCCGTGGTCGGGGTGGTTATCGATATCACGGACCGGAAAATGGCCATCCAGGCGCTGGAAGCCGCCAATCGGCAGTTGCGCGCCAGAGAACAGGAGCTGATCGGCGCCAACCGGGACAAGGAAGTGTTGCTCAAGGAAATCCATCATCGTGTGAAAAACAACCTGCAGGTCATTTCCAGCCTGTTGAAACTGCAGCTGGGTCATGTCCATGACCGGCAGGCCGCCGCCGTGATCCGGGAGTGCCAAAACCGGATAAAATCCATCGCCATCGTGCACGAGAAACTATATCAGTCCCGGAGTCTGGCCGAGGTGGATATCGGCAATTATATTCAGAGTTTGATCAGCCACTTATTTCGCATGTTCCTGGTGGATTCCGGTTCGGTGACCATGGATGTCGCCGTGGACAACGTCGCCTTGCACATTGACCAGGCGATTCCGTGCAGTCTGATCATCAACGAGCTGGTGTCCAATTCCCTGAAATATGCCTTTCCGGATAATCGGCGGGGCGAGATTCGGATCCGACTCCAGGCCGCCGCGAATGGCCGGTACCGCTTGGAGGTCGGCGACAACGGCGTGGGATTTCCGTCCGAAGTGGATTTCCGGAACACCGCTTCGCTGGGCTTGCAACTGGTGATGACCTTTGTGGAACAATTAAACGGATCGATCGAAAGAATCCCCTGTTCCGGAACCATGTTTGCGGTCACGTTTCCGGCGGGCAAAGAGGCGCTATCGGAGCGCGCCCACGGAGAGTCGAACTCCGCTTCCCAGGATGAAAACCTGGTGTCCTGACCGATAGACGATGGGCGCCGGTTGAAAACCGCTAAACCATAACAGAAGTTCAGGCCGGTGCAATCCCAAAATCCGGTAATTTTTATGCTTGAGGTGACCGCCGCCTTGGCCTATAGTAACACGCTTGAACGGGAAGGATCCGAGACATAGACATTGTTCAGGAGCTAACTATGGCACGCATTTGCGATATTTGTGGGAAGGGCTTGCGCACCGGCAATATTATTACCCGGCGCGGATTGCCGAAGTCCAGCGGCGGAATCGGTCTGCACACGACCGGTATTACCCGCCGCCGTTTTCTGCCCAACCTCCAGAAAATCAGGATTATGGAGAACGGGGGGATTGCCATCCGTAAAGTCTGCGCCTCTTGCATCAAATCCGGCAAAGTGGCCAAGGCCGCGAAGCGCGTGGCGAGTAAAGCGTAGGGCAAGCCCACAGTCTGCCGTCCTCAGTTTGCTGCCCGATAACCACAGCGGGATTGTGCTCCCGATCCTTTCTGCCCGGCTCCCGGCTGGGGGCTGTGGAAACAGTTATGTGGCAACAACTCGCCTTGGTTTTGCCGTTGGCCATCTGGGGCGCTTTGTGCGAGATGGCGCCCTGCCTGCTGTTCGGGTTTTTGACGACCGGTCTGCCCGTCCGGCATCACGACGGACATCCCATGATTTCCGGGATCGTGAACAACGTCAGTGGCGCGATGCTCCCGGCGGCGCCGGCCTGGGCGTATCTCAGAAGAAATGAGAAATGGAAAATGCGGAATGCAGGATGAGGAATCCACGGATGCAAGCCATGAATCGCCGGGAATTGGAGCGTAAATCGTCGGCGTTGACGCTCTCGGACATGGAAATCTTCGTGTTCCCGGAGCTGGTCTATGCTTTGTTCCTGGCCAACTTGATGAGCCCGCGTCTTTGGCGGTGGCGCGCGGACCCGTGGTTCGCGGGCCTTGAGACCATGACGCCCTACCGGCGCATCGTCCGGCTCAAGCAATACATCATGGAGCATTATGCTTTCAATTTGGACCTCGACACCTGGGGGTTGACGACCAAACAGCGGGAATTGGGCCGGTTTGCCGGTTTTATCGATGCCGAGACTCTCAAGCAATCCAACGCGCTTTTTGGATACGAGGGCGATAAATATTATTTTGGCATCGATATCCGCAAGCATTTCGGGCTCGACAAATATGCGGGCGACGTTATCCCATATTGGAAGACCGAAACGGTGGAGGCCATGGATGCCTTCCGGTATCGGGAGAATTATGCCGCCGGCGCCGGCGAGTGCGTGTCGCTGGCCGTGCTCTATGCGGCCGCGCTCTTTATCGTGGCGCGCATCCCGTTGAAGGACATCTTCCTGATGGCCACGCCTTTGCATTCCCAGAATTTTGTGAACGTGGGCGAAGGCGTTTTGACCAATAATCGGCGGCTGGTGACCAAGGCCATGTGGTTTAACGGCACCGCCCTCTCGGCCCAGGCGCGCCGCGCGTTGGAAAACGAGCGCGTGACCTTGGTGGCCCACGAGACCGGGCATGTGCACATCCTTTTCCCGGAAGCCACCATTCAGCCGCAAGCATACGAGGGCTTTGCCGAGCGTTTGCGCCGCTTCCTGCAAACCGGGCTGACGGATGAAATGCTGGGCAACTACATTCGCCATCGCCGCGATATCCAGAAATGCTTCCAGATCCGTTATTCCATCCATGGTGTGGCGCATTATATCGGCGCCGAGCGCGCTTTTGCCTACGAGCAGGACAGCTCGTTCAAGGTCACGGACGCGACCCGCGACAAATTACTTTCGGAAATCGAAATGGAATATTTTTCACGCGATCCTGCGCCGAACGGCATTGTGCTTAACGACTTGGAGGATTATCTTCGCGCTCGCAAGGTGGATTTGAGCAATGCCGCCGATGTGGAAGCCCTGCGAAACCAGTTTTCATGCGGCTGTCTGAATGCCGCCGTGGCGATCGAGGGCCTGATCCGTTTTTGCCGGACGGTTCCCCGCATTCCGGATATCCGGGCAAAAACCGTACGGCCGGAATCGGCGCCGCTGGCCATTACCCTCGATATGGATCGGCAGGCCTTGATCGCCCGGCTGGAAGCGATCCGTTCGCAAAACACGGTGGCGGACCTGGCTTTCTATGCCTACCGCGACCTATCCCGCACGGAGCCGGGGCCGTTTTTGCTGGCGGCCCTGGAGCGCAATCCCGTCTCGATTGCCGGCGCGTCCGCGCTGACGGAAGATCAAGTGTTTAAGCGCGCGGCGGATATGCCCAACGAATCGATTTATGACGGGCCCGGCCGGCTGGCCCAGCCTGACGAGGTTTGGAATTACGGCCGCGGCGATGGCGTGGAGCGGGCGATCCTGCTGGCGAACATTCTGCATGCGCGCACTCCGGAAAAGAAGATTGTGGTCGAGGTGGCGCCCACGGCCGCCAAGCTTGTCATGGATGGCAGAGCGGCCGAATTTAAATCTTCCAAGCAGTTGAAGCAACAGGTCTGGCCTTTGGGCTAAAGAGGGGCCGTAGTCCGCGGGCTGATGGCGGGCTTTACTGACCTTCAGTTCAATGCGGGGCTATGCCCGCAACCCGAAGATTTTTTACCACGAAACACACAAAACACACGAAAGTTCAGTAAAATAATATTACAGATTCTATTTTCTTATATTGAAAAACAGAATCTGATCTTCATCCATTTCGTGTGTTCCGTGTGTTTCGTGGTTATCTTGTTTTTCATAGCGGTTTCCAACGTTTAAGGTGCTATAGCCTTCAGCCTACAGCCTGTCTCTTTAGGCTTGCCTCTCCAACCGCAATGTTTATGATCTTCAAGCATAACTGATCGAAATCCAGCCACCCGCGGAGGTGTTTCATGGCTAAAATCGGGATTATCGGCGGATCGGGCATCGACGACAACCTGCATCTGACCGAGGTGAAACGGATCAAATTGCACACGCCCTACGGCGCCACGTCGGATCTGGTGATCACGGGGAAGTTACAGGGGATGGAGATTGTCGCCCTGCCGCGGCACGGCGCCGGCCATTGCATTATGCCGTCGCTGGTCAATTACCGGGCGAATATCTGGGCCCTCCGGGAACTTGGGGTTACCCACGTCATTGCCACCACCGCCTGCGGCAGTTTGCGCGAGGAAATCGAGCCCGGTCACCTGGTATTCATTGACCAGTTCATCGACCGCACCACCCGCCGCGCCCAGACATTTTACGAGGGAATGGTCGTTTGCCATATCCCAATGGCCGAGCCGTTCTGCCCCCAACTCCGCAAGCTGTTTTCGAAAGTCGCCGTTGAACTCAATATTCCCCATCACGATCGCGGCACGGTGGTGACCATCGAGGGCCCCCGTTTTTCGACCAAGGCCGAGAGCCGGATGTTCCAGCTGTGGGGTGGGGATGTGATCAACATGAGCACGGTGCCGGAGGTGGTCCTGGCCCGCGAAGCCGGTCTTTGCTATGCGGCCATTGCCATGAGCACGGATTACGATTGCTGGCATGAATCGAAGGAATCGGTCACTTTCGAGTTGATCCTGAAGACGATGGCAAGCAACGCGGCCAATGTGCTCCGCATGTTCCCGGGCGTGATTCGCGGGATCCAGGATTTGAAGTCCTGCGATTGCCGCAAAGGGTGCGGCGTCAACAGTCTGTGAAAATGAGGTGACTGGATATGCCGATTTATGAATATGAGTGCGGGGACTGCCGCAAAAAGTTTGAGCATCTTCAACGCCGGGTAGGGGATGTGCCGACGCAATGCCCGCATTGCGCCGGCCGGGAACTGAAGAAAGCATTGTCGGGTTTCAGCGTGGCGGCGCCGACAGGGAGGCCGCCACACGAACCTTCGGCCGCCTGTTCGTCCTGTCCCCACGGAAGTTGCCCGCATAGCGGTCATTAGCAATGCTCCAATCCCTCCAGATCAAAAACCTGGCCCTGGTTGACACCCTCGACGTTGAGTTCGAGCCGGGGTTGAATGTGATTACCGGGGAGACGGGCGCCGGCAAATCAATGATCGTTGGCGCCCTGAATCTGCTCCTGGGCGAGCGCGCCGATAAAACTCTCCTGCGCGAGGGCGCGGACCAGTGCGTCGTTGAGGCGGCCTTCCAGATGGCCCCGCCGGACGAACTCCGCGAGCTGTTGCAGGCCGGCGGGATCGAGCGCGGCGCCGACGATCGGCTCATCGTTAAACGCGCGTTTTCCGCTTCCGGATCCGGCCGGCAATTCGTCAACAACAATTCCGTTACGCTCCAGGCGCTGAAACGGATCGGCGAACTGCTGGTGGACATGCACGGGCCGCATGACCACCAATCCCTGCTGAGCCCCGATTTTCAATTGAATGTCCTGGATGCCTTTGGCCGCCTCGAAAAGGAGCTTGGCGCTTACCGCGCGGAGTATGCCGGCCAACAGGCCTTGCTTGCCCGCCGCCAGGCGCTGACTACCGGCGAAACGGATGTTGCGCGCCAGGTTGACCTGCTGGCTTTTCAACTTAAGGAACTGGAAGCGGCCGCCTTGCGCGAGGAAGAAGAGGCCGAAATTATCCGCGAGCAGAACGTGCTGGGCAATGCCCAGGCCATTTTGCAATGGGCCGATGAAATTTGCCAGATTTTGACCGAGGCTGAGGAGAGCGCCTTTAATCGCCTGGCTGCGGCGCAACAAGCCCTCGACAAGCTGGCGGCGCTGGCGCCGGCCGCAGCCGGATGGAAAAGCGAGGCGCGGAACATGGCGGAGCAAATCCAGGGCCTCTCCGCCGCTGTCGGCGCCTTGGTCCGGAACATCGAAGGCGATCCGGGCCGCCTGCAATGGCTGGACGACCGGCTGGCGGTTTATCAGAAGCTTAAACGCAAATACGGCGGGTCGGTGGCCGATCTGTTGAAGCTGCTTGAACAAACCCGGGAGCGCCTATGCGATTTGCAGACTCGCGACGAACAAGTGCGCAGGCTGGATGCCGAGTTGAACGCCGGACGCCAACGGCTGGAAGCGCTGGGACAGGCGCTCCGCCGCAAGCGCGAACCGGCGGCCAGGCGCCTGGTGAAAGCCATAACCGCGGAACTCCAGGACTTGGGATTCGAGAAAGCGGCCTTTGCCGTTGCGTTTAGCCCCGTCGAGCCGCATGCCGGCGGCTTGGATGCCCTGGAATTTACCTTTGCGCCCAATCCGGGTGAGCCCCAGCGCCCTTTACGGACCATCGCGTCCAGCGGGGAAATGTCGCGCGTCATGTTGGCGGTCAAGACCGTGCTGGCGGAGCATGACCGTATCCCCGTTCTGGTCTTCGATGAAATTGACGCCAATATCGGCGGCAAAACGGCCCGGCGCGTGGGCGCGAAACTGGCCGAGGTGGCCCGCCGTCGCCAGGTTCTCTGCATTACGCATCTGCCCCAGGTGGCCGTGCACGGCAATGTTCAATTCGCGGTCGAAAAACGGGCGCAGAACGGGCGTACTGTGGCGCGCATTATTAAACTCGACAAGCCCAGCCGGCTTGAGGAAATTGCGCGCATGCTGGGCGGCCGCGACGCCACCCGCGTGACGCTGGATCATGCCCGCGAACTATTGGAGAAAGCGGCGGCCGTTACGGGCGACGGATGACTGACACCGGACGACAGTCAGACAATCAGTGTAGCCGCGCCGGCCCGCCTCGGCGAAGCGCTCCGGCGGAGCCTGGGTGACGGCGTGGATTCTTCGGCCTGCCCGCCATAGCCCCGGGGCGACGGCGGGCGGCCACGGCGTTACCGCCGCGGCTACATAAAAATAGTTGTCGGAAGTTTAATTGAAAGCACAGGAATTTTCCGCCATAGGCGGATCCGCCTCCGGCGGAATACCGGCTATTCTGTTCCGAAGATAGCCGACGTAAAGTCGGCTCTACATGAAAAAAGATAGCCGACGTAAAGTCGGCTCTACATAAAAAAAGATAGCCGACGTAAAGTCGGCTCTACATAAAAAAAGATAGCCGACGTAAAGTCGGCTCTACATGAAAAAGTCACCCGTTTCTCGGGGCTTAGACAAACTTCCAGCGTTCGTGGCATACGATCTGTTCCAACGGCAGGCGGCTCTTGTCGCGGGGCGCATCGGCCGGATAACCCATCGCCATCAATTCCACCACGCGCACCGGAGGTGGAATGCCGAGAACGGCTTTGACCTGGTCCTCGTAAAAAGATCCAATCCAACATGTGCCCAGTCCCTCTTCCACGGCTTGCAGCGCCATGTGCTCCATGGCGATGGCCACGTCAATCGGGTAGGCCATGTGTCCGCAACGCATGACGTTGTCCGAAATCGCACTGCAACAAACGATAATTACAGGCGCTTCAGCGACGAAAGCCTGTTTGTTTGCCGCGATGCACAGCTTTTTGCGCGTATCCGCGTCCTGGACGACGAGAAACCGCCATTCCTGTTTGTTGTTGGCCGAAGGCGCCAGGCGCGCGGCTTGCAGAATGATTTCCAGTTTTTCCTTTTCCACGGGCCGTCTTTGATACGAACGCGCCGAATAGCGTTGTTGAATCTGTTTGAGCAATGCCATGTCTTAAGCCTCCGCGATCAGTTTTTTCAGGTAGGCAATGGTTTCGGCAATGTCGCTGTTCTGCTGGTCGCCTGAAATCTCGCGCTCGATAATGAACTCGCCGGCGAATCCGATTTCGCCCAGGCGCCGCACGAACGCAGGGAAGCGGACGCGCCCCTCGCCCACCTTGACTTCTTTCCCCAGTTGCATGGGATCGGTCGGGTAAAATCCGTCCTTGGCGTGGATGTTGCGAACGAGCGGGCCAAACACATCCAGGGCGTCGATGGGGTTGCCTTTGCCGTAGAGAATCAGATTGGCCGGATCCAGGTTGATCCCCAGATTTGGCAGACCCACGGCCTGGATCAAACGCAACAGGGTCACGGGTGTCTCCTGCCCGGTTTCGAACCAGAATTCCAGCCCCAGGTTCTTTAAATGGTTCGCGAGATGCCGTACCGCTACCACGATGTCGTCGAAAGCGGGATCGCCCGCATTCTCCGGGATATATCCCATGTGTGTGATGACGGCCTTCACGCCCAGAGTCTTGGCGAATTGGCCCGCTTGCATCAGTTCCTGAACGCGCTGGTAACGGTAGGCCGGCGGCACAAGGCCCAGCGTGATAGGCCCCTCCGTAAAATTCCACGCGCTGGGTCCCGAGTAGCCGGCCCATAAGGACGTCATGTAAATGCCGCCGGCTTCCGCCTCCTTGCGGACTTTTTCCGCCAGCTTGTCGGTCCACAGGGCCGGCTCCCAACTGCATAGTTGACAGACATTCAAACCATGCTGTTTCATCTGCGCAAAACAGCTCCGATCCGCGTGCAGTGTGGCGATCACTCCGATTTTGTTGTTCATAATGACTCCTTGTTGCCGTGTTTCGTTGCGTCTTTCGGATGGTTGTTGAAAATTGCCCGTTACTTAGGCACACTCTTGGCCTTCTCGCGAATGGCGTATTTGTATCTTAATCGATGTCAGGGTCAATCTAAAAATGCATGCGACACAACAACATCCGGCGGTCACACGGCCTATCGAATTGCTGGCGCCCGCCGGCGGACTGGAAGCGGGCTACGCGGCCATTCATTACGGCGCCGACGCCATTTATCTCGGGTTGCCCCGGTTCTCCGCCCGGGCCGAGGCCGCGAATTTTTCGTTGGAAGATGTGGCCGCCATCACCGGTTATGCCCATTCGCGTCCGGTTCGGCGGCGGGTTTATGTGACGGTCAACACCCTTGTTCAAGAACACGAGCTTGATGAGTTGGTGGATGCCCTGGCCGCGGTTGCCGCACTCGGCGTGGATGCGGTTATTGTGCAAGACTTTGGGGTGTATCGCATCCTCCGCCGGCATTTCCCGGGATTGCGCCTGCATGCCAGCACCCAGATGGCCATCCATAACCGGCCGGGCGTTGAACTGGCCCGCGAACTGGGCTTTGCGCGCGTCACCCTGGCCCGCGAACTGACCCTGGAAGAAGTGGTTGACATTGCCTCCCTGCCGGGCATTGAAACCGAAGTCTTCATTCATGGCGCGTTGTGTTACGGTTACAGCGGCTTGTGCCTGTATTCCTCGCATCTGCTTGGCCGCAGTGGTAACCGCGGCCGCTGTGCCTATCTCTGCCGCGACCAGTATCGGCAGGGAGCTGAAAGCCAATTTGTCTTCTCCATGAAAGACCTGGCCTTGCCGGAGTTTGTGCCGCAACTCCGCCGCGCCGGCGTGGCGGCCTTGAAAATCGAGGGCCGCATGAAAAGTCCGCTGTATGTCGCCGCCGTGGTGAATTATTACCGCCAATTGCTCGACGGCAACCTTACGCCCGAAAAGGCCAGGAGCCTGGCCGCCGATATTCAAACCATCTTCAGCCGGCCCTGGACAAACCTGTTTTTGCCTAACCGCTGGAACCGGAACGCGATCGACCCGGAATATGTCGGGCACCGCGGGTATCCCATCGGGCGGGTCGAGAAGATCGTGCGCTTGGCCTCCGGGGAGGTGCGCCTGCGGTTTCATTCCTCCCAGCCGCTTGAAGTTCACGACGGGATCCAGATGGACGTGCCCGGGTTGCCGCGGCCTTATGGGTTTGCGGTGGAGCGCTTGCGCGTGCTGGATGGCGCCGCCGCGCAAACGGGATTGGTCTTCGAGGCCCCCGCCGGCGCGCTCGTGGAGGTGGCCTTGCCGGGCGATCATCCCGAGATTCCGGAAGATGCCGTGGTCTATTGCGCATCCTCGCAGGAAATCAAACGACGCTATCGCTTCGAAAAACCCAAGCCCGGCCTGTTCCGGATCCGTTGTCCGGTTAATTTTGAGGTGCAGATCGAGCCTGACAGGATTCGGGCGACCGCCACCTTGGTCGGGGCAACGGCGCTTCCGCGAAGCGCCGCTACGATTGCGGCGATAATCGAGGTCGCGGGTCAATTCCATGCGGCGCGCGATGCCGATCGAATGCGCGTGGCTGTCGAACAGGCGTTCGGCAAATTGGGCGCCACCCGGTTTGCGGCGGCCCAGCTGACCGTGCGCAATCCCCAGGCATGCTTTGTTCCTGTTTCGCTCCTTAACCAGGTGCGGCGGCAAATAACCGACCAGTTGGAAGCGCGCTATCGGGAGGCCTTGTCCGCCGGCATAACCCAAGTCAAGTCTGCGTTAGCGATCGCGCCTATAGACCCTTTGCCGCAGGCCGTTGTGCCGCAGACTGCCACCCGGTGGCGCCTGCAAACGGACCAGCCCGCCTGGTTGGAAACCTTTGAAGATGCGGACTGGCGGGACTTGGACGAAGTCGTGCTGGAAGCGCCACCCGATGCAACGGACGCGTTCGATGCGGGTCTGCGCCGCCTGGCCGAATGCGTCGGTTCAGCGCGCCTGCGGATAGCCTTGCCGGCGATCGTGCGACGGTGGGAACATGCCGCGCTGCAAAAAACCATTCGACGCCTGATCGACGCCAATTGGCGCAAATGGCAGGCGGCCAATCCGGGCGCCTGGGGTTTGCTTCGCGCCGCGGGCGCCGAGCGGCCGGGGGTAAAACTCGATCTGTCAGCCGACTGGCCGATGTACGTGTTAAATCATGTGGCGGCGGAGCAGGCGCTGGCGCTGGGCGCGACGCGCCTGACGCTTTCGCCGGAAGATGATGGCGACAACCTGCGGCGCCTGCTGGCGGTGGTGGGCGACAAGGCCGTGGTGATTGTGTATCAGGATACGCCGCTCATGACGTCGGAAGCCTGCGTGTTGCCTGCCGTCGGGCCTGTCCGCCATAGCCTTGGCGGCGGCGGATGCGACCGGCGGGGGACCTGTCGTCCCGGCGAACCGGGATCCGGCGCTCCGGCGCTGACTTCATCGTTCGGCGGACAGGTGCGCGTGATTGCCCGGCATTGCCGTATGGTGGTTATCGATGAAAAGCCGTTCTGCCTGGCGCCGCATATTCCGGCGTTGACGGCCGCCGGCGCGCGGATCCTGCGCGCCGATTTTATGTATCGGGAATACACCGGCGACCAAGTGCGCTCCATCTGGCGCCGCCTGCGCGCCGGCCAAACGATCCCCGGCACGCATGCCGCTAATTTCGAGCGAGGCTTGCGGTGAAGCCGAAGGAACGCCTGGTCTTATTTTCCGGCGATTGTTGGCAATGGATCAGTGACAATGGGGGTGTAGATGCGGTTCGACTTGTCCGCCTACGGTGGATAGAACCGCAGATTGCCGTCCTGTCTCGCCTGGGCGAAACGCTATGGCGGAGCACGGCCGGCGGAGACTGGCGAACGGCCACTACATCTGATATACTTGTCATGTTTATGCCCCCACCCCCCCCCGTGTTTTTGGGGCTGAAACTCGGGCCTAAACAATCTGTTTGCGACTGGGAGTTAACCGCAATAGTCGTTCGCGTCAATTAAAAATATTGCTGTTTCCAACGTTCAATGCGCCCATAAAAACAAATGGCTTGACGATGATATAGTAAATCTGTATTTTCATTCATCATGTATAAGCGAATCTTGTCATTGGAAAAATCCAGCGCGGAATCGTGCTTTCTTTGGGGACCCAGGCAAACCGGGAAAAGCACGCTATTAATGACTTTGTTCCCCGGAGCAAGGCGTTACGATTTGCTTCTATCCGACGTTTATCGCCGGTTATTAAGTAACCCCGCTTTACTTCGTGAAGATTTGGCGGCCGAAGCCGCATGCACGATTTCTCCTCCGGTCATTATCGATGAGGTGCAAAAAATACCTGAACTGATGGATGAAATTCATTGGCTGATTGAAAATAGCGGGCGTCGTTTCATTTTATGCGGATCGAGCGCCCGTAAATTAAAGCGTAAACATGCCAACTTGCTCGGCGGACGCGCTGTTCGTTACGAACTGCGCCCACTGGTCTTTCCCGAAATCCCCGAATTTTCGCTGGATCGGGCCTTGAATGCCGGATTACTTCCCAGACATTATAACCACGCGCATCCAGCGCAACTGATCAGGTCATACGTTGGCGACTATCTCAAGGAAGAAATTGCGGATGAGGCGTTGACCCGCAATGTGCCCGCATTTAGCCGGTTTTTGGAGGTTGCGGCTCTATCCAACGGAGAAATCATTAATTTTAATAATATTGCCGCCGACTGCGGCGTCAGCGCCCCAACCGTCAAAAGTTATTTTGAAATCCTGTCCGATACGCTTGTCGGTTCGTTTCTTCCGGCCTTTGCCAAAAGGGCCAAGCGCAGACTGATTGGCGCGCCAAAATATTACTTTTTCGACGTTGGAATTGTGTCCGGTCTGGCGCGCAGAGGAAAAGTGGAACCGGGTTCCGAACTCTTCGGCAAAGCATTGGAACATTTTATCCTGATGGAATTACTTGCGCACACCCGCTATTCGGAATTGTTTTATCCTATTGCTTATTGGCGAACCGCATCCCAGTTCGAGGTCGATTTCATTCTGGGCGACGCGGAGCTGGCCATTGAAGTAAAAGCATCCGATTCGGTGTCGGATAAGCATATGAAAGGACTGCGCGCGTTCAAAGAAGAGCATTCGTCCGCGCGTTGTGTGCTTGTGTCGCGCGATCCTTGTTCGCGGCGGACGAAGGACGGCGTTGAAATCATGCCCTGGCGCATTTTCCTGAACAACCTTTGGGAGCAAAAAATTATCCGTTAATCGCATTTTTTTTGAAGATGATCGTAGATATGGCCGTTGTTGCGAATGGCTGTTTCAGCAGACGGCCGCCTATGCGCGGATCCTGCGCGCCGGCCAAACGATCCCCGGCACGCATGCCGCTAATTTCGAGCGAGGTTTGAGGTGAAGCCGAAGAAAAGTTGCGTCAATAAAATGTATTAGGAAATTTATAAAACTATTGTAATTTCTCTAATTACACTATAAATTCCAGTGAAATTTCATCATAGGATAAGTCGAATGCTGGTTGCGGGCATAGTTTAGGACGGCAAAAATCGGGACGAATCGGCGTTGATTCCGCAATGCGAAATCAACAAGCTCGTGCAACATTCAGGTGTTATTATGCATAGCCGGCGTTATTGGTCGTGGGGTGGAGTTGCGTTGGTCCTGTCTGTTGGGGCTTTTTTCCGGCTGATGTGGCTGGGGGAGTCGGCTTTCCGGGCCGACACAATTATATTTTATGATTTCTGCCACAGGGCGATAACCGCGCGGCAGATTTTTTTCAACTGGTTTCAAGTGTTCTCGGCGACGGAACAATTTCCGTTTGCGGTGGCCTTTGCCAAAGGATTTATTGACTGGCTGCATTTGCCGGTAACAGATTTCACGATTCGTTTGTCTGGCGCGCTCTTTGGCATTATGACGGTGCTGTTCGCCTTCCTGGCCGGTCGGGAATTGAATGGGCGGCGATTCGGTCTTTTCTTTGCGCTGGTGCTGGCCTGTAACCCGTTTCATATCCAGCTGTCGCGCGAGGCCTATTTTTACCCGCCGCTCGTGCTGGGCGCCGCCATGCAGTTATACTCGGTTCTGTGGTTGTTCCGGCGCCGCCGTGTTCCCGGTTATCTACCCTGGCATTTCCACGTGCTGGCCGGGATTGGTTTTTTCCTGTTGACCTATAGTCATTTTTCCGGCTGGTGGCTGGCCGCTTTGGTGGTTCCCATTATGTTGGGGACGCTGATTTGGCGTATCCGCAGGCTATCCGGACGCGGTCGCGACCTGATAAGCTGGCTCGTTGTTTATGGCGTCGTTGGTGTGCCTCTCTTGTTCTGCGAATGGGGTGTGCCATTTGTATTGTCGCGGTTTGTGAATTCGGAAGTTAAGGAAAGTTGGGTTCGCCAAGTAGGGGCGCGCTCGCTTTCGATTTTCGATGCTCCCGGCCGATTGGCGGAAGGCATGTCGTTCGGCGCCACCCCGCTTGGCATTGGGCTGCTCGTATTGGCCGGCCTGTTTCTGGCGATCTATTTCATCAAACATCGTCTCTGGAACGGGCGATATGGCCTTGTGTTGCTCATGCTGTTTGGCGCATTGAGCCTGTATGCGCCGGCCTCCGTGCTTCAAGCGGTCAATTTTGCCCAACGGCATGTATCCGTGGTTCTGCCATTGTTCCTGATTCTCCTCGCGGCGGGATTGTGGCATTTATCGGTGCCGGGCCGCCGGCTCGGACTGAAGCCGGGGTTGCGCCGTATGATGGTTTATGGTGCGGCAGGGGTCGCGCTTGCGGCGCTGCTTCCCCCGGCGTGGTGGAGTATCCGGATCACCGGCAACCCTATTCCATACAAGGATGTTGCGCGTTGGTGCGATACGCAATTGCCCCCGCGCACCCTGGTGATTGGCGAACGCTGGTTTGATCCTTGGAATGAATTGCGTGTGCATAATTCCACCAATGTCTATTTTACCTTCACCGTGCCATCGGAGCCGATGGACGTGTTCGAGCGGTTAAACTGGCCGGCCACAGCCAAAGAGTTTTTTAAACATTTTCCGGATGCCGCTTATCTGGAGTATGGCAAGAGCGCCCGAAACTGGCGGGGTGTGGTTTCGAACGTCTATTTTGCGCGGCAGGTCACGTTCACCAACAAGGCTGGAATCAATCTGGCAAAGTATGGGGTGGCCTTTCGCGATGAATTTTACAGTCCGGCCATGGATGGTCTGCTTGCCACCATTTTCTACAACACGCGCGAGGACGTCATCCGGCATGCGCGCGAACAGGGCCAGACATCGCTGGTGTTGTATGCGCCTTCCTGGGGCTATATCAAGCTCTGGCAGCAACTGAAGGATTTCCGCGACTGGCGGATTTTGGAAGACAAGGCTGCGCTGGATATCTACAATCTTGCCGATCGGACCAGCAATGTTTCCCTTTTGATCAGCGGCATGGCCGTCAATGGAAGCAAGCGCGTGCGTTTTGGCATGCTCGGGCAGGCCGATTTTCAGAACCTGCGGCTGGCCGAGTGGCGCATCGAACGTGTTTCGTTGAAGCCCGGTTTGAACCAGTTCGTTCTGACGGATGCGCTCTGGTCCGTGTCCAAAATCCCCTTGCTGGTGGACCGGGTGGAGGTTCTGGCGGAAGAGGTCGGAGATCAGAGGTCGGAAATCGGCCGGAAATGAGACGGAACGGTGGCCTGGTCGAGATCGTCGACATACGGCGAATAAAGCAAACGTTTCGCGACCACGTCGCGAGCCTGGCAGCCATGGCAAGTCCATACAACCCAAACAATTTGAGTACATCTTGCCATGAGTAGTCGGCCAAAAATTGCGCTCTGGTTCCGGTATGGGGCAGCCGATCATGTCGAATTATTCCCTGCCATTGTCGAGATTGTACGCCGGTTGGCAAGCCAAGCCGAAGTGCATTATTTCAGCCTGCGTGGGCTGAAGCCGATTCCCGAAATAATCGAGGGATCTGTCGTGTTCCACATCTTGCCGTTCAGCATCAATCGCGCGTCATCTATGGATAAATTTCTGAAAACAGGCCTGTGGTTGATCTGCCTTCCCTGGCTGGCGCTACAATGCCGCCGGCTGGGTATTAACCTGGTCTATATTGAGGAAACCATCCCGTTGTCCGCCATGATTGCCCGCATTTTTTTTGGAAATAAAGTTGCGATCACGATCGCCGATTTCTTTGTCAATATCTATATGATGAGCCATCCGATTTGGCGTCCTCTTGGGCGCCTGATTAACGCCGTTGATTTGGCGTCATGGCGCCGATTGCCATTAATTTTTACGCGGGTGCAGTACACCAAAACATACTTGGTCCGTAAGGGATTCGAACCCGATCGGATTGTCCCTGTGTATGACGCGTGCGACTTTTCGATCTATCGCCCCGGAGATCGGAAAGCGGCCAGGGCTGCATTCGATTATCATGACGATCATGTGGTGTTGGTCAATCATGGCTATATGCACCCAAATAAGGGCAACGATAAAATTATTATATGGGTTGCATCGTTGCGCGACAGTTTGCCGGCCTTGAGGTTTATGCTGGTTGGCTCCGGGCCGGATATGGCGCGTTTGCAGCAAATTGTCCGCGATTTGCATGCCGAGGACGTTGTTCGCTTCACGGGATGGCTCAAATCTCCCGAGATGGTGACGACGGCCCTGAATGCGGGCGACATAGGCTTGGCCATGCGGGAGGGGCAGGAATCGGATAATTTTCATGTTACCAGCGCGCTGGTGCATAACATGGCCTGCGGCTTGCCCGTGCTGGCGGCGCGGCTCCAAGGTATGGTCGAGATTGTGCGCGAAGGTGAAACCGGACTGCTCTTCGATCCGAATTCCCGGGAAGAGTTCGCGGCACAGTTGACGACGCTTGCGCAATCGCGGGATTTGCGAGCGCGTTGTGGCGCCGCGGGCTATAGAGTGGCGCGGGATTTGTTCGATGTTCGAGCCGTCGCTGAAAAAACGGCGGTTCCGCTTCTGGCGCTGATGAAACAGCCGTAATTCAAGGCAGGGCAAATTATTCCATTTATGATCCGGTCACAGACATGCATGAAACATTCAGATGTCGGCTATGTTGACTATGAGCGATGAGTGCGGCGAATTTACAGACAAGATTCAAGGCTGGATGTTGACGCCATGAAAAAAATAAATTATGGATGCGGCAGTGATTACCGTGAAGGTTGGATTAACATAGATGTCATGGAAGAGACGAAATGGCGCACCGAAGTGCACCGTCCTGATTTGCTGATTGTCGCCGATGATCCAGTGTTGCCATTTGAAGACGCCTCGATTGATTACATCTTGGCGGATAATGTCATCGAACACATCGAACGCCAGCGCATGCATGGGCTTTTAATGGAATTTCATAGGATACTTAAACCCGGCGGGATACTTGAAATCTGGGCTCCGCACTTCAAGGGCGTCATGGTTAAATTTCTTGAACATGTGCGCGGATATGGGATCAATTCGTTTTGGTTTTATGAGCGCCATTTCGTAATTCGGCAGGAATTGCTGCTTGCTACGCGCAGTCGTTGTTCAACAAAACGATGGATGCGTTGCGTGAATGTTCTCAATCCCCTGTTTAACTGGTCCAATACGTTCCAGCAGATTTGTGAAAAATACATGTTCGGCGGCTTTGAGGAGATTCATTATGTCATGCAGAGACGATAGCCATGTTCCTGTGGTAACAGGGTCGTAGGATATGTTTATTTACAGGCTTTTTTAACCGGACAGTAGGATGAATATGATTAAATCAATTATAAATCAAATACTGTCAAGCCACAGAAATAAACTTTATAATAATTATAATCACCCCGAGAGGTTGGCTCTTTTGCCGTATTGCATCGGTCGCGGGATAGATGTCGGGTGTGGTCATCGAAAGACGTCTGATAATTGCATCGGAGTAGATGTTTTGGCTTCAGGAGAAATGGGGGCGGTAGGTTGTGTTAAGAATAAGCTCAGCAAGGCAGATGTGCAGGCATCAGGTGATAACCTTTATATGTTTCGCAACGAAGAGTTGGATTTTGTTGTTGCCAGGCACAACCTCGAGCATTATGTCGATGTGATAAAAACATTAAAAGAATGGAAGAGAGTATTAAAAAAACATGGGATATTAGGGGTCGTTCTGCCGGATGAGTCTGCCTTAAATACGATCGCATTAGATAGCACGCACAAGCATGTGTTCACTCAAAAGAGCTTTAACAATATTTTGAGTCTTATTGGAGGGTTCGAAATCATTCAAGAAAGCGTTGTTATTCCGAACTGGTCTTTTATGTGTGTTGCAAAAAAAATTGACTAAAGACATGTTGCAGACTCGATGGTAACATTAGGCTTTAAAAGTCAGCCGGATTTTTTTATCAATGAAAATTTTGTATTTGGCATGTGCTAATGTTTCCTCTCGCTTTCCCCGTGAAGATTATCTGTGCGACATGCTTTTTCATGGATTTAGGTCTTTGTTTGGGGCGGATGTGGTTGATGTCGCTCGCAACGATTCGATGTATTCTGATAATCCGCCTGAGTGTAGATTGAAGATGTATGGTAAAGGGTTCACGATTTGGAATACATTGGATCCGGAATTGCCGATAGATCGTAAGGGCATCGAATCCAAGATTAAAAGCCGATATTTCGATTTAATTATATACAGTCAGGCGACGCGGAGCCTGCCTTTTATCAATGACGTTTGTTCGTTTTATCCGAAAGATAGAGTGTTGTTGTTTGACGGTGAAGATATACCTCTCATAAAGCCTGGCTTATTGCGATTGGGCTTACCGCTATTTAAGCGGGAATTGAGGCGGCATGTTGCCGGCGTCTTCCCGATTTCTTTTTGTGTGCCCAAGGAAAAGATGTGTCACAAATTCCCGTCAAAAGACAAACAGGTCGCGCGCACGCCGACACAGGCGCATGTTTTTACGACAGAACGCGAGTATTATGTGGAATATCAACGAGCGTATTTCGGCCGCACCCAAAAAAAGGCGGGATGGGACTGCTGTCGGCATTATGAAATTGTTATGAACCGTTGCGTTCCCTATTTTAAGGATATCCAATATATTCCCGATTTGACTATGACCCGCTTTCCCAAGAGTCTGGTGTGGGAGGCTATGAAGTTGTTCGAATGCAAAAACATGGAACAGACGAATTACCGCGAATTGGAACAGAAGATATTCGATTGTTGTGTGCGTCGTTGCACAACAGAGGCTATGGCGGTCTATGTGCTGGATACTATACCTCATCAAACGATAAATATATGCCCTCCTTTATTCGTTGGTCGCGCAGCCGTTCCGGCGGCAGAGTGTCTCTATTCTTTCAGACGTCTGGTATACTCGCTACGGGTTGTTATCCGTAACATCTTTTTGAGTGTTAGAAAACAACTTTCAAAGATAATCTCGGGGAGAAGCCGGAATGAAAAGTGCTCCGCATAAAGTTGGCATATTGAAGATGTTCCCCGATGTGTCCGGGATGCTTTATGTCCTGCAATTGCGTCGTGCGCTACGTGATTGCCGCACGGTTTTAGATGTGGGTTGCGGCGGTCAATCCCCTTTGCGGTATGTGCGGCATTTGACACATACCATGGGGTTGGAAGGCCACGCCGCCACCTTGGACAAGGCGCGGTCATCCGGGACACATGACGAATATTGCGAAGTCGATATTCGGCAGTTGGCAGGTGCTTTTCCAAAGGGGGGCTTTGATGCGTGCGTTGCCTTGGATGTAGTTGAACATTTAAACAAAGAAGACGGGGCTTTGTTTCTTGATCAGCTTGAGCGTATTGCCCGCACAAGAGTCGTTGTATTTACTCCTAATGGCTTTATGCCGCAGGGAAATACGGAAGCCGGGGATTATCAGGAACACTTGTCAGGCTGGAGTGCCGAGGACATGATGCGGCGTGGTTATGTGGTGAGTGGCGCCTATGGATTGAAAATATTAAGAGGCGCGTATCATAAAATTCGTTTCAGACCAAAATGGCTGTGGGTGTTGTTTTCCGTTTTTTCCGACATTTGTTATGCGCGCTTCCATCCCCGGGATGCGACCGCATTGTTTTGTGTAAAGTGTATTGATCGTTAAAGACTTGGTGGCGAGTTGATATGAATGACACTGTTTTGCCGCGCGACGCCTCTGATGGTGTCTCAATCATAATTCCTTTTTGCAATAATGCCGGCACAATAGCTAAAACGCTGTCTTCGCTGGAAAAGCAGGTGCTTGATATGCCGGTCGAAGTGTTGTTGGTCGATGCCGAATCCAATGATGATTCTGTAAAGCTTGCCTCGGAACATGCCGTTGGACGACGCTGGCCTGTTAAGATCCTGAAAGGCCGCAGGGGCCTTGCGTATAATTACAACTTGGGATTGACAGAGGCGCGATATGGTATTGTGGTAACGATGCATGCCGACTGTTATGTGGAGTCTTCCTCCGCTTTGAAGGATATCATCAGGCCTTTTAGCAAGCGCGAAATCGTAGCCGTAACACCCAAGGTGCGACTTCCGGCAAGGGTTTGGGATCAGATGCCGTTTTGGGACAAGGTGGCCGGCGCCCGATTTATTGGCAAATTTACCCGCAGTTTGAGCGGAAAGTTTGATGCCATCAGACACAGCGTCCTGACAAACATAGGAGGTTTTGACAGTCAGCACTTCTTCAGCGCTGGTGAAGACGTCGACATGCAAGTTCGATTGGAGCGAGTCGGAGTGATTGTTTACTCGGATGTGGAAGTAGTTCATGCTCACCACTATGTAAAACGCGCGGATATGCTGTGGTCTCTGCTAAAAAAACAGGTGCAGTTGGGTCAAGGCACCGGGGCTGTAATTCATAAACAGTGGCGCTGGTTTCACTGGGAATCGTTTGCATCGTGTTTTTTTTCGCACGTTCCCAAGCTATTCTTATGCCTTGGCGTTTTTATACCGGTCATCAGTTCCTATGCGCTGGCCTTATTGTTTTTGTTTGGAATTATCTATTCGTGGCGAGTATTTTGCATGAGAGACATTCGGATACTGATTGTCCCGTTTGTTAATATTATGATGTTTTACTGTTTTACTTCCGGATTAATAACTGGCTTGGTGTTGGGCCGTCAGCGTTTCCAATAGTCTGCCACACGATCTGCCGTGTGTGGGAAAGGCGGGTATTATGCTCAAATTGATTCTTGGCCGCAGAACATTCATGTTTTTCTCCTTTGTATGTGTCGGTTTGGTGTTTTTCCACGAATTGTTTGCCGCGGATTGTTTCTTCTTTTGCACCGATAATAATATCGGTCAAATTGCATCGTTCAAGAACACCTTGCCGCAGAGTTTCTTGTGCAACTGGTCGGATAATGTTTTGTTAGGATATACAGGTGGTCTTGCTCCTTGGCAGTGGACCGATTTGCTTCAATGGTTATTGCCGGCCAAGATGTTCAGCGATTGGATTCATGCGATTGATCTAATTGGCGCTTCATTTTTTCTGGGATTGTTCCTCATGGAGAGCGGATTGATTCTACCCAGTGTGATATTAGGCGGTTTGATTGCCTTCTGGGTGGGTAGTAATTTTACGCTTGTCTATGCGGGACATACAGGCAAGTTCGGGGTTATATTAATGGCCGGCTTGTCGTTGTGGCTGATCCGCAAAGCTATTATACTTAAAAGATGGGACTATGCAATATTGGCTGGTGGCGCTATCGGGTTGATGTTCCTTGAACAGCCGGATGTTGCGCTGTTTTTCGGCTTTGCTTTGGGTTCTTATGGTTTGTTTTTGGCGGTTCGGCAATGGCAGACGAATTCGGCTTGGCTGAAACCGGTCGGTGCTCTCATTCTGATGGGTGGCGTGGGCGCGTTGCTTGCCGCCTCCACGATGCTGGGCAGTTATGCGTCCAATGTCAAAGGTGCGGCAAGCATGCAAACGGAATCGCCGCAGGAGAAATGGGATTACGTCACGCAGTGGAGCTGGCCGCCGGAGGAGTGCATCGATTTTATCGCGCCGGGATACACGGGCTGGCGCAGTGGCGAGCCGGAAGGTCCTTACTGGGGGCGCATGGGACGATCGGCGGGGTGGGAACAAACCCGGCAGGGGTTCATGAATTTTAAACTGGAAAACACGTATTTGGGCATCATTCCGATTCTATTGGCGCTGTTCGCCATATTTTCCGTGCTGGCGCGCGGAAAGTATGGGGGTAGGGGCGTAGGGGAGTGTCGGAGTAAAGGAATAAATGGTGATGAGAATCAAGTGATACGTCCAAACGCCGATACCCCCATATACCCAAACTCCCATACGTATACTCGCCCATGCTCGGTTACATCGAGGCGTGCCGAAATCCTGTTCTGGGGCTGTGTGGCGGCGATCACCCTGCTGTTGGCGTTTGGTAAATTTTTTCCCTTGTATGCCTTGTTTTACAAGTTGCCGTTCGTTAATTCCATCCGCAATCCGAACAAATTCCTGCAGGTGTTCCAGTTGGCGCTTGGTATTCTGGCGGCGTATGGACTTGACGGGATGTTGAAGAAAGACGCCAGCCTGCCCGCAGAGGCCTTGGCGAAGGCGAGGCGACCGGAGACAAATTCCGGCCCAGAGAAGACGCTGTGAAGGCGATGAACGCCGGATGATGGACTGGCAGGTGGCGGTGTTGCCAGAGAAAGCGGAAGGTTGTTTGATGAGACATTTCAAATTTGTTGTTTGTGCGGCGCTGGCGGCTGTTTGCCTTTGCGGGTGTTCTCCCGGGAAGAACCCCGCATATGATGTGACCTTCCGGCAATTGGTCGATCGTCTGGCGGATCCTCGGAATTTGGCGCGGCTGGACCTCCCGGAAACGCACTTGCTCAGTTCCTCCGATCCTTTAGGCGGCAATGATGACTACAACCACCCTTTGCGGTCGGGGCCCCCGGGCTGGTGGGTGATTGCCGATTTGAAGGGGCCGGGGTATGTTTCGCGCTTCTGGTACACGAGTAGCAATCCGGACCATAGAATCCGTCTTTATTTTGACAATGAGAAGTCGCCCCGGATTGACGCCACAGTTCGCCAGTTTTGCGGAGAACTGGCGCCTTTTTTGCCGCCTCTGGCCGCCTATGAGAATCTATGTTGTTATAATTATGTGCCGATTCCTTATGCCAAGCGCCTGATCGTCATGCTCCAGGCTGGCGGCTACAATCCCGGCGGAGAACCGCGTGTTTTCCACCAGATCAATTATTCGACTTTGCCGAAAGGAACCAGCATCGAAACCTTGCCCAGGAACCTCGGCGAAGGCGATAAACAGGCTTTGCAGTCCGTTCGGCGGGTCTGGAACGATCCTGCCGTCTGTACGCCGGTTGATGGAACGGTTACTCAGTCGGTAGTCTTGAGTTTGCCCCCCGGCCAAAGCGGCGCGCTGCCCCGCATCGCGGGCCCCGCCATGATCCGGGAAATACGGATAACACCTGCAAGCTCAAACGGCCTGACGCAAGGTCAGGCCCCGCAAACGGCGACAGTGCCGCAACAACAGATTAATTGGGACAGCCTTTTGCGGGATGTTGTTTTTCGTGTCCGTTGGGATGATGCGGCCACAGCCGGCGTGGAATCGCCGCTGGGTGATTTCTGCGGCAACGTCTGGCGGCGGGCAAAATACCAGAGCATGTATTTCGGTTTAAGCTCTAACACGCTGGTTGCCCGCTTCCCAATGCCGTTTGCCAAGGCGGCTCATCTTGAATTCGAAAATCAGGGTTCGAATGCAGTCGCTCTGGCTGTCGAAATGACCGCCACGCCTATGGCTTGGGATGGGCGCTACGGTTATTTCCACGCCGCCTGGCGGCGATCTTCGCCACAAGACATCGGCAAGCCTCATGAGATTCTGGCCGCTGTCGGAAAGGGGCGCTATGCCGGATGTATCTTGAGTGCCACCACATTAGACAAGAGCTTCTGGATGTTGGAAGGCGACGAAGTGATGTGGCGGAATGGCGGCGCGGCCCCGTTTTGGTGGGGCACAGGACTGGAGGATTATTTCAATGGCGGTTGGTACTATCAGAATGTGCTGACGCGCCCCCTCCATGGCCTGCCGTTTAAAACATTTTTCCGCACGGTGCAATATCGTATCCACTTGCCTGATCCGGTCATGTTCGAAAAATCGTTCCGCATGATATTCGAACGAGGTCCGGACAATGCCAGTCACGGTTGGTTCGAAAGCACGGCCTTTTACTATTTGGACCAGCCCCGTGACGCGCCATCCACACTATTAAAGCCCGCAGAACGTATGCCGCCAGAAGATCCATTTAGCCGTATAACAATCATGCCTGAGCTCTTCAACTACGAGCGATTTGGGGACTATGAGGGAGCGCGCCAGTTCATTGATGTGTTTTTAGAAAAATATCCGGACTTTCCTTTTGCCGGTATGTTGCGATTGCGCCAGGCGGCTTATGTAGAACGGATTTATGGGTTTCCTTCTGCGAAGCCGATGTATAATAAAATAATTGCCACAGACACTAATGCGGCCGTGCAACAGCAGGCTCGTTTGTTGGTTTGGTTCCATGAAAAAACAACGCATAGCCTGATGGGGGTCTATTGTGATACCGACACACGCATTTTCATGGATGGCCAAATTATTGGTGCGGCAGGAAACCCGGAACGCATGAATGCTATCGGACTGGAACTGCGCCCTGGGCGGCACGTCCTGGCGCTCCAATGCAAGGAGCATGCCTATCCGTCGTGGATTCAAGCTTACGTGCGCACCCATTACGGCGATGTGTTTACGACGCCTGACTGGAAGAATAAAGTCGCCCCTGTCGGCGCATGGACCCAGGCGGGCTATGATGATAGCGGTTGGAAGCCGGCAGGCGGCACAGGCTGTAAAGGACCGCCGGAGGAGCCCTATGTTTGGGTGGAGCCGAATGCTTTTGTGGATATGCAATCGAAGGCCTGTGGGTTGGGCGCCTATAGCGACGATCCGGACAAGAGTAAGCCGATGGTGTTCCGACGCGAGTTTGAGGCGCAATGAGCCAAGGGGGGAAGGCCGGACGATAAAGGATGAATGACAGAGGGCCGACCGCATAGGGAGCGAAGGCGGGGCGGCTAATTTGTTATGAAACAGCAAAAACAACCTGATACCAAGCTTGTTCCGCCAATTGTCACCTCGGCCCCGGTGTGGATCAGGAATTTTATCGTCGGTGTTTTCGTTCTTGGGGGGATGCTGGCTGTCTGGGCTTTGACGCAAATGGCCTCATCCGGCGAGGAAACGGCCCGCATGAGCGCCATGGGGTGGGGGCAATATGCCGCGACCATTGTCGGCAACAAAACCGTTGCCCTCTGGCATGCGGCGCTCATGACCTTGGGCGCGGGTGTGTGCCTGTGGATCATGACTTCGCTCCGTTGGCGCACCAGGCCTGCCGGACTGGTTTGCGCGTGGGTGATGGTCCTGATCGTTGCGGGCGATGCCCTCTGGCTTTCGCGGCACTATATTAAAACTATGCCGATGTCGGTGTTGGAGGAAAATGACGTAATCCGGATTTTAAAGTCCGATATGCCGGAGCATCGCGTGGCGTTAGTCTCCCAGGATGGCTTCTATAATTTCTGGCTGACCTTTGTGTTCCCTTATTACCAAATTCTCACCATGAATGTGACCCAAATGCCGCGCATGCCGGTGGAATACAAGCGCTATTTGGAAGCCGTTGGCGGGCATGCGCTTCGTTATTGGCAGCTCTCGGCGGTAAGCCATGTCCTGGCGCCGGCCCAGATCTGGGGGCAAATCCAGAAAGATCCGGCCATGAAGGACGCGTTTGACATTGTTTATGCCTATAATGTGATGCCGGCGGAAATGGGTGTAACGGTTATCCCGGCGACATCCAAGGCTCCAGGACAGCACGTCGTCCTGCGCCTGAAAAAGCCAGGTCCCCGATTCGCGCTGATCGCCGGTTGGCAGAAAGCCGAAGACGATGATGCGCTCCGACAGATGGCGGCGCCGGCTTTCATTCCCTTTCAAAAGGCGCTGGTGAGCCCCGAAGCCGCCGAGGGGCTGCCGCAACTGACGGGCACCGGCATTGTCGGTCAGGTTCAAATGACTGAATACCGTCCTGGGTATATGAAACTCAAGGTTTCGGCCGGCCAGCCGGCCATCCTGAGAATATCGGAAAAATACGACCATGATTGGCGGGCCTGGATTGATCAACAATCCGTTCCCGTGCGGCGCGTTGACTTTATTTGTCAGGGAGTTCTCGTGCCGTTTCCGGGCCTGCATGAAGTCGTGCTTAAATACGCTCCGGACAAAAGACAGTTGATTTGGCAGTGGTTAGGCCTGCTGATTTGCATCGGTGCGGGTATTACGCTGATCGTTAAGTCGCAAATGCGCAAAAGAAATCCACAGCCGTATTCTTCTCTGGCGGGATAGCGGCGGGGGGGATGTCGGTCCCCGTGTTTGAAATATCTCAGGTCACGAAAATGCAAGTTCCTTTCATAAGTATCATCATTCCGATTATGGAATGGAACCCATGGGCAGTCGAATGTGTTACGTGTTGCCTGGAATTAGACTACCCTGATTTTGACATTTGGCTGGCGCCCAACAATCCACCGGATGCGGGACTGGCTGAGCGCTTGAACCTGTTGGATCGGCGCAGAATCATTCATGTTTTGCCGACCGGCCCCGGTAATCCGTCCCAAAAGCGCAACGTGCTAATGAGGGCTATTCATTCCGACTATGTGGCGTTAATTGATTCGGACGCCTATCCTCGTCGGGACTGGCTGCGCCAGGGGGGCTGTCTGTTGACGGATGATGTTGCGATTGTTGCCGGGCCTAATCTGACGCCTCCCAACGAACCGCTTTCGAGAAGAATTGCCGGGAATGTCATGCAAAGCCGATGGGGATTTGGGCAAGCCAATATTCGTCACCGGTGTGTTCCGCGCCACTATGTCAGGGAAATGCCCACGTGCAATATGATCGTCAAACGGGACCCCGGCGTCTGGTTCCATGAAGAGCTGGATACGGGGGAAGATATGGTTCTTTGCGAAGATTATATTCGCAACGGGAAACGTATCTTATACGATCCGGATGTCGTGGTGTATCATCATCGCCGCGAGATATTTCTTCCTTTCATTAAACAATTCTTTTGTTACGGCTATTATAAGGGTCGGTTGTTTTGTCAAGGCAGTTCCATCGCCTATGGGTGGCAGGCGCTTCCGGCCTTATTTGTGCTGTATCTGGTGGGGCTGGTGGTGTTGTCGTTTGCGCTTCCTCCGACCTCGTGGCTTGGTGTGTTGTATCTCCCGCTGCTGAGTTACGTTTTAATGATTGGCATCGAAAGCGTTCGGGCGGCGCATGTTATGGCGGAGCGCATCCTCACGGGCCTGGCATTTGTTGCGGGCCATATCGGCTATGGCGGAGGCTATTTACTGGGCTATATGCAGTCCCGCTTGGCGGGGTGCAAGAAGACAGCCGCATAGGTTGGCGGGTGGCCGGAGTGTGTGCCGCGCGGAGCGATAGCAAATTCGCGGCTTTTTCTGGCATCGCTTGACTGCGATGAAAAGTCGGGGCGGTGAGATTTTCCGCCAGCCTGCCCGCCATAGCTTTATGCGACGGCGGGAGGCGGATCCGCCTACGGCGGAGAACTCACTGATTTTTTCTGGCATCGCTTGACTGCGATGAAAAGTCGGGGCGGTGAGATTTGAACTCACGACTTTTTGGACCCGAACCAAACGCGCTACCAGACTGCGCTACGCCCCGATAGAAAACAGAAGCCAAGCATACTGTTTCCCATCCGGGTGTCAACTGATTTCATTTTTAGAGAATACCGTTGACAAAACGGAGTGTATTTTCCATGCTGACCGCCGTTTTGAAATCAGGATTCAGTTCGACAACCCCTGTTATTTTTAGGAGCGAACCATGACTCAGTTACTCAAGGGCAACATGCTGATTGCGCAAAGCGGCGGACCTTCAATGGTCATCAACCAAAGCCTGGTGGGCGCGGTCCTGGAGGCCAGGAAGCACAGGGCAATCCAGGGTGTTTATGGTTCCCTGCACGGCATCAAGGGCGTGCTGGATGAGAAGATGATCGACCTGCGCAAGGAATCCAAGGCCAACCTGGAAGCGGTCGCGGTGACGCCGTCATCGGCCTTGGGCAGTGTGCGCAAGAAACCAACCGAAGAGGAATGTCTCGAGATTTTCGGCATTATGCTGAAATACGATATCCGCTATTTCTTTTATATCGGCGGGAACGATTCGGCCGAAACCACGCATATCATCAACGAGCATGCCCGCAAGATCAATTACGCGTTCCGCTGTTTCCATATCCCCAAGACGATCGACAACGACCTGCTCGAGAACGATCACACCCCCGGTTTTGGCAGCGCCGCCAAGTTTGTGGCCTGCGCCGTCATGGGCGGCGATCTCGACAATCGGGCGCTGCCGGGTGTCAAGATCGACGTGGTCATGGGACGGCATGCCGGCTTTCTGACCGCCGCCGCGGCCCTCGGACGAATCAATCCGGACGACGGGCCGCACCTGATCTACCTGCCGGAAAGACCGTTTTCGATGAAGCAATACGTCGAAGATGTCAAACGGGTTTATGAAAAATTGGGCCGTTGTGTCGTGGTCGTATCCGAGGGGATTTCCGATGCCGAAGGCTCGGCCATTGCCGCCAAGTTCACCACCGAAACCGATTCCCATGGCAACGTCCAGCTCAGCGGCACCGGGGCGCTCGGCGACCTGTTGGCCAATGAGATCAAGACGCAGACCAAGATCACCCGCGTGCGCGCCGACACCTTCGGTTATCTTCAGCGCTCTTTCCCGGGGATTATTTCCGGGATGGATGCCCGCGAGGCGCGGCAGGTCGGCGAACTGGCCGTGCGCTGGGCGGTCGGCAAGGATTCGGATGGGTCCGTCGCCATCCGCCGCAAGCCGGGCAAGAAATACGCCGTGTTTTTCGAGCGCGTGCCGCTCAAAGCCGTGGCCAAGACTACCCGCCACATGCCGGATAACTTCATTAATAAGGCGGGTAATGATGTGACGCCGGCCTTCCTGGAATATGCCCGGCCGATCGTCGGTCCCTTGCCCAAAGTCGCGCAGTTTAAGCGCGTGCGCGTGCCGGTCATTGGCTGATTGCCATTATTCAATCCGCTGCCAGGCGGCTTTCATGCAGGAGAGTGTAGCTCGGTCCCTGGGGCGCCAGCGCGCTTTTCACCAGGCGCACGTTTTGGATCTCCAAGGTCCCGAATGGCAGGTCCTTGTAAGGTTCCATGGCCTTTATCAGGTTCTGGACCCGGCGCGAGGAGCGTACCCGGCCGATCGTCAAGTGCGGGTTGAAAGGCTTGGCGTCGGTATAAATCCCCGTCTGTTTTGCGGCTTCCGCGATTTCGTTTTGCAGAGCCAGAAGCGGTTGCAGGTTGCCTGTCAGGCCGGCCCAGATCGTCCGGGGCGATTGCGTCCGGCCGAAATAACCAAGGCCTTTAACTTCCAGCGCGCAGGGGCGATAAGCCGCCGCGATGCCATCGGCGGCGGCGGCAAGCTCCGACGCCTGCGATTCGAATACCGCGCCCAGGAAGAGGATTGTGAGATGGATATTGACCGGCGCCACCCAGCCGATGTCCGCGCCCGCCTGTTTTAGCCGCTCCTGAATCCCGGCCAGTTTGTCCCGGACGGCTTCGCCGATGTCCGCAGCCACAAAGGTCCGGATCGGAGGAGCGTCCGGGATTGGTTCACGTGGTGTGTTCATTGTCCGTTGTTTTCATCAGCGCCAGGGCGACGGGAATCAGCCAGAACTGGGCCATCAGGACGATATTGTCGGGATAATCGCCCAGCCCGTACAGGTGGATGAAACAAAAAACAAGCCCCACTGTCCCCGGCAGGAGCCGGTCGGTGAAAGTTGGCTGGGCAAACACGCAGCGCCACAGGCCGTGGGCCAGGATTAGCCAGGCTATGAAATTCAAAATCAAGCCCGGCCAGCCGAATTCGAACAGCAGTTTCAGCCAGAATTGATGCGGGTGCGGGTAATGGAATATGGACTTCGGGGGATGTGTGCTGTAATACACCGCCTCGAAATTCCGCTTGCCGTAGCCGTAACCCACCCACGGCCGTTGTCGCGCCAGATCCCAGGTATGCCTCCAAACCGTGACGCGCTCGCTGAAATTTGTCATGCTCTTTTTTTCCAGGAACCGGGGATTGACGTGTTCGATATTGACGAACAGAGCCAGGCCGGCCAGCAGGACGACAAGGAACCCCAGCAGTTTTATGCCCCGTCCGGGAACCAGGGATAAGGCGCCTACGCAAGTCAGCGCAAACGCGATTTGCGGTCCGCGCGAGGCCAGGATAACCAAGTAGGCCAGTCCGACCAAAATTCCCAGAAGACAGCCTGAGACGGACGGCAGACCGGAGAAAATTGACGACGGACGACGGATGACAGACGACGGACCGGAGAAGACGGACCCTCCTTCGCCCGAGCGCTTCGGAGGGCAAGCGACGGACGACGGATCGGAGCGAACACCGGACGACGGACGACAGGTGCGTTCTGCGATAGCGTGGAACCCGTGCTGGAAGAACACGAAGATCGAGGCGCCCGCCATCATGCTGGCCACGTTCGAGTGGTTTAAAATAAACGGCTTGAAGATATGCGCCTGGGCCAGCAGGTTCGGACCGAGGCAGACCGTCAACCGGATTAAATCATAGCCCAGAACGCAGGTAATGGCCGCGGCGCTGTAAAAGAGCGCCGCCTCGATTTTTGCGCGCGTATTGAAAATGACCGGAATGGCGAAAGCGCCGGCAATAATTTTGAACAGGCCGCTGAAGTCACGCAAGGAAAGCGCCGGATGCGTGGAAAACGGCAGTGCGCAAGCCATGTAGAGCAGAATCGCAACGAAGGCGATCCCCGCCGGCTGTTTCCAGGCGCGCGCGCCGCGGTGGGCGTGTGCCAGGGCGAATAAAAAAGCGCCGTACACCAGGATATCCTGGACGACCGTGGCCGACAATTTCCAGACGATAATCCCGGTCGCCGTCCAAACCGCGAATTGCGCCGGCGGTGTGCGCCGGAACCAATCCGCGAATCGTTTAAAAATGGACATGCGATCCATGACGTTTCCAACAATCATTCGCGGACTTATGCCGCGTTAATGTCTTTGTAGCCGCGCGCCCGTGAGGGCGTGGATTCCCGGTCTGCCCGAGTGTCGCTCAGTGAGCGTCGGCCTTTTGTCCGACAGCTTTTCAGTGTGTCCGTTCCGTGATGAACCGGGCCAGGGCGGCCAGCGGTTCCTGAGGGCCTGACAAGGTGTCAAGCGCCGCGAGGGCATCCTGTTTTAATTGCTCCGCCCGTTTCCGGGCGGCCGCCAATCCGTGCACGGCGACATACGTCATTTTGCCGCGCTGCCGGTCACTGCCGGCGGCTTTGCCCAGGGTGGCGGCCGTTGACGTTTCGTTCAGTATATCATCCACAATTTGGAAGGCCAGACCGATGGCGTCGCCATAGGCGGTCAAGGCCGCCAAGGCCTTGTCGCCGGCGCCGCCGGCGATGCCGCCCATGCGCGCCGCGGCGCGCAGGAGCGCGGCAGTCTTATGGCGATGGATGTAATCCACCGTGTCGGGGTCGGCCGCCCGGCCTTCGGCGGCCAGGTCTTCGGCTTGTCCGCCAACCACGCCCCGGCTTCCCGCGGCGTATGCCAGTTCCAAACTGAGTTGATTCGGCGGGTAGGGCGGCGGGGCGCACACTTCCGCCAGCCATTCGAACGCCAGGGTTAACAAGGCGTCGCCGGCCAGAATGGCATTGGCCTCGCCTGCCGCGATATGCAGGGTGGGGCGGCCGCGGCGCAGATCGTCGTCATCCATACTGGGGAGGTCATCGTGAATCAGGGTATAAGTGTGCAGGATTTCGATGGCCAGGGCGGCGGCGAGCGCCGTGTCGTTGGTTGGGCCGATAGCTTCCGCGGCCGCCAGGCACAGGAGCGGCCGCAGGCGCTTGCCGCCGGCGAACACGCTGTAGCGCATGGCCTTGTGGAGCGCCGCGGGCCGTTCGGTTTCGGCCGGCAGGCGCCGGTCCAGCGCGGTGTCGATCGACCGGATGTTATTGTCTATGTAATGTTGCAGATCGAACATGTCTCAATCCACGCCCACGCGCGGGGGCGCTATAAGTAACTTCTCGGAGCCGGAATTCATTTTATTCTGTATCCTGAATTCTGACTACCTGAATTGTTGCTTTTATAATATGACAAAACGGGTGGAAATGACAGCGAATATTACGCCCATGTTCCGATGCGGAATGAGGGATTGAATTATTTGGGGCATGGTATATCATGGCGCCGTCGATTGTTATTGATTTAAAAGGGAGGAAAGAGCACCAGTTATGCCAACCTACGAATACGAGTGTCGCGACTGTCATCACCAATTCGAACTCTTTCAGAGTATCACGGCCAAACCCATTACCAGTTGTCCGAAATGCAAAAAAAACAAGCTTCGACGGCTGATTGGACGCGGGGCTGGGATTATTTTTAAAGGCTCCGGATTTTACCAGACGGATTACCGCAGCGACCACTACCGGAAGCAGTCGGCGGCGGACAAGCCCAGTGCGGATACGAGCAAGTCCGCGTCCAAAGGCGCCGTCAAGGCCGCTGGTCCGGCCAAAACGGAAAAAACCGGCGCGGCCGCCAAAGCCTGAACCGATCATTGGTGTCTAAAAATATTCCCTCTCCCTTGGGAGAGGGTTAGGGTGAGGGGAAATGCTGACTATGGCGCCCCCTCGCCTCGGTCCTCTCCCCAGGGAGAGGATGAGTCGTAAATCGACAACTTATCGATGATGTAGTTGCATAAGATATACTGGGCTGAAATCCATTATGATCCGATGTCGGCAATGCGGATATGAGAATGCATTAGGCCGTATCTTCTGCGTTCAGTGCCGGTCCAAACTGGACATCCACGCGCTTGACAATAAGGCTTTTGACGAGCCGGAATTCAAGCCGCGCGGCGGGCGGGGCCGGCGTCTGGTGTGGCTGGCGCTTTTTGCGGGGATCGCCGCCGGCGCCGCGTTAGCCTTGTGGCCGGCGCCGTTGGAAGGCCGTAAAGCAACCGGGGCGGATGGCCAGCGGGCGCGCAAAAAAATCATGTTGCTGGCAAATGGATCGCCCCCGGCGTCACAATTATTTGGCGAGCGTGAAATCAATGCCTATCTGGGTCTCCTTTTGCGCAATGTCCCTTCGCCCCGGATTCAGGACTCGGGAAAAACCGTGCTGCAGGCGGTCGAGGTGGCCATCCATCCTAATGCCATTACGATCGCGGCGGCATCCGTATGGGGGCCGGTAACGGTCGGATCGCTTAAGTTGGGGCCGTGGAACCTGACCAGCCAGATAACCGTGGTTCCCGAACGGGATCCACGCGGGTTCCAGTGGAAGATAAGAAGCGGGCGGATCGGACATCTGCCGTTGCCGGGTCCGCTAAGCGCCCCGGCGACTGCCGCCATGCGCCCGCTCTTGGGCGCGAGCTTTCGGGAACGCGCCTTGCTCGCGCATGTGACCAATCTGGAGCTTGAGGAAGGACAAGTCACCGTGACGGTAAAAACGGGTCCTGGCGGGACCCCTGACCGAGGATTTAGTCGATGAAAAAAATTATCTCGAAACACACCATGGTCGGAACGATTCGAGACGATGTCCTGGCTTATACGGCGGGCAAGGATGTGGAGCTGGATGCGAGCCTGGTGGATGCCGACTGTATTGGCTCCGCGGCGCATGTGACCATGCTGGCCGGATTGCCGTTGCGCCCCGAAATCTTTTCGGCGCGCGCCGGCGCCCGAATCGTGACCGAACTGGTCCGGATTATGCGTCGGGCGCGCAGCGGCGCCTTTGCCATCACGCTCCGGGATCAGGATGTGCACTTGGCGGTGGAAAACGAATTAACCCGCCGGCTCGGCGAACTGGGCCGCAAAATCCATGCCGGCCGCAGCCGCAACGACCAGGTGGCCGTGGATTTGCGCCTGTTTGCCAAAGAGCAATTGCTGGCGGCGATCGAGGAAGCCTTGGCGCTGGGCGCGGAATTGCTCGGCCAGGCGCGGCGGAATCGCGGAGTGCCCATGGTGGGGCGGACCCATCTCCAGCCGGCTATGCCCAGTTCGGTTGGACTATGGGCCTCAGCCTACACGGAAGACCTGCTTGACGATGTCCGTCTGTTGAAAGGCGCCTACGATCTGAACGATCAGTGTCCCTTGGGATCGGCCGCCGGTTATGGCGTCCCTCTGCCGCTTGACCGCCAACGGGTGGCGGACCTCCTGGGGTTCCGTCGTCCAATCCATAATGTCCTGCACGCCGCCAACAGCCGCGGCAAAATAGAAAGTGTCATCCTGTCGGCCTTGAGCCAGGCCATGATAACTCTTTCGCGGCTGGCCGAGGATCTTTTGCTGTTTACGATGCCGGAATTCGGTTATTTCAGTTTGCCGCCGGACATGTGCACCGGGAGCAGTATTATGCCGCAGAAGAACAACCCGGACGTGCTGGAGCTGGCGCGGGCGCGCGCGGCGCGGGTCATGGCGTGCTCCCAGGCGGTTATGGATATTGTCAAAGGCCTGCCCAGCGGTTACAACCGCGACCTGCAGGAAGCCAAGGAACCCTTTATGCTGGGGCTGGAAATGACGCGCGCCACTCTTCGGATCATGGCGCCGCTGGTCGCCGGCTTGAAAGTCAACCGGGAGGCTTTGCGGCGGGGATTCACTCCGGCGGTATTTGCCGCCGACCACGCCTTGAGCCTGGTCGCCCGCGGGATGCCTTTCCGGGACGCCTATCATTATGTCAAGAAACATCTGGCGGAATTGGAGGGTCTCGACCCGGCCAAGTCCATTGCGCCGAAAACGCATCTCGGCGCCACGGCGGGGTTGGATTTCGCCGGCATGGCCCGCCAGCTTGCCGCCGAACGGGCTTTCGTTTCCGCTGAAAAACGCCGGTTTTTCAAGGCCATTTCCAGGCTGTTGCACGCGCCGTATCCGATGGAGGCAGGGTGATGAATATTCCGTTGTAGGCGATAAGTATGCCAACAGTTATTTGTTGGCAACACGCGGAAGAAAATCCGTGACAATTTAACGGGATCAGGCTATGTTTATTCGCGAGAAGGAAAACACTTGCACTGGGCTTGGATTCCGGTGCATATTAAACAGAGTTAATTACCCCCCACGGGATCAGTGCCGGAAACGGCGCCTCCCGTGGGGTTATCTTTTTTCAGGAGGTCCACGGTATGCCAATCGTTGAACCTCAGGTTAAACGCACCATCGCCTTTTTTGACGGGCAAAATCTCTTTCACGCCGCCAAAGAAGCGTTCGGTTATCCTTACCCCAACTACGACCCGCATTCTTTGGCAAATGCCGTCTGCCGACAGAAAGGCTGGGCATTATCAGGCATCCGATTCTACACGGGCATTCCCGATCCAACGATTGATCCGGAACGGCATCATTTCTGGACGGCCAAACTGGCCGTTATGGGGACGCGTGGCGTAAAGGCTTTTACTCGCCCCATCCGCTATCAGAACAAGATTATTACGCTTCCCAATGGCGCCATTGCAACCACACCGGTCGGGCGAGAGAAGGGAATCGATGTTCGCATTGCGCTTGATATTGTCCGTTTCGCTCTGGAGAACCGATACGACATTGCTGTGGTATTCAGTCAGGATCAGGATTTATCCGAGGCGATTGACGATATCAAGCTAATTGCCCAGCGTGAACAACGTTGGCTCAAGGTTGCATGCGCTTTTCCCATCAGCCCGACTTTGAAAAACAAGCGAGGCGTCAATGGGACGGACTGGATCAAACTTGATCGTCAGACATACGATGCGTGTCTTGATCCGAATGATTATCGGCTGAAGAAAAAGTAGGGTAACTGCTCAGGAGTCAGAATTCAGGAGTCAGCCCGCCTGCAACGCTGTGCCCTGCCCGCAGTGCTACGCACAGCGTTGCAGGCGGGGTAGCACTGCGGGCAGGTAGTCAGAATAAGGAACCCGTATAGGCCAGCGAATACGAAGAGAATCGGCGCTAAACACAAGGCCTTGGCGGAATGTCTGTCGCGTTCTTCCGATTCTTACGTATTTTATTCTGTATCCTGAATTCTGACTCCTGACTACCTGAGTTGTTACAAAGTAGGAAGAACTGCGGGAACCCTCTTAAAATAAAATGCGAATCAGAGCGTGAACCGGACGGCAGATCAGAAAAAGTGTGAAGACCTAATTTCCAAAATCCATGTCCAACGCCATTGACATTCGAGATTTGGTGGTTGAATTTCCGGGCGCGCACGGCGCCGCAGTGCGCGCCCTGCAGGGGCTGAGCCTGAGCGTGCCCGAAGGACAGGTGTACGGATTCCTGGGGCCCAACGGCGCGGGCAAGACCACCACCATGCACGTTCTGCTTGGATTCATTGAGGCCTCCTCCGGCACGGCGCGGTTGTTCGGCGAAGATGTCCGGCGGACAATCGCGCGGCGCCGGATCGGTTACCTGCCGGAGCACCCGGATACCTATCGCTTTCTCACCGGGCGCGAACTGTTGCTCATGGCCGGTCGGCTTTTCGGTCTGCCGCGCGCCGCGCTGAACACGCGGGCGGACGAACTGCTTGCCCTGGTCGGCCTGGAAGCGGCGGCCGACCGCCGGCTGGCGGCCTATTCGCGCGGAATGCTCCAGCGTATCGGCCTGGCCCAGGCCCTGGTTAACGATCCGGACCTCGTGATCCTGGACGAGCCTACCAGCGGGTTCGATCCGCTCGGCCGGATCCGCATCCGCGAAATCATTGCCGCGCTCCGGGAGCGCGGCAAGACGGTGTTTTTTTCGTCGCATGAGCTTTCGGAAGTGGAGCGCGTGTGCGACCGCGTCGGCATCCTGGCGGCCGGGCGTTTGGTGGCGGAAGGCCGCATGACGGAGCTGGTCAAAGCCGGCGCACCGGCCGTCGCCGGCGAAAGTCTGGAACAATATTTCATCAGGATGGTCGCATGATCCGAATGCTGACATTGGCCTGGTTGGTGTGGCTGGAGATGGTCCGGCGCAAGGATATCTATGTCCTGCTCATCCTGCTGGCGGCTTTTCTTGTGACGCTCATGGCGCTCAATCTGTTCGGACTGGATCGGGCGGTCAGTTATCTGAAGGAAATCGGGTTATTATTGGCGTGGGTATGTTCCTGGATTCTGGCGGTGTCCGTCAGTTGCCGCCAATTGCCGCAGGAAGAGCGGCAGGGAACTATTTTTCCGCTGCTGGCCAAGCCGGTCAGCCGGAGGGAAGTTTTGCTCGGCAAGTGGTTGGGCGCATGGGTTGTGACGGGCGCGGCCACGCTCGTGTTTTATGTCCTGCTGGCGCTTATGGCCGCCCTGCGCGGCGGGGGTTTTGGCGTGGTCGTGCTGGCGCAGGCCTGGCTCCTGCATCTCGGCCTGCTCGCGATAATCACGGCCTTGGGCATCGCGTTTTCAACACGACTGCATGCGGATGCGGCCGCGGCGCTGACCTACGTGGTCACGCTGGCCGCCTGGCTGGTGCTGCCGCGCGTGCCGGACCTGGCGCTGACGGCGCGGGGCGCGCTGCAAACCGGGCTCATGGCGGTATATTACGCCTTGCCGCACCTGGAACTTTTCGATCTGCGCCGCCGCCTGGTTTACGGGTGGCCGCCGGCGGGCGGCGCGGCGGTGTTGTTGACGTTGCTCTATGGGTTGCTGATGGCCGCCGCCTTCCTGACGCTGGGCTGGCTGGCTTACCGGAACAAACGATTCACGCGGGGGGCAATGCTGTGAAAGGCCCGTGGCTCAGGGCCGAACTTCGGGCAACGCTGTTTTTGTTCGTTACGTGGGGCGCGGCGTTTGCGCTCTGTTGCCGCTTGCTTGATGGGCCGCCGGTGTCCGGCGCGGAAACGGATTCTCCGGCAGCGGACGATTCGGCGGCGCTCAGAGCGCTTGGCGCAAGCCGCACGGCGCTGGGCGATCGATTGTATGCGAACGCCGACCGAACGTTTCACATGGGTGTGGGTGTTTACCGCCGGCCGGCTTTTACAAGCTGGTTTATGCGTCTGGGTCAAGCCATTGCGCCTGAAGGCCACGTGCATCTTCATGCGGAAAACGTGAACGAAATGGCGCCTTGGCTTTATTTCGCGACCCGCGCGGATCCGCATAATGTGGAGGCCTACGTCGTGGCCGCATTCTGGCTGGCGGGCAAAGGGGGGCGTCCGGATCTTGCCGAACGCGTGCTGAATGAGGCCCGCGCGAACAATCCCAAGGACTACCGTGTGTACCTGGAAAAAGGGCGTTTGGCTCTGAAAAAGGGTGCCCCGAGCGAGGCCGCGCGCGCGCTCGACACCGCCAGCCGGCTCTGGGAGCGGGATCATGGGCCGGACAAAATCCAGGCAAATTTGGATCGCGCCGAGATTCTTTTTTGTCGCGGGCTTTTGTATGAAGAGAGCAAAGACATTCCGCGCGCCCTGACATGCTACAGTGATGTATTGGCTCTGTTTCCGGGCCGGGAGGGTGTCGTCGAACGAGTGGCGGAATTGACGGCGACGGGCCATGCCCGCGTGGCGCCCATGGCCGTGTGGCGGACGTTGATGCTTCAGCGCCGGCATGTGTGCGAACGCGAGGATCATGACCATTAGGGAATACGGAGAAGAAAACGCCGAACGTCCAACATCCAACGCCGAACGCCCAATGTCGAATGGAAACCAAGAACCAAGAACCAAGAACGAAGAACGACCCAGAACAAGAAACGAATTCTTCTTCTTCTCATTGACCATTAACCATTGACCATCGACCATTTCTTCCCCATGTACTTAAAATTCTACGGATTCAAGGAGGCGCCGTTTAATATCACGCCGGATCCCCGGTTTCTGTTTTTTGCCCAGCATCACCGCGAAGCATTTGACCATCTCATTTACGGCATTGCGAATCGCAAAGGATTCATCGAGTTGACCGGCGAAGTCGGTTCCGGCAAGACTACGATCTGCCGGGCGGTGCTGGCGGCGCTGGCGCAGAACGTCAAAACCTCCCTGGTGTTGAACCCGTGGTTGACGGAGAACCAATTGCTGCGGGCGATTTTGCACGACTTCGGGTTGGCGGCGAAAGGGCGGGACCGGCTGGCCTGCCTGGAGACCTTGAACGCGTTTCTGTTGGAGCAGTTGCGGCAGGATAACAACGTGGCCCTGATTATTGACGAGGCCCAGGACCTGGCGCCGTCCGTGCTGGAGCAGGTGCGCCTGCTTTCCAACCTGGAAACGGATCAGCATAAACTCCTGCAGATTGTGCTTTGCGGACAGCCGGAACTCAGCCAGCGCCTGGCGGCGCCGGATCTGCGCCAGCTTCGTCAGCGGATTACGGTGCGCTATCGCCTTTTCCCTTTGACAGAAGCCGAGGTGAAGCAATACATTGAGTATCGCCTGAAGACGGCCGGGTGGACGGGTGACGAGATCTTCAGCGACGAAGCCGTAGGCCGCGTGTATCGTTATTCCACGGGCATCCCGCGTCTGGTCAATGCCGTGTGCGATGTTGCCCTGTTGGCCGGGTATGTGGCGAAAATCCGGCGGCTTGATGGAGAGTGCGTGTCGAAGGCCATTCAGCAGTTGGAGGGCGGATCATGAGTTTGATTCAAGATGCTTTAAAGAGACAGCAGGAAGAATCGGAAAGCAATCGGGTCCCGCTGAAGGCCGCCACGGCGCCTTCCGTGCCGGATGCCATGCCCATCCCGTCCAGTCCGCCGGCAACTTTGGGCCTGGCGCTGCGAGCGGACTCCGGGCCGGAGCGCCTTCCGTTGTCGGCGCCGGCTAACCCGCCTGTAACGCTGGGCCCTGCCCGCAATGCTACGCATAGCGTTGCAGGCGGGGCAATATTGCGGGCAGGTCCGGAGAAACCCGGCAAATCGTGGAAGCTGATTGCCGGTATTATCGTTTTATGTGTTCTAATCGTGTGGGGCGGCGGGTTGTTGGCGCTCCTGATCGTGAAACAGTCGGCGGAGCGCGCCTTGCTTGGCGCATTCATGCCGGACCTGATCCGTAAACATACGGCCTTGGGCAAGTCATCGGCTGCGCCCGCAACGCTGTCGCGCAGCGCTGGCGGGCAGGTTCAAGCATCCTCTCCAGCGGAGCGACCGCCGGCCGCGGCAATATCCAAGCCGGCTATACCCGCGCCGGCATCCGAGCCATGGCTTAGCCCGGCGGCCGCGGCCGCGCCGGCGTTTGCGGATGAAGGCGAAGATATGGAGGAGGATGCGGCCTTGTCCGGCGCGAATAAGCGGGAATTGTCGGCGGCCGTGCCCAGTCCCATGCCGGTGGTCTGGCCACGGCTGAAGCTTTCGGCCGTCTTCAGCAATCTGGGCTCCGGCCGGGCGGGCGCGCGGTTAAATAATCGGCTGGTTCTTCTGGGAGATCGGATAGACGGCGTCATCCTGGTCGAAATTCGCCAGGACAGCGTGGTGTTGAAATGCGGCAAGGAGACCCGCTCGCTGAAGATGGGCGCAACGCTGAACTAAAAATCAAGTCATGGTTCAAGGGTTCACGGTTCAACGGTTGGAAGGCAACCGGTTGTGGAAAATAATCTGCCACCATAAAGTCTATAGCTTGCAGTCGTTCATGAACCGCTTCAGTTCGCCTGGGCGAAGCGCGCTGGACTTCGGTGAACTCAGTTGAACCGTGGAGCATGGCAACCGTGAACCCTTGAACCGTGAACCTGAATATTCAGATTCACGGCTTCATCTTTCTGATCTTGTCCAGGGCGGCGTCGAAATCGGCGGGAGTTACCAGGTAGCGATGGCAGGTTTTGCCGGTCAGGTCTTCCATATCCCGGGGGAGCTGGGTGTCATACGGGTTCAAGATGGCCGCCAAGGCATCGTTGCCCATAAGTTCGAATACGATGGCGCCGCGTTTGACACAGAATTCCAAGGGTAACAACGCGGCTGTGGCCGGCTGAATATCGAAGTTGGCCAGCGAAAGAAACGGCAGATTGCAGGCCGAGGAGACGAATGCGAGAATGTCATTGAACCCGGGGTGGTTGCGGTCCTGGAGCACGTGCAGGGTGGAGACCGGCATGTCCAGGGCGCGGGCCGAATTTTCCGAGAGATCGTGCACCACGCATGCATAGTCTTCCTGGTTGAGCTTGTTGGCCTGGAGTAGATTCCAGGCCATGGATATTTCACCGGCAATATTCGTGGAGCGGCGCGACAACTGGTCCATGTCGTCCCGCACCACGGCCATGACCTTTTCGGGCTTCAGGTTTTCCAGGCTGGCGATGGCGGCCTTAACCTCGGGATCATTCCGGTCAAACTGCCTGATCTTGGCGAGCAGGTCATGAATGCCGTCTTCGTCGGCTTCATCGATCAGCACTTGGGCCAGGCGAAGCGTATAGGCCTTGGCGCGGGTGTGGTCGCCGACTTTCTCGTAGGCGCCGGCCAGCGTTTCAAGCGAAAGCCGGTCATGCGGCAACGCCTCCAGGATTTTTTCGAAATAAGCGATGGCATTCCAGATTTCCGTTTCGGCTTCGGACGGCGACTTGGTATGCAGAGCATCGGTCATGCGGCACCCCGCGGGTAACTAATAACGGTGTTGATTCTCCGATTCGCAAAGCTTAATATAAACGATATTTGACAATGAAACAAGTTTTCATTTCGATCCACTGCGATTCAGACAGTGGGGAGATAGCGAGGCCAGAGGCCGCAGGTAGGGCGACCGGCGGCGGAGGCGACTCGGATGGCGTGGATCGTCGTGACGAGTGCGGTGATCAACGAGGTGGCAATGCGC
>JBAZEM010000009.1:0-92040 GCA_041653875.1 Kiritimatiellia bacterium
CCCGATCATAATCGGGGTGACGGGACACTCCAAAAGGATCATTAAAAAGTTCGGATCGGAGAGGAAAAGCACAGAGAAATGTAAATCGGAAACTATCCAATTTTAACAATTGACGGCACATCCCCTGTTACCGCGATCAGCTTGAGCAGCGCGGCGTTCAGGAGGATGTCTCCTTTCGGCAGACCGGACGACATTTGAGCGTCGACTTAATCCTGAAAGCGGTTGCGAAGCGGGCTGGGATAGGGCGGGAATGTCTGCTGGCAAGACGCCGAGACGCTACTTGGCGGGCGGTAGCCAGCAGGATGCTTTGTAAATACGGCGGACGGACGCAACGGGAAGTCGCCGCGATTCTCGGGGCCAAGACCGGTGTGGCGATCAGTTGCCAGTTGAAGAAGTTGAAGTGCAGACTGGCCGTTGAAGTCGCGTTGCGCTCCCGGGTTGAGCAAATCGAGAAGGAATTGCAAAGGAGCTGATGAATAAGGCGCTAATCTCTATTATAAGGGCTGACCCTCCGCAGCACTCCCAAGTTGGCGCGCCACAGCACTATGTCTATTGACACCGAGCCTTTGATGAGCGACCCTCCGCCACCCCGCATTTACGATCTCGCATATGCTGTGTAAGAGACTTGGAAGAGCAAAATAAGGGGAAGCCGGATTGCGCTTCCGATAAGCTCCGGGCATTATAGCGGGCAAAAGGACGTTCCCTGCATGGGAAAAATGGGATACCTGACCTAACCTGACCGGATACAGACTAAGCGAGCGATGTTCAGGACACACGCGCTGGGCAGGAGCGTGGAAACCGTCCTGCCGCTGGCGAGTTGCGCGAAACATAACAATGCCGTGGAAATGAAAGGAGGAACCGGTCGTGATCGTAAAAGTTCAAATTGTATTTTACAGCATGTATGGCCACGTTTACCAACTCGCCGAGGCTGAAGCGTCCGGAGCAGGCGAAGTCCAAGGATGCGCGGTCGAGCTTTATCAGGCGCCCGAACTCGTTCCGGACGATGCCTTGGAAAAGAGCGGCGCCAAGTCGGCCCGTCGCAAGTTTGCGCATATTCCGGTGGCCAAGCCGGAACGGCTCGCCGAAGCGGACGCCATTATCTTCGGGACGCCGACGCGTTTCGGGAACATGTGCGCCCAGATGCGCAATCTGCTCGATCAGACCGGCCCGCTATGGATGAAAGGCGCGCTGGTGGGCAAGGTCGGAAGCGTCTTCACCAGCACGGCCACCCAGCACGGCGGCCAGGAGACCACGATCACGAGTTTTCACTCCACGCTGCTGCACCACGGCATGATCATTGTCGGGGTTCCGTATGCCGAGCAACGCCTGCTCAATATGGGCGAGATCACGGGTGGCAGCCCCTATGGCGCTTCGACGCTGGCCGGCGCGGACGGCTCGCGCCAGCCGAGCGCCAATGAGTTGGCCATCGCAAAATACCAGGGCAAACACGTGGCGACGATCGTCCGTAAATTATCGGGAAAATGAAAGGAGCAAGAAGATGAGCGCCGATATTTTCGATGCCGGTTTCAAGATGTTGACCTTGATGCCGTTTGTGGGGCTGGCCGTTTCGGGGTGGGCGGTGGGACCATCGGTTGCGACTGTGTTTCAACTGCCGCCGTTGCCTTACGCTCAGGACGCATTGGAACCGTACGTGTCCGCCCGGACGATGAGCTTCCACTATGGCAAGCATCATCAAGCCTATATCGACGCTTTGAACAAACTGGTCGCCGGCACACCCTTGGCCGGGCAGCCGCTGGAAAAAGTGCTTGTGGAAAGCGCCGGCGTACCGGACAAGGCGGCCGTTTTCAATAACGCCGCGCAGGCCTGGAACCATGCGTTTTTCTGGCAAAGTATGAAACCGGCCGGAAGCGGTGTCCCGGTCGGCGGCGGCAAGCCGACGGGGCGCCTGCTGGAGCTGATCGAAAAGTCCTTCGGTAGTTTCGAGGAGTTAAAGGATGCCTTCGCCGCCGCGGCGATCGCGCAGTTCGGCAGTGGTTGGGTCTGGCTGGTGCAGGATGGCGGCCGCCTGAAGGTCGTCAAGACCTCGAACGCGGACACACCGATGGCGCACGGGCAAACTGCGCTTCTGACGTGCGACGTGTGGGAGCATGCTTACTATCTCGATTACCAGAATCGCCGCAAGGACTTTGTGCAGGCTTTCCTGGAGCATTTGGCGAACTGGGACTTCGCGGCGTCAAGGTTGCGGTAATTGAACTTATCGCCGCTCAAAGCGGGGCGGACTCTTGTAGCCGCGGCGGTGACGCCGTGGCCGTCGGAAGAGGCCACGCCCTCGCGGGCGCACGATCGTCCTGGAAGCGATCGCTAAAATGACCGAGCGCCAGGTTGCGGCTAAAGTTCGCCGGCATTTTCTGCGATAGCGCCGATCATGCAGGCCGCGGCTGAAAGGGGCTGCCGGTGAACCATGCCGTTTTTTGGGCGGGGCGAGAACTCCGCCGTAGAACGGCCTTATCCCATGATTTCCTTGGGCTTACAGCCGCAGGACACGCGGCACGGTCCAGGCGGCGATCAATCCCGGCGCCCGGAGTTCCTGGAATAAAAGCGCCCATTGCGGCGCGCGGTGCGCAGTCATGAACGAATCCTATAAAGGCATGGCGTCAGCCTGTCGTCGCGCTCAGCCCTGCATCAGGCGCAAAACCGCCATCTCGATCGTCAGTCCCGGCCCGCAGGTGACCGCGCAAGCACGGTCGTCAGCGGCTCCGGCGGGCTGCGCCTGCATCAGTTCCTGTAAAACGAACAAGATGGTGGCGCTACTCATATTGCCATAGTTGCGCAGTACGTCACGCGAGGACTGGATTTGCTCTGGCCGCAACTCAAGTCCGCTCTGAATTTTATCGAGAATGGCCTTGCCTCCCGGATGGATCGCCCAGCGCCCGATATCGCCCACGCGCAGTCCGCTTTCCGCGAGCGGCGGCTCGATCAGCGACCGGATATTGCCGCCGATGATATCGGGCACATAGGTGGACAGCGCGATCTCGAATCCCTTGTTGCCTATGCGCCAGGCCATGTCTTTCACGCCATCCGGGATCAGGGCGGACGCAAAATTGTCGAGACAATATACGCTCCGGCCGGCCGGAGGTTCCCGCGCGCTGACAATAGCGGCGGCGGCGCCATCGGCGAAAATCGCATTTGCCAGAAGCGAGTCAATCCCGTTCTCGAAGTTAAGGTGCAGACTGCAAAGTTCGATGGATACGATCATGACCACGGCCGAGGGATCGGCCCGGCAGAATTGCCAGGCCATGCGCAGTGCGGGCAACGCGGCGTAACAACCCATGAAGCCCAAGGCGTAACGCTGCGTTTCCGGCCGCAGACCGGCTTCGCGCACGATATAGTAGTCCGGCCCGGGATTGGAGAACCCGGTGCAGGTGACGGTTATCACGTGCGTGACGTCCTTGGGGGCAATGCCCCGGCACTGCGCCAGGGCGCGGCGCGAAACTTCCACCGCCAGGCGCCGCGCTTCGCGCGCATAGCGGTCGTTGCGTTCGCCGGTTCCCGGCGCCGTCAGCTTGCCGTCCGGGCTGGTTTTGAACAGGGGATCCTTATTCTCCGGCCCGAAATCGGCCAATACGCTGTGGCGGGTCGCGATGCCGGAGTTCCGGTAAACGCGCTGGGCCAGCCGGCGTTGTTTGTCGTCGTCAAGCCACGCTTGCATTCGCTCGGCGGCGAAATCCTGGGAATAGACATTCTCCGGCGCCAGGGTCTCGATATGTTGAATGTAAACGGACATGCCCACACTCCGTATGGTTAATGTCAATAAGAATTTAAAAACACAGCGGTTCTATCCGCCAGAGGCGGACAAGTCGAACCGCATCTACACCGGCTCGTTGTAGCGCCGTTCGAGAGAACGGCAAAGTCGCGGCCTTTGGCCGCCTAACTCGATGTTAAGGAAATTTCCGCCAGAGGCGGATCCGCCTACGGCGGACAATCCAGGTAGAGCCGGTTTTATACCGGCTATGACAGCCGACGTAAAGTCGGCTCTACATGGAACAGTTGCCGTAATTCATCGAGCCGCCGCGCTTGTCTATTCTTCGCCGAAGGCGTCGGCAAATAAGCATTGAATGGCTTGCATGGCTTCGGCGGCGTCGATGCCATCGGCGACCACCGTCAAGGGGGTCCCTTGCACCGCGCCGATCGCGAGCAGTTCGATGATGCTTTTGCCGTCAACGAAGCCGCCCCCGTTGCGCACACTGATGCTGGCTTCATATCGGACGGCCGTTTTGGCGAACAAGGCCGCCGGACGCGCATGCATCCCAAAAGCATTGGGCACGATAAAACGCGAACTGATTTTAGGCATTATGACCTTCTCCCATAGGTTCGCTTCTTTCGACGGAGTATGTATTTATATCGTGAAATTGATCATCAGGCCGAACCTGACTGTGCGCTTCGAAATGTCTTAGCCTGACCTGATGCAGGTTGGCATCTTTCCCGTAAAGATACACGTTTTTGCGTGTATGTTTTTGGGAGGGACAGCGTGTCGCTGTCCGTGGCGGGCAACATGCCCGCCCTCCCTTGGGTTGCGGGCACAGCCCGCCTTGGAAGGAATGCTGTCCGTGCCGCCTTCCATCGGGAATTTCGCCGGCGTAAATCAGGATTATCCCGCTTTCAAATATTGTCCGCCGCGCAGATCATGAAAGCGATCGCCATATCTGCGATTTGGCATGGAATGAACCCCCGGCCAAGCGCCGGATTTATGCAAAGCGAACGTCATGACAAACGATATCCGACATGCGGGCCCGTTGCAAGTGGTTATCGGCGGAGAGGCCGGGCAAGGGCTGGTGACGATCGGCGAATTACTGGCCCGCAGTCTGGTGCGGGCCGGGCATCATGTTTTGGCGACCCAGAGTTACATGTCGCGCATTCGCGGCGGGCACAATACGTTTTCCATTCGCGCCGGCGGGGCGCCGGCGGCGGCGCCCCGGGAAGCGATCGACCTGCTTGTGGCGCTAAACGACGAGACCATCCGCCTTCACCGGCGGGAACTTACGCCCCTGGGCCTGGTCGTGGCGGATGAAAAAGCGGCCATTGAGGGCGTTCCCGTTTTAAAGGTTCCTTTCGAGCGTCTCGCTGCAAAGACATCCGTGAATATGGCCGCTTTCGGCATTGCGGGCGCCGTTCTGGGTTTGGAGCGAACGAATCTTGAACGTGCCATGGCCGACTTTTTCGGCGGCAAGCAAGTGGAGGCGATGGTAGAAAATTGCCGGGCCGTTGCGAACGCCTATACGTGGATCGATGCGCAGCCGGTTACATTTAAAAAACTGGCGGCTCCGCCGCCGCCGCCGCAAGCGAGGATCATGATTAATGGGAATGAGGCCATCGCCTTGGGCGCTCTGAACGCCGGGGCGAAGTTCTGCGCATTCTACCCGATGACCCCGGCCACCACCGTGCCGCTGACCCTGATCGAATATGCGGAGCGGATGGGCATGGTCGTGGAACAGGCCGAGGACGAAATCGCCGCCATTAATATGGCCATCGGGGCGTCATTTGCCGGCGCTCCGGCCATGACGGCCACCGCCGGCGGCGGGTTCGCCTTGATGGTGGAAAGCGTGAGTTTGGCGGGCATGACCGAAACCCCCATCGTCATCGTTGTCGCCCAGCGCCCGGTGCCGGCAACCGGATTACCCACCCGCACCGAACAGGCGGATCTCGAATTCGTTCTGCACGCCGGGCATGGCGAATTCCCGCGCGCCATCCTGACGCCCGGATCCGTGGAAGAATGTTTCGAACTCGCGGGCAAAGCCTTTGGGCTTGCGGATCGCTATCAAGGGCCGGTTTTCCTGTTGACCGATCAGTTCCTGGCCGACACCTACCGCGATATTATTCCGTTCAACCTGGAACCGCCGCCGATCGCACCGCTTCCGAGCGAATGCCCGATGCTGCCTTACAAGCGCTATGCCCTGACTGAAACGGGCGTTTCGCCCCGCCTGATTCCCGGCCTGAGCCCCCAGCTGGTGGTTGCCGACAGCGATGAACATGCCGAAGACGGGCACATTACCGAGGATCTGGAGGTGCGCCGACTGATGGTGGAAAAAAGACTGCGGAAAATGGCGGGCATAAAGGCCGAGGTCAGCCCCCCGGTTTTTCAAGGGGATAATAATCCCGATCTGTTGTTGGTGTCGTGGGGATCGTCACAGGGCGCCGTCGGCGAGGCGGCCGCCGCTTTGCGCGCCGGGGGAACACGCACGGGCGCCTTGCATTTTCCGCAGGTCTGGCCCCTGATCCCCTCGCATTTTATCGATTACCTGAATTCGGCGCGCGCCGTTGTTGCCGTCGAGGGCAACGCCATGGGCCAATTCGCCCGTTTGATCCGCCGGGAGACCGGGTTTCACATCCAAAATCTCGTTTTGCGTTATGACGGGTTGCCGTTCACTCCCGAATATATTCTCAGGAGGCTGTCTCATGGAACAACAGCGTGAGCGCTCGGTGGTTTTGGAAGACTATGGCGAATATGAGACCGCCTGGTGCCCGGGTTGCGGCAATTTCGGCATATTAAAAGCCCTGAAACAGGCACTGGTCGCATGCCGGCTGCCGCCGCAGGCGGTCTTGTTCGTTTCCGGAATCGGCCAGGCCGCCAAAGCCCCGCATTACCTCAATGCCAATCTCTTCAACGGACTGCATGGGCGAGCCCTGCCCGTGGCCACGGGCGCCAAACTCGCCAACAGCCGGCTGACGGTGATTGTCGAGAGCGGTGACGGCTGCACGTATGGCGAAGGCGGCAACCATTTCCTATCGGCCATCCGTAGAAACATAAATGTGACGCTTCTGGTGCACAACAACCAGGTCTATGGCTTAACCAAGGGACAGGCCAGTCCGACTTCAACGGAAGGCTTCGTGACCAAGGCGCAGCCTGACGGAGTGCATGCCCAGGCTTTTAACCCGGTGGCGGTGGCCGTGGCCATGAAGGCCGGATTTGTCGCCCGCAGTTTTTCCGGCATGACGGATCATCTGGTCGCAACGATCCAGGCGGGGATCGCCCATCCGGGCTTTGCCCTGGTCGACATTCTTCAGCCGTGCATATCTTTCAATACGGTGAATACCTTCAAGTGGTACAAGGAGCGTTGTCGCGACGTCGCTCCGGACCACGATCCGTCGGACTGGAATGCGGCCTTCAAGCTTGCCTTTCAATGGGAGGAAGGGATTCCGATCGGGGTTATCTATAAAAATGACCGCGCGCCGTTCGAGTCGCATTTCCCGGCCTGCGCGCAAGGCCCCCTGGCGGGGCGGGCGGTTGACAAGGAGGCCCTGCAGCGCATTGTCATGAGCTATGCTTAAACCGCCCCGACTCGGCGCGTCCGGAGTTACAATCCGACGTCCATGCGCACTTTCGGGAACTTGGTGAACCAGAACTGGACCCAGAAGGTGTAGTCATTGCTTTGGCCGGTGCCGGCGTTGTCTTGAAATTCACAGCCGACTTTATAAGCGATGCATTCCAGGGTCCGCTGGAAAGTCAGGCCCCAGGCCTGCATGTTGGAGGTTTCGAATTCGTAGCGGCAATAGACGCTGTATTCCCAGTTGACAAAAGGCGAAAACGTGAGTTCGTTGTTGAGCAGACTGCTGGGGATGGCGTTGTCGAAACGGTGTTCGACGGAATATTTCCAGAGGGTCCCGTCGTACACCGACAGGCGCGTGTTGATGGTCTGCGCCTGGTTGGCGTACTGGTCGTAGGAGCCGTCGATTTTCAATTCCATCCAGTCGAAGGGCGTGGAACGCACGTCCCAGCAGATGTTACTGAACTGATTTTCGTTTGGCTGGGGATCCAGGCGATAGACCACCCAGAGGTCGGCATTGATCAGGTCGTACACCGAGTGGCTTTTCATTTGTTGTTTGTTGTAGCGCTGGGTCTGGATTTTGTTGCGCATGCCGAACTGGATTTGATTGGCCTTGCCGAGCGCGTCGACGCCGTCGAACTGGTAGAGGTTGTTCGAGGTCACGTTGGGCTCGGGCACCAGGGTGTAATTGGCGTACGGCTCCGCAATGTGCCGCACGTTGTTGATGACATCGCCGGGATAGGTTTCCCAGACTTTGAAGGCCTTGAAGGATGTTTCCAGGCCCAGTTCGGGGGCCGAACGGAAGCGGGCTTCCGCGTCCCGGTAGAGGGTGTTGGTCGTCGAGGTTGCCACCGGTTGGTTGTTGGTGTCGAAGGTCGTGACCGTGGCCACGCTCGTATAGCTTTCCACGGTCTTGGAATAATAGGCGCCTTGCCATCCGGCGCGCGGGATGACGTTCAGGAAGCCAACCAGCTTGTTCGGGTAGTAGATCATGTGCGCGGTGTTGAAACGGCCGGCCGCGTAATTGTTCAAGCCGGGGGAATTGGTCAGCAAGTTGGCCTCCCATGACTTTTGAAGATAGGAGGCTTCCGTATCGCCCTGGTAATAGAGCGGCGTTTCCCGAATTTGCTGGCGCGAAAAATCCAGTTTCAATTCCGGCAGGCGGTCCACGGTGGTATAAAAGTCATTCAGGCGTTTTTCGACCATCAGGCTGGCGGTATAATGTTCGGCGCGATGTCCCAGCACGATGTAGTTGTCCGGCTCCGGACTGGCCTTGTATTCCTCGCGGAAGAATTGCTCGATGATTTTCGGGTCGCTGAGATAATTGATCTGCGACATGAAATAGTTCCGTTCGTCGAACGACTGGTTGTGGTAAAGCCGCAGGCGGTAACGGTCGTTGTCGATTTTATAAGGCTGGGTGGCGCCCTCATCGGGCCAGGCGTCGTGGGTGTAATACGTGATCAAGTCGCCGGCCCAGGGTTCCTCTTCGTCCGTCTCTTTGGCCCGATCGTCCTGGAGCATCCGGCCGTAGTTCCAGAAATTGTTGTCCTTTTGGGCGATATTGCGCTCCGTGGAAAGCCCCTTGGCGTTGCCGCTGGCGCTCCACATGAAGTCCTGGCCCAGCCCCACGCCGCGTCGCATGCGCAAATCGATATGCGAGGCCGCCTCCAGTTTGCGGTCGATGCGGTAATTGAACTCGGTCAGCAGAAAGGCGTACATCCGGCTGCTGTAGCCGGGCACGATGCTCATGAAGTTTTTGTCGCCGATATTCTGGTTCCAGTACGGGCTGTACATGACTGGCACGCCATTGAGGTAGAGCACGATGTGCCGGGCGCGAACATGCCGGCCGGGCGTGATCCATACCTTCCTGGCGCGGAAATAGGCGGAGGGATGGTCCCCCTCGCAGGTGCTTAACTTGGCGTCTTCGAGCAAGTATTCGTTGGCGCCGACCCGCCGGGATGAATCGGCCCTGGCGTAAAACGGGTCCAGAAAAGCGTTGAAACCGCCGAAGTCGCCCTTTTGGTTTTTGAAGTTATAGCGCAGTTTGTCGCCGATCCAGATATCGCTGTCGCGCTCGAAGGTCACGTTGCCTTCCGCCAGCACGTCGTAGCTCTGCATGTTGACGACGGCATGATCGCCCCGCAGGGATTCGTTGTCCCGGCGCACGATCACGTGTCCGGTTCCAATCATCAGGTTTTTCTCGCGCTCATACTCCAGGCTGTCGGCCTGCACCTCGATCGGGGAAGGGGCGTGCCGCCGAATAGCCCTGGGATAGGCGTCTTCCAGGAGCAGGCGGTTCAGCAGGGCCAGGTCATCCCCCTCCGGTTTCTGGGCAAGCAACAGTTTGGTTTTCTTGCTCAGGGCCACTTCGGCGAACCGGTTCTTGTCATAAAAAGAGTCGCTGAGAATCACCTGGTTCAGGAAAGCGATCAGGGCGTTAAGCAGCGCCGGCGGCGGCGGCGCCGCGCCGGTATAGTCCAGCAACTCTTGGCGGATTGCCGGCCGCAGTCCGTCGCGCAGGTAAAGCGATACCGCTTCCTTGCCGAGCCGCAGGCTGAGCGCAAAGGCGCGGGGTTCCAGCAGATCCTTGTCCGTCATAAAGCAGGGCAGGGTCCATCCCGGGCTGATTTCGTTAGGATATGCGTCTTCCAGCAGGCGCCGGTTGAGTTGGGGCAGACTCGCTGTCCCGGGCTCTTTGCCCAGCAGATCACGGGTGCGCGACGAGAGTTCGGTGTCCGCGAAAATATCTTCATCGAACAGGGGCGCCTGGCGGATAATGCGGTTGAGATCGTCCACGACGGCCTGGACCAGTTCCGCGGAAGGCGCGGCGCCCGCCCGGTAATCGTCCAGCAGGCGCAATGTGGCGGGCGAACAGGCGTCCTGGAGATATGTGGAAACGGGGTCGTTGGCGTTGTGGAGCTTGAGCAATAGACGGGGGGCATCCGTCAGCTGGTCGCTCGTCAAGAGCCATTGCGCCACCTCCGGCGCGTCGCTCGCCTCGGCCAGGGCCGCCCCGGTCAAATTAAACGCGAGCAAGACCAGCGCACAGAGCCGGATTCCCCAGTTGACATTCGATCTGCCTGCCATAGTTCGGTTTCCTGAAAGGCCGATAGTTTTTAGCATGATTCCAGCCGGACTACCAAGCCAAATCAGGATGTTTTTTCGCGGGTCACATTGGCGTATAGCTCCTCGTTTGTCGCGGCGTTGACGATGGAGATGTCCTCGATATGCCGCGCGGGTTCCGCCCGGAAGCTGAGGCGTCCGTCGAATTTTTTCTGCATGTCCATCAGGAGTACCTCGTCCTCCTCGCGCAGGCGCTTGAGAATGGTGGGATTGACCGTGATGCGCAGTTCCGGCACCTCCTTCTTTTCGATCTGATGCTTGCGCAGGATGGCCAGGATGCGGCGTTGGATTTCCACGCTCATATTGAGCGGCGACTTGACGCTGCCGCGTCCGTGGCAATAGGGGCAGTCCACATACAGGGTGGCTTCGATGCTTTCGGCCACGCGTTGGCGGGTCATCTCCAGGAGGCCCATTGACGAAATCGGCAGGACGTTCGTGCGCGCCTTGTCGCGCTGGAGCGCCTCCTTGAGCGCGAAATAAACCTGGTTGCGGTGCTTTTTGTGGCGCATGTCGATCAGGTCCAGCACGATCAGGCCCCCGATATTCCTAAGCCGCAGGTGGCGGGCGATTTCCTGCACCGCTTCCAGGTTGACCTGCAGAATCGTGTCGTCCTGGTTGGAGGCGCCCTTGTGTTGGCCGGTATTGACGTCGATGGCGATCAGGGCTTCAGTTTCATCGAAGATGATGCATCCGCCGGATTTGAGCGTGACTTTGCGGCGGAAGGCCTCTTCGATCTGGCGGGCGACGTCGAAATGCTCGAAGATCGGGCGGGCCCCTTCGTAGAGCTTGACGCTGGTGTGCACGTGCCGCGAAATGCGGGCCAGGATGTCCTTGATGCGTTTGTATTCCTCCTTGGAATCGATGACGATGCTGTCGAGATCCTCGGTGACGGAATCGCGCACAATCCGCTCCACGAGATCGGGTTCCTGGTACAGACAGCAGGGGGCGCGTTTCTCGCTGGAGGCCTTCTGGATATCCTGCCAGGTGGCCAGCAGCGAGCGCATGTCGCGCACAAAGCTCGTGCTGGCGGCGCCGGCGCCGGCCGTGCGTATAATTAGTCCGCAGCCCTCGGGCACCGGCAGGCGGCTGAGCACTTTTTTCAGGCGTTTGCGCTCCTTGTCGTCCTCGATTTTGCGCGAAATGCCTCGTAATTTACTGCCCGGCATGAGCACAAAGTAACGGCTGGGGATACTCAGGCTGGCTGTCACACGCGGCCCCTTGGTGCCGATGGGACCCTTGGAAACCTGGACGCAGATTTCCGAGCCCACCCGGAAATGTTTGGAAATTTCCTCGCGGGTGAACTGGCGCCGCCGGGGCGCGTTCCGGGCGGCCACGCCCTCCATGGCCTCCAGGCGCGAGACGTCCTCGGGGAACATGTCCCAGTAATGGATGAAGGCGTTTTTGCGCAGGCCGATATCCACAAACGCGGCCTGCAGGCCGTCCTCCAGGTTCTGCACCACCCCCTTGAAGATGCTGCCGACAATCCGTTCCTCGGCGGGGTGCTCGATTTTGAAATCCTCCAGTTTGCCGCCTTCGAGCACGGCCACGCGCGTTTGCAGGCTTTCCGCGCTGATAATGATTTGCTTCTGGTCGCCGCTTTTTTTTCGTCGGAATACTGACATAAAATTGAATCCTTTCATAATCTCGATCTTATCTCCATTCTCCCCGGATATATACGCTTTGCACAATGCCCAGGGCAGTCATTGTGCAGATCATAAACGTTCCGCCATAACTGATCAGCGGGAGTGGGATTCCCTTGACCGGCAGGAGGCCGATCGTCATTGCGATATTGACGAAGACATGGCAGAACAACATGGTCACGATGCCCACGCACAACAGGCGGCCCATCTTGTCGGCCGCGGATTCCGCCGCGCGCAAACCGGCGGCCAGCAGGACGCCGAAGAGCGCGAGCGTGACGGCCCCGCCCATGAATCCTTTTTCCTCGGCAATCACCGAGAAAATGAAATCGCTGGGCGCCACGGTGCGCGGCAGAAATCCCAGGAGATTCTGCGTTCCCTGGAGATAGCCTTTGCCCGTAAGCCCGCCCGAGCCCACCGCGATCTTGGATTGGGCCTTGTTCCATCCCGCGCCCGACAGGTCGTGTTTGCTGTCCAGGAAAACCGCGATCCGGTCCCGCTGGTAGGATGTGATCCCAATCCGGCTCATCAGCTGTTCGTGCCGGTCCGCATCCATGCCCAGCTTGGGCGGGATGACGATCAATGCCAGCGCGCCGCCGGCCAGCACGATCCCCAGCGCCGCCCATGCGGCCAATCGCGCTCCCGGCACGCCGGCGGCCCACATGATGCCGGCCAATATGGGCAGAAAAATCAGCGCCATGCCCAGGTCCGGCTGGATAACGATCAGCGCCATGGGCGCCAGCGCCAGCGCCAGACCGAAGATCACCAATCGGCCGCGGCGCAGGTTCCTGCCCGGCCATCCGAACAATCTGGAGAGCAGTATGATGACCGCCAGTTTCATGAGCTCAGCCGGCTGAAGATCGAAGCCGGGCAGTTGAATCCAGCGCGAGGCGCGATTGATTTTATGCCCGATATGCGGCACAAATACCAGGACCAGCAGGATCAAGCCGGCGGCATAAATCCACCAAGCCATGCGTGTCCAGTGGTGATAGTCGATAATCGCAAATCCCAGGAACAACAGGATGCCCAAGGAGGCCCAATAGAGCTGTTTGCGGAACATCGACTGGTACAAGGGATCCGGGTTGCCGTAAACCGCGCTGAAAATGAAGACGATGCCGATGCCCAGCAACGCCAGCATGGCGGCCAGCAGGCTCCAATTCATCCGGCGCAAGGGACGCAAGTAAAGAAAAAAGCTCATAAAAGATGCCTGCCTTCAAAACTCTTAAAAGAAACATCCAACATCCAACATCCAACATCCAACATCGAACATCGAATATAAAACGAAAGTTCGGACACTTCGGCGTTGGGTGTTCGATGTTCGATGTTCGATGTTTTCTTCTTCCAGCATGGTTCAGCCGTTTCCTTCCCCGTCGAAAATTTCACGCATCAACTGGCGCATGCGCGGGCCCACCGAGAGCCCGCCCGAAATCGCGTCATCCATTACGATGGCCACCGCATAACGCGGATGCTCGAAGGGGGCGAACAGAATCATCCAGCCGTGTTTCTGGCCGGCGCTTTTGCGCCCGTATTCGGCCGTGCCGGTTTTGCCGGCCATGATGACGCCCTCCAGACGGGCCAGGCGCCCGGTGCCTTCCGCGTCCTGGATGACGTCGCGCATGCCGTTTTTGACCAAGGCCAAATGGTCTCCCGGCCATGGCATGCGGCGAACGACCAGCGGCGGGATTTCCTGGAATTCCGGGGCGCTTGGCCCGCGTTCGGCCATTACTATGCGCGGCTGATAAAGGCAGCCGTCATTGGCGATGGTCGCCGTCAGCATGGCCATCTGCAGGGGCGTCACCTGCAGGGCGCCCTGGCCGATCGCGATGTTGCAGGTGTCGCCATCGCGCCAGGCCTCGCCGGTAATCCGGCGCTTCCAGGCCTTGCCCGGCAAAAGGCCGGCGCTTTCGCCGTCGAGGCTGATGCCGGTTTTTTGGCCAAAGCCGGCGGCCTGTGCCATGTTGTAGATGCCGTCGAATCCGCACTTCAGGCCTAACTGATAAAAATATACGTTGCAGGAAACCCGGATGGCCCGGCGCAAATTAACGCGCCCATGCGCCTCGCCCATATAACAGTCGAAGCGTTGCTTGCCCAGTTCGAAATAGCCTGGGCAATCCAGGGTCAAATTGGGATCCACGCCCTGCCCCAGGGCGGCGAGCGCCACCAGCGGTTTGAAGATACTGCCCGGCGCATAAAGGCCGTTCAGGGCGCGGTTGAAGATCGGCTTGCGGGGGTCGGCCAACAAACTATTCCAGTCATCCTGCGTGATTTTGGGACAGAACAGATTGGGGTCGAATTCCGGGTTGCTGACCATGGCCAGCACGTCGCCGTTGCGCGGGTCCACGACCACCACGGCGCCGGCGTTGTCGCCCAAGACTTGTTCCGCCGCCTGTTGGATGCGCAGGTCGATGGTCAGCTTCAAATCGCCGCCTGGCACCGGCTCGCGCAGGGTCGTTTCGTCATGCTTAAAACCGGTGACGTCCACCTGCACCAGCCGGCCGCCGGCCCGGCCGGCCAATAATTCGTCGAATCTTTTTTCCAGGCCGGTTTTGCCGGTCAGGTCGGGCAGATAGTAATTGTACAGTTCATCCTCTTCGTTTTGAATTTCCGCCGTGCCCACGTATCCCAGCAGGTGGGCGAGAACGGAACCTTGGGGATAAATCCGGTCCGCATCCATCACGATATCCACACCTGGCAGGCGCGCGCCGGCTTCCGCCAGGCGGGCCAGGGTCTGTTCGTTCACGCTTCGCCAGGCTATCAGCGGCAGGGCTTTGCGGCTGTAAAGATGGTTGGCGATCCGGGCCTGATCGATCTGCGGGGGCTGCCCGATGATGGCGGCGATTTGTTGAATGGTTTTCCAGGTTTCCGTGGCGATGTTCCGCCGCTTACCCGTTGGCCGGCCGGTAACGCTGGACGCAGAGCTGGGGGCATACTGCAGTTCCTCCAGATAGAGGGCGATTCCATAATTGGGCGCATTGTCGGCCAGGCGTACGCCCTGGCGATCGTATATTTTCCCGCGGATGCCCGGAATGCGCACGCGGCGCAGGGACTGTTGTTCCAGGTTGTTCATATAATACGCGCTGCGCCCCACCTGGATGTGCCACAGCGCGATTGCCAGGACGCCCAGAGCCGACAGGATGAAAATCTTCAGCCAGCGCAGGCGGGCATATTCGTTTGTTGTCAGGCGCAGGCTCATGTGGGCGCCTCCACAACGATATTGCCCGTCAACCGGTCGAGCCGTTCCAAAACGGCGAAGACGATCGGCGCCAAAACCATGCCGAACAAGGCGGCGCCGATGGCCTTGAGCGCGATCCGGGGAAACGATATTTCATGCAGGCCGGCGCCGCCGATCAGCAGCAAGCCATAGAGGCCGAATACGAGGAGCAAGCCGGCCAGGAGGCCGAATGCCATGTGGGTCACACCCCGGGCGCTAAAGACTCCGTCGCGGTGAAGCCAGGCGGCGATGCCCAGCACGCCAAAGACAATGCTGGAATAGCCCAGCGGCAGGGCCTCAAGGCTGTCGCACAGCGCTCCGCCGGCGATGGCCGCCGTCAGCATCAGCGCGAGCGAGCGGTGGAGTGCGTAATAAAGCACGACACTCAAAACCAGCGGCGCCTTGGCCTGACCCAGCAAGGTCAGTCCCGGCAAGACTAATTGCGTCACGGCGGCGATCAGCAGGGCCGCGGCCATTATGACAAGGTTCATCATTGTTCGTTCTTGGTTCCTCGTTCTTCGTTTCCACGCTCTGATCAGAAGTCAGAAGACAGTAGTCAGAATTCAGAATTCTAACTCATGACGGAATCTAAATTCCCTGGTCGATTCTCGGGCTGGCCTCATTCTGAATTCTGACTCCTGAATTCTGTCTTCTGTGCGGTCGCGGCATCATTGCTCATCACGAACATCAGGTCCAATGACCGGAAATTTGAGGTCGGCACGATCTCAGCCGTCTGGTACAGTCCCGACGGATCCAGGTGCGCCTGGGCAACACGCCCGATTACCAGTCCGGATGGGTACACGCCGCCCAGACCGGATGTAACCACTTCATCGCCCGGCATGATCGGCGCCGCCTTGTCGATGAAATCCATCCGGCAGGAAGCTTGTCCGCGCCAGGATATACCCTGCCCCTGGACAATACCGAATGCATCCGAACGCGCGAGCCGGGCCGATATCCTGCAGGCCGGGTCCACCAGGAACAGGACATCGCTCGTGGTCCTGGAAATTCGGGTGATACGTCCGGCCAGGCCCTCGGGTGTAATGACGGCCATGTCTATGGCGATGCCGTCGGTCGAACCCTTGTTCAGGCGGGCCGTTTGCCACCAGGCATTCACGTCCCGGGCAACGATTTCGGCGGCGATCAAACGCCGGCCGACATGCGCCGAAAGCCCCAGCATCTGGCGCAAGGCGCGATTTTCCTGTTCCAATAGTTGCGCCTGACGCAATTCCAGGCGTAATTGGGCGATTTCGGCCAGGAGCTGGGTCTGGTGCGCGATTGGCGTTTTGTCTTGAAATAAGCCGCCGCCGGCCGCCAATAGACGCGCCATGGGAAGGGAGATGGGTGCGGTCGCATCCCGCAGGAAGGCATTCATGCGGGCGGTTGTGGAACCGGGCAGATTGACTAAAACGACAATCGCAATGCCGGCCAATATCAGAATATAGAAACTTCGCTTCACGCCAAAACTCCAAACCTTTCCTATTCATGGCTTGGCACGAATAGATCAGGCAATCCTTTTTGGCGACGAAATGAAAGCGATACGCCTTGCGGGCGTATGGGGATGAAGGCGCTATGCGAAGCGGAAGACCAGCCGTCAAAGTCGCGCGACTTAGAACGGCGTGCTGGCCACCTTGCGCAGGAACTTCAGCTCGTGCAGAACCATGCCGGTGCCTTCGGCGACCGCGCTCAAAGGATCGTCGGCCACATGCACTGGTAAACCGGTCTGCTCGGCAATGAGCTTGTCAATGCCGCGCAAGAGGGCGCCGCCGCCCGCCAGGACTAAGCCGCGATCCACAAGATCGGCCGATAATTCCGGCGGAGAACGCTCCAAGGTAAAGCGGACGGCTTCCACAATCGTGGAAATGGGCTCATGCAGGGCTTCGCGCACCTCTTCCGTGGTCAGCGTCAGCGTTTTTGGCAGTCCGGCCACAAGGTCGCGGCCTTTGACTTCCATGCTGGTTTCCTCCGGCAGGGGGTAGGCGGATCCGATGCTGATTTTGATCTGTTCCGCGGTTCGTTCGCCAATCATCAAATTATAGACTCGCTTCATGTACTGGATGATCGCCTCATCCATTTCGTCGCCACCCACGCGGACACTGCGGCTGAACACGATCCCGGCCAGCGAGATCAGCGCCACTTCCGTGGTGCCTCCGCCGATGTCCACGATCATGTTGCCGGCCGGCTCTTGTACCGGGAGACCCACCCCGATTGCGGCCGCCATGGGCTCTTCGATCAAATATACTTCGCGGGCGCCCGCATGGGTCGCCGAATCCTTGACTGCCCGCTTTTCCACCTCTGTAATGCCGCTCGGCACGGAAATAATGATCCGAGGCCGAATCATAATCCGATTGCTTTGCACCTTGCGGATGAAATAGCGCAACATGGCCTCCGTGATCTCGAAATCCGCGATCACCCCGTCCTTCATGGGTCGGATGGCCGTAATGTTGCCCGGCGTTCGGCCCAGCATGCGCTTGGCTTCGTTGCCGACGGCCAATACCCGGTTGGTTCCGGTCTGGATGGCCACGACCGAGGGCTCGCGCAATATGATCCCGCGGTCTTTGACATAGACCAGGCTGTTGGCCGTGCCCAAGTCAATGCCTATGTCGTTCGAAAACAAATCGAAAAATCGGCTAAACATGGAGAAATCCTCGTTTGGGATTAATGGCGCAAATAATGCGCCAGATTGCGACGCCTGTCAACCAGGAAATACAAAAAAATCCATTTTTCGTCTTGCCGCTCGGCGCGCAACGCTTTATGTTTTACAAAGAGAACCGGGCGCTAAACGCAGGGTCTTGACGGAATGCCCATCGCGTTCTTTAATGGCTGATTCTTACGCATTTTTATTCTGTATCCTGACTTCTGACTGCCTGAGTTGTTGCGACCATTTGTCATTGACCATATGGAGGAACCCATGGGACGATTGTTCGGAACCGACGGTGTGCGCGGGGTGGCCAATATGGAGCCCATGACCGCGGAAACGGCCCTGCTCATTGGGCGCGCCACGGCGCACGTCTGCAAACGGCATAATAACCGCCACCGCGTCGTCATCGGCAAGGACACGCGCGTCAGCGGCTATATGATCGAAAACGCCCTGACAGCCGGCATTTGCTCGATGGGCGTGGACGTGCTCCTGGTGGGTCCCATGCCGACGCCCGGCATCGCTTTCATCACGCACAGCATGCGCGCCGATGCGGGCGTGGTCATCTCGGCTTCCCATAATCCTTATCAGGATAACGGCATTAAAATATTTTCGCGCGATGGGTTCAAGGTGCCCGATACGGTCGAGGATGAGATCGAAAGCCTGGTCACCACCGAACGCATCAAGGATATCCGGCCCACCGCCGGCGAGATCGGCAAGGCCCACCGCATCGACGACGCCATCGGGCGCTACATCGTGTTTTGCAAAAACACGTTTCCGGACAACTTGACCTTGATCGGCATGAAGCTCGTGCTCGATTGCGCCAACGGCGCCACGTACAAGGTGGCGCCCATTATTTTTTCCGAGTTGGGCGCGGAGGTGGTCACGATCAACGACCATCCCAACGGCCTGAACATCAACGATCATTGCGGCGCTTTGTATCCCGAGGCGCTCATGGCGGAAGTTGTGCGCACCGGCGCCCAGGCAGGTTTGGCTTTCGACGGCGATGGCGACCGGCTGATCGCCATTGACGAAAAGGGGCGGCGGCTGGCCGGCGACCATATCCTGACCATCTGCGCCAAGTCCATGAAGGAGGGCGGGCTCCTGCGCAATAACCTTGTGGTCAGCACGCCCATGAGCAACTTCGGGTTTCATGAGGCCATGCGCCGCTTGAATATCCAAACTGTGGCCGCCGATGTCGGCGACCGGTATGTGCTGAAAATGATGCGCGAGCGGGGCGCCGTCCTGGGGGGCGAGGATTCCGGGCACATCATCTTCCTCAATCATCATACCACGGGGGACGGCATCATTTCGGCGCTTCAGCTCCTGGCCATTTCGCAGGATTCCGGACGGCCGCTCTCCGAGCTGGCGGCGATCATGCAGGTCGCGCCTCAGCGTCTGATCAATGTGGCGGTGCCGCGCAAGCCGCCGCTCGATTCCATTCCGGTCCTGCAGAAAGCCATCCGCAAAGCCGAGTTGGAACTGGGCGATTCCGGGCGCGTGCTGGTGCGCTACTCCGGCACGCAGTCCATCTGCCGCGTCATGGTGGAGAGCACGGATCCGGCCCTGACTAACCGTTTGGCCGAATCCCTGGCCGCGCTCGTGCAACGTGAGATCGGATAAGTCGCGCCGAAAATACGATTGTATGACTGAACGGCAACAGGTAGTATCGCGGCATGGGTCCGACGGTATTTAAATGGAAGGGCTATCGGTTCTTTTTCTTTTCGCGCGAAGAGCGGCGGTTGCATGTTCATGCCTTTTGCCCGGACGGCGAAGCCAAGTTCTGGTTGGAACCCACCGTCGAACTTGCGGGAAACTATGGTTTGTCGCAGACCCAGGTGACGGAATTAAAAAAATGGTGGAGGAAAAGAAAGATGACATCCTCGACGCTTGGCGCAAGCACTTCGCAGGTGGAAGTGACTAATATCGATCGTTTCGGCTTCTGGCTCCTGGTCGAAGACCGGGAATATTTCCTGTCCTATGCAGACTTTCCGTGGTTTCGGAACGCAACGCTTGGCCAGATTCTGGACGTGCAGTTGCTCCACGGCGATCATCTTCACTGGCCGGCTCTCGATGTCGATCTCAGTCTCGATTCTCTATCCCGGCCCGAGACGTTTCCACTGATCTATAACTAACGCGGGCAGGCCCGCAACCCAAAGATTTTTTACCACGAAACACACAAAACACACGAAAGTTCAGCAAAATAATAGTACAGACTCTATTTTCTTATATTGAAAAACAGAATCTGATCTTCATCCATTTCGTGTGTTCCGTGTGTTTCGTGGTTATCTTGTTTTTCTTTGCGGTTCCTGATGTCTGAGGTACTAACGCGGGCAATCTTCCGGTTTCTTTTCATGGTTTTTATTGCGGGCTCCAGCGTTTAGCCGCTAACCGAAAATCGCATGGAGATCTACGCCGCGAAGTGCGTTGAGGCTCTATGCAATTATTTGACGTCCATTGCCACTTGCAGGATGAACGTCTGAGCGGCCGCTTGGGCGAGGCGCTGGATCGCGCGCAACAAGCGGGGGTTCGGCGCATGCTGTGCTGTGGATGCCATGAGCGCAATTGGGATGCCGTCCTTGCCCTGGCGCAGGCCCATCCGGAAATTGTGCCCTCTTTCGGCATCCATCCCTGGTATTTGGAAGGACGGACGGATAGATGGATAGAAACCTTGGAACGGTATTTGTCGGTTCAACCGTCAGGTGTCGGCGAAATCGGCCTCGATCATGCCGTCAATCCCCGTGCCGACGAGGAGCAGGAAGCCGTGTTCATTGCCCAGTTGCGCCTGGCCCGCCGGCTGAAACGGCCGGTCAGTATCCATTGCCGGAAAGCCTGGGAACGATTGCTCGAGATTTTAAGCCGGGAAGGCGGAGTCGGGTGGGGCGGACTGATTCATTCTTATTCGGGATCGGCGGAATTAGTGAAGCCGCTGGAAGAAACGGGCTTGTATATTTCTTTCAGCGGCGCTATCACGCGTCCTGAAAACAAGCGCGGCCAACGGGCTTTGGCGGCGGTGTCGCCCGCGCGCCTGCTGATCGAAACCGACAGCCCCGACCTGCCGCCGGCCGGTGCGGCCGGCGCGGTCAATGAACCGGCGAATTTGGTTTTTGTGGCGGCGGCGGCGGCCGATATCCTGGGTCGGACGCCGGACTGGGTGGCGGAGCGGACGTTTGCCAATGCCGTCCGGCTGTTGGCCGGGATCGTTAAGCCGAATATGGGAGTTAAGGCGGGCTAACGCCCACAACCCAAACTGCGACCTGGATATGGAGGACAGCAGGCCCCTGCCGCCGGGGCGCGGCGATGGCGGCCCGTCGCCCTCCAATAATTTATGCGCAAAAAACGAGTGTCTTTTTCGGAAAGCTTCTAACACCCATGATCGATACTCATAACACAACCAAAACAGGAGGACAGAGCATGAATTGTGACGCGCTCAAGAAAGCCATTCGCGAAGTGCCGGATTTTCCCAAGCCCGGAATTTTATTTTACGACATTACCCCGATTTTGGCGGATGCCAGGTTGTTCCAGCAGTCAATCGCCGTCCTCTGTGAGCGGCATGTTAAGCGGAAGCCCAAAGCCGTGGCGGCCATTGACGCGCGCGGGTTTATCTTCGGCGCCGCAGTTGCCCAGAAGCTGGGCGTCGGGTTCATTCCCATCCGCAAGAAAGGAAAACTGCCGTTCACGACCATAGACGAATCCTATGACTTGGAATACGGCTCGGCCACCATCAGCATGCACGCGGATGCCGTGAAGCCGGGCGACACGATCCTCATCGTGGACGATCTGCTGGCGACGGGCGGGACGGCGGCGGCGTGCGCCCGGTTAATCGAACGGCAAGGCGGCAAAATCGTGGAGATCGAGTTCCTGATCGAATTGGCCGGATTGCAAGGCCGTGCCAAACTGGCCGGGCATCCTGTTTTCTCGGCCATTGTTTATGAAGGAGGCTGAGCGCAAAAAGCAGACAAAGAGAACGCCGAACATCCAACATCGAACATCCAACACCGAATGTCTGAAATCAGACGGCGGACGGAAGTTCGTTCTTCCATTCGATGTTGGGCGTTGGATGTTCGATGTTGGATGTTCGCTTATTCAGCGCCTGGCGTCGGTTTCTGTGCCATCCGGCTTATGACGCCGGTGGTGCTGAAGCCCTCCAGCAAGGGAATGCTCTCCAGGCGGCCACCCCAGCTTTCCACCAGGCGCCTTTCCTCGCGAACGCGCTTTTCTTCAAAGGACCCGCCCTTGACATGGATATCGGGTTGGATTGTGGCCAGCAAGGGCAGGGGATTATCGCCCGAAAATGGATATGCCGTTGTCACGGCTTCGAGGGCGTTAAGTGCCTGCAGTCGGAACCGGATGGGGAAGATCGGACGCGCGGCGCCTTTATAGGACCGCACGGACTTGTCGTCGTTGACCAGCACCAGCAGGCGCGCGCCCAATTTTCCGGCCTGGGCCAGCAGCCGCGCGTGGCCGAGGTGCAACACGTCAAAACATCCGTTGACCGTTACCAAGGGTCTGCCACGTGCGCCGGCATTTAGAAACCGATCCAGGTCGTGACGGTCAGGCAGGGGGGGCATGACGGCAGCCGGAACCGATACCGGTGTGCGACCGTCTTGGATGGCCTTTTGAATGTCAGCCGTAAAACAACCGGCCACCGGCGCCAGGTCCACGACATGGTCGGCCAGCTTGCGCGCTACCATGGCGATGATGCCGGGGGACTTTTGCGCGAGGCAGTCCACGAGTGTAAAGGGACGCAACCGGGCCAAAGCCGCTTCGGCATCGCCTGGCGAACATGTCGCGGCCATGGAAACAGCGCGCAAATGGGCGGCCATTTCGAGACGCGCGGCTAAATTTGGGGTGGCCGAGTCAAGGTGTGAGGCATCTGAATGGATGATAACGTAGACATGGCTGGCCTGGCGCGCGGCTTCCCGGATGGCGGCCAGGTTGCCGGGGTGCAAGAGGGCGAAGCTGCCCGTGACCACAGCCACGGTCCCGCCCGCATCCGCGACATTTTTGCGCCATGCCGGCCATTGGGCCGGTGAAATAATTTTAGGTGTTGAATTGTTTGTTCGGGAGTGCATTGTCACGGCTTTTATAGCACAATGCCGGTGCGGGCGTAAATGCCAAGATTGATGACGGCTGACTGGGGGCGCTGATATGAACAAGCCCGCTGCCACTTATTCCCTCGCCATCGCGACCGATGAGACGAACGCGCTCATCCTCGCGGAAGCCCTGGCGGATTGGAACCTGGGCGTTCATTTGCCGGATCGTGAAGGGCCGGCGATTTTGGAAATCTTCTGCGCAACCCGCGCCGAGGCCGAATCACGCCTGAGCGCCCTGCGGGCGCTGGCGCCCCGGGCGCATTTCGTGGCGCCAACCATCAAACCGGTGGAGCGGCAGGATTGGGCGGAAAGCTGGAAGCGATTTTTTCATACTCAACGTGTCTCGGAACGGATTGTGGTCAAGCCATCCTGGGAATCGGTCGAAGCCCGGCCGGGAGATTGCGTCGTGGAAATCGACCCGGGCCTGAGTTTCGGCACGGGCCTGCACGGCACGACCCGCGCCTGTCTGCGATTCCTGGATTCCTGGCAACGTCATCAGCCGCAGGCGTCCGTGCTGGATATGGGCTGCGGCACTGGTATTCTGGCGATTGCCGCCGCCAAGCTGGGGTTTCCGCGCGTGACCGCCCTGGACAACGATCCGGCCGCCGTGCGCGTGGCGCGGGCCAACGCAGTCTCTAATGGGGTGGCTGATCGAATTGAATATATTCAGGCCGATGCGTCTGAATTTAAAGCCGACCGGGTCTATGACCTCGTCCTGGCCAATCTGCTGGCGGGCATGCTCGTCACATGGGCGGACCGGGTTGCCGCCGCCGTGAGCCGGATGCCCGGAAGCGGCCTGGCGCTTTCCGGAATTCTGGAGGAGCAATACGAGGCCGTGCGCTCCGCGTACGCGGAGCGGGGCTTTGCGGAGCGGGAATCCATTGTTTTGGAGGGATGGAAAAGCGGATGCTTCTGCCGTTGTTCATGCAAAACTGGTTAGCCCTTCGGCAACTTTGCCGTTCTATCTCGCCTGGGCGAAGCGCTACGGCGGAGCACGGTCGGCGGAGCCTGGCGAACGGCCTCTACACCGAACGGGTGTAGTCGCGGTTCGTTAGAACCGCTATGTCGGGCTACGCCTTTGTCTCCCGGAGCACCCATTGACGGTAGGCGGGCAGAACCTGCGTTACCTTCACCGCGATGATTTCCGGCACTTCATACGGATGGTGGTGTCGGATGAAGGCCATCAGGGGCTTGGTTCGCGCGCTCCGGGTTTTGGCCGCTAACAGCCATTCTTCGGATTGTTCCACCTTGTTATGCCAGCGATACATGCTGTGAATGGATGCGATCTGAACACAGGCCGCCAGCCGTTCTTTCACTATCCGGCCGGCCAGCCGCAACGCCTCCCGGCGGGAGGCGACGGTTGTCTGGACAATGGCGATGGCGTTTTGTTGCATGGCGTTTCTTCGATCGGTCCGATTCGACCAATAGGGCATGATGTGGGAAAGCATGCTTGCTGACAAGTCAAAATGGCAAGGCGCTTGACAGCGGGTAATCAAAGCGCCATCATGCTGCGTGTGAAAACCGTTTATACCACCACGATTACGCAGGAAGCCCGGCGGCGCGGCATTGGCATTGAAGTCATAGACGCGGAAACGCCGATCTTTATTCTTAAACACGGCGACCGTAAAATCAGGTGCTATAATTCCCTGACGGATCGCGTCGGCGCGGTCAGCTTTTACATGTCCCAGGACAAACATCTGGCCAATGTGTTCCTGGCGCGCCATGGCTTCCCCGTGCCAATGCAGATGAAATATTCCCGCCTCGATCGAGCCATGGCCTTTCTGGCGAAATGGAAATCGGTTGTCGTCAAGCCCTGCCGGGAATGGGGCGGACGCGGGGTGGCGGTGGCGGTCACCACGATGGCGGACCTGAAGCGCGCCATCGAACGGGCGCGGAAATTCAGTGAAGACGTGATTGTCGAGCAATACGTCGAGGGGGTGGACCACCGGCTGATTTTCGTGGACGGACGCTTTGTGGCGGCCATCCGGCGCGAACCGGCCTGCGTTGTCGGCAACGGCGCCAGTTCGATCCGATCCCTGATTTTGCAGCAAAACGCGCGCGCCGGCCATGCCGATGCCGGCAACCGGATTCCGCTGGATGCCGAAACGCGGCGCAATCTGGTGGCGTTCGGGCTGGATTACGGCAGTGTGCCGTGCAAGGGCACGGTCGTTCAGGTGCGTCGGACGTCGAATTATCACACCGGCGGTTCGGTCATCGAAACCACGGAGACTGTGAGCGCCGAGCTTGTCCGTGAAGCGCAAAAAATCGCACATCTTTTAGCTGTTCCGGTTATCGGCGTCGATTTCCTTGTCAATTCCCAGACCGGCCGGCATTGGGTGATCGAACTCAGTCCGGACCTGGCGATCTCGCCGCCGGAAGGGGCAAAAGTGGCGCGCCATTTTATCGATTATCTGTTCCCGGAAACCAAGGCGGGCGTTATTCCGGCGCGTCCGATTCGGGCCAAACGCCGGCGTAAGCCTGCCGCGCGTTTAGCGCGGATGCGCCCGGGCAAGGGCCGGCGCGGGCGGGCGAAGAAGTCGAAACACAAAAATACATAGAAATTTTCGGAGTGACAAACTATGATCCCAGACCTTCAGGCCAGTGTGATGTGCGACGATGTTCGCCAGGAAATGAATGGAAAATTCATGTTGATCGGGCTGTTCGAGGTCATCACGGCCCAGCAGTTCCCGCTGATGTTTCCCCGCATCTGTGTCGTGACCCGCTGGTGCGGGGGCGAAGGCGCCTTCCAGCAAAACACCCGGTTGCTGAAGCCGGATCAGTCCGCTGTGCTGGTGAAAGGACAGTCCATCCCCGTTCGCCTGCAGAACGCGGAGTCGACCGCGACGAATGTGGAAATATTCATCAATACGGGGTTCGAACAGCCGGGCGCCTATTGGGTGGAGATCCTGCTGGATAACGATTTGAAATTGCGTTATCCTCTGCGCGTCGCGCAGATGAATCCGGTCAAGCCGCCCGGGTCAAACCTGAATGAAGGCCGCTAAAGACGGCAACTGCCTCATGTAGCTGCGGGCGTGAGCCCGTGGCTTCCGGAGGACTCCACGCCCTCACGGGCGCGGCTACACGAATTTAATTCCTAAGCATTGGAATGAGCAGCATGCGCACAAAAGTCGCTGTTTCGGCCTGTGCCGATTATCGCCCGGCCACGGTTCAAGCGGCGATCGAGAGGCTGGTCGCCGATTTGGGCGGGATGTCCGCCTGGGTGCGGCCCGGGCAGACAGTTCTGCTGAAGCCGAATTTATTGAGCGCCCGCAACCCGGAACAGGCCGTCACCACGCATCCGGAAGTGGTGCGCGCCTTGATCCGCATGGTTAAAGCCGCGGGCGGTTCTCCGATGGTGGCCGATAGCGGCATGAGTGTGATCCAGATCGAGCGGGTCTGGGAAAAGACGGGTTTCAAGGCCATGTGCGGCGAGGAGGCGGTCCCGCTTGTCAACCTGGAAAAGTCCGGTTCGGCGCAGTTTAACCGGGCGGGTGTGGTCTATAGCGTGGCCAAGCCGGTGTTGGATGCGGCGCTGGTCATCAATGTGCCCAAATTGAAAACGCACATGCTGACCGGGTTGACCAATGCCGTTAAAAACGTTTATGGCACTTTGCCGGGATTTCAAAAAACCATCTTACACAAGCAGTATCCCACTCCGCGCCAATTCAGCGCCTTCCTGGCCGAACTTTATGCGCGCGTCAAGCCGGGACTGACCGTCAGCGATGCGGTCGTTGCCATGGAAGGCAATGGGCCAACCGCGGGCGATCTCGCGCCCCTGGGTTTCTTGGCCGGCTCGACCGATGGCGTGGCCTTGGATGCCGCCCTGTGTCATATATTGAAAATCCCGCTCAACAAGGTCACGTATCTCGGCTTGCTTCAGCGGGCGGGCGTAGGCGTCGTCGATTGGAGCCGGATCGAGTTGGTCGGGAATGTGCCGTTGCCGCTCTCGCGTCCGCCGTTCCGAGTGCCCGCCACCGCCGGCCTGCTGAATAGGATCCCCATCTGGCTGCTCCGGTTGTTGGCGCCGTATGTGTGGATTCGTCCGGCGTTCACGGCGCATTGTGTAAAGTGCGGTTTATGCGTTAAAGCCTGTCCGGTGACAGCCTTGCGCATGGTCGAAGGGGGTGGACCGGTCTTGAATCCGGCCGCCTGTATCGGCTGTTGCTGTTGCCATGAGATTTGTCCCCACCGCGCCGTGGATATGACGCAAAGCTTCTTGTTGAACCTTCGCAAACGGGGGAAATTGCCGTCGTGAAATACCGGCCCAAACATATCTTGGAATATTTGGCGGTGCGCGCCGTGGCCGGCCTGATTCAACATCTGCCGTACCGCGTGGCGCTGGGGTTGGGGTGTGGGATTGCCTGGATCATCTTTTATGTGGCGCGCTATCGCGTGGCGGCGGCCAAGAAACGTATCCGGGAAGTATTTGGAACGCGGTATTCGAAGCGCGAGGTGAATCGCATTGCCTGGCAGTCGTGGCGCGATTTTTGCTTTACGGCGGTGGAAATGGTCCGGATTCCCGTCAGTGCGCCGGCGTGGATCCGTTCGGTGGTGGATGTCGGCGATTCGGACCGTAAAATCCTGGCGCACATCGAAACCGGCCAGGGCGCCATTATTGCCGCGCCGCACATGGGTTCGTGGGAAATGGCCACGCTGACCAGTTTGGCGTGCGGGGTTCGCTTGTTCACCGTGACCGGGAACCAGAAAAATCAACTGGTGGAGGAATATATCCATCGCATGCGCCTGGGCACGGGTTTCGAGACGCTTCAGCGCAGGGCGTCCGTGCTCAAGGGTATTGTCCGCAAAATCCGCGAGGGCAAGGTTCTGGCCATGTTGCCGGATGTGCGTTCGCGCACGCCGGGTGTGGCCGTTCAATTCCTGGGCAAGACGGCCAATATCGCCGGCGGACTGGGATTGATTGCGAAAATGACCGGTGTGCCGGTGTTCCCGTGTGTGATCACGCGGCGGGGCTGGACACGGCATTGCTACCGCCTCATGGACCCGGTCTGGCCGGATGCGAACCTGGAAAAAACGGAGGACTGGCGGCGAATAACCCAGGAAGTATTCAATGTCTTCGACCGCGCGATTCGGGAACATCCGGAACAATGGTTCTGGTTCAATAAACGCTGGATCCTCGATCCGCTGGAACCGGCGGCGGCGGTCGCCGGCGACGCCGTGGTTCCGTAGGCGCTTCCGGAGCGCCAGCCTGCGTCCGACGGCTACAGGCGCCCGTGTTGTAGCCGCGAGACGGCCCGCCTGCAGCGCTATGCGCAGCATTGCGGGCAGGTAGGCTCGCGTTCTTCCACGGCGGTAACACTGCTAAAAAAAAGAGGGCCGCTCCGATGAGCGGCCCTCCTTTTCTAATCTAAAGCCTTATTGTCTGGCTTTTCAGCTTACTTCATTTCCGGAGCCGCGGGCGCCGCAGGGGCCGCGGGCGCCGCAGGCGCCTCTGCCGCAGGGGCCGCCGCTTCTTCGACGCTGGTCACGGTCTTGATGGACACTGTTTTCTTGCCGGTCTTGCTCGTCGTCGAGGTGCCTTTGCCGACCACTTTGACGTCCTTGCCGACAAATTTATCGAGATCGACAGCGGTTTCGCCTTCCTTGGCCGGCTTCTGGGACATGATTTTAACCACCGTGCCATCGGCTTCCGTGACGGTGAATCCCATGGCGTGCTTGGCCAACTTGCCCGTGGCGGTGATGTCCTGCAATACGACTTCTTTTTTCACCGCTTTTTCGGCCGCCGTCTTCGCTTTTTCTTCAGCCAGAACCGTCAGCGAACCCAACAGACAAACCGCCAGTAATCCAACAATCATGCGCTTCATGTGTATTCTTCCTTGCTTATTTTAAAACAGGTCGTTATTACATTTTGGACACGGCAAAATCATGTGCTTGCGGGATGAATTCACCTCCTGTTCTTGATACGGGTTGACGTTAATGACCAGCCTTTTCCCAAAAGTTAAATAGGAACCAAGGGGATGGCTCTGTAAGAAAAAGACGAATCATGTCATCCTGTCTGATAAAATGCAAGCGTTTTTTGCGCCGTTTTGCATCATGGGTTTTGCGCCGAAAATCCTGTGTTTTCGAGAGGCGTTCAAGCGCGAACCAGTTTTTCGAACTCCGCCTCGTCCATCACGGCGACTCCCAGCTTGCGGGCCTTGGCCAACTTCGAGCCCGGCTCCGCGCCGGCCACCACGCCGAATGTTTTCTTCGATACGCCGGAGCTTACCTCGCCGCCCAGGGCGCGAATGGCCTGTTCGGCCTGGTCGCGGGAAAAATGCGCCAGGGCGCCGGTCAATACAAACACTTTGCCGGCCAGGCATCCGCCTCTGTTCGCCGCGCCCGCCAAGCGTTTCAGGTTGACGCCGGCCTCCTGAAGCCGCCGGATCAGCGCGCGGTTCCGCGCGGCCTGAAAATAATCGTGAATGTTTTTGGCCGCCACCGGCCCAATATCGCGGATCTGCTGGAGCTCATCCGGCGTGGCCTGCATAAGCGGCTCAATGCCGGCATAGTGCTGTTCCAGGGTTTGCGCCATTTTGGCGCCAACCTGGCGAATGCCGAGCGCGAACAACACGCGCCAGAAATCGCGTTGTTTGCTGGCTTCGATGCCGTCGAGCAGGTTTTGCGCCGATTTTGCGGCCATCCGTTCCAGGGCCGCCACGTTCGCGTGGCGCAAGCTATATAAGTCGGCGGGGTCGCTCAAAAGATTGGCATCCACAAGTTGATCCGCCAGCGCTTCGCCCAAGCCCTCGATATCCATTGCGCCGCGCGCGGCAAAATGTCTCAGCCAGCGCTTTAACTGGGCCGGACACTGCAAGTTCTCGCACCGATAGGCAACTTCGCCTTCGCGCTGGGTGACCGGCTCGCCGCAGACGGGACACTTCGCCGGCATCCGGAAGACGCTTTCCTGGCCCGTGCGCGCCGTGGTGTTGACCCCGACGACTTCCGGGATGACTTCGCCCGCCTTTTCCACGTAAACCCGGTCGCCCACGCGGATGTCTTTGCGCTCGATCTCGTCGGCATTATGGAGCGTGGCGCGGTTGATGGTGGAGCCGGCCAGGGCCACGGGCTCAAGCTCCGCCACGGGCGTCAGCACGCCCGTGCGGCCCACTTGCACGGTGATGGCCTTGAGCCTGGTTTGCGCTCGCTCGCTCTCGTACTTGAAGGCCACCGCCCAGCGCGGGCTTTTGGCCGTCGCGCCCAGCTTTTCGTAAAACGCGCGTTCGTTGACCTTGATGACCCCGCCGTCGATTTCGAAAGGGAAATTCCGCCGCATGGTTTTCAGCTCCTCCAGCGCCGCGAGCACGGCGGCCATCGAACGGCATGTCCAGAACCGGCCGGGAATCTTCAGGCCGAATGCTTTTAAGGCCGCGAGCATCTGCGCGTGCGTCTCGAAATCGATGCCTTCCAGTTCGCCGGCGCCGTATATTATCGCGTCCAGCGGACGCCGGGCCACCTGGCGCGGGTCCAATAATTTCAAGGAGCCGGCGGCGGCGTTGCGCGGGTTGGCGAACGGCTCTTCACCCGCCTCCTCGCGGGTGCGATTGATGGCCGCGAACCCGTCGCGGGGCATATAGACTTCGCCGCGGACTTCCAGCACGGCGGGCGGCGGCCGCTCGCCGCGTAATGTGAGCGGCAGAGAGCGGATGGTGCGCAGGTTGGCGGTGATGTCGTCGCCCACGACGCCGTCGCCGCGGGTGCTGCCCGTGACCAAGCGTCCGTGCTCGTAACGCAAGGCGATGGCCACGCCGTCGATCTTGGGCTCGACGATGTAAGTGAACGCCTGGAGCGGCGGCAGCAACCGCAGGAGACGCTCGTGAAAATTCAGCAGTTCCGCCTGGCTGTAGGTGTTGTCCAAACTCATCATGGGCCGGCGGTGGCGGACTTGTTCGAATGCCGTCAGGGGCGCGCCGCCCGCGCGCCGGTCGGCGCCCACACGCTGGGTCGGGGAATCGGGCGTCAGGAATTCGGGGTATTGTTTTTCCAGGTCCGCGAGTTCATGGTACAATCGGTCGTAATCGCGATCGGAAATCTCCGGCTGGTCGGCGCCATAATACAAATCGTTGTGGCGCTCGATCTCCGCGCGGAGCTCACGGATGCGGTCCTGGACAGACTTCTCGCTCATGGCCGCATGCTACCGCAAAGCGGGCGCAAATGCCATAAAAATAGAGCTTGTCAAGGCATTCGTAAAATTCAAGAATATATCAGAGGTGACCGATAATGAGGTTCGTTCGATTCCAACGGGGTTGTATCTTCGCCGCAGCGCTGGCGCTTTGCGGTCCAACATTGTCCGGCTATGGAAAGGATGACATGAATCATAAGAATCAGCAGATGGTGATAAGGCGAACCTGCGGCGATGGCCGCTGGTTCCCGGGCGACAAGGCGACGCTGAGCAAGATGATCAAAGAACACATTGACGCCGCCCAGGTGAGCACGGGCGCCGGTCGAATTATCGGAGCGATTTCACCCCATGCCGGCTATGTCTATTCCGGGCCGATTGCCGCCTACGTGTTCCGCGTCATCAAGGAACAGGCCGCCAAGGGTGAGGCGCCGGACACCGTGGTTATCCTCGGGCTCAGTCATCAGGGCGCCTGCCATGGTGTCGCGCTCATGGATGGCGATGTCGTCCGCTCCCCGCTGGGGGATACGGCGCTCGACAAGGACGCGGCGGAGTTATTGACGAGCAACCGGCCCTCGGTTTGCCTGGATTATGCCCCGCATAATGGCGAGCACTCGGCCGAGAACCAGATTCCGTTTGTACAGACGGTCTTGCCCAATGCGCGCCTGGTGGTGGGATTGATCGGGGACCATGATCCGAAAACGTGCGGCGAGTTGAGCGCCGGACTGGGGGAGCTGGCAAAAAAACGCAAGTTGCTGGTCATTGCCAGCTCCGATCTGCTGCACGATCCGGATTACACCCTGGTAACCCGAACCGACCACGCCAGTTTGAAAAATGTGGCCGCCTTGCAAACCCAGGAACTGCTGAAACGCTGGAGCTACGAACACCAGATCTTCTGCGGCATGTCGGCCGTCGCCGTCACGATGCGTTTTGTGGAGCAGCAGGGTTGTCGCGAGGGCATTGTGTTGCGCTATCGCAATACGGGTGACGATTATCCCGACAGCCGGGGACATTGGGTCGTGGGCTACGGCGCCGTGGTTTTTCCCCTGCCCCGCCAGGGAGGGCGGTAACGGCTCTTTTTGTTAAGGAAATCCCGCCGGGTCAGGGGGGGGCGGCCTACAAAGATGCTGTCGGCCCGGCGCCCTCGCCGGGCGTTATGAAAAAGCCGCCCCGTTCCTCGCGGCCTAACTTGACGTGCAGAAATTTTCCGCCATTGGCGGATCCGCCTACGGCACGACAAACCACAGCGGTTCTGTCGAACCGCAGCTACACCCATTCGGTGTAGTGGCCGTTCGATAGAACGGCAAAGTTGCCGAAGGCCTAACTTGAAAGGCGCATGGCTGATGACACCTTTGACCACGCCGTATTACTTGGTCGACGAAAAAAGTCTGCTGAAAAACCTGAAGATCGTCCGGCGTGTGCGCGAAATTTCAGGCGCGAAGTCCGTGCTTGCGCTCAAATGTTTTTCGACCTGGTGCGTCTTCGGGCTGATGCGCAAGTACCTGGATGGGACCACGAGCAGTTCCCTGTTCGAAGCCCGGCTGGGTCATGAAAAATTTGGCAAGGAGGTCCATGCCTACAGCGTCGGGTTTTCCGGCGCGGACCTCAAGGCCGTCGGTAAATACGCCGACAAGGTCATCTTCAATTCGGTGTCCCAGCTTGAGCTGTGCCGCCACAAGGTCCGCGGGCGAAAACTGGGACTGCGGGTCAATCCGGGGGTCAGTTATTCGCATTTCGACCTGGCCGACCCGGCCCGTAAATATTCCAGGCTGGGCGTTACCGATAAAGCCGCGCTCATGCGGGCCGCCGCCCTCATCAGCGGCGTGATGTTCCATTTCAACTGTGAAAACGACGACTTCGGCAATTTTTCCGCTAACCTGGACCGCATCGGGCGCGACTATGGCGGCCTGCTCGAACGCCTGGAGTGGGTCAGCCTGGGCGGCGGCGTGGCCTTCACGAAGGACGATTATCCGCTTGAAAAATTCTGCGAACGCTTAAAGGCCTTCAGCGCGAAATTCGGCGTCCAGGTCTATCTGGAACCCGGCGAGGCGGCCATTAGCGGCTGCGCGGAACTGGTGACCACGGTCCTGGATGTCGTGCATAACGAGGTCGATATTGCCATCGTGGATGCCTCGACCGAAGCGCACATGCTGGACCACCTGATCTACCGCACCAGCGCCAAAATCGCGTCGCCGGGGCCAGGCCGGTTCGAGGTCATGCTTGCCGGCCGTTCGTGCCTGGCGGGCGACGTCTTTGGCCAATACAGTCTGAAGACCAGACTGAAGACCGGGAGCGTGGTGCGCATCGCGGATGCCGCCGGATATACGATGGTCAAAAAAAATTGGTTCAACGGATTGCCCATGCCGGCGATCTGCGTGCGAAGATTGGATGGGACCGTGCAAACGGTCCGCAGGTTCGGATACAAGGATTTTTTGAGAAGCCTGTCTTAAAAAAAGGAAAACAATATGAAGCAGAACGTATTGATTATCGGCGCCGGCGGCGTGGCGCATGTGGCGGCCCATAAGGCCGCGATGAACAACGATGTGCTCGGCGATATCTGTATCGCCTCGCGCACGCGGGCCAAATGCGACGAAATTATCGCGAGCGTCCAGTGCAAGAACCACATCAAGGACAAGTCGAAAAAGCTCTATTCCCGGCAGATCGATGCGCTCGACGTCCCGGCCACCGTGAAGCTGATCGGGGAGACCGGCTCCGGGATCGTCATCAATCTCGGGCAGGCGTTCGTCAATATGTCGGTCCTCGAGTCCTGCCTCGAGACCGGCGCGGTCTATTTGGACACCGCCATCCATGAGGAGCCGGACAAGGTGTGCGAAAACCCGCCCTGGTATGCGAACTACGAGTGGAAGCGCAAGGACCGCTGCAAGGCCAGGGGGCTGACCGCCATCCTCGGCGTGGGATTCGATCCGGGCGTGGTCAACGCCTACTGTGCGCTGGCGGCGAAACGCTATTTCGACAAGATCGATACGATCGACATCATGGACGTCAACGCCGGCCGGCACGGCAAGTATTTTGCCACGAATTTCGACCCGGAAATCAATTTCCGCGAGTTCATCAAGGTCTGGACCTGGATTGACCGTCAGTGGCGGGAGTATCCGACGCATTCCGTCAAGCGCGTCTATAATTTTCCGGTCGCCGGCCTTTGCCCGATCTACCTGAACGGCCACGACGAACTGCACTCGCTCTCGAAGAACATCGACGCCAACAGCATTCGTTTCTGGATGGGTTTCGGCGACCACTACATCAACGTCTTCACCGTGCTGCGCACCCTCGGGTTTCTCTCGCATTTGCCGGTGACCCTGACCACCGGCCAGCAGGTCGTGCCGCTCAAGGTGGTCAAGGCGCTCCTGCCCGATCCGAAAACCCTGGCGCCCAACTACACCGGCAATACTTGCATCGGCAATTTTGTCAAGGGCTGGAAGAACGGCAAGAAGCGCGAAATCCTGATCTATCAGGTCTCGGACCACAAAAAATGTTTTGAAGAGGTCGAGTCCCAGGGCATCAGTTATACCGCCGGCGTCCCGCCCGTCGCCGCCGCCATGCTCGTGGCCCGGGGCGTCTGGGAACCGAAGACGATGGTGAACGTCGAGGAACTCGATCCCGAGCCGTTCATCGCCATCCTCGATAAGATCGGCCTGCCCACGGACGTCAAGGAGATCGAACCCGGCAGTAAGGATTCGTTCGATGGCACTGTCCGCGACCTGCAAACGGAACTGGCCGAATCCACCGCCACTGTCACTGTCTCCGCCGCCAACCCCATGATCGCCCTGGCGCCTCCAAGTCCGCGAAAAAGCCGGTAAAAATCGGGGCTGCCGTGAAAAAGAATGGGAGCAATGGGATGAATGGGAATGATGGGAAGCATGAAAATAATGGGGAAAATACTTCCCCTGCTTCCCATGACGCCCATCCCATTCTCCCGCCCCGCGGCGATTACCAGACACTGCTTTCGTTCCAGAAAGCCGAAGTGGTTTATGACATCACCTTCCGCTTTGCGCACAAATTCCTCGACCGGGGTGACCGCACCATTGACCAGATGATCCAGTCGGCCCGCTCGGGAAAGAAAAACATCCTGGAGGGCAGTAAGGCCGCGCTGACCTCCAAGGAAACCGAGATCAAGCTCACCAACGTGGCCCGTGCCAGCCTGGAAGAATTACTGGATGACTATAAAGACTTTCTCCGTGCCCGCGACCTCGCGATCTGGGACAAGAATTCCAGGGAAGCGCAATACGTCCGCAAGCTGGGCCGTAAAACGCCTCAAACCTACGAGGACTATCGCGAGTTCGTGGAAACCCGCCCACCTGAGGTCGTCGCCAACATCGCCCTCTGCCTGATTAACCAGACCAACTACCTGATTGACCGGCAGCTCCGTCGACTGGAGCAGGATTTTCTGAAAGAAGGCGGCCTGCGTGAGCGCATGACGCGCGCCAGGCTTCAGGCGAGGGATCGACAAAGGTGCTGACAATAAAGCGCGGTACAGACAGCATTGGAATGATGGGAAGTATGAAAGCAATGGGATTGGCGCCTCCCATAACTCTCGTATGTCCCGGTGAGCGCCAAGATTTTTATCGGTTGATGTGAACCGTTTTCGCGGGCGGGAAGCCGTTGAACGGGGTCGAGGAGGCGATGCTGTAGGCGCCGATGTTCTTGCTGTAGAGCAGGTCGCCGCGTTCGAGGCTGGCGGGGAGTTCCTCGGACATCGAGATCACGTCCAGCGCGTCGCAGGTCGGGCCGAAGACGGTGCAAATCTGGGTCGGGCCTTTCTTGAACGCTTGCAAATGGTACTGGCAGTGGTCGAAGATGATGCCGGAGAAGGTGTGGTAAACACCGTCGTCAACGTAATAACACAGCTTGCCGTCGCGCGCGGCCTTGCCGATGATTTTAGAGACGGCGGTCCCGGCGGTCGCCACCATGAACCGTCCGGGCTCGGCCAGGATTTGAATGTCCTTCGGGAAAAGACGATCAAGCTCGGCATTGATTTTGCGGGCCAGTTCGCGGAACGGTTTGACGGTGGCGTCGTAGGGCGCCGGAAACCCGCCGCCGATATCCAGCAGGTTCATCTTCGTATAGCCGCGCTCGCGCGCCTCCTTGAACACGTTGGCCGCAAGGTTGATGGCCTGCACAAAGTTGTCGAAGTTGGTGGTCTGACTGCCGACATGGAAACTTAAGCCCTCAACGACCAGGCCGGCCTGGTCGGCTTCGAGGATGAGATCCACCGCTTCGCCCGAGGCCGCGCCGAACTTGGACGATAGTTCCACCATCGCGCCGGTGTTGGCGACTTTAAGGCGCAGGCAGAGGCCCGAATGCGGGGCGTACTGCTTGATTTTTTTGATTTCCTCGGAGTTGTCGTAAGTCACCAGGGCCTTGTATCGATCGAGCGCCTGCAAGGTCTCGTTGGCCTTGATCGGGTTGGCGTAGATGATTTTGTCCCAGATCCAATCCTGGCGCTGTTTGGCCGGCAGATCCTTGATGTATTCGTGCACGATCATGAACTCCGGCATCGAGGCCACGTCAAAACTCGCGCCGGCTTCGTAAAGCGTCTTGACAATTGCCGGGTCCGGGTTGGCCTTGACCGCAAAATAGGCCTGGACACGCGGCAAATATTTTTTGAAGGCGGCATAATTCCGGCGCAGTTCGTCGTGGTCCATCACGAACAGGGGCGTTCCGTGCTTCCGCGCCAGTTGCTGTAGTGTCTTTAATGCGGGCATGATCTCCTCCCTGAGGCCGCCAAAGGCGGCGACTTTTTCATGTAGAGCCGACTTTATGTCGGCTATCTTCGGGGCAGAATAGCCGGTGTTCCGCCGGAGGCGGATCCGCCAATAGCGGAAAATTTCTATACATGCACTTAACGCCCCCAAAGCGGGGCGGACTCTTGTAGCCGCGGCGGTAACGCCGTGGCCGCCGAAGAATCCACGCCGTCACCTGCCCGCAGTGCTACGCACAGCGTTGCGGGCGGGCCGGCGCGGCTACAGAAAATTGAATTCCTTGGCATCAAGTTGCATTTCGTCAATATCCGCCATATCGACGCGGCCGAGTATTGCAAACCGCGCCGGCATAGACAAGCGCCATTACTCCGGCGGCGCCAAACAATTCTTGCCGTGTCCGATCAAGTCCGCGCGCCCGGCGGCATGGAGGGCTTCCCGGGCTTTGCGGTAAAATTCCGGTTTGTGGCACAGGAGCAGGGCGCGCTGTAATCCCTTTTCGCGGTCGGTGCGGGCCACGTAGATGGGTTGGAACGTTTCCGGATCGAGGCCGGTGTAATACATGGCGGCGGCCATGCTCAGGGGGGCGGGATAAAAATCCTGGACTTGGCTTGGCTGGATGCGCGCCTGGCGCAGATATTGCGCCAACTCAATCATGTCGGCCAATGTGCAGCCAGGGTGGCCGCTGATGAAATATTCCACAATCTCGTGCGGTTTCCCGGCATCCCGGCACAGTTCGCGGAACCGCTGGAGGAACTTCAGATAACTGGTTGCCTCCGGCTTGCGCATGGCGCGCAAGGCTTTTGCGGTGATGTGCTCGGGGGCGATCTTGAGCCGCCCGCCGATATGGTGCGCAATCAGTTCCTTTAGCCAGGTCTCGTCTTTGTCGGCCAGCGCCAGGTCGTAGCGGATGCCGCTGGAGACGAACACGTGTTTGACGCCGGGAACTTTCCGGGCGGCCTGAAGCAGTTGCGTATAAGCGCTGTGGTCGGTCGGCATGTTCGGACAAAGCCCGGGATAGAGACAGCTTTGGCGGCGACAGTCGGCGCGGCCGCGCCGGCAGCCGGCGCCGTACATATTGGCGGTCGGTCCGCCCAGGTCGCTGAGGGTGCCGTGAAAATCCGGGGCGCGGGCCATGCTCTCGATTTCACCCAAAATATTTTCCTGACTGCGCGAGCTGACGATTCTCCCCTGGTGCATGCCGATTGCGCAAAACGCACAGCCGCCGTAACAACCGCGATGGATGGTGACGGAGTCTTTGATCATGTCATACGCCGGAATCCGTTCCCGGCCGTAACTTGGATGCGGCCGGCGCGTGAAGGGCAGGGCATAGATTGAATCCATTTCCGCGGTGGTCAGCGGCGGTGCCGGGGGATGCGCCGCGAGCCAACGATTGCCATGCGGCTGGACCAGGACGCGGTTGGATTGCGGGTCGGTTTCGGCCTCGATGAGTTTGGCCGTTTCCATGAACGCGCGGCGGCCTTCGGGCGTAGGGGCGGCCACGGTTTCGTAAGCAGGGAGCTCTTGCACGGCGCCAAGATCGGCGATCGTGTTCAGGCCTTCCGCCGTGCCCCGGACGCCATGCCACGGTTTTCCTTCCCGCGCGCGCAAGGCCAGTTCGGCCAGCGCGCGCTCCGCCATGCCGTAAACAATGATATCGGCCTTGGCGTCGAAGAGCAACGAGCGCCGGACCCGGTCGGTCCAATAATCGTAATAGGCGAACCGGCGCAGGGAGGCCTCCACGCCGCCCAATACGACCGGGACGCCCTTGAAAGCGTGGCGCGCGCAGGCGGTATAGACGATCGAGGCGTTGCGCGGCCGGCGTCCCGCCCGGCCGCCGGGCGAGTAGGGGTCGTCCCGGCGCAGTTTGCGCATGACGGTCAGGTTGGCCAGTTCGCTGTCCAAGTTCCCGGCCGTGACGCCCCAAAACAGGCGCGGTTTGCCCAATTCACGGAAAGTTTCGATTTTGAGCGGATCCGGCTGGGCGATGATCCCGACCCGGCAACCCAGGTGTTCCAGCCAGCGTCCGACAAGCGCCGCGCCGAATGACGGGTGATCCACGTAAGCGTCGCCCGTGATGAGGACAATGTCGCACGCGTCCCAGCCGCGCCGGTCCATTTCCTCGCGGGTCATGGGCAGAGGCAACTCCGGGCGAGCAGCCGAAGCCGTTTGAATGCGCCGGTGCGGATCCGTAATCGGTATGGTAATCGCCGCCATGGGCGTACTTGGTAACATGGAAAAGAGGCCGTTTCAATGATTGATTCGCGGCACGGCTTGGATATAATGCTCGGCATGGATGTTAGCGCCTGACACATCGGAATAGCCAAGAAAAACAAATATGCTTATGACGACAGACTAGGAAGCATTGGGGTCAGCCCTGGAAATAGGAAATAAGGGTTGCGTGTTGGCGCTGGCGGCGGAGGGTCACTTATAATAAAGATTTTCATATTGGTGGAAGATGAAGAATGTCTCGCTAATATCTATTATAAGGGCTGACCCTCAGCCGTCCACGCCTCAACGTGCTGTACGGATCTAATAATGGGGCTGGATATAGAGTCTTCTGCTCTCAGCGTGACATTTGCCATAGAAATAGGAATAAAATCTGAAGCACGCGACGCAACCTTTCGGCTCGTGTTTACAGCCAGAAATGAGCAAGACGATTATGATACGTCAATTCAATATTAGCGGCGAAAGGCACTTATGATGAAAAAATGCTTTTACATATTTTATTTATGCTTAATCGCAAAGATTGCGTTTTCAGAAGGAGAACCCGCTGTTGAAAATGAAATAACATTGATTTTAGAAAAATTTGTTACAAATTCTCCAGGCATGGTGTATGCGTGGGTAAAATGCACATATTCGCCCCAAAGAGAGGTTTTGGTAAACAGAAAGGATTTTTTTATACGACAACATTTAGAAGGGGAAAAACGGTATAGCAGTAATCATGTGGAAGTGGTTAGTAAAGTTAATGTTGTTGATGTTAGTCATGGTGTTGATAACACCGGCGCAAAACATGACTGGATATATTTGGATGCGGGAGATGCCATAACTCTTCGTATATCAGTTCCGTTTGAAAGTATAAATATCGTGAACAAGGCTATATTATGGGGGGAATATCTGTGCAGGCAGCCGGATCCAATGGAAAAAGTGCCTGTGTTAACGAATAAAATAGTCTCGGCCCCATTAACTTTATATTATACAAATTGTCGATGGAAGCCGGGACGAATTGGGGTCAGATAGCATGAAAAGCGGTTAGATCTCCGACAAGATACCGGGAAGCCGTAGGGTCACTCATCAAAGGGCGGATTGGGGCCAGCCCTTGACAATTGACATTTCAATGTATCGTCCGTGATATAAGAGCGGACAAGACTTGGGAAGCCGTAGGGTCAAGCCTTAGTTTAAAGAATAACGATTTACGTGATGATCAGGATACGGGCTCGCTACGCTTCCGTCTTCGCCAAGGCTACGCCGGACAAGCTGCCCGATGCCGCGCCGGCGCGTGTGCTGACGCACACCCTGCCGGCACGGGTTACGCGAAGCGCGCCACGCCTGCCCGCAATGCTTCGCATAGCGATGCAGGCGGGCTGACGCGGATTGCGCGTGATTCCCCAGTGCCACCGGCGCGGGGGACAGCGTTTGCAGGGGCGCACCGTCCGGCTTCGCCAAAGGCTACGCCGGATCGGAGCGGCCAACATCGCATAGCCGCCCGATTATGCGCAGGGGTTCACTTTCGCCCGGCGACCCCGCTCGCCGAAGCGGCGCGCTCCCAGCCGCCGTGCTCGAAGCCGCGTTCACCACGTTGGCCTTGCGCAGAAAGCAAACGCTTCGACAGAATCGGTTCTGCCGCCCCCGCTAAAAACTTCGGCCGGCCACCCATTCCCTCTTACAGTTTCCGCCAGCGGCGGATCCGCCTCAGGCGGACGCCGCCAGGGTTGCGCGGATCGGCACAAACCACGGCGTACCCAGGACGGCTCATCGGTCGGAGGTCCGTCGGCGGCTCGCTCCGCTCCCACGCCGTCTACGGCCGCGCCGGGTGAGGCTTGCCCGCCTTTGGCGAGGACCCCGGAAAAAAATCAGGCAGAAAAAATACGGCTCATGGTCATGAGCCGCAATGAGTCGCAAATGAGACGGAATGGGACGCAATGAGACGGTTCCGCAAATACGGCTCACGGCATGAGTCGCAAATGAGCCGTATTTTTAGCGGCCCGAAGTTGACGGCAGAGGATTACGACAGATCCGCCGAAAAGCCCGGAACCGGCGCTTTTGCGGCTGAGGGGTGGAAAACATGTGTCAGGTTCGCACAGGTTGCGCGATTGCGTGGCCGTCCTTGTCCTGGCACCTGGGGAAATCAGGCCATGGCCAGCTGATATATCGCGGGGCGATAACGAGGGGCCGGGATCGGCTTGTGTTCCGCCTTGGCGGCTTTCAGCCAGACCTCTTTGGCGATCTCCACTTCGCGCAACGCTCCGTCCGGCGTTTCGCCGAAGGCCGAGCAGGCTTCCAGGTCCGGAATATCGGCGATATAGCCGCCGTCCTCTTCGCTGTAGAAGATATTGATGTGATAATCTCGCATTGGTTCAGTCCTCCATCTTCACAATCCGGGTAACCGCGCCGGTGACGGCGTGGCCTCGTCCGGCAAGGCCGTCAAGCGAGATTCTTCCGACGGCCACGGCGTCACCGCCGCAGCTACATAAAATCCGGCCTCAGGCGTCCGTCTTGCGCACGTGCCTGCGGCGTGCGGCAAACTCCGGCGCTTCCTTGATGCATTCGGCCAGGATTTTCATGGCTTGGATATAATGGTGTTTGCTTTCCTGCTTATAGTGCGGGTCGATGACCGAGGGCGCCGGGCCCACCTCCGGCCAGCCGGGCGCGGTCAGGGTGTCGGGCGGGATCGTCACTCGTTCCCAGTTGTGGAACAGCCGGCCCCAATCGCTCTGCAGGGCCTTTTGGAGCAGGGCTTGGTGCGTGGGATACCAGAAGAAGTCGTGATACAGCACGCTGGCGATATAAGCCCAGGGGGCCAGCACGGTTTTCAAAGACCATTCCACGGGTTTTTTCAGCGGGCCCCAATAAATTTCATGCTGCATCCTGCTGGCGAAGGTCATCTTCCGGAAAGGCCCGACAAAATTCCAGTTCTCGCCGGCCGCATCCGTGTCGCCCACGATCTGAATGGCGCGCGGATCGCCGCAGCCCAAGCCTTGTTCGTGGGCCAAGCGGATGAATTTTATATCGCGCAAGGGATCGAAGCCCATCAGCTTGGCCGCCACGGCGTCGATGGCCACCTGGTCGGCCGAGGCTATGATGACGTTCTTGGTGTAAGGCGTCATACAGCGCGGGCCGGGTCCGTCGCCGGCAAAGGTGCCGTCCATCACGGCAAACACGCCGCTGTGAATTTTCTGCTGAATCCTCAGCAAGTCCACCAAAGTCTCGTGAATCACCGGGTGGGTCCAATGGCGCCGCTCGTTGAGCAGGCCGCCGAAAGCGTTTTTCATGGCGCCCGTCGTGGTGGTGAAGACATGGGTTTTAATTGTCGGCAAATGGATGATGTTTTCCCCAATGAAGCGTTTGGGGATCAGGAACCCATCCGGATAGACCTGGTTCAGGCAGAGAAATTTGTCCGCCAGGCCGCCCACGGCGTCGCGGATATGAATCCATTCCACGTCCGGCTCATACAGGTGAACATTCTGAAGCCCGTGGGCCTGGATGACGTTCACCTGCTTGTTTTGCCGTTCGCCGAGGCGGGCATCGATGACCACCGTGCGATTGTGGCAGGCATGAATCTTGGCGGGATCGTAGCCATCCTGCTTGAGCGCGCGAATGACCCCGTCCAATTGCCAGGGCGTGGTGGAACAGCCCGGAAAGAAGAAATGCCAGCTGATGTTGATCTTGAGCGCCGTTTCGCTGGTCTTGGGCAGAACCTCCTGATACCCCGCCAAGTTCAGAAGCCGGTGATAGTCCCGCAGGACCGTGGCCGGCGTTGTCCGCAAAATGGCGACCGTCGATTTTTGGGCGTTCATGGATGGAAGCATAGCAGAAACCGGCCGAAACATTCAATCGAATATCCGAGGTATGCGTCACCTATCGGGATACTCCGGTGTCTGGTGCCTGACGCCTGTTTTTCTCCCTCCGGTTCGTCCTCCGTAGCCCTAAGTGACGAAGGAGCGAAGGAGGATTTCAACTGGCTTTTCGGAACATGTACTGCTACATTGAAACCACTGCGAGTGTCCATATGCGATGCCCCCCGGTTCACGAGATTAGTTGGCTCTGAGAGATCAAGACGACAGAGATTAATGAGTGGGCCGGCAAGGCGGGGGGAGACAAGGTGAAATTGCAGGATGACAACACCGTATCATGCCAAGTATTATGCGGCGGAGCTTACGAAGAAATGCTCCTCTCATCAGCTTGGCAAGTTGAACCAGTCCATTTTCAACGCTACGGTTGACCTTAACCCCCATCAGATAGACGCCGCGCTTTTTGCCTTCCGTTCCCCAGAGGCCAAACTCAAGCAGAGCGTGGAGGTGCAAGAGATTTTTACCATTCGATGGAGGGTTGTATGAAGAAGTCTTTTCCCAAGCATCCATTTGGGACTTGCGAAGGGATCGCGTTGGAATTCAAGAAAGCGAACGATCGGCTTCCATCCAACTTCTTCGAGACAGTATGCGCCTTCTTGAATCTGGACGGCGGTTTGATTGTGCTGGGCGTGGAGGACGACGGCCGAGTTTCCGGTATTGATCACGACGCCGTGGAACGGATCAAGGCTGATACCGCCAGTCTGTCCAACAACCCGCAGAAACTCAATCCGCCCTATCTGTTGTTTCCCCATTCTGAGCAAATGGGCGGCCACTGGATCATCAAAGTGCAGGTTCCCGCCAGTTCCCAAATTCATCAGACGGGCGGTGTCGTATTTCTCCGCAGTCAGGACGGCGACTACCGCATAACGGGAATGAACCGTCTGGCGGGACTCATGAACCGCAAGTTGAGTTTTTTCACAGAACAAAGAGTGTTCCCATATCTCGGCATGTCGGATATGGATCCAAAGCTGTTCGTGAAGGCCAGAAAACTCATGCTGGGGCGTCAACCGCAGCATCCGTGGGCCGATCTGCCCCCAGAGGAGTTGCTGAAAGTTGCCGGCTTCGCGCGGACAGACTACGCTACAGGCAAGCTTGGGTACACTCTCGCCGCCGGCCTGATGTTCGGCTACGATACTACCATTCAGAGCCTGGCGCCGGGCTATAAGTTCGATGCCCTGTTGCGCCGGCGCGATACGGAGCGATACGACGACCGATTGATTGTGCGCACCAACCTGATTGACGCATTCGATTTGCTCATGGGCTTTGTTGAAAAGCACATGAACGATCCCTTCTATCTGGAGGGCGTTACCAGCATTAGTCTGCGTTCGATCATTTTCCGCGAGCTTGTCGCCAACATCATCGCCCACCGCGAATATACCAGCGCCGCTCCGGCTACGATGATGATCTACGCAGATAGGGTTGAGTTCAAGAATCCCAACGTCCCGCACTATCACGGCCGCATCGAGCCCGGGCGCTTCACTCCGTTTCCCAAGAATCCGACCATCTGCAAATTCATGATACAGATTGGGCGTTACGAGGAGCTTGGTTCCGGGGTTCGGAAGGTCAACTTTTATCTGCCCCACTACGCCCCAGGCGCAGGCAAGCCTGTCTTTGACGATGGCGATATGTTTGCCGTCACCGTGCCGATTACGGGCGCAGTCAGCCGAAGTGCTACCGTACCCGACAAGTACCCGACAAGCGCCGGGGAAGTCGCCCCACAAGTCGCCCCACAAGTCACCCCACAAGTCGAGGCCATGTTGGCCGCCGCCAGGCAAGAGATCAGTGCCGCAGAACTTCAGTCTGCCTCTGGTCTGAAAGACAGAGTACATTTCCTGAAGGCCTATCTGGAACCATGTCTTGCCGCAAGCTGGATTGAACGGACGATCCCCGACAAACCCAGGAGCAGTAAACAAAAGTACCGACTGACCCCAAAAGGCCGAAAAATCCTGAAGAAGGAGAAGCCCGAATGACCATGATTGGACAGAAAGAACGGCAGGACGAGATTGATCGCAAGAAAGAGGCGCTCATCGGTGAAATTGAGGCCAAACTTAAGCAGGGCGTGGAAGTGCAAGAGATTTTCACCGTTTGTTAGAGGGTTGCGTGAAAAAGACGTCTTTATCTCGTCACCCTTTCGGAATCTCCGGCGGGCTCACCCTGGAATTTAAGAAAGCGAAGGGCCAGCTTCTTTGATACCGTCTGCGCCTTTATCAATATTGACAGTGGCTTGATTGTGCTGGGTGAAGAGCCGACAGAACGCCACGGGGTAACAGGGAAAAAACTGGTCGGGACAATCGAGAAAGATGTTGAAGGATACAAGAATCATGCAGTTCTTGTTCACTGTCAATCGGAGGGTTCGAAGGAAGATATGAGGCAATTATGAGCAAACGCAAGCAACCTGTCATCGCTATTTGTTACGATTTCGATGGAACGCTCTCCCCAGGAAATATGCAGGAACATAGTTATTTCCCAAGCTTGGAGATAACGCCAAAAGAGTTTTGGCTTCAATCTAAAAATCGGGCTAAAGATCAAGAGGCTGACGAAATTCTTGCATATATGCGCCTGATGATTGAAAAGGCTACGACGGATACCGGCGTAAAGGTAACTCGGAGTTCATTCGCTGAATATGGAGCCAAAGTCTCTCTTTTTGAAGGTGTGGAAGAATGGTTCTCGCGTATCAATATATATGGGAAAACACAGGGCGCGAAAATCGAGCACTACATCATATCCTCTGGTATTAAGGAAATGATTGAGGGAACACCCATCAAGCGGTATTTTAAAAAAATATTCGCATCTGCCTTTATGTACGACCAACACGAAGTGGCATACTGGCCAGCTCAAGCCATCAATTATACCACGAAGACTCAATTTCTATTTCGTATAAACAAGGGGCTGCTTGATGCGTGGGATAATTCCAAAATCAATGCATTTATCGAAAAAGACAAGCGCCCAGTATCATTTGCTCGCATGATTTACATTGGCGACGGGTCAACCGATATCCCTTGCATGAAACTTGTTAAGGCCCAGGGGGGCTACTCGATTGCTGTCTACCAGCCACACAGCCGCAAGAAAAAGGTGTCAGCAGAGAAGCTAAAGGACGAAGATCGTGTCAATTTCGTGGCACCAGCCGATTACAGTGAAGATAGCCTTATTGATATGCAAGTAAAGGCTGTCATACGACAGATGGTAGCAGTGCACGCTGTCCTGAAAGGGCCAGTCAGATATAAGATCGCGGAATCACTTGCGGCACCTAACGAGCCCGAAATCAACACAAGCATCAATATAGACACACCTATACTACCGGCGCAGAAACGGAATGACTTGCCGACATCGTCTGGTGATATACCCGCAAAGGGATAAATAACCATGGCAAACCACAAAGGCAAACTCGAACTGACATGGGTGGGCAAGGATGAGCGGCCGCGGTTGGAGCCGCGTGTGCTCGTTGAAGCCCCGGCCAAGTCGTACGGCGATCCGAAGACAGAAAACATGCTCATCTTCGGCGACAATCTGCTCGCCCTGAAAGCATTGGAACAGGATTTCGCCGGAAAGATCAAGTGCGTTTTCATTGATCCGCCTTACAACACCGGCAGCGCGTTCGAACATTACGATGATGGAATTGAGCACTCACTATGGTTGAGCTTGATGCAGGGTCGATTGGAATTGATTCGCAAGCTTCTATCTGTAGACGGCTCGCTTTGGATCGCCATTGACGACAACGAAGCGCACTATCTGAAGGTGTTGTGTGACGAGGTGTTCGGGCGAGCAAATTTTGCGGCAAATGTGGTTTGGTTAAAGAAGCACACACGCCAGAACGACGCAAGATGGTTCAGCGACAATCATGATCACATTCTTGTGTATGCGAAGGAGAAAGAGTTTTTTCATGTCAACTTGTTGCCGCGTACCGAAGATCTCAATGCTCGTTTTACCAATCCTGACAACGATCCGCGTGGGCCGTGGTCTTCGCAGCCCTTACAAGTAAAGACTCCATCCAAAAGTGGGATTTACGAAATTGTTACTCCTTCCGGCCGTAAAATCATGCCTCCGAATGGTCGGAGCTGGATGTGTTCAGAACAACGACTTAGGGAGCTTATAGAAGACAATCGGATATCGTTTGGGGCGGATGGCAACAACGTTCCTCGCGTAAAAAAGTTTCTATCAGAAGTGCAAGATGGACTCGTCCCTACGACAGTTTGGAATTACGAAGATGTTGGGCATAACCAAGATGCAAAGTCTGAGGTAAAGAAGCTTAATCCCGAAGCGACTTTCGACACGCCGAAGCCGGAAAAGTTGTTGCAACGTATTATACACATTGCCAGCAACCCCGGTGATTGGGTTCTCGATTCCTTTGCCGGTTCCGGTACAACCGGCGCGGTGGCGCACAAGATGGGCCGCCGGTGGATCATGGTTGAGCTGGGCGAACACTGCCATACGCACATAATTCCGCGAATGAAGAAGGTCATTGACGGCACCGATCAAGGCGGAATTTCTGAAGCGGTTGGCTGGAAGGGCGGCGGAGGTTTTAAGTATTACCGGCTGGCTGAATCCTTGCTCGTCCGGGACAAGGATCTTTCCACGAAGGATCATCCGGTTTACGTGATCAACCCCCGATACGACGAGACTCTGTTGATCCGAAGTATCTGCAAAATAGCCGGGTTCAAATACCGGCATGATGGACGTTTGCACGGGATCAGCAGTGAGAACCGGTTCCTGCATGTCACGACACGACTCGTGACCCAGATGTATCTGGATTCGCTGGCAGAAGACATCGCGAAGAACCAGTCGCTCGTGATTTATTGCACCCGGCGGGTGGGCAAACTGAACGTGCCGGACAACATCGAGATCAGGAAAATCCCCCGGGATTTGCTTGAGAAATGCGATTTTGAGGAGGATAAGTAGCGGATGACAAGACAACATAACACTCTGTCCGACAAACTCATTCGGGCGACGTCCGGCATCGGCAAGACGGCATCTGAAATCAGGAGCCTGATCGAGTCCGCGCGCAGTCATGTCGCGGTTTCGGCCAATCTGACACTGGTGAACCTGTACTGGAATGTCGGGCGAATCATTACACAGGATGTTCAGAAGAATGAGAAGCGGGCGGAATATGGCGCCCAGTTGTTGGCGGGTCTGGCCGGAATACTGACGAGGGAATATGGCGAGGGGTATTCAAAGATCAACTTGCAGGATATGCGGCGGTTTCATGAGTATTATGAGATAAATCAGACGCCGTCTGATTTATTGGTTGCAAGGATTGATCGGACAGTGTCTGCCGAATTGCCGGGAGATGCAAAACGGCAGACGGCATCTGCCGAATTGCAGGTGGAACCAATTCTACAGACACTGTCTGCAAAATCTTCGGAACGGATCATTATTGATTTCCGGAAGCATTTTCGTCTTGGCTGGTCGCACTATCGCCTGCTCTTGAGTCAGAGCGATCCGGTGCGGCGCAGATTCTATTTCGAACAGGCGTCCAGTCAGCGTTGGCCGGTACGCGAACTGAAGCGCCAAATCGACCGTGGACTCTTCGAACGGGTGGCGTTGTCCAAGAACACCCGGCAACTGGTGGAACAGGAGAAGCGAAAAGTGCCGACGGATGTTGCCCGGCATGAGGATGTTTTCAAAGACCCTTACGTGTTGGATTTCCTGGGGCTCAAGGGTAGTTATTCCGAAAAGGACCTGGAGTCCGCGATTATCCGCAATCTGGAGCAGTTTCTCTCCGAACTCGGAACCGATTTCTGTTTCATCGGCAGGCAATATGCCATGCGGATCGATGACGACGATTACTTCCTGGATCTGCTTTTCTACCACCGGGGCTTGAGTTGCCTGGTTGCCATAGACCTTAAGATCGGCACATTTACCGCCGCCGACAAAGGCCAGATGGATCTCTATCTGGCCTGGCTCAAGGAGCATGAGTGGCGGAAAGGCGAGAATGAGCCGGTGGGGTTGATTCTCTGCACATCGAAGCGCCGTCAGCATGTGGAATTATTGCTCCGGCACGGGCCGCACAAAATGAAAGTGGCCGAATACCTCACGCAGTTGCCGGACAAGAGTGTGCTGGAGACGCGATTGAAGATGTACGGGAAATTATTGCAGGAAAGCGAGTTATGAGCACACCTGAACAGATCAGCCAATACATGAGCTTGCGCGAACCCCAACGCGAGGCGCTTCAAGTCCTCCATGAAATCAGCGCAACCATAGACTATAAGACGGCGCCCCTGGACGCCGTAGCGGCGATTGCCGCCGAAAAGAGCAAAGCCGCCAAGCCGGTGAAGTTCGACACGCAATTCCCCTCGTTTTGCTTTGCCCTGGCAACCGGTGTCGGAAAGACCCGGCTCATGGGCGCTTGTATCTACTACCTTTGGCAAACCAAGGGATATCGCAACTTCTTTATTCTGTCCCCGAATATCACGATCTACGACAAGCTCCGGGCGGAACTGAACCCGGCGCATCCCAAGTACATGTTTGTCGGCCTCGCGGACATGCCATTGCCGCAGGTTTATGACGGCGACAATTACGTGCGGTTTAACCCGGCCCAGATGCTCTTCGGCAATCCACCGAACATCTTTATTTTCAATATCAGCAAGATTTTCACGGCCCGGACGGACACGGAATTCAAATTCCATCGGTTTAGCGAGTATCTCGGCGCTTCTTTTTCGGCCATGTTGCAGGGCATGCCGGATCTGGTTGTCCTGATGGACGAAAGCCACCGCTATCGCGCGGAGGCATCTCTCAAGGCGATCAATCATTTGAAACCGGCGCTGGGCATTGAATTCACCGCCACTCCCAAGTCGTCGGACAATGTTGTCTATTCGTTCGACCTTGCCCATGCCATGGGACGATTCGTCAAAACGCCCACCGTTGTCACACGAACCAACCTGACTACATCCGACCAGCAGGAAATCGAGAAGCTGAAACTCATGGACGGTATGACTCTGCATGAGACGAAGAAATGCAAGCTCTTGGAGTACTGCCAGGCCAACAACCTGCCGGTTGTGAAGCCGTTCGTTCTCATCTCCACCCGCGACACAACCCATGCTTCGCAGGTTGGCGCATACGTGGAATCGGATGATTTCTGCGAAGGCCGCTACAAAGGCAAAGTGATCGAGATTCACTCCGGCAAGACCGGCGCCGAAAGCGACGAGAATGTCCAGAAACTTCTTTCAGTCGAAAGCCCCACCAGCATTGTTGAAATCGTCATTCATGTGAATATGCTGAAGGAAGGCTGGGATGTGAAGAATCTCTACACGCTCATCCCCTTGCGAGCGACTATCAGCGAGATTCTGGGGCACCAGACGATGGGACGAGGACTGCGTCTTCCGTTCGGCGAAGTTACGGGAGACGAGGAATTGGACTCTTTGGATATTGTCTCGCACGGTCAATATGAACAACTGGTCAGGGAAGCCAAGAACAGTCCTTTCTTCGTCAAGTGCAAGGAATTGTGCGCCGATGATCTGCGGCCGGTCAAGTCAGTCATTGTTTCGCATAAGTTCGTTGATCTCGGGGCCGTGTTCGACAAATTGCAGGAGGAGAAATCCCTGCTGTTCACATCCGAACTCACGAATCAACAACGCCTGAACCAGATTGTGGAGCAAATCGTTGCAAAGGAACATCAGGAACACGAGGCCGCACTGGCGGAGGCTGTTCGCCAATCGCAGACACAACCAGTCCCTGAAGGTGCGCCGATTGATCTTTTCCCCGCTCAACCGGCAGTGCCTCCGTCGAAACCATTTGACCCTGTGGCGCGCGCGGAGGAACTCAAAACAACGCTCAAGAACTATGCCGAGGCCAACATAGATGTGCCGTATATCATCACGGACACCTATCCCGAACGCGACTTCCAGCCGTTCGATGTGAAAGTTACGGTCGGCCCGTTCGAACTGGTTGATCAACGCCTTCTGGCCCATGATCTCGCCAGCGGCAAGGAGCACACTGGGGACAAGTTGGATGTCATGGAAATCGAACATCCCAAGCCATTTCTGGCTGGGCGGCTCATTGACGAAGTTGAAGAAATAGACGCCGCCAATGACAAAGAGGCCGTTTTGGCCATTGTGGACGCCTATCTCGCCAAAACGAACATTCCCGCCGACAAACTCGGCAAGATAGTTCACCTGTATCGGGATGTCATTGTCAGGGATCTGAAATCTCAGATCGAGGCCCACATTCAGCACCAGACCAAGGTGGAAGTCCATGTCCGCAGTGGTTTCATCAAGTTCCGTCCCTACAACAAGACCGTATTGGTCGCAAACGGCATTCTTCCGTACACAGCCACCGTTCAGGCTTCCGACATCAGGAAGTACCTTTTTGAGGGGTTCAAGAAGTCCTTCTATTTGCAAGTTCCATTCGACTCCACGCCGGAAAAGGACTTCGCTGTCCTGCTGGAACGTGACCCGGCGATTCTCAAATGGATTCGCCCGGCAGAAGGTGGTGTTCCTATCTTCTATCGAGGCCGAGATTACACACCCGATTTCATTGTGGAGACCAAGGAAGCCAAGTATTTGGTTGAAATCAAAGGCCGCCGCGATCTTGCGCCAACGATTGACGAGACTGTCCGCGATAAGGCGTTGGCCGGCATCCGTTGGTGCGAGGCGGCGTCCAGCATAAAAGGCGGCAAACCCTGGCAATATAAACTGATCCCGGAAGACGCTGTTGCCGCCAACGTAGATTTCAAGTTTGCCATGGCACAGGCCGTTAAGGTTGCGTGAGGGGGGAGGCGATCCGGAATGGCCCATGAAAAAACGAATCCTCTTTCTCGAATTGCCCCGGCTGGATAATGACGCCGGCGGGCCGCAGGAGCATTTGCGGCTGGCGGGCGTTTACTTGCGCAGTCTCTTAACTCTCGATCGGGTGCGCGCGTTTCAGCGGCAGGGCGCGCGCGAAATCCGGTTTGTCGATCCCTCCTTCAAATCCCATCCGGCGTTCGACGAAATAATCCGGCGCATAGCCGCTTGGAACAAGCGCTTGCGCGTTAAGTTTTTTGCCGATTGAGAAGCCGATTCGTCCGCATGCGCGGCGCCAAAGGCTTTGATGGAATTTGTTCGGCAAGTTTGTTATAGTAGCCTGCATTCACAATGCAAAGGCCTGTGGCGGAAAACGACCTTGTAGTAACTCAGGGGGGGATAAATATGACGGCAAAAATTATTGACGGCAAGCAGGTGGCCGCCGCGATTCGCGCGGAGTTAAAGGCTGAAGTTCAGAACCTTCATGCACGCGGTATCACCCCCGGCCTGGGCGTCATCCTGGTCGGGGACGATCCGGCATCCAAGTCGTATGTCACGGCCAAGGAACGGGCGTGCGCCGAAATCGGGTTGTTTTCCGACGATAATCGCATGCCGGCGACGACCACCCAGGCCGAGTTGCTGGCGCGGGTCCGCGCGATGAACGCCGATCCCAAGATTCATGGGATTTTGGTGCAACTGCCTTTGCCCAGGCATCTGAACGAGAGCGAAGTGCTGTTGGCCATCGATCCGGACAAGGATGTGGATGGGTTCCACCCGGTGAACGTCGGGCGGATGGTGCTGGGCCAGAAAGCCTATTTGCCTTGTACGCCGCACGGCGTGGTGCAATTGCTCGTGCGCAATGGCGTCAAGCTGAAGGGCGCGCATGTGGTTGTGGTGGGCCGGAGCAACATCGTCGGCAAACCGCTGGCCAACATGCTCGTCCAGAAAAACGACCAGGCCAATGCCACGGTCACGATCTGCCACACCGGCACGCGCGATATCGGTTATTTCACGCGCCAGGCGGACATCGTGGTGGCCGCGGCCGGGCATCCCAACACGATCACGGCTGACATGATCAAGCCCGGAGCGGTGGTGATCGACGTGGGGGTCAATCGCGTGGAAGACGCCTCCAGGAAAGCCGGCTACCGCCTGGTGGGCGACGTGGATTTCGAGGCCGTCAAGGAAAAGGCCTCCATGATTACGCCCGTCCCCGGCGGCGTGGGCCCCATGACCATTACCATGCTGTTATTCAATACCGTGGCATCGGCAAAGCGCTCTGCGGGTTAAGGCCGACCGGGAACCCCTTGGTCCTTGCAATGATGATCGCGGCGCATTGCCGCTACTGGAAAACAAAACACTATGAAAACCAAATGCCTTGCACGCTTTCGTCCGAATGCCAATTTTCGCGATCCGGTTCAATATGGCCTGCGCTTCCAGATCCTGCCGGACCGCAATGCCCTTGCCAGGGCGCGGGATTTGGTTATGTTCTGCCGCCGGCACAAAATTCCCGCCGTGCACTTGATCATGAACGCCGAAGAATGGAACTGCGGGCACATGACGGAGACCGAAATCCGCAAGTATCTGGGCATGTTCCGGCGCATCGTGCCGATCCTGCGTCAGGCGGGGATTTCGGTGAATCTCAATCCCTGGAGCACAACCTTGCACCGAAGCCGCGGCCGGCGTTTGCGCGCGGGCCAGCGGTTCGAGCGCATGGTCTCGCCCACGGGCAAACAGGCGCGGGCGGTGGCGTCCTTTGCCGATCCGCGCTGGCGCAAGTACCTGGCCGCGCTTTATGGGCGCATGGCGGCCATCGGGTTCGAGACGCTCTGGCTGGAGGATGACTTTCGCTATCATAACCACGATGGTCTCGATTGGGGCGGGGATTTCAGCGAAGCCATGCTGGACCGGTTCGCCAAAAAAATCGGGAGGCCGGTGACGCGCGCGGAAGTGGTGCGCAAGGTGCTTCAGCCCGGCCGGCCGCATCCCTGGCGGAAGCAGTGGCTGGCGCTGTGGCGGGAATGCCAGGAAACCTGCGCGGGCGAAATCCGCGATGCCGTGGCGGCGGCCAATCCGCGCGCGCGCCTTGGGATCATGAGCAGCGGCATGGATGCTCACTCGGCGGAAGGGCGGGATTGGCAGGGGTTGTTTCAGGCCCTGGCGACCGGCGGCCGCGCCGCGCATCGCCCTAATTTCGCAAGCTATGAGGATGCGACGGATGTTATAAGTCATATCCACGGCTATGCGGCCCTGGATATCCAGAAGCGAATGCGGCCGCCTTGGGTGGATGCCCACCCGGAAATCGAGAACTTCCCATTCGGACGGTTCGGCAAGTCCGATGCCACCACCTACTTCCAGATGGCGATAGCCAAGATCATGGGCTCGGAAGGACTCTTGCTGGATCTGCATCCCATGACGGGCAACAGTGTCTTGGAAGAGCTGGACGTGGGCGCGATGCTGGATAAATCCTTTTCCGCCTTGGCCTGGCTGGGCCGGCAGTTTCCGCGCCCGTTGGAATCCCGCGGGGTGGGCGTGCCTTTCAAAGCCGACGCGGCTGAAACCATTCGGTTGGCCGGCGGCGCCACCTATGACAAATTAGTATGCGCCACGGATCATCCCGGATTTGTGCTTGGCCGATCAGGCATCGCTTTCCAGACGGCCATGTCTCCGGATGTGAATGTCGTCTGGGGGCCCAAGGCGTGGTCCTTTACGGATGCTGAAGTGATCGGCATGCTGGGACATGGCCTCTGGCTCGACGCGGAAGCGGTCGAAATTCTCGTTCAGCGCGGGTTCGGTGAATACCTGGGACTGCGCCTGAAGCGTTGGCTGGCGCGCGATAGCGCCACGTACACGGTGGAGCGCGTGGTCAATGCGGCTTGCGGAGTGCGGGTCGGCTTCAATGCCAGTTGTAATAATTGCAAGCGTGTGCTGGTTGTGGCGCCTGCCGCCGGCGCCGAACGCTGGACGGACGTTGTGGATTGCATGAACAAGACGCTGGGGCCCGGTCTGACCGTTTTCCAGAACGAGCTGGGGGGCAGGGTGGCGGTCAGCGCTTTCCAAATGCATTTGGAATGGGGGGCCTGGAATCTCAATTTTCAGCGCCAAGCGCTGGTGCAACACCTCGTTCGTCGCCTGACTCGCGGGCCGGCGCCGGTAATGACTTCCGGCGCGCCGCACATGTTCCCGATCGATTTGCGCTGTGGATCGGAACGCAAGGTTGTGGTTGCCAATCTATGTTTGGATCCGGGCCGTGTGACCGTCGCCATTCCGGGCGTTCAGCGGGTTCAGGCCGGCACGGTCATTCGGCCCCTGGGCAAGCCGGAGCCCGCGCGGTGTCGGTGCCAACGCATGCGTGGTGGAGTATTGACGGTAACGCTTCCGAGCGACCTGCCGCATTACGGCTTGGCGGTTTTATCTGTGATTTGAAAACTGGCGGCGCCTTTTGGACAAAATCCGAACTTTCTTTGATGAAAATCCGACTGTCCGATAGGCATTTAGGGCATCCCCGCACCCTTCCCCGCATTGGGGAGAACGTGTGAAAAAATTAATCCGGACGCCGTGTGAGGGCACACGGCCTACAGTTTCCCCATATTTTGAGGGTTGTTGTAGGCCCGGCGCCCTCACCGGGCGATTTTTTCACACGTTCTGAGGGGTTGCGTTCTAAAATAACCCTTTGTTTGCAATGGTCAAATTGCGAAACCTGTTGCCTGTTGGGAGCGCCAATGGCATAGTCTTGCCGGTAAGACATAGGAAAGGAGCGGATATGGAAGCTTTTGCAACAACACGCATGTCATCGAAAGGTCAAGTCGTAATTCCGGAAGATATCCGTGGAAGACTAAAACTGATGCCTGGGGTTTAGTTTGTTGTGGTCGGAGAAGGCGACGTCGTGATTTTGAAGGCCATTACCCCGCCATCCATGGGAAGTTTTGACCGCCTCATCTGCAAAGGCCGGCAACAGGCGCGGGCAAGTGGCATGAAACGGTCCGACATTGCGATGGTTGTCTCGAAGGTGAGAAGCAGAAGATGAGAGTTATTCTGGACACCAACGTCTTTATGTCCGGCGTGTTCTTCTCTGGGCCGCCCTTCGAGATTCTGAACGCCTGACGTCACGGCAGATTGACGCTGGTAGTATCCCTGGAGATCCTCGCTGAGTATGAACGTGTCGGGCAGGAACTCGCTAACGAGTTTCGGACGGTTGACATTGCGCCGATGCTGGGACTCCTCGCGTTCCAAGCAAATATGCAGCGATCCGGACGACGACAAGTTTCTCGCCTGTGCATTGGCCAGCAGCACAAAGGTCATTTCCAGCGGGGACAAGACGCTACGCAAGACATCCGGCTACGCTGGCATTGAAGTCTTAAGCCCTCGCGAGTTTATCGACAAATACCTGAAAAAGAACAACCAACCAACTCGTACGAGCGACGGGAATACCCGCGCAGATGAGTCCCTTTAAACGGAATCGCTTTGCGGATTGAAACGCGCTGCGGTTTTTTATTTTCGATGCGCGAAGCCGGGCTTATTAACATTCCCGAAATAGACTGGACATGGTCTTGGAAAAGCCACGCCTTCACAGGCGCGGCTACGTAGCCGCCGGTGTAAACCGGCGGCAATTTCACGTCTGGACTATTATGAGAACGTTAGTAATTATCTCCCGGAGTTCTGCCTGCCGGCCCTCCTTCTTTTCCGGGTTGCCGTCTGTCGTCCGTCGTCTGACGACTGCCCGCCTATGGCGAATTGTCCTAAATGCCGCTCGCTTTGCGCTTGTCCCGCCTCGGCCGCCGTTATATACTCGCCGCATACTGAATAAGACGCTGTTCGCAGGGATTTGATGCTATGGCGACGAATTTGACAGATGCCGAGATCGCGGCTTTGTAATTCGGAAAGCGAACAGCGTTCATTCGATGCCACATGTGGCAAACTATACCGGTTTCTCGAAAAAATGAAAAAGACGCCCAACAAACAAAGCCGGTTTGTCTGCGGCCAAAGCCTCGCCTTACCGCCGAAGACGGTGGCTCCGTCCCGTGCTCGGACTGGCCGGGTATGCGAAGCGCATCCCCGTCCAGCTCTGCGCCGGGGCACCGGTCAACGGCCGCCTTTTATCGTTGATACGACGCTTTGATATTGTACATTTGTACGTGATGAGAAAAAGGAAGCTTTATGGACATCGTCATTGACACATCGGCGCTGCTTGCCGTCGTCATCGCGGAGCCGGAACGTGACGGGATTATCGCGGCAACCTCGGGGCACACGCTCATCGGACCGGGTTCGATCCCGTGGGAGGTGGGAAACGCCTTCTCGGCGATGTTGAAGCATCGGCGGGTAACATTTGAGGAATCCCGCAAGGGTCTGAGCATATTTGAGACGATCCCCTTGCGTTACGTGGATGTTGATCTATGCAACGCGCTATCCATAGCGCACCAGACGGATCTGTACGCGTATGACGCTTACTTTCTCGAATGCGCAATGCGTCACGCCGCGCCAGTGCTGACCTTGGACAAGGGGTTGCAGAGGGCAGCCAAGAAACTGGGTATTACCCTTTTGGAGTTCTAATCATGCAGACATACACCTATTCGGAAGCCAGGCAGAGACTCGCAAGCGTACTGGACGTTGCGGAGTCCAAGGGCAAGGTTCTTATTCGTCGAAAGGACGGCCGGACCTTTGCTCTCGTCCCCGAACGCGCAACGGCATCGCCACTTGATGTGCCAAGCATCAGCGCGGAAGTCTCCACGGAAGATCTTGTGTCCATTGTAAAAACGGAAAGAAGCAGAACGAGAGGGTGGAGGTTGCGGCGCTAACCGCGCCACCACGTCCCGATGGCTACTCGCTTTGCGCTTGTTTCACTTCGTCCGCTGTTATATACGCGCGGCACACTGAAATTGCAATTTAACCCGCCATTAATCATGAAAAAAGACTTGGCCATTTTTGAGGGACACGAAATCCGCCACATCTACGACGAGAAGACCGAAACGTGGTGGTTTTCGGTCGTGGACATCATCCGGGTGCTGACCCAACAGCCGGATTTCCAGATGGCCAGAAAATACTGGAACAAGCTGAAAGAGCGGCTGAAGAAGGAAGGTAGTCAGTCGGTGACAAACTGTCACCGACTGAAATTACGAGCCGCCGACGGCAAAAATTATCTCACCGATGTCGCCGACCCTGAAACGCTTTTGCGTCTGATCCAATCTGTTCCAAGCCCCAAGGCCGAACCGATCAAGCTCTGGCTCGCCAAAGTCGGCTACGAGCGAATGCAGGAGATGGCCGACCCCGCCCGCGCGCTCGAACGCGCCCGTGCCACCTGGCGGAAACATGGCCGCAGCGACAAGTGGATCCAGCAACGCATGACCGGGCAGGAAACCCGCAACAAACTAACCGACTACTGGGCCACGCACGACATCAAGCAAGGCGACGAATACGCCATCCTCACCAACCTCATCCATCAGGAATGGGCTGATGTAAGCGTGCAGACCCACAAAGAATTGAAGGGACTCAAAACCCAGAACCTGCGCGACCACATGAGCGAGGCCGAACTAATCTTCACCGCCCTTGCCGAACTTTCCACCCGCCAGATTGCCGAGACCGTCGCCGCCACCGGCATGCCTGAAAACCAAACCGCCGCGAAGTCCGGCGGCAAGATTGCCAAACGCGCCCGTCTGGAACTCGAAGCTCAGACCGGCAAAAAGGTGGTGACCGGCGAAAATTACCTGCCGTCAGATAACGTCAAGAAAATCCGAGGGACGAGTGTAATAGGTCAGTGACAAGGGGGTGTAGATGCGGTTCGACTTGTCCGCCTACGGTGGATAGAACCGCGGATTGCCGTTCTGGCGAACGGCCACTACACCTGATACGCGACGCCCGGTCCTGTCATGCATATGTCTCCCCCCGCGTCACTGACCCATTACAGGCGAACGACGAATGAAACCGTCGCCGTCGAAGAATTTATTTTCCAGTCAGTCTCCGGGAAATTGTGCGTAATCAAGAAATCGCAATCAGTGATTGCAAAATCGTTCGCCCGTCCATGAAGTTCCTGCCCGCCTACGGCGGGTTATCCATTATGCCGCTCGCTTTGCGCTTGTCCCGTTTCGGCCAGCGTTGTATACTCGCCGCACACTGAATAAGACGCGCGTACCGCACGCCGATTTATGGGCTTGAATGCACAACGGTGATCGGGCACAGTAGCCCGCATTATGAATCTGTTGACTCGCATATTACCGAGCCGCGCATACGCTCCGGCGTGGCTGTTGCTGGCTCTGTTTTGCGCCTTCGGGCTGTTCGACCATTCCTTATGGTCCAGCAACGACACGCGCGAAGGCGCCATGATCCGCGAAATGGCGCGCGAGGGCGTCTGGGTCACACCGGTATTCAACGGCCGGGCTTACCTCGAAAAACCGCCCCTTGCGCACTGGACTGGCGTGGCGCTGTGCAAGGTGTTTGGGCGGGTGAATGAGGGGCTGGTGCGTTTGCCGGCGGCCTTGTACGGTTTCGGCGCCTTGTGGATTCTCGGTCTTTGGGCGCGCGACCTGGGGCGCGAGCGCGCCGGGTTGGTGGCCGCCTTCCTGTGCGCCACCTCGGCGCTCTATTACGAATATTCCCGCATTGTGCTCACCGATACGGCGCTGACTTTCATGGTCGTATTGTCGCTCTTTCTTTTCTGGAAAGCTTATACGGCCCTCCCACGCCGGCTGGTGCTCTGGATAGCGTTTCTGGCGGCATCGGCCGTGTCGTTTTACGCCAAGGGCCTGGTTGGGCCGGGTTTGGTGTGGGTATCGGTGGGCGCCTTCCTGTTGTATCGGCGCGAATGGAAACTGGTCGTCCTGCTGGGTACGGCCTTTAGCTTGGTGTTCGCCCTGGTCCTGGCGCCCTGGGTGGCGGCTTTATGGCATGCGGGGGGACGCGATTTTCTCTACGGCGTCTTCTGGGAAAACCAGTTTGGCCGGTTCCTGGCTTTTAACGATCCCAATCTGCCGTTGGATCCGTATTATGTCCACAAGGAACCCGTGTGGTATTATCTGTTCAGCCTGCCGGTGCGGCTGATCCCCTGGACCCTGCTGGTCCTGGCCGCGCTGATTTCCTGGTTCCGGCCAAAGAGTTCGGTGTCCGGCCTGCCGGCCTTATTTGTCCGCTTCGCGCTGGTCTGCATGCTTGTGCTTCTGCATGTGTCCTCGTCCAAGACGGCTTGCTATGCCCTGCCGCTCTTTCCCTTTTTGTTCCTGATGACCGGCATTTGGCTGGAAGACACCGCGGCCAAATGGGCCTCCGCGTTTGACCGGCGCGTGATCGGTCTGACTTTCGTACTGGTCGGGGTCGCGGCGCTGGCGGCGCCCTTGGGCTATATGCTGGCGTTTTTAGCCGGTATGAAGGTTATATGGGCGCCGGGAACCGGCGCGGCGATAAGTTGTTTTGGGTTGGCATTAATAACTTTGGTGGCCGGCGGATATGCCGGGATCCGGCTCTGGAAGACATTCCGGTCGGGCAGGCGGGGCGAGGCGATTCTATCGGCCCCCATGATCCTTGCGGTGCTGGGTCTGCTGGATGCCGCGATCTTCATGCCGGCGGTGAACTGCCAGAGAACCTATGAGCCCTTAGCCGCCCTTGTTCGGCAGGAATTGAATGCCGGAAGGCGCATGGCGCTGGCCGGCGAGCGCGAACGCGATCTGGGCGCCCTGATGTTTTACTTGGATTCGCGCTTGCCGGTTGTCTCGTTTGCAAATTCAACGGAATGCGCCGATTTTCTTTACGGCCGCCCCGGTCCGGCGGGCCTTGTCGTGGCCGATAGCGATCTGATCCATGTTGAGCGCCTGTTATCAGGAAAACCGTACCGTGTTATTCAACCCATGCATGTCGGGCACAAGAGCGGGGAGTTCCGGCTGTTGATGAACGAGTCCGACCAGGCTATGAAGCCTGCTACGAAGCAAACATCCAACATCCAACATCCAACTCCGAACGTCGAACGATAGTCCCATGAATATCGGCAATCTATCGAAAGCGAGTCCTAAATTTCGTCGTCTGATCGTTACGGGGGTGGCGGCGTTGCTGGTCATGGCCGGGGCCTTGACCGGCTGGGAGCTGGCGCTCAAGGATCGTTTGGCGACCAAGCGCTGGGGCGTGGTGGAGCAAGGGCTCATCTACCGGAGCGGGCGTCTGCCCCTGGATCGCGCCCAGGCCACGCTGGCCAACCATCATATTCGCGTCCTGATCGATCTTACGGAGAACAAGCCCGACAACCGGTTCCAGTTAAAGGAGCGCGCGGCGGCCGCGGCCCTGGACATTGAGTACCACAATTTCCCTTTGATCGGCGACGGCACGGGGAATATCTCCAATTATGCCAATGCCATTGCGGTCATGCGCCAGGCTATGCGCGAAGGCAAGCCGGTTCTGGTGCATTGCGCCGCGGGCGCCCAGCGCACGGGCGGGGTTGTGGCCGCCTACCGCATGCTGGTGGAACGGAAGTCGCCGGAAGAGGCGCGCGCCGAACTCAAGCGCTACGGCTGGAAACCCGGCAAAGACCAGGTTCTCCTGGATTATCTGAACCGAAACATGGCGAAATTAGCCGGATTATTGCTTGCCCGTCAGGTCATCGATGCCATTCCCAGTCCCCTGCCGGTGTTATAGTTCTCTCGCGTTCCGGCCTTGACAACGAGTGTCATGGAGCGCCACAATATACGGCATCTTTCCGCGAGAACTTATGAAACGAGCATTATCCAAACCACTCGTGGCGTTTGCCCTCTTGGCGTGCAGTTTGTCTGCGGACGTGCCGGATGTGCGTCCGACGGACGGCGGACTACAGATGGCGGCAAGCGGATGGCGAACGACAGACGACAGGCCGTGGCGGGCGGAACGTCTGGTCGCTAACCAGACGGGATCGGACGCGTTCGAACTTTACGATGGTTCCGGCATCCGTCGTCTGTCGTCTGCTGTCTGCCGTCCGTTCCGCTCGGCGCCGGAACCCATGGCCTTGGCGCTCCCATCAGTATGGACGCTGGACGATTTTGGAATCCAGCCCCGACCATGCGTTCGATGGGATGCGTTTCCCGGCGTCAGTCCGGAAGCGATGAATGCTCCGGCGGATCCGCTCGACGCGGCGTTTTGCATCCCCCGTTATCGGATACCCGCAGTCTTGTTGGAGAGCGCCTGCGAGCGTTCGGTTGTGTTTTTTGAATCGGGGCGGTCGTTGGAGGCCGGCGGCCAATCCGATCCCGCGGATATTGTGGCCATGATTCCGCAGTTGAAAAAAGTTTTTGCGCGGGAAGGCGTGCCCCAGCAATGGGTATGGATGGCGGAAGTCGAGTCGGCGCTCAATCCGCGGGCAATCAGTTCGGCGGGTGCGGCGGGACTTTTCCAGTTGATGCCCGCTACGGCACGGCGGTTCGGCTTGCGCACGGCGCCATTGGACGATCGCTTGGAACCCGAAAAAAGCGCCGGCGCCGCGGCGCAGTACCTGAAATTTCTGCGCCAGGAATTCGGCTGTTGGTCGCTGGCGCTGGCGGCGTATAACGCCGGTGAAGGGCGGGTCAAGGAAATCATGAAAAAACGCAAGGCCCGCACGTTCGACGAGGTGGAACGCTATCTGCCCTCCGAAACGCGGGCCTATGTTCCCAAGGTCATGGCCCTTGTCGCCATGCGTGAAGATCGGCTCCAAGGCGTCAGGGGCGCCTATTGGAAACCGTAAATCAGAGCTCAGAAGTCAGAGATCAGAGGTCAGTGAATGGATGACTGACCTCTGACATCTGACATCTGATCTTTGATCTCTAATTCTGCCTCGGGCAACGGAAGGCCGTGGAATGAAAATCAAGCGTTGACACATGCGCGGCCAAATCGTTCGTTTTGGGGTAATCGGTGTGGGTGGTATGGGGTGCGGCCATTGCGCCTGCATTGCCAAGGTGAAGCAGGTGCCGCACCGCACCGAGCCTCGCTTTTAGGCCTGAAGCTTAAGGCGTGCGCCAGTCTCTAACCCCGAATACATTCAACGAGGAATAGTAACTGCTCAGGAGTCAGAATTCAGGAGTCAGCCCGCCTGCAACGCTGTGCCCTGCCCGCAGTGCTACGCACAGCGTTGCAGGCGGGGTAGCACTGCGGGCAGGTAGTCAGAATAAGGAACCCGTATAGGCCAGCGAATACGAAGAGAATCGGTGCTAAACACAAGGCCTTGGCGGAATGTCTGTCGCGTTCTTCCGATTCTTACGTATTTTATTCTGTATCCTGAATTCTGACTCCTGACTACCTGAGTTGTTACGAGGAATAAACGATGGGCAAGATTCGCGTAGCGTTCATGGGCTTCCGCCACGGACATATCGGGGACGTTTATCGCCGGCTCCAAAAACGGGATGACGCCGAAATCGTGGCCGCCTGCGAGGAGGACGAACCCACGCGCCGCGCACTCGCCGCGGAAGGCGCCTATAAGATTACGCACACCTCCTTCGATGCCATGCTGGCCGAAGCTTCGGCCGACGCGATTGCCGTGGGCGATTATTATGGCAAGCGCGGCAGCGTTCTGATCAAGGCGCTCGAACACGGTTGCCATGTCATCAGCGACAAGCCGATTTGCACCCGTCTGGAAGAACTGGATCGAATCGAAAACCTGGCGCGCGCCAAGCGCCCTGCCCGCAATGCTGTGCATAGCGCTGCAGGCGGGTTGGCGGTGGGCTGTCAGCTCGATATGCGCGACAACGCCATGACCACGGCCGCCCGCCTGGCGATCCAAGCGGGCGAAATTGGCGAAGTGCACGCCGTCTCGTTCGGCGGCCAGCACCCGCTGATGTTTGGCGCCCGGCCGGGCTGGTATTTCGAGCCGGGCAAACACGGCGGGACGATCAACGACATTGCCATTCACGCGATCAACTGTATCCCGCGGATTACCGGCCGGCGTTTTGCGGCGGTCAACAGCGCGCGCAACTGGAATGCCCGCTTGAAAGAGATGCCCCAGTTCAAAGACGCGGCCCAGATGATGCTGACCATGGATAACGGTTGCGGCGTGTTGGGCGATGTCTCCTACCTGATGCCGGATAGTTTTGGTTACGGCAATCCGCTGTTTTGGCGGTTTTTGTTCTGGGGTAGCGCCGGTGTTTTGGATGCCGCTTCCGGCGGCGTCACGTTGTATAAAAACGGCGAGAAAACGCCCCGGATTTTGCCGATGCCGGAAGCGGCAGCCGGTCAATATCTGGAATCGTTCTTGAATGAAATCAAGGGGACGCGCCAGTCAGATGAGTTATCCACCCAGGAAGTGCTGGCCGCTACCCGGATTACGCTTATGATCCAGCGCGCCGCCGACGACCAGTTGACCAACCAGCCGCTGGGGTGAGAGGGCTTGAAAGCTTCAAGTTAGGCCCCGCAAACGACTTTATCATGTAGAGCCGACTTTACGTCGGCGATCTTCGGCATAGGATAGCCGGTATTCCGCCAAAAGCGGATCCGCCTATGGAGGAAAAAACGGCTCTACATTGGATTGTCCGCCGAAGGCTTCCGAGTTGCGCATGCACCTTCACCGCAAGTGCTGGTTCAACGTGAGGATGGGCAGCAGGACGGCCAGTACCACCAGCAGGACGAACACGCCGATAATCAGGATCAGCAGCGGCTCCAGCATGTTCATCCGGCGGGTCAGGAACCGGTCCCATTGCTGTTGCAGACGGTCCGCGGCGCCATCCAGCATGCGCGCCAGGGCGCCGCTGGCTTCGCCCACCTGCACCCAGCCGAACAAGGACCCGAATGGCGGAATCCTGCGGAGCATGTCCGCCAGGGAGCGTCCGTGCCGCACGGCATCGGCTTCCGTGGCGACCTGGGCGGCGACCCAGCGGCTGCCCGTGGCTTCGCCGGCCAACGGCAGGCTGTCGATCAGGGACACGCCGCCATTGATCAAGAGGGCCAGCGTGCGCGCGAAGCGCAACGAGACCAGGATCGCATAGCCCGGTCCGATCACCGGCAGTCCGAACAAACGGCGGTTGAAAGCGCGCGCTTTCTCGGGATCGCGCGCCAAAGTCCGCCACCAGTAAACGGCGCCTGCCAGCGCCAGCGCCAACGCGGGCAATCCCACGTGCATGAACAGACTGCCGAACCGGATCATAAAGCGGGTCAGCAGGGGAAGGGCGAAATGGCTGTCGGTCATCAACAGATTGGCGATGCGGGGCATACCGAAACCTAAAAGACCGATGGCAATGGCGATGGCGACAATGAAAATGATCGCCGGATAAATCAGGGCCGTGACGAACCGGTCGCGCAAACGGGCTTGCTCATCCATAAAGACGGCCAGCCGCTCCAGGACCGTGCCCAGCGAAGCGGCGCGTTCGCCCGCCGCGATCGCCGCTTTTTCGTAACTGCTGACCGTCCGGCTGGCGTCGCCAAGCGCGGCGGCCAGCGAGGCGCCTTCCTTGATCTTATCGCGCAGCGCCGCAAGGATCGGGCGCGTTGCGCCCATATCGGGCGACTGGACCAGCACATCGAGGGCCGCCACCAGCGGCAGGCCGGCCTGCAGGAGGGCGACCAGTTCGCGGTAGAACATCGTGCGCTCATCCACCTTAAAGGCCGATGAGCGAAATAAAGAAAGAGCGTTCTTCGATTCGCCGGCGGGCGCGATCGTTTCGGTGAAAAGACCGTCGCCCGCCAGCTTCTCGCGGGCCCGCTTGATATCCAAGGCCTCGACCAACCCCTTGCGGGCCTGGCCGCTCCCATCGAAACCACGGTATTCGAAGGTCTGCATGGCTTTGAAGATAGCCGACGTAAAGTCGGCTCTACATGTGACGGTTCAACATCGGCTAAAAAAATGCGATATGTATATGAAATTTCAATCAGTGTAGAGCCGGTTTTATACCGGCTATGATGGTTGACGCAAAGTCGGGGCTACTATCAGCCCGCCCGCCCGATGGCGCGCAACAACTCCGCAAAACTGGTCAGGCCGCGCGCGAGTTTATCCGCGCCATCGATTAACATCGTGGTCATGCCGCCGCGGATGGCCAGCGCGCGCAAGGTCTGACTATTGGGGCGTTCGGCGCGGATGGCATCGGCCATGTCCGCGTTCACGATCATCAGTTCGAATAACCCCGTCCGGCCTTTGTAACCTTCCAGGCAGGCCGGACAGCCTTGGGGCGCCCACACCGTTGGCGGCACGGCACAGCGTGCGGCCTTAAGCATGGCGATTTCCGCCTCCGTCAGGGTTGCCGGCCGGCGGCAGACGGCGCATAACTGGCGGACCAGGCGCTGGGCCAGCACGGCGCGCAGGCAGGCCGCCAGCAGATACGGCTCCACGCCCATATCGATCATTCGGACGACGGCGCTGGGCGCGTCGTTGGTGTGGAGCGTGGTGAAAACGAGATGGCCGGTCAGCGAGGCGCGCACGGCGATTTCAGCCGTTTCCAGGTCCCGGATTTCGCCCACCAGGATCGTGTCCGGGTCCTGGCGCAGAATGTGCCGCAAGCCGCTGGCAAACGTCAGCCCGATTTTGGGTTTCACCTGGATCTGGCCGATATCCGCAAGCTGGTATTCGATCGGATCCTCGATGGTCAGGATATTCGAGCGCGACTTGTTCAATTGTTGGAGCGCCGCATACAGCGTGGTCGTTTTGCCGCTTCCGGTCGGTCCGCTCACGATGATGATCCCGTTCGGTTCCAGAAGCAGGCGGTCAATGTCCTCCAGCATGGCGGCCGAGAGGCCGAGTCCGGCCAGCGGCAAAACCGTTGTATTGCGATTCAGGAGTCGCAGGACGACGCGCTCGCCTTCCGCCACCGGGATGGACGAGACGCGGATATCGATTTCGCGTTCGCCGATGCGCACGCGCGCCACGCCATCCTGGGGCAGGCGTTTTTCGGCGATGTCCATATGGGCCATGACCTTGAGCCGCGATATCAGGGCGGGCTCCAGATGTTTGGGCGGTGAAGTTTGCTCGTAGAGCATGCCGTCAATGCGGAAGCGGATGCGCAGACGGGCTTCAAAAGGCTCCACGTGGATATCGGAGGTGCCGGCCTTGATGGCTTCCAGCAGGATCAGGTTGATGAGCTGGGTAATGGGCGCATGCTCGGTCACTTGCAGAAGATCGTCGCTGCGCGCGGAGACCTTGTCCGGGGTGGGCGCTTGCTCATCAAGGTCGCGGAGAAACTCGCGGGCGGTGTCCGAGCGGCTGAAATAACTGCGCTCGATGGCGTTCATAATCGCCGCTTGCGGCGCCAGCAAGGGCGTCAGTTCCCGGTGGAGAAGCAGTTCCAGGTGTTTTTGCGCGCTGATGGCGGTCGGGTCGTGGAGCAGGAGCGCCGGCTGGCCGCGGCGCCGGATCGGCAACATGGCGTGGGCGCGCGCCCATTCCACCGGCAGGTCGGCGGCCAGGTCGTGGGCCAGCATGGCATCGTCCACCGCGGTTATCAGGTCCAGGTGAAATTTCTGCGCCAGGGCCTTTAACTGCGCCAGCTCGGCGGCGGATGAGGGTGTCTCAGGTTCAGGCATTGGAAGAAATTTAGCGATTTAGCGATTCAGTGATTGAGCGATTTCGGAAAAATAGATCGTTAATGATTAAGTGGGCCTGATTAAATATCCAATCACTGAATCACTCGCTCAATTTCTCGATCACCAGGTTTGTCGGCGATTGGAACGCGGTTTTCGATTTGAGCATCTCGGTCAAGGCGCGCGCGTTGGCGGCGTTGGTTGCCACGCGCGGCGTCACGAAAATAAGCAGGTTGGTGCGCTCGACCTTGTCCTCATTGTGCCGAAAAAACCAGCCCAGCACTGGGATCGAGCCGAGGTAGGGGATTTTGCGTTCGCTTGTGACCGTGTCTTCGCGCATGAGCCCGCTGATTACGATGGTATCGCCGTCCGGCACGGTCAGGGTCGTGGTGACTTCGCGTTTGGCGATCGTGGGCGTGAAATTTTTGCCGCCCGTGGCGGCCGTCAGGACGGCTTCGATGCACGGGTTCAATTTCATCAGCACTTCACGGTTGGGATTGATGTGCGGTGTGACGCTCATCTTGATGCCGACATCGATGCGATCGATGTTTTCGATGTAATCGCGGGCCGTGCCGGCCCCGGCCGAAACGGTGGATTTCAGGATGGGAATGTTCTGGCCGATCGTGACGTTGGCCGGCTGATTGTTTTGCGTCCAAAGCGGAATGTTGGAAAGGATCTTGAACTTGCCCTTCGTTTTAATGGCGTTGATGTTGAGCAGGGCCGGGAAGCGGGGCACCACATTCCCGCTGGCATCGGTATAACTGCCTTTAGCCAGGCCAAAGGTAAGTCCCTTGGGGAGCACCCCGCTCGATATTTGTTGCATCAGGGTGTCGGCCCCCTCGGCCGTGTTCATGCCGCCGACCGCGACGGTGGAGTCCATGCCGGGAACTCCGCCGGCCAGCAACTCGGCCCCGATGACACTGCCGTTATCCAGGGTCAGTTCCGCGATCATGACCTCCACCAGAACCTGCTCGGGCGGCAGGTCCAGCTGGTCGATCAACTCCTTGACCATCTTGAAATCTTCCGGGGCGGCATCGATCAGCAGGGCGTTGTTGCCGAGGCTGGACTCGACGGATATTTTCTGGTTCTGGGGTTTTTCGACGCGTTTGGAAATGAGGGCCGTCAAACTCTTGGCGGCTTCGTCGGAAGATAGATATTTGAGAAAGATGGCCTGCAGATGCCCATAACCGCTGCGCGGCTCGGTGTCCATGGCGGCGATGATCCGTTTCAATTCGGTAATCTGCGCGGGGGCGCCGACCAGGATCAGGCTGTTGGAGTGGGGGGCCGCCACGACCACGGCATCGCTGGGCAACGTCGCGGCCGTTCCACCCACGGCGGTTTTGGGCAGGCGCTGGCGCAGTTGTTCGCCCGGTGTCGCCTGCTTGCTGACGGCGCCGGCCATGGCCATGTTCAGTTCGGCGGCGATGCCTTCGGCATCGGCGAACTTCAGGATATAAATTTCGGTCGTACGCGCCATGCCGGGCTTGTCGATCTGCGCAATGATTTGTTCGATGCGGCGGATGCTCGCGGCCGTGTCCGTGATGACCAAGTGATTGGTTGTCTCCAGGACGCCCATGGCGCCGGTTTTGCCCTGGTCCACCATAGGCTCGAGGAGGAGGCGCACATCCGCGGCGCGCAGGTTGTCGATGTGAATCACCTTGGTGATCACGCCGTCGGCGGGGGCCTGGTCGTTTTCGCCCATGACCGGCGCAATGGGCGTTATACGCTTGTCGCGCGCCACGATCCGGTTGATGCCCTCGCGGTCCACAACGGCGCAGCCTGAGGATTCCAGGATGGAAATAAAAAGGGGATACACTTCGCCGATGGGAATTTGCGACGGGGTTACGATCGTGACTTTGCCGTCAACCTCCTTGTCGATTACAAAACGCTTGCCGGTGAGGTCGCCGACCAGCTTGACCAGAAAGCGAATCTCCACCTGGTCGAAGTTGAAGTTCACGAAAGCGCCGGCGCCGCCGGCCGTTTGGGCGTTGGTCTCTTCCTGGGCGGTCGCCTGGGCGAATAGGGCCGGGCGTTCCGGCACGGCCATGATCGTCAGGCCGGTCATCAAAAGACATGCGAGGCGATTGCTCATAATGGAACCTCAGCGCGCAATGCCGCGTTCCGAGGCCGACACGAATGCGATCAGGTGATTGAGTTCCGGACAAATGGGGAGTTCGTCCTTCATTTTTTCGAGGGCCGCGCGGGTGGGCAGGTTCTCCCGGTAAAGAATGCGATAGGCCTCTTTCAGGGTGCGGCGGACGGCTTCCGTCACGCCATGTCTCTGCAGGCCGATGGTGTTGAGGCCGTGAATGGCGGCGGGGTTGCCATCCGCCATCATGAAAGGCGGAATATCCTGGGTGGCCTTGGAGCAGGCGCCGATCATGCATAATCTTCCAATCCTGGCAAACTGATGCACTCCGCCCATGCCGCCGAAAACGGCGTCGTCTTCCACAATCACGTGGCCGGCCAGGTTGGTGGCATTGGACATGATGACGTTATTGCCGACAAGGCACTGATGGGCCACGTGGCAATAGGCGCAGATGTGACAACCGGCCCCGACGCGGGTCACGTCGCCCTCATTGGTGCCGGCGTTGACGGTGACATACTCGCGCAGGGTGGTATGGTCGCCGATCTCGACGAAGGTGACGGCGCCTTTGTACTTCAGGTCCTGGGTCTGGGTGCCAATGCTGGCAAACGGGAAAATCACACAGCCTTCGCCGATCGTTGTCCAGCCGTCCAGAAAGACGTGCGGCATGACGCGCGTCGCGCGTCCGATTTTAACGTGCGCGCCGACAATGCTGTAGGCGCCGATGGCCACGCCTTCGTCAAGCTCGGCCCCGGGTTCCACGATAGCGGTGGGGTGAATGGTCGTCATAGTCGCGCTTTCTGGTTCGTCAGCCGACGCTTTCATTCAAGTCCGTTATTTATACACTGAAACGAGTGGTTCGCCAACTCATAATTGCATTTTATGGAGCCATGTTCCCGCCGGTCGGCGCAAATCGTTTTAAATATTTAACGACAATGGAAATATCTTTCGGCCAAGGCGCGTTGATCGTGATTTCCGCCTGGGTAACCGGATGCGTGAAGGTCAGGCTTTCAGCGTGCAAGGCCACGCGTCCGATCAGGGGGCGTTCCGGCTCGTGGGGCTTGAACTTATAGTCGCTCTTGATCTCGGAGAGGTATAAACCGCGCCCATTTCCGTAAAACGCATCGGCGACTACGGGGCAGCCGGCGTGCGCCAGGTGGACACGGACCTGATGGGGCTTTTCGGCGCTGGGCCAGGCCTCGATGAGGCTGTGCGTGCGAAACACCTCGATCGTGTGTGCGCGCGTCCGGCACGCGCCGCGGCGATAGGCGGCCGCCACGCGCATGCGGCCGGGCTGGTTGCGATCGGTTTCCAGTTCCCGGCGGATCGTCATGTCGGGTTCCGGCAATGCGCCGAGCACGAGCGCCAGGTAATGGATATTAACCCGGCTGGTTCCAAATTGACGTTCCAGCGCCGCCAGCGCGACCTTGGTTTTGGCGCAGAGCAGGACGCCGCTGGTCTCGGGATCCAGCCGGTGGATATTGTATATGCCGGGCGCGTGGTGTTCGCGTACCAGGCTGACCAGGTCGGAACGGGCCTTGTCCCAGCGGTCGGGAACGGTCAATAACCCGCTGGGCTTGTCGAATGCTACCAGGCACTCGTCCTCGAACAGGATGGGGGGCAGAGGATATGGGGGTTTAGCCATGGAATACCGGACCTCGCTGAACGGTTAAAAAAAAGAGCGTTCCGGGAGTTGCCTCCACGGAACGCTCTTCCCGATTTTAAAACCCGACAATCGGATTAACGATAGTCGCGCTTGCCGCCACCGCCGCGGTCGCCGCCGCCGAAGTTGCCGCGGGGCCGATCTTCACGGGGCTTGGCTTCGTTGACCGTCAGGGTGCGGCCTTGGAAATCCGCGCCGTTTTTCTCGGCAATGGCCTTGTTGGCCTCTTCCTGCGATCCCATTTCCACGAAGGCAAATCCGCGCGACTTGTTCGTGTACTTGTCCATGATGACGTTACAACTAACCACCGTGCCACACGTGGCAAAGTGTTCCTTCAGGTCACCTTCGGTCGTGGTGAAGGACAGGTTTCCGACATACAGCTTCGTAGCCATACTATTCCTCCCTTGGACTGCGGTATGAGTGTCCTGCGACTGTTCCCGACTCATTCGGGTTTCAGATCGTCACCGGCGCAAAACGTCGTCTGACAATCTACCATCTCACTGTGAACTCTCTCATTCTGCAGTCAAGTGGCATACACTCTATCAGGTTGCAAAATGAATGCAACAACTATTTTAATATTTTTTAGGGGGTGTTTGCGCTATGATATTGCCTCAAAGCGTCATTATGATAGGGTGCTCCTGTCAAAACCGAAGGGAAGCAATAAGATATGCCCCATCCGCAATTCGACCGCGACAAGTTGATCGTCAAGCCGCTGGGCGAACGCACAAGTAAGCTCGCGATCGAGATCGATCGCGTCCTGCCCGGCGCGGCGCCCAAAAACATTTCCGGGGCGGCGCAGACAATTGTGCGGGAAACAGCCGAACGCATGCGCCTGGCGCGGCGGGCGGGGCGGGCCGTCATGCTGGCGTTTGGCGCGCATACGATCAAGAACGGCCTGGCGCCGGTCCTTATCCGCCTGATGGAAGAGGGCTGGCTCACGCACCTGGCGACCAACGGGGCGGGGATCATTCATGACTGGGAGTTCGCCTTCCAGGGCCGGAGCGGCGAGGACGTGCGCCGTTATGTGGCCGAGGGCCAGTTCGGCATTTGGCAGGAGACGGGGCGCTACATTAACCTGGCGCTGATTGCCGGCGCCTACGAGGGATTAGGCTACGGCGAATCGGTCGGGGCCCTGATCCAGAACGAAGGTTTGGTGGTCCCTTCCACCGACGAATTGCGGCGCGTCGCAACGGAAGCCCTGGCCGCCGACTTGTGCGGCGTGGCGCCTTGCGCGAAGCCGGATTTGGCGCGCGCCGCCGCCGCCGTCGATTTCCTGGCAGCCGCGCGGCATTTTAACCTTCAACCCGGCCCCCTGGCGGTTCCGCATCCCTTCAAATCCTACAGTGTGCAGGCGGCGGCTTATCGCCTGAACATTCCGTTCACCGGCCATCCCATGTTCGGGCATGACATCATTTATAATCATCCCATGAACCAGGGCGCGGCCATCGGGCGGACCGCCCAGCGCGATTTTCTGGCTTTCGCGCACGGGGTCAACAACCTGGATGGCGGTGTGTATCTCTCGGTCGGTTCCGCGGTGATGTCGCCCATGATTTTCGAAAAAGCCTTTGCCATGGCCCAGAACCTGCGCCGCCAGGAAGGGCGGGCCATTAAAGACCATTTCATCCTGGTGGTTGACCTGGCCGATGCCGGTTGGGACTGGGGCGCCCAGGGCGAGCCGCCCATGGATAACCCGGCCTATTATCTGCGCTATTGTAAAACCTTCAGCCGCATGGGCGGCGCCATGCGCTACCTCTCCGCCGATAACCGCGACTTCCTGCTGGCGCTGGGCCGCGAATTGACCGGCGCGCCCTGATATCCTGGGCGGGCATGGTTCAAACTATGCCTGTTCGGGGTTGGGGCTGGAATCGCCGCGGCGTTGTTGTTCGATCCACTGCGGGAAATTCTTCCGGAACTCGGTCTTGCGCCGCTCAATCTGCCGTAAAATATCCGGATGTGCCCCCTCCGGTTTCTTGCCCCAACAGACCTCGATCATGGCCAGGACGTTTTCCAGACGCGAACTGTTGTCGATTTCCGTGGTGGAGCCCAGAAAATAGCCGGTGGGAGCGTCGGCAACGGCCTTGCGGCAAACCGCGCGGACCTGTTCCGGGCTTCCGTGCGAGAGCAGCTGGCTCATATCGATCCCGCCGGTCAGGAAAATCTTGCCGCCGTAAAGACGATGCACCTCGCCCACGTCCATGCCGGCCACCGTTTCGAGCGGATTGATCCCGTCGATTCCCGCGGCGATGAGGTCGGGCATTATTTCCATCAAGTATCCGTCCGAATGGAACAGGCAGACGATTCCGTGCTCGTGGTAGGCGTCGTTGATCCTTTTCAGGCGCGGAAAAAACTCGCGGCGCAGCCATTCGGGCGAGTGCAACAAAGTGTTTTTCATTGCGATGTCGCCATAGGTCAGCGCCCAGGGCGAAATTTTGGAATCGGCGATGGCGTGGACGATCGCAACCTCGCGCGCCGTGGATAATTCCAGATATTCGGAGACAAGCCCGGGTTCGTCGGCGCAAATATAACTGAAAAACTCGATTCCGACCGCGGCGCGCACCGTATCCAAGCCTGTGCCGCTCTGCCGGAGACAGCAGACCACATGGTCCGCGCCCATCCAGCCGTACAATCGCTCGAAAGCCTGCCTGCTGTTCGCGTCCTCCTGCTTCAGATCGGTGTTCGCCCGCCACTTGCTCAAAATTTTGTTCTGTGCTTTCAGCCAATCCAGCGCTGTCTCGCAGGAGACAAACGGTTGATGTCCGTGGTGGGTGTCGGAAAAACGGGCGTATTGGATTAAATCAGGATCGTTCGTCGAATCCAGCAACTGCTTGTATGGACGGCCTGGCGCCTGGCCTACGCCGCGCGCCATGTCCAGCATGCGGTCCACGGCCTGGGCCTGCGCTTTGGCGCCCGCTTCGCCATAGGGCGCATAGACCCCGCTAAAATATTCGATGCAGTCGTCGTTGAGCATCAGGTCGTAAAGGGGGACCCGATCCGTTTCTTGATGCTTAAAGGTCGCAAGCGTGCGCTCCAGCTTGGTCATTTTTTTCATGCAGTCCTTCCTGGTTTAACATGGGATTTCGCATTGCGTGCGATCCTGGGCGATATCTAAGGACATGAGATTCCTCGGCTTCGCTCGGAATGACGGACGAAGAGGGAACGATGATTAAATGTTAATATGGCATCGATCCCGGTTTTGAGTTAATGAAAGCAACTGCCAGAATTCAGAAGTCAAAACGGAATGTCCGCCGCGTTCTTTTGTGGCTGATTCTTGCGTATTTTATTCTGTATCCTGACTCCTGACTACCTGGGTTGTTACCATCAATCAATGAATCACTGAATCTCAAAGTCACTGAATTGCTCCCCTTCCCATCAATTTGAGTTTCAGTTCAATGTAATATGTGAAATCCCGGTAGGATATATCCGGGGGGATGGCATGGTCAAGGAAGGGAATGTACCCGCCCTGTTCCAACAGCGGCGGGATTTTGGCGTAAAGTTCCTTCTCGATGGCCTGCCTGCCTTTGGCGATCTCCATTTTGTCGATTCCGCCGGCCAGGATGAGTTGCTTGCCGAACTTTTTGCGCAACTTCAGGGGGTCCATGCCGGAAGCCTGTTCCAGCGGCCAGAGGCAGTTGACGCCCACCTCCAGCCACAGCGGAATCAACGGCATCGGATCGCCGTCGCAGTCCAGCCATATGGATTTGACCCCTCCCTTGCGCAGGGCGTCGATGATCCGTTTGTACGGTTTGCGGAAGAAACGGTTGAACAGTTCGGGCCCGTAAAGCGGACCGCCCTTGCCGGCGCAGTCCTCGAAAAAACTAAAATAATCGAACTGCATGCCCGGCAGGGCGCGCGCCACGAGCTGGAGGAAAAAATCCGTGTTGAACTCGATCATTTCCTCCACCAGCGCGGGATCGTCATAGAACATATAGGAGATGTCCTCGGTGCCCACCCAGGACCGCAGTTGGGAATACAATCCAAAACTGGCGTTGCCCAGCAGGCAGAGCGGGTAATCTCTTTCTTTCCAAGCGCGCGCCATTTCATCCCAAAGCATCGGGTAACGCACGGGCGCCTGCGGGTTGTAGCGCTTCTTGACTTCCTGCCAACTGGCGCGGTCGGTCACGGGATGCGCAATGTATTGATCCATGCTCATGCGCGAGCCCCGGACGGTGCCCTCTTTCAGCGCTTTTGTGACGATGCCGGTTGCATGCCGCGCCGTGACATACTCCGCGGTCTCTTCGAGGACCTGATATTCGAACTCCGGAAGCATGCCCGTGTTTATCCTGGCGTAGTCGTGGCGGTCAATTTTAAAGAACGGTTCGCCCTGCCAGAAGTTCCAATACATTCGATCGGTGGGAATGCCCTCGTCTATCCAGCGCTGGATCGTCTGGCCCCAGCAACCTAATTCGTAATTCGGGGTCCAGGAAGTGGTTGCGCCGTCCATTATTTTCAAGAAACATTCACGGTGTGTCATCGCGGTTCGCCTTTCCTGCATGCATTTGTTTGGGCTGCGGAGGAACATGTTTGTTCTTTTCCGCTGGAAAACTCGTGCTTATTTAAACTTATAATTTGGAAAATGCGAGAATAAAAGTTTCCAGATTCAGCCGAATCCCGCTGGCCGGCCGGAAATATGACGGAATACATTGGGCAGGCTCCCCAACGGTGGCTCGAACAAACCCGCCTGAATCGCGCCCGGGATATGCTGCTGACCACGGAGTTGCCCGTCAAGCTGGTCGCCGCCGCCTGCGGTTACAATGACCAGCGCCATTTTGCGACGCGCTTCCGGATATCCTTCGGATTGACTCCCACCCGATGCCGGCGGAAGACGGGGTGGAGAAGGCCGGCCTGAAAACCATCGTAATAGTCAGTTCCACACGCCGGGAATTGTCTTGCCGCAGGCCTTGCAGGCGCCTTTGACGATATTGTTTTCCAGGATGCGATATTCGTAGCGGCGAATAAGTATGGCTTGGCAATATGGGCAGACAGTGTTCTGGGCTTCCTCGCCGGACAGGTTGCCGATATAGACAAAGCGGCATCCTTCGGCCTGCGCTATCCGGCGCGCGCGCCGCAGGGTGTCGGGCGGGGTGGGGGGGATGTTCTTGATTTTGTACATCGGCTGATACCGGGAGAAATGAAGCGGCACGTCCGGCCCCAAGTCCTGCACAATCCAGGCCGTCATGCGCTTGATCTCGTCGGAGCTGTCGTTCAAGGTGGGAATGATGAGCACGACGATTTCATACCATACGCCGGACTTTGCCAGGAGCTTGAGCGTATTCCGAACCGGCGCAAGATAGCCGTCACAGATATCCCGGTAAAACGTGGGGGTAAAAGCCTTGAAATCGATTTTAATGGCCTTGATCAGAGGAAGCAGGGTATTTAAAGCTTCGGCGGCGATAAAGCCGTTGCTGACCACGACACTCTCCTTGCCCCGCGCCTTGCCGGCCCTGGCGCAATCGGACATGTATTCGAAGAAGATGGTGGGTTCGGTGTAAGTATAGGCAATCGTCCGCGCACCGGACTCCGCCGCCTGTTGCGCGATTGCCTCGGGGGATCGATAAGGCGGCCGGATATCGTTGGGGCCGGCTTGCGCAATATCCCAGTTCTGGCAGAACTTGCAGGCCATGTTGCAGCCTACCGTGGCGATGGAAAACGCCTGACTGCCCGGATATACGTGAAAAAACGGCTTCTTTTCGATCGGGTCGGTGTGGATGGCGCAAGGCCGGCCATAGACCAGCGAATAGTAGCGTCCGCCGCGGTTCGCGCGGACGCGGCAATAGCCGTGGTGCGTGTCGCCCACCACGCACCCGCGCGGGCACAGTTTGCAACGCACCTTGCCGCCGGCCAGCGGCTCATAAAACGAGGCCTCGTGCAATTCCTCATCGGCCGGCGCCGCGCCCGCCAGGGTGTTTGCCAGCATACAGCCGGCCACACCCGCTCCCATGCAACCCAGGAATTCCCGCCGCGAGATACCGGAGCATATGGAGGTATTCATGATATAAGAATTAATATTTTTGACAGGATTAACAGGATTCTGTTTTTACCGAAGAAATCCCGGTAGAGCAAAAAACACTGGTTTTACCAACAGTCTGCGGTCCACAGCCTACAGCCTGATTTATAATATTTCCACGCGGCGAAACGACAGCACGCCCAGGGCGAGCGCCGCGACGGCGTATAGTCCCGCATAGCCGGCGCTTGCGGCCACGTAGCCCCACGGGATATTGCCGCCGCCGGAAAGCGCATCTACGATCCAGAAATCCTGCCAGTTCGGCAACAGCCGGTAAATCGAAGCGGCCCACCAGGACGTCGCGGCGGCGGCGCGTAACAAATAATCCGACACCAAGCCCAGAAAAAACACAGCCGCACAGGCCGATGTGCTTAGGACCGGCGGCAGGCGTGTGGAGAGGCTGACTGCCAGGGCCGCCAAAACCATGACGGCCAGACTGACTAAGATGCCGGCTGGAACCATTTGCCACGCCATCAGACTGCCGAATCGAACCGCGTGGCCGTTCGGGTCTATCCAGGCGGCCGCGACGAACGCCACCATCAGGCACGGCAAAAGTCCGATAAACGCTTGCGAGACGAACTGGCGCCGGAACATGAAATTGGATATCGCCGCATATCCGAACGCAATCGACACGGCTGCCAGAAATAATGCCCCGATCCTTCCGTCCGTTTGCATGCCCGGCAGGACCATGCGCAGGCTCAGCAATCCGGCCAGCAGGGTCGTGGCGCAGAACAGCAGGAGGACCATCAGCACGCCTATATAGGTGGATATAAAATACAAACTGCGGGAAACCGGTTTGCACAGAACCGTGGCGGCGGTGCCCCGCTTGATTTCAGCGTAAATCGTGGCCGCGGCCGCCGCGCCGGCCACCAGCAGGCCAAAGACCAGATTCAGCGCCAGGGCCCCATCGCGAACCAAACGCGCCTCTTCCCCAAAAGCGAAAACCGCGGTCGATGGCAATAACCCGATCAGGACAACAGCGGTAGTGGTCAACAACAGGATCACCGGTTGCCGGATAATGTCCCGCACCGTGTTGGTCGCAAGCGTCCCGGCCTGGAGCAGAATGGTTCGCATGGCTTTATCGCTTTCCGCTTTTCATTCGAAATTGGACGTTCGGCGTTGGACGTTGGGCGTTTGCTGCTTGTTCGGTTCGTCATCCGCCATCCGTCTTAGATCCGCCGCCCCACAGACGCCGATAGCAAATGGCCTTGGCTTTCCAAGCCGCCACCATGGTCAGGGAACAAGGCAGGGTGGTGGCCACATAAAGCCAGATGGGGACACGGTTAATTGTCAGCCAGATTTCCTCGGCAAACACCGTATTATAACGTATGGACGCTACCAGCGCAAATAACATGCCGATCAGAAAAGGCGCGATCATCAGGATAACGACGCCAAACGCAAAGACCTGGGACTCAACCCGCCCGCCCCGCTCCTCGAACAGGCCGAAGGTTTCGGCGGCCAGCAGATTGACCAGCAAAAGAATCCCCATGCCGGAAAGAAGCAGGCCAAGGACATTGATCAGAAACAAATTCTCGTAGGGCATGACTCGCCACCAGACGATAAACGGGGCAAAATATATAACCAGAAAAGCCAGTCCCAAGGCCAGCCGGGTGTGCCGCCGCCAGATTCGTCCGGCGGGGCCGGCCGACTGCAAGAGCCACAATCCCCATCCGATAAGTCCCGCGCCCAGCACGTAGGCGGGGATGCGAATGCCATGAAAGACTTCTAAGCCGGACTGGCTCAGAAACAGGCCGATCATGAAAAGAACACCCCAGAAAATACGCGAAAACCCCTTGGCCAAACATAGGATTTGCGCCGGTGTCAGAGGATTGACGTTTAACCGTACGTCGTTGTTTTTATCTAACGGAACTTCGGTGGAATCCATCCTCTCCTCGCGCTCATGTATTGCCGACAGACTTGTTTTGCAATGTAGCACGCCTTGGTCGGTCTGGCCATAACATTAGCACCTTAAACGTTGGGAACCACCATAAAAACAAGAAAATGTAAAAACAAGATGGGTTCACCACGGAGCAGGCATTGAGAAAGGCTCCAGCTCCTTGATCTCCTTCCCGTTTTACACGGAGTGTTGCGCGCATTTGGCGCGGGACGTTGCGCCCTGCGCCAAATGCGCGCAACGATTGGTCGGAAGAGAGCATGGGAGGAGGAATCCTGTCGCCGTATCCCGGCGCCTTCGTGGTGAGGCTTGTTTTCTTTAGGTTGCAGGCATAGCCCAGGTCAGGACGGAATTAACCGCCGGTGGCGGAGCGCTTCCAATTCTTGTCGCAGGGGTCTCCAGTATGCCGCGTCCCGGGCGCGCTCCGCAAATTCTTCCTCCTGCAGCGCCTTCGCCAGGTTGGCTTCCTGTCCCGGACGCGCCAGTCGCAACAGAGCGCGTTTCCGGGACGTTTGCGCGGTTTGCCGCGGAAAGGCGGCGGCCAAGGCGACGAGCCGCTCCGGCGTTCGGGATTCCAACAGCCAAAAGCGAATGCGCTCCGGGGAAGGCGCATGCTGGAATTGCCGATAATGGGCCTCGACCAGGCGGCGGATCATGGGCCAATCCTTGTCGCGTTGGGTCTTCTTGGCGGCCACCAGATCGTTCGGCGCCAGGAGGTCGTGCCGCTCGCCGTCCGTGGTTGCGATGGTTGTCCGCCGCCGCCAGAGTGTTTCGAATGGCGCCACGCCGCGCAGGGTCGCCATGATGTCCAGACGGAGTCCGTCCGCTTCGTCAAGATGACAGCGGAAGTGAACGGCATGTCCTTTGCGGAGCCACCGTTTCGACAAGGGCGGCACGGCGATGGGTTCTGCGCGCAACCGTCGCAAGGCGATGCGCAGGCGGCGCAGGTTTGTGGGCGACAGGGCGATGACGATATCCGTGTCCCGGCTAAATTCGGCCGCGCCGTAAAATATGCAGGCCTGTCCGCCCATGAGCAGAAATCTTACCCGGCAGGTACGCAGTATTGAAAGGACTTTGCGAATCGGGTTCGGGGTCAAGCGATCCTCCGGCTTCCCTGTAGAATGCCCACAATCGGTCGGTGGCGGCCCAGCGCTGTTGCGGTGTCATGGATGCCCATTCCAGCCATTCGTCCGATTCGTGCGGCGGTTCATATTTCCTTGGCATGGCGGTAGCATCGCATATCCTGGCCGCAATTCAAGTTCAATGTGATCTTAGCCCGGGCGTGCCAATGCCTGTTTCTTCAGTTCCAGGTACCGGGCGCTGAACCAGACGCCCATCTGGGACTCGCGGTGATCGAAGCCGAAGGCGCGGCGCTTGATGGCCAGCACGGGCGGGGCTTGGATGCGCTTGGCCACGCCCATGCCGTTGTATTGAATCCACCAGCGCTCAAGGTCGGCGATAAATTCACGGGCCGACGGGAAAATATCCGCAAGCTTGCCGGCATAACCGATTCGCTGTTCCAGGGCGCCGGCCAGATACCATTCCAAAATTTCTTCGGGCGTTGTGCGTTGCCAGGCTTCCACCCAACTGGCGAAGAGGCGGTCGTGATAGGAATAGATCAGCGGATCGCCCAGGCCCTTGTCCACGTCCTGGCCCAAGCCCAGTTCGGCCGAGGGCGTCAGGTCGAAACATTTTGCCGGGATTACCTCGCGCCGGAATACTTCCTCGTTCATATAGCGGCCCAGAGCATAGACTTCGCCTTTCCATAAATCCGCCAGCGCGGCCAGATAGCCGGCCAGGTCGCCGTAGAGCGTGGTATAGCCGACGGTCGCTTCCGCCTTGTTGGCGTTGCAGGTGAAGACGCCGCCAAACGCCGCGGCCAGCGCGGCGAGCAAGCGCGAGGAACGGTCGCGCGCCTGCACATTTTCGGCCATGAAGTCGCTCAGCGCGAGGCGGGCGCGCAGTTTGTCGTCCGGGCCGGCAATCGCCAGGCCGTTGACCTGGGCGGTTGTCAGGCGGACGCTGTCCTCAATCGGTATCTCGGCGTAATAACAGCCCAGATTGGCGGCCAGCTCGCGCGCCAGGTTGACGGTGGTCGGCGAGTTGAACCGGCTGGGCAGGTTCACGAGCAGGATGTTTTCGCGGCTCAATATCCGGCTGTACAAAGCGGCCGTCACGGCCGAATCGATGCCGCCGGAAACTCCCACCACCACCCGCGTTATCCCGAGCATTTGCATGAACTCTTTGGCGCCGAACACCAGGGCCTGGTAAATGGCGGCAACGCCGTCGGCGCGCTCGTCGATGGGTGTCCCGAATTCAGGTTGATCCATCGGGATATCGGCTTGCAGGAGCCCGGCCTCGAACCGCGCCGGGAGGCCGATCTGATGGGCGTGGGCATCGTAAATGCAGGAGGCGCCGTCGAAGGTATAGACGGTTTTGCCGTTGTTCTGGATGCCGACGTTATTGACGTAAAGGAGCGGTTTCCCAAGGCGCTGGGCGTGGGCGGCGAACACTCGCTGGCGCTTGGCGTTTTTATCCAGCGTAAAGGGCGAGCAACTGCAATTAATAAACAGATCCGCGCCGTGCCGCTTGAGCAGGTCCAGCGGGGATACGCCGTAATCCGCGTCCCAGGCATCCTCGCACAGGATGCAGCCCAGCGCCAGGCGCCCGGTGCAAACCGGCGCCAGGGCCTGTTCGAGCGCCAGACCCTCTTCGGCGGCCAGTCGGCGCAGGTCGTAAAAGTAGCGGCTGTCGTCGAACTCCCGGTAATTGGGCAGGAGCGTCTTGACGACGAAGTCGCAGGGTCCGTTGCGCGGACCGATAAACCGCCCGTTCTCCGCCACGAACAGGGCGTTGTATTTGCGCACCCGCCCATCCTCGTTGCGGCGGCGCCAATCGAGGGCGACGTTGCCGAACACGACCACAAGCCCCTGGGACGCCGCGCGAATCCGCTGACCGCAGGCCTCGCACTCGCGCAAAAAAGCGTCCCGCTCCCAGGCGTCGCCCAGCAGGTAGCCCGGGATCGCCATTTCAGGGAACACCACCAGCTCCGCGCCTTGAGCCCGGGCCGCGCCAATGGCCGCCAGAATCGTCTCCGTATTGGCCGCCGGCTGGCCGGGCAGAACGCGGATCTGTGCCAGGCAGACTTTTACCCGCCGGCCGGTTGGGGTGTTATGTGATGTTGGTTTCATATTTTTTCCCGTGGCGATCATCAGGTGTTCTGATCTCTGTCATTCCGCGCAACGCGGGATAAATTTATCTAATAGGAAATTGTATTTGGGTAGCCGCGCCGGCCCGCCTGCAGCGCTATGCGCAGCATTGCGGGCAGGTAACGGCGTGGATTCTTCGGCCTGTCCACCATAGCCCGTGGGCGACGGCGGACGGCCACGGCGTTACCGCCGCGGCTACATGAAACAGTCGCCCCGTTCCTCGGGGCTTAATTCAATGTTAAGGAAATTCAATCCAGGTAGAGCCGGTTTTTCCTCCATAGGCGGATCCGCCTCCGGCGGAACACCGGCTATAATAGCCGACATAAAGTCGGCTCTACATGGAATAGTCGCGGCCTTTGGCCGCCTAACTCGTTACTCTCTCCCAAGCGAGCGGGGATCCACTATGATCCGCCGTCTGATTTTCGGCTGACCTCCGACCTCTGACTTCTGACCTCTGATCTCCGGCCTCCGCTTCACTCCGCCCGCGCCATTCCTTCCGAGGGGGCGATCACGCCGCAGTGGTTCAGGGCGTCCATTAACACCGTCATGGGCTGGAGGGTGCGGACATGCCGCACGCCGTCCGCCTCGAAGGCGATCGGCATTTCCTCCAGGCGGTCCCAACGCACAAAATTTTCATCGTCGGTCTGCAAAATAGAAAAATACCCAATGCCAGTGGCGGCCAGATTATGGAAGAAATGAGCGCCTTGTGAAAGATCAATCCGCTTGCCCTGTGAAATCGTCTCGATGATGACGGCCGCCCCGGCCACCTGCTGCCAGTTGACCGGCACGCCCAACGCCGGCACGCGCGTGCCCCAGCGACCGGGTCCGATCAGGACGTAACGGCGGCGCTCGTTCAGCAGGTCCTGATTCAGCCGCCCGATGATCGCGGCCGCCTGGCGCGTCCGGGCGAAATCGAACCGGTCCGGGTGGCAATAGATAATATCGAACACGTCTTCCACCAGGCCGTTGCCCATGATTTTACGTGAAACGCACAGGGCCTGGTCCAGGCGCTGGGCCTTGACTTTCAGCGCCAGGCGCTCCCGGGACGTAACCATCGGCCGGATTTGCAGGAGGTAAAATTCCGGTTGTGTGCCGGGCAGGAAGTCCATGTTGACCGCGAATTCGATTTCCACGTCGGAGCCGATGCTGGCCTTGCCGATCTTGAGCAGGTCGTTGAGAATGTCGCAGAGGGGAAAGCTGTTGTGTTTGAGGATTGGCGCAAAGGTCACAACCCGCCGTCCCGCCACGCCGAGGTCGTCCACCAGGCAGTCGTCTCCCTGCGAAATGACGCTGGCGACCGCAGGCAGGGTCTGGTCCTGTTCCGCCCGATCGAGACCGAACAGGCGCAGGTCCGATCCCTTGCCGAGGGCGAAGTTCAGGGGCTCGTGATCCATGCTCAGGGCATAAAACTGTTTCTGGGAAACCTGGAGCAGTTCCTGGGGTGTGGCCGCCTGCGGCAGGATTGCGGGGTGGCGCGGACAGAACCGCAGGGTCTCGCCGCCTTCCACGACCATTTTGCCGAAGCCCAGCGCCACGGAGGCGACGCCATCCTCGGATTCCATGCGCGCGAAGGGGTAGTAATTGAACGACTGGGCCACCCCGGAAATCGTTGGATAAAACAGGTTGCCATAATGCCGGCCCACCAGTTCCTGGACGATGACCGCCATCTTCTCCTCTTCCGTGTTGAGCTTGAGCGTCTGGAAGTAACGCTTGACGGCGGTCGTAAAGACGGAGGCATAGACCAGTTTGACGGCCTGGCAGAGATGCTCCAGGCGCATGGCGGCATCCGGGTTCCGGTTGGGGATCATGCAAGTCTGGTACAGGCCGGCAAACGGCTGGTTGGAGGAGTCTTCCATGTGACTGGAGGAGCGCACGGCCAGCGGGACGTGGACGCGCTCGATGTAAGCGCGCAGTTGCTGTATAAGGGCCGCCGGCAGATGGGCCTCCAAAAAGCGCTTGCGCAAGAGCGCGTCGCTCCGGCATTCCGCGGCGAAAGCCTCCAGTTCATTGACGGTCATGAACTCGTCGAACGCATCGGTCGTGATGCAGAGTGTGTGGGGAAACTTGATCTCCATGCCGCCCAGGCGGCCGTCGGGAAAATTCCGCGAAAACAGGTTGAACATGAAAGCCAGGCCGCGGGCCTTGCCGCCCAGACTGCCGCGCCCCGTCATCAGAAAGGCGTACTCGGGCTCGAAATCGTCGGCGCGAAAATCGGCGATGATGCCGCGATGTTTTTCGCGGCGGGTCAGGCGCACGGCCGTGCACATGAATTCGCGCAGGTCGGCCGGCGACTTGAAGTCCGCCGCCTGCAAGGGGCGGATAAGTTCCGCCAGGGCGGCCTCGCCCTGGGCCAGGAGCCAATGCGAGAACTGGTTGCGCCGGCTGTGAAATTCGATGGACTCCTCCGGCACGGTGTGGAGGGCGTCCTCGAACGCGCGCAGGTTGCGGGCGCGCAGGATCTCGCGGCCGTGCCGGTCGCGGAAGACGAAGTCACCGAATCCCAGGTTGCCCATGCAAAAATCTTCCAGTTGCCGGACGCAGCGCGGCGAATTTTTGTCCACAAACTCGATCCCCAGCGAACGCGCCACCGCCGCCGCCGTCTCGTCCGCCGACATGAGCAGGATCGGCAAGCCCGGGATCGTGTCCAGCAGGCGGCTCAGAAAGACTGCGCCGGTCTCTTGTCCTTTTTTGCCTTCCACAGCCACCTGCAGATCGGAAATCACTCCATGCAGAAAGGGCTTGTAGCGTTCCACGAGCGCTTTGGCTTCCGCGAAGGTCCGGGCCAGCATGACCTTGGGGCGCGTGCGCGTATGAAGCTGGCGCTCGTTCTCGTCGATGCCGTAGGGCACGCGGGCGAAGGACTGTTTCATGAGCAGGGCGTAGAGGTGGGGGAGGAAGAAAGAATACTGCTTGACGGAATCCTCGATCACCATGATTACGCCAATGCGGCAGATTTGGATGTCCCGGTCGATATTAAGGGCATCTTCGACCAATTTGATGATCGAAAGCAGGACCTTGGCGTTGCCCTGCCAGGAAAAGACGTAGTCCACGCCGGCATAGGCGGCGATGGGCGCGGACGGAAGTCCGCCGAGGGCGAAAATCAACATAACCACCGGCAGTCCCGGCACGGCGGTTTTCACGGCCTGGCCGAATTCGAAGATCGGCATGTCCGCCAAGTTCGAGGACACCAGGACCAAGTCGTACTTTTCGCGCTGGAGTGTTTCCAGGGCTTCCTGGCCGGATGTGACCGTGGTGATTTGCGGCACGTTCTGCAGATGCAGGAGAGAATAGGCCCCGTAAATGTCCTCGGTCAGACTGCCGTCCCAGGACAGGCTGAAGGCCTCGTATTGGGTCGATACCATGAGAATGGTTTTGACCCGGCGGGCCATCAGCGCATGAAAGCGCCGGCTGTCCGGATGGCTGCTCTGCGCCAGCTTCTGCTTGAGTTCTTCCAGGTGCATAATATACTCAGCGAGGTAGCCAGAATTCAGGAGTCAGAATTCAGAATGGCAAGCGAATAAGCCGCCGTCCGTTTCCGCTTGATCGCCACACGATCACATGTTATTAAATCGCCGTGGCGATATAAACAAGAAAAGGAGCGTGTCATGGCGAATGTCCTGGAGAATGCGATCGGCTTGGTGGAGAAAACGGCCGATATCCTGAACTTCAGCAAGCGCTTCCAGGGACAGGCCATCATGGAACGCCTGCGCATTCCTGACAAGGTGATCATCTTTCGGGCCTCGATCCAACTCGACCGTGGTGGACAGAAGGTGTTTAACTGTTATCGCATCCAACATAGCGACGTGCTGGGCTGTTACAAGGGCGGCATCCGTTTCCATCCCGACGTGGACTTGGATGAAGTCAAGGCGCTGGCCTTGTGGATGACGTTGAAAACATCCCTGGTCGGCATTCCCTACGGCGGGGCCAAGGGCGGGATCACGGTTGATCCCAAAACTCTGTCGATCACGGAATTGGAGCGGCTGGTGCGCAAATACACCTCCCGCCTGATAAATGACATTGGCCCTAACATCGACATTCCCGCGCCCGACATGGGCACCGGCGCCCGGGAAATGGCCTGGATTTACGACGAATATCGCAAGTATCGCGATGTCGCCCGCGGCGTGGTCACCGGCAAACCGGTTGCCCTGGGCGGCTCGCTGGGCCGCAAGGAAGCCACCGGGCGCGGCGTGGTCTGCGTCATGCTGGAAGCGGTCAAGGACCTCGGCCTCAAAAATTACACCGTGGGCGTGCAAGGCTTCGGCAACGTGGGATCGCATGCGGCCTTGGACTGCTTCGAACGCGGCCTAAAGGTCGCCGCCATTCAGGATATTACGGGCGGAATCTGCAATCCGGCCGGATTGGATGTGCGCGAGCTGATTGCGCACCGCGATCGGAGCGGCGGCATCGCGGGTTTTCCCGGCGGCAAGCCGATCGAGGATATTGTTGCCTATCCCTGCGATGTGCTCTTGCCCTGCGCCAAGGAAAACACGATTACGGAAGAGAATGCGGCGAGCGTCAAGGCCCGGCTGATCGTCGAGGGCGCCAACGGACCCACCACGCCGGAAGCCGATAAAATCCTGGAATCCCGCAAGGTTGTGGTGGTCCCCGACATTCTGGCCAATGCCGGCGGCGTGATCGTCTCCTACTTCGAGTGGGTGCAAAACCGCGAGGGATTCTATTGGGAGGAAGAGGACGTCAACACCCGGCTTTTCAACCGTCTGCGCAAATCGTATGCGGATGTCAAGGAAATGGCCGGCGCCAAAAAAGTGTCACCTCGCCAGGCGGCCTATTGCATCGCCCTGGAAAAGATCGTCCAAGCCATGATTGCCCGCGGAGTGCAGTAAATTTTGTGGGACCGAACCGGGTTGGCGATAGCGGTCGTTTCCCAGAAGCCAAAAATACTTGTTGCCAATAAATGTGTTTTCCAAAACCGTCCATTGTTGGCGCGCGGTCAGGACATCAACGATTACGTTGTCTGGCGAAGGAGAATCCAAAAGCATCAGTGCCGGACTCGGTGAAGAGCCTAAAAAGGAAGCCTCAAAAATAGAGGCTGCATTCCACGAACGGATTCCATAAAAAATCAGCAGGCCGGCGGTGTTCTCGCCCAAGGCGTAGCCGTAAAGAGTCGAATCGGGGCGGTTGTATTTGCAGATGAAGGCGCAAAGAGGACGCGAGCCTTTGACTTCATTCAGGCTCTTTTCGAGGAAAAGTCCAAGCACGGCGCCAACTCCAATCGGAAGCAGCGCCGCCCAGCGCCAATAGGCGCGCCAGTTCCGTTTCAATAAAAAAAACAGCGCTGTGAAACTGATGCCGCCCAGTATCAGACTCCAGATCGGCATGGACATGGTTAAATGACGATCCGCGATGTATGCCGCCAAAGGCAAGGCTGTCGCGAGCAGGCCGCAACATAATCCGAAAAGAATCGTCAATAACCATGTCCAGCGCGGCGCAGGCCGAGTTTGGAAAGAGTGATCCACCCAGGCTCCCGCCGCGAAGGCAAAGGGCGGAAGCAACGGCAAAAAGTAGTTGTCATCCTTGGATCCCGCCACCGACAATACAAGAAACATCGCGCAAGTCCATGCGCCCATCCATGTCCAGAACTGGCGCGCATCGGAATCGTTCACCCAGCGTTTCGCGATAATCCACAAACCGCAGGGAACAAGCAGGGTCCATGGAAACGGCGCGATAAATATGTATGGGATATAATACAAGCAATTAGCGGATGGCCCATAATAGCCTGTGAAACGATAAACATGGTTCGTGATGAAAAATGTCCTGAAATACAACTCGCCCCCGGTATTCCATAACGCCCAAAACCAGCTTCCGACGATCAGGAAAACGATCGCAAAACCGATGAGCGGCCGCGCGTTCTTCAGCAATGAAAGGTTTCTTGCGATTGCCATGTAAAACAGCATCGTTCCGATTATCAGCACCGGTCCGACAAATCCTTTGCAGAGAAACGCCAGCGCAATGCTGCCGTATAATACGACCGTTCTCGATCCCGAAAAAACTTGTTCCTTCCGGGCTGTGACAAGGGCCGCCATTGCCGCCATGATAAAAAACATCAATCCATTGTCGATTGTCGCAATATGACTGTTCTGCACAAACAGGCACATTGTGCCAAGACTGACCGTGGCCGCCGATGCTCCCAAAGGCGACAAACCCTGGCGGGCAAGAACAAACATAAGAATTAAAATCCCGATGGTAAAAATAAAAGCCGGAATTCGGGCGGCCCAGTCATGATAACCGAACGATTTCAGACAAAGAGCGATTGCCCAGGTGTACAAAGGCGGCTTTTCCAAGAATAATGCGCCGTTGATATATGTCGCCGTCCAATCACCATTCTCGATCATTTCCCGAGCGATCCCAGCTTCCCTGGCTTCCGCCGGCCGCCATAAGTCATGACCGAATGTTCCGCAGATATATAGCGGCAGAACAATGATGAAAGCCGCGATTAAATGACGAACCATCGGGTATTCCTTTCAGGACAAATTGTGGTGTCGTATTTTATTCGAGATGGGCTTGCGCTTTTGGGCGAAGCCGGAGTCGGGGGAAACGGACGCCATCGGACGGAAGGCAACTAAAACGGAGAATGAACGTCCCCCTTCGCTCTACGGATTCTTCAGCGAGTTATAAGGCGGCTTGCCACCCGCAGCTCGGATATCGAGCGAAGGGTGGAGGATAAGGGGGTTGGACCCTCGACCTCCTGAATGCCATTCAGGCGCAAACTATCAATAAGCGCCAATTAATTGATGTTTATTGCTCTTTAATCCCTCTGTGTGTGTGGATGTGTGTGTAATTTGCTTGCGCTCGCGTTCGTTCTGTTGCATACTTGCGCTGACTGTTACTTAAGCCAGTAGTAAGTGTAACACCTGGTCGTGACCATGCCTCCTGTGGACATCGTTTTGTTCGAGATGAAGGGTGGCAGGTTGGGTGTTTTGATGCAATACAAAAATGGAGGGCGCAAATATGAGCTTGATGCTACGAAGGCAAAGAGATGGAAAACTGCGGCCATATTGGTATGGGGAATACACCGAAAGCAATGGCGCGCGGAAGGTAATCAATCTGGATGTGATGTGGAGTGGAACGCCGCCGGAGTCCCTGCGCGGGCAGGGTGACGGTGCGTTTGAACGGAGCCGGAAAAAGGCATCGGATGCCCTGGCCAGATTCGTTGAGGAAGCGCGTCATAAGGGGCGCGTTGAAACCCTTGCGGAACGCCTGATTGAATCGAAGACGGGCTCAGCCCCGGAGCATGTGGAGCTTGTGGACATGCTCAATAAGTGTATGGCCCGCGACACTTACAGCGAGGGGTACACGTCGCAATGCAAGGCTATTTTCGGGCGGTTTCTGGCCTTTATGCGGGAACGAAACCCGAAGGCGCGTCTTGCTTATCAAGTCCGGGCGAGTGACGCGGAAGCCTTTGTGAATGCACTTCGCGTGACAATGAGTCCGGCAACATTGTCCGCCTATGTCGGCATTCTGCGGCCGGCGTTCTCTCGCTATCTACCGCCGGGTGCGGTAAATCCGTTTTGGAATGCAAAGCGGGGCAAGGCCAAGGCGAACGGGGCGAATCGCGAGGGGAGCATTCACCGCAAACCGTTTACGGCTGAACAACTGCGTGCACTGCTGGACACCGCTCGTGATGATGGTTTCATGTATCCGCTTATTGTGACGGCCGCCTGTACCGGCATGCGGCGCGGCGATGTGTGCAAATTGAAGTGGAGCGCGGTTGATCTGGCCGGGGGTATGGTTGAAGCGCAGGCAAGCAAGACGGGCGAACCGGTGGAAGTCCCCATCTTTGCGCCGTTACGGGCTGTTCTGGAAGAACGCAAGGGCAAAGGCGGCGAGCTTGTTTTTCCCGAGGCGGCGCGCATGCTGCGGGAAAATGCGGACGGATTGAGCTATCGGTTCAAGGTGCTTGTGGCAAAAGCCCTGGACACGGAACCACAAAAAACAATGCCGACGCCTATCCCCGCGGCTGAGATCGAAGTCAAGGGCGTGGCCGCGATAACCGCGAAGATTCCCGAGGGCGCACGCCGTGACAGGGTGCTTGATACTTTCAAGCGCTATGCTGCCGGTCAGTCTGTCCGGCAGATTGCGGACAGTACCAAAAGGCCGAAAGGCACGATATCCTATGACCTGCACATGATTGCGAAATGGATCGGTAAGCCGTTTGTGCGATCAGCGCAGACGCCGAGCGTAAAACAGGCCATAGCCCGCATTACACGGATTAGACGGGAGCACGGCCAGAAATCGGCCAGCATTTATGATTGGCATGCCTTGCGGACAACCTTTGTCACGCTGGCGTTGTCGGCAGGGGTTCCGATGGAGCTTGTCCGCCGGGTAACGGGCCACACGACCGTGGACATTGTACTGCGCCACTACTTCCGTCCCGGCCGCGACACCTTCAAATCGGCGCTGGTGGGCGCCCTTCCCGCCGTCCTCACCGGGGACAAGCCGAAGCGCTTGAAGCCGGCCGATGAACTGTCCGCCCTGGCCGGAAAAGTCGCGGCTGGATCGGCGACGGATGCAGACAAGGCCCGTCTCCGGCAACTGGCCGCGGCGGTGTGATGCCGTGTGCCTGTCACGTCCTCCGTCGTCCCGCGCGGCGCGAGAGTCAGACGCTTGTCCCGCGTTGCGCGAGGTCTGGGCCGTCGTCTGCCGTCTGTCGTCCGGCGTCCGGCGTCTGGTTCATCGCCTCTTTCATCTGGCTTTCCCAAACGCGCCCTGATACAGTCAAAACCGTTGAAAATGTGTTACCTGAAGCAGGTCCAGGCGCCGATTGGCGCAAGCCTGCCTGAAATGTTGGATGGAGTTAAGCTGAGATGACTACAGAGAGAAACAAAATAGATGTCAAGGCAGCCGGTGGTGATATTGTCCTCTACCGCACCAAGGATGGCCGGGCTGCCGTGGATGTCCGCTTGGAGCGCGATAACATCTGGTTGGATGCCCATCAGATGGCCAGATTGTTTGAACGAGACCGCTCCGTGATTGTTAGGCACATCCGCAACGTATTTCAGACCAGGGAGTTGGACCCATCTTCAACCTGTGCAAAAAATGCACAGGTTGCCGCCGATGGCAAGATCCGCCAGATGGATCTGTACAATCTTGACATGATCATTGCTGTCGGCTACCGCGTCAACTCCCGGCGCGGAACGGAATTTCGCATCTGGGCCACGTCCGTCTTGCGCGACCACCTCCTCAAGGGCTACACGCTCAATGAGAAGCAGCTACAAGCCCAGGTCGCCCGTCTGTCGGAACTGCAGTCGGCGGTGGACGTCATGGGGCGGATCATCGGTAAGAAGGCAATCTCGGGGAGCGAGGCCGAAGGGCTCTTACGTGTCATTATTGACTACTCCCTTGCCCTGCGGCTCCTTGACCAATACGACCATCAGCAGCTTAGCCTCCATGGCATCACCGGGGTTGGCCGTTTTGTTCTCACGTATGCGGTTGCCATGCCGGCGATCGCCCGCATGGCCGAAACCATGAGGCCGTTGCCCGAGGGTATCTTCGGCCGCGAAAAGGATAGGGGACTTGAAAGCGCTATAGGCGCCGTGTACCAGACCTTCGGCGGACGGGATCTTTACCCCAGCATTGAGGAGAAGGCCGCGCATCTGCTCTACTTCGTGGTTAAGAACCACGCCTTCGTGGACGGCAACAAGCGCATCGGCGCGTTCCTGTTCATCTGGTTCCTCGACGCCAATGCGTTGCTTTATCGTAAAGACGGCACCAAACGCCTGGCCGACAACGCCCTCGTCGCGCTGACTCTCCTCATCGCCGAGAGCAAGCCGGCCGAGAAAGACACGATCTGTAAGGTGATCGTGAATCTGATCAACCGGGAGAACCTCTGATGCCCCACGCCAATCCCGAACGCCTGCGCGCCGCGCATTCGTGGGTTACCCGACAACTTCACGCTGGTGGATGTAGAGCGGGTGTGCCTCGGTGTGAGCCGCGACATGGTCGCGTAAGATATTGAAAGACATGCAGAAAAAGCAGGCGATCACGTGTTCCGGTCGCGGACTAGGTGTAACCCGGGAAAAGGGGGATGTGCCGTCAATTGTTAAAATTGGATAGTTTCCGATTTACATTTCTCTGTGCTTTTCCTCTCCGATCCGAACTTTTTAATGATCCTTTTGGAGTGTCCCGTCACCCCGATTATGATCGGGG